>NZ_JBIVAL010000001.1:0-570376 GCF_044745505.1 Streptomyces sp. NPDC086989
CCAGATGTGGAAGCCCGGTAACGGGTGGAGCTGACTGGTACTAATAGGCCGAGGGCTTGTCCTCAGTTGCTCGCGTCCACTGTGTTAGTTCTGAAATAACGAACAGCTGTGATTGCAGCCAGCGTTCGAATTTCATAGTGTTTCGGTGGTCATAGCGTTAGGGAAACGCCCGGTTACATTCCGAACCCGGAAGCTAAGCCTTTCAGCGCCGATGGTACTGCAGGGGGGACCCTGTGGGAGAGTAGGACGCCGCCGAACAATCATTGTGGGAAAGCCCCGCACCAGCCCTTACCGGCTCGGTGCGGGGCTTTTCTGCGTTCAGGCGCGTTGCCCGTATCGGGCCAGGTAGTGCCACACCCGCTTGAGCGCCTGCTCGTCGTACCGGCCGGAGCGGGCAGCATCGCCGATGACGCGCGGGGTCAGCACGCCTGCGACGGCGATCGCCGCCCCGAGGTCGACGTACGCCTGGCCCCGGTAGTCGGGGTAGCGGCGGAGTTCGTCGACGGTGAGGTGGAAGCCGGCGTGCCACTCGATGGCACAGGGGAGCTTCTCGGCGGCCGCCTCGACATCGGTGTCGCGATGGCTGGGGTCGAGTACGAGCGCGGCGACATCCCGGTCGAGCCGGACCGGCGCGTGGACCTGCGCCTCGATGTAGTCGTCCAAGGCGTCCTGGTCGTCGGCCTCTGCGAGCGCGATCAACGACATGCGGTCCGCGACGCCGAAGGACTCCGGTTCGAGGTAGCTGTCCGGGTAGCAGAACGTGGTGCGGGGCAGGGCGTCCGCGGTGAGACGGAAGTGCGCGGAGCCGAAGCGGGGCGCGGCGCCTACCGGGCTTCCGCGGAAGTTCAGGGCCCCGTAGACGGGGCGGGCATCCGCCGGCGCTTCGTCGTAGGCGCCGCCGAAGATACGGCTCTCCCAGAGCCAGCGTGCTCCGCCCGCATGGGCGGTGAGGCCGCCGTTGCTGGTTCCCGTGACGAACTGCGAGCGGTACACGCCGTCCTCGGCCAGGGCAGTGAGGACCTGCCGGTCGCCGAACAGGCGGTCCGGATGGAAGTTGAGCGTCACCGGGAGGGCCGGGTCCAGCGGCGGACCCGAGGAGAGGGCGGTGACGTGGCGCAGAGCCCGGGTGTGGGGATTCATGGATGCAGTCTGCACCAGCCTGTGATTGGATCGCGGCTCATGAGTGATCATGTGATGCGCCCCGTGCGGGCGGACGAATGGCAGAAGGTCAAAGAGCTGCGGATCGAGGCCCTGAAGGATCCGGCGGCGCCGGTGGCCTTCCTGGAGACCCTGGCCCAAGCGGACGCCAGGCCGGACGAGTTCTGGCAGGACCGGGCGCTGAGGGCCTCGCAGGGGCGGTACGCGCGGCAGTTCGTGGCCGAGGCCGCGGACGGAGAGTGGGTCGGTTCGGTGACCGTCCTGGTCGAGGAGGGCGGGACGACCGACTTCTTCGAGCAGGCCGTCGAGCAGACCCAGGGGCATCTGGTGGGCGTGTACGTACGGGCCGAGGAGCGGGGCACCGGGGTGGCCGAAGCCCTGTTCACGGCCGCGCTGGACTGGGCCTGGTCGCTGGAGGGGCCGGCGCTGGAGCGGGTACGGCTCTTCGTGCACGAGAACAACGGGCGGGCCGACGCCTTCTACCGGCGGTTCGGGTTCCGGGCGACCGGGCAGGTGCTGCCGGTGCCGGGGGATCCGGATGCCACGGAGCTGGAGTACGTGCTTCCGCGGCCCTAAGGGCTTGTATCCGGGCGTTCCGACAACGCGGCGAGGTGCCCGTAGCCGGCGTCGCGCGCCCGCCGGGGATTGCGGGACAGCCCTTAGTCAGTGGTGGGTCGGTTCGAAGGCGGCCTCGGGCCAGCGGGAGCGGGCCTGTTCGCGGCTCCGGCACAGGGCGAGCAGGGGGAGGGTGTCCTCCTGGAGGAGTTCCGGGAGTTGGGGGATCGGGGCCACGGCCGCGACGTCCTCCAGGACCAGCGTGAGTGGTGGGTCGAGCCGACCGTGGGATGACCGTGCGGCCATGCGGCGGCCGTGCTCGACCACGCTCGCGGTGAGTGCGGTCAGCAGGGGCATCGCACCCGGGTGGGTGCGGGGGTCCTCCAGCGGTTCGCCCACCACGTAGAGGGTGCCCCCTTCGGAGACGAACGATGCCAGGGTCAGTGCATCTGTTCGGTTCGGGTTGCAGGCCTCGCGGATGTGGATCGACGTGAGGCAGGACAGGGCACGGGCCGTCAGGTGCTGTGCCTGTTCACGGCGTTCGGGGTGGGCGGTGAGGGCGCTCTCCAGCTCGCCTGCGGCGCCGGGGGCGGCGCGCGGGTGCGTACGGAGGATGCGCACCGGGTCCTGGGCGCTGTTGCCCTGGGCCCAGCGGTGCAGCTGCTTGAACGGGCGGTCGTCGAGGGCGGCGGCCTGGAGCCAGCTGCGCAGGAGCGTTTCCGCCGTGTCGGCGATGGCCGCGTCCATACGGGCCTGGGGGCGTACGGGGGCCAGCAGCGCGATCGCGCGGGCGGCGGCGGTGTCGCGGTCGGCGCAGGCATCGGTGGGGTTCCAGTGCATGCGGGCAGGGGTGTCGCACAGGTGCGAGGGGTCGTAGAGGAGGACCGGGCCGAGTTTGGCGCGGGCGTCCTTCGTCTCGGCCCAGAGGGCGGGGGAGGAGGTGAGGACGAGGGCCGCGCCTTCGGCTGACGCGAGGGCCTGGGCGGCCAGGGGGTGGCGGACGGCGGGGCTGCCGTAGGCCATGCGGCCGGTGCCGGTGTCGCTACCGGTGTCTCTCCCTCCCGGACCGCCGGTGTCTCTCCCTCCCGGGCCCCACGCCTCAAGCGTCGGCGGGGCCGGGCTGGTCGCCGGAGCCGGGAGGGCTTCCGGGGCCGGGTAGGGGAGCGTTGCCGGGTTCGGGGTGGGCGCCGGGCGGGTGCTGCCGGGGGCTGTGCCCGCGGGCACCGGCCGGCCCGCGTTGAGCAGGGTGGCCGGGTCGGCCGGACGGGAGGTGCCGGAGGCGTCGGCTCCGGGCCCCGGCTCGTCGAACGCCGGCCGGGCAGGGGCGGGCAGCGGGGGCGGGGCGGCATGTCCGGACCGGCCCGGGACTCCGTTCCCGGGCCCGCCGCCGGTGTGCGCGGGCGGGACGCCCGGCGCCTCGGATGCCGGGGCGGGCTTGGCGGTTCCGGAGCGGGACTTCGTGCGGGCGATGACGCCCATCGCGAAGACCGTCAGGACGAACAGGATCAGCAGCTGGCTGATGAACAGGCCCCAGAACAGGCCCCAGCCCGAGAGGGCCGCCGGGTCCGTGTCCGGCCACGCTCCCGGGACGTCGTGCGGTTGGGTTATCAGGGCTCGGACGGCCCCCGGGGTGCGGGTGAAGGTCACCGTGGCCGGCCAGGAGCCCTTCGCGAAGAGCGCGGCCAGGCCCGTCGACGTCCAGACCAGGGCCGCCAGGCCGAGGAGGAAGGCCAGGAGGCCGACGAGGACGCCGTCGGGGATGCCGCCCGGGCGTCCGGGGTCGCCGTCGCGCATGGTCATGCCACCGTGGTCGCCGAGCCCGGGCCGCCGTTGCGGTGGCGTTCCATGAGGAGGGCACGCTGTTCCGCTTCCAGTTCGGCGGCCAGCAGGTCGTCCGGGAGCTGGGGGGCGGACGATTCGGTCATCGCGCGGTCGGTGTAGACGAGGGGCCGTTCCGCCTCGGTGATCAGGTGTTTGACCACCTGGACGTTGCCGTTGACGTCCCAGACCGCGATGCCGGGGGTGAGGGTCGGGATGATTTCCACCGCCCAGCGGGGCAGGCCGAGAACCCGGCCCGTGGCGCGGGCCTCGTCCGCCTTCTGGGCGTAGATCGTGCGGGTCGAGGCCATCTTGAGGATGGCCGCGGCCTCGCGGGCGGCCGCGCCGTCGACGACGTCCGAGAGGTGGTGGACGACGGCGACGAAGGACAGGCCGAGGCGGCGGCCGAACTTCAGGAGGCGCTGGAACAGCTGGGCCACGAAGGGGCTGTTGATGATGTGCCAGGCCTCTTCGACGAGGAAGATGCGCTTCTTGCGGTCCGGGCGGATCCAGGTGTGCTCCAGCCACACGCCGACGATCGCCATCAGGATCGGCATGGCGATGGAGTTGCGGTCGATGTGGGAGAGGTCGAAGACGATCAGGGGGGCGTCGAGGTCGATGCCGACGGTCGTGGGGCCGTCGAACATGCCGCGCAGGTCGCCGTCGACGAGGCGGTCGATGACGAGCGCCACGTCGAGGCCCCAGGCCCGCACATCGTCTATGTCGACGTTCATCGCGTGGGCGGATTCGGGTTCCGGGTGGCGCAGCTGCTCGACGATGTCGGTCAGGACCGGCTGGCGGTCGCGGATGGTGTCGACGACGTAGGCGTGCGCGACCTTGAGCGCGAAGCCGGAGCGTTCGTCGAGGCCGTGGCCCATGGCGACTTCGATGATGGTCCGGAGCAGCGCGAGCTGGCCGGTCGTGGTGATCGCCGGGTCGAGGGGGTTGAGGCGGATACCGTCGTCGTTGGCGGCGATGGGGTCCAGGCGGATGGGGGTTATCCCCAGCTGCTGGGCGATGAGGTTCCACTCGCCGACGCCGTCCTCGCCCTGGGCGTCGAGGACGACGACCTGGCGGTCGCGGAAGCGGAGCTGGCGCAGTACGTACGTCTTCTCCAGCGCGGACTTGCCGTTGCCGGACTCGCCGAGGACCAGCCAGTGCGGGGCCGGGAGCTGCTGGCCGTACAGCTGGAAGGGGTCGTAGATGTAGCCCTTGCCGCTGTAGACCTCGCGGCCGATGATGACGCCGGAGTCGCCGAGGCCGGGGGCGGCGGTGGGCAGGTAGACGGCCTGCGCCTGCCCGGTGGAGGTGCGGACGGGCAGGCGCGTGGTCTCGACCTTGCCGAACAGGAAGCTGGTGAAGGCGTCCGTCAGAGCGGACATGGGATCTCGCATGGGCGGCACTTCCCTCCAGCTAGCGTCGGATGCCGGTGGCGAACGGCAGGGTGTTGACGAAGGCGCGGTGGTGTTCGCGGTCGCACCATTCGAGTTTCAGGTACGACTTGCCGGCCGAGGCGCGGATGGTGCGCTTGTCCCGGGCCAGGGCTTCCGGGGAACGCGAGGACACCGTGATGTACCCGACCAGGTTGACTCCCGCCGCACCGCTGGCGAGATCTTCACCTCTTTGGTCGAGCCGGCCGTGGGCGGCGATGTCGCGGGGGTCGACGGTGCGGTTCATCTTGGCGGCCCGGCTGGCGTCGGCCTCGTCGTTGGTCTTCTCCGTGAGCATGCGCTCGATGGCCACCTCGGTGGGCTCCAGATCCATGGTGACGGCGACGGTGCGGATCACGTCCGGGGTGTGGACGAGGAGGGGTGCGAGGAAGTTGACGCCGACGGGGGTCATCGGCCACTCCTTCACCCAGGCGGTGGCGTGGCACCAGGGGGCGCGGGTGGAGGACTCGCGGGTCTTGGCCTGGAGATACGTGGGTTCGACCGCGTCGAGTTCGGCGGGCCAGGCGTTGCGCTTGGTCATGGCCTGGATGTGGTCGATGGGGTGGTCCGGGTCGTACATGGAGTGCACGAGGGAGGCGAGGCGGCCCTGGCCGAGGGGCTGGCGGACGCGGATGTCGGCCTCGGCGAGGCGGGCGCAGATGTCGGTGAGCTCGCGGGCCATGACGATGGCGAGGCCGGCGTCGCGGTCGAGCTTGCGGCCCTTGTGGGGGGTGCCGGCGCGGGCGATGGTGTGGGCCTCGGCGGCGAGTTCGCGCGTGTAGTGCATGCAGGCGACGAGGTACGCGCGGTGCTGCTCGGAGGAGGTGGAGACCATCGACTGGAGCTGGTCGTAGGAGTCGCGCAGCCAGACGGGGGCGTTGGCGTCGCCGCGCTGGGCGACGTCCTTGGCGTGGGCGTCCGGGTCGGCGGGGAGGGTACGGGCGAGCATCTGGAGGCGGGTGACGAAGCCGTCGCCGTTGGCCACGTGCTTGAGGAGGGTGCCGAAGCGGTCGACGAGGGCTTCCTGGTCCTCGCTGTCGCGCAGGCCGACGCCGGGTCCCTCGATCTCGATGGCGGCGGTGACGGTTCTGCGGTCGGCGTGCAGGAGGACGGCGATCTCGTCGGGGCCGAAGGGGGCGGCGAGCCAGTTGATCCGGCCGATGCCGGGGGGCGGGCCGACCTCGACCTCGCGGCCGTCGGAGGCGCGGACGCCGGCTTCCATGGCGCCGGAGCGGTACGTCGTGCCGCGGCGAAGGGTGCGCTTGTAGCTGCGGTTGATCTCGAACCACTTGTAGAAGGTGCGGCCCTTGTACGGGACGTACACGGCGGCGAGTGCGAGCATGGGGAAGCCGGCGAGGGTGACGATGCGCAGGGTGAGGTCGGGGACGAGCAGGCCGCTCATCATGCCGAAGAACGCGCCGACGATGATCAGGGCGATCTCGCCGCTCTCGCGGTTCTTGCCGACGATCGCGTTCGGCCGGGCACGGCCGATGAGATACGTGCGGCGGGGCGCGACCGGGTGCAGCTGGTGGGACTGGGTCGTCAACGCCCGTCACCTCCTGTGTTCCTCGTACTCGATCCGGAGCGGGGCGCGGGTGCGGCGGAGGGGACCGATCCGCCGCCTCCGCCGCCGGAGGGGCGGCTGCTGTGGGCGGCCACGCCTCCGGAGATGGGGTTGGCGGGGCGGGGGGCGCTGGAGCCGCCGCCGTCACCGCCTCCGCGGTGGGCGCCGCGGCTGCTGTGCGTCTTGATGCCCTGGGATACGAGGGAGGCCGGGGAGCTGATGACGGCGGCGGCCTGGGCGCCGTCGGTGGCCTTGCTGCGGTTCGAGCGGGCGGAGGCGATCTCGTCGCCGAAGCCGGGTACGAAGCGGTAGATCATCGCGGAGGCGAAGATGGCCAGGAGGATGATCGCGAGGCCGGAGACGACGGCGGAGAAGGCGTTGGGGCCCTTCTCGCCGGCGAGGGCTCCGGCGAGGCCGAGGACGATGACGATGACCGGCTTCACGAGGATGACGGCGATCATGATGCCGGCCCAGCGGCGGACGTGGCCCCACAGGTTCCGGTCGACGAGCCCGGCGTAGACGACGACGCCGAGGAGGGCGCCGACGTAGAGCAGGGCGGCCCGGATGAAGAGCTCGAGGAAGAGGACGCCGGCGGCGAGGACCGTGACGAGCGAGACGACGATCAGCATGATCGGGCCGCCGCCGATGGAGTCGCCCTTCTTCAGGGCCTCGATGAAGGACCCGAAGAACACGTCGGTCTGGCCGCCGGAGGCCGAGGCGATGACCTCGGTGACGCCGTCGGTGGCGGAGACGACGGTGTAGAGGATCAGGGGGGTGAAGGCGGAGGCCAGGACGGTGAGCCAGAGGAAGCCGACGGCTTCGGAGATGGCGGTGGTGAGGGGGACGCCGCGGATGGCGCGCTTGGCGACGGCGAAGAGCCAGAGGACGAGCGTGAGGATGGTGGAGGCGGCGAAGACGATGGCGTACTGCTTGAGGAAGGCGCCGTTGGTGAAGTCGACGTTGGCCGTGCCGTTGATCGCTTTGCTGAGCTCGGTGACGATCCAGGCTGCGGCGTCGGCGCAGCCCTTGGCGAGGGAGGCCAGGGGGTTGAGCGCATCGGCGGGATCGCTGGGCGCGAGCCCGGTCTTCGGCGCCCCGGCGGCACCACTGCCGCGCTCGCAGTAGTCCTTGGCCGGGCCGACGATCAGGTCACACCGGTTGTCGTTGGGCTGCGAGGCGGACGGGGAGGGCGACGGAGGCGGACTGGGTGCGGCGAAGGCCCGGGCTGACAGCAGCACGGCTGCCGTCTGCAGCGCAGCCAAGGCCCCGGTGACGTGGAGGGTGCGGCTACCGGGCATAGGTGAACCCTCCGAAATCCGTTGCAGCCTTCGCGATCTCCTCGGCCGTGGAGGCCATGCGGTCCGTGTGGACCGGGGCCGGCCCGTCCTTCTGGGCGAAGCTCTCGACCTTCCAGTCGTTCTCCGCCCACCGGAGGGTCAGCGTCATGGTGAACCAGTCGTTGCTGACCGGGTTGGTGGAGCCGACACCGGCGGTGCCGAACACGCCTGTGCACCAGACGTCGACGGTCGTGCTGCTCTCGGAGTACTTGGTCGCCTTGGTGCCGACCGGAACGGTCCGCGAGACGTACGTGAGGCCTGGTGCCGCATTGCCGTTCGCGTCCAGGCCGGCTTGGTCCAGGAAGGTCTTGCCATAGGCCTGGTCGAGTCTGGTCTCGAGCTCGGCCACCTTGTCCGCAACGAACACCTGACGGACGATCTGGCGCCGCATCTGTGGCTTCAGGATGTCCGCGGAGACGAGCGCGACCGCGTAGTTGGCGGCGGCCGATTGGGCTCCTTGTTCGTCGTGTGCGAAGCCCTTCGGGATCGTCCCGTTCTTGGCGTCCACCGGACGGGTGCCTGTTGCCTGGGTGGTGGCGGGGGTGGGCGGGGTGTCCGTCGAGGGGGTGGTCGGGGTGTCGCCCGACTGGTTCGCGAAGGCGATCGCGGCGATCAGGAGAACCACCACGCCGACCACCGTGACCAGACTCCGCGAGGCGCGCGGGGTGCGGCGGGGCGGGCCGTACGGGTCCGAGGGGGACTCCGGGAGGCGGGTGCGGGTCTGGCCCGTGCCGCCGATCTCGCCGTAGCCGCTGCTGCCGCTGCCACCGCCGTACTGGTCGTCGTTGCTCATTTCGTGTCCGCCCCCTCTGCGTCGTACGACGGTGGTGTGGTGAGTCCTCATCAGCTCCGGCTGCCGGTGGGCGGCCCGGCTAGACGGCCATTCCGTAGACGATGGTGAAGAGGGTGCCGAGGGAGCCGATGATGAAGACGCCGGTGAGGCCGGCGACGATCAGGCCCTTGCCCTGTTCCGCGCTGAACGTGTCGCGCAGGGCGGTCGCGCCGATGCGCTGTTTGGCCGCGCCCCAGATGGCGATGCCGAGGCAGAGGAGGATCGCGACGGCCATGACCACCTCGATCATGACCTTCGCTTCGTTGCCGAGACTGCCGAACGGCCCCCAGTTCGGGGCGATTCCGCCGATGATGGTGGTGATGTCGCCCTTTTCGGCTGCCAGGATCATGTAACTCACCGCCCCTGTATGGGTAGTTCCGGTATCCCGTGCCCGTCGGCAGGGGTTACGTACTATCTTCGCTGATGAAACCGCCGTCGTGCGTCGACTTGACGGCTCTCTTTACCCGATCTCCCGCCCTTTGGCCCGCCCGCGCGCTCTGACCTGGGCATGGGCGGGTGGGGTATGCGCAAGAACGTACGGTCACTCTGTGTATCACGGGGGGTGACCACGGGCAATGATTGGCCTCTCGCCGTGCGGGGGGCTGCCCGGGGCGGGGCCGTTCGGCGCAGCGGGTGGGCGTGTCGTTGGGCCGAGTCGCTGACCTTCGTCCGACATTCCGTCAGTCGTTCCATCTGTCCGGGGGTTTGCGGGGGATGCTCCAGGCCGTTCGGGTACGACGACGCGAGGAGTGGACGGATGGGTTCGAGGGGTTCCGTATCGAGGGTCGGCCGGCGGGCGTGGCTGGCCGGTGGCTTCGCAGTGCCGCTGGCGGTCGCGCTCACCTGCGCCTCGGTGCCGGCGATGGCCGCCGTGCAGGGAACGGCGGCTACCGCGGAGGGGCCCGGCTGGGCCGCGAAGTGTCCGGAGCCGGATGTGAGGACGCTGCCCGCCAAGGCGCCGAAGGGCAAGCCCGTGACGGCCGTGAAGGCGGCCAGGACCGCCATGGTCAAGAAGGCCGGCAAGGCGGCGCATGCGAACTCGTGCGGCCCGAAGGGCGACAGGGGTGACAAGGGGCCCAAGGGTGACCGCGGGCCGCAGGGCCCGAAGGGCGACCGGGGTGACAAGGGGCCCAAGGGCGACAAGGGCGACAAGGGACCCAAGGGTGACCGGGGGCCGAAGGGTGAGCACGGGCCGCACGGGCCGTGTGAGGACATCGACACGGCCCAGGGGGCGAACGGGCTGGAGTTCAGTGCCGCACTGCACCGGGGGCGGACGTTCCTGGGCGTACGGCCGACGGTGCCGGTGGTCGGCCCGTACGTCTGGCGGGACCTCACCACTCAGCTGAACCCGGGGCACCCGCGCAACGCGTGCGGGGTGTCGGTCAGCACCGCCACCTCCACGGCGGCGGCGGCCGCCCCCGTCTACACGGTGTTCGTGAAGGTGCTGACGACGACGGGCGAGGTGTACGAGAACCAGTGCGGCTACACGGTGACCGGAACGCTCTCCTGCCCGTCGGGCTGGACGGCCATCATCAGGCCCTGAGGCCCTGAGGCCCCTGATGCGTTACGCGGACCAGTGGGCGGGCCGGGCCAAGGTCGCGGGGATCTTGGTAGCGGCGTCGCCCCTGGCCGCGTTGAGCTGGGCCTGGGTCAGGAAGACGGCGTCGCGCAGGTCCGCCCCGCGCAGGTCCGCGTCGCGGAAGTCGGCGCCGATCAGGTCCGCCAGGCGCAGGTCCGCGCCGCTGAGGTCGGCGGCGATCAGGTAGGCGCCGCGGAAATTGGCTCCCCGCAGGTCCGCTCCGGCGAGGCGGGCGCCCATCAGGTCGGCGCCGCGGTGGTTCCTCTTGCGGGCCGGGGCCTTGGCGCGGGCCAGCTCGCTGGCGCGCAGCAGGAGCGTGTTGATGCGTCCGCGCAGGGCGCCGACGTCCAGGGTGGTGAGGGCGTCCGCGTCGGCCGAGGTCCACTGCACGGTTTCGGTCCGGGCGAGGCGCAGGTCGGCGTGGACGGGGGCGGCGGCCGGGAGGGCCAGTGCCTCGGTGACGTAGAAGAGCAGCTCGTGCAGCTGCCGCATCACGGGGAAGACCTCGTACATCGAGCCGGCCGTGCCGGGGTGCGCCCGCCAGTCCCGGCCGCCGAAGGTCACCTGGGAGACCTGCTGGCCCGCGCCGAAGCAGTCGAAGACGGTGCAGCCCTGGAAGCCCTTGTCGCGCAGCCGGGTGTGGACGGAGCAGCGGAAGTCCTGCTGGAGGTTCTTGCAGGGGGTTCCGGCGGCCTTGTTCACCGCGAAGTCGCTGGACTTGGCGAAGGGCAGGGCGACGCAGCACAGCGCGAAGCAGTTCGAGCAGTCGGCGTGCAGGACGGGGAGGGCCGGGGAGGCGGGGGAGGCCGGGGAGGCGGGGGAGGGTGAGGTCGCGGACACCCCTCCATTGTCACCGGTCCGGGGCGGTCAGCCGCATCTGGAGGGCCGACCAGTGGACGCCGTCGACCTCCTCCACGTCCTCCAGTACCTGCACGGCACGGAAGCCGAGCTTCTCGTAGAGGCGGACGGCGGCGGTGTTGTGGGTGTAGACGCCGAGGTCGAGCGAGGTGAGGCCGAGCTCGTCGAAGGCGCGGGCGACGGCGAGCGTGAGGAGGGTCTCGCCGAGACCCCGGCCGCGCGCGCCGGGGGCGATCAGTACGCGGCCCAGGCGGGTGCCGCGTACGGAGACGTGGCCGACGGGGGTGGTGCCGGGGGCCACCGCGGTCCAGGTGTGGCGGTCCGGCTCGGCGGCGTACGCGGTGAGCTGGGCGTCGTCCAGGGGCCAGGTGAAGGAGGGTCCCGCCCAGGTGACGAGCTCGGCCCGGGTCGTGATCCAGCGGCGCAGGGCCGGGGCGTCGTCGGCGGGGCGGAACGGGCGCAGGGACAGCGGTAAGGGCGTCGTGTTCATGCTCCGAGTATTCGTCGTGCGGAACCGGGTTGATCGCGGGGGCCGGTGCGGTGAGCATCCGTACATGACAGAAGTGATCGCAGTTGCCGTCATCACCCTCCTCGCCGTGATCAGTCCGGGCGCCGATTTCGCCATGGTGGTCCGCAACAGCTATCTGTACGGGCGTCCCACCGGGCTGTTCGCGGCGGCCGGGGTCGCGGCCGGCGTGCTGGTGCACGTCTCGTACACGATGCTCGGGGTGGGGCTGCTCATCGCGTCCTCCACCGCGTTGTTCACGGCGATCAAGCTGGCGGGCGCCGCGTACCTGGTGTGGATCGGGATCCGGACGTTCCGGGCGCGGGCCGAGGTGACGGTCGACCTGGAGTCCAAGCCGCAGCTGAGCCGGCTGGGCGCGCTGCGGTCCGGGTTCCTGACCAATGTGCTCAACCCGAAGACCACGCTGTTCGTCGTGTCGACGTTCACGCAGGTCGTCGATCCGCAGACGCCGCTGTGGCAGCAGGCCGGGTACGGGCTGTTCATGTCGGCGGCGCACCTGGGGTGGTTCGGTGCGGTCGCGCTGTTCTTCTCGAACTCCCGGCTGCGCGACCGGATGCTCAAGGCGCAGAAGGCGCTGAACCGGGCGATCGGCTCGGTGCTGGTGGGGCTGGGCGTGGGACTGGGCTTCGCGCGCTGAGCCGGTGCGCCGCCGGGCCGGTGTGCCGCTGAGCCGGGTCCCGCCGGGCCGGGGTCCCGCCGGGTTGTTCCGGGAAGGCCTGGCGGGCGGGGTTACCTGTCGGTAGCGTGCCGGCATGGCGATCTCCGAGGCGTTCTACGAGCGGGTCGATGACGGGCGGTTCCTGGCCACCGAGTACACGCGCGGGCCGTGGGACCCGGGCTCGCAGCATGCCGGGCCGCCGGCCGCGCTGCTCGGGCGGGCCGTGGAGGAGCGCGAGGGCGCCCGGGACGACATGCGGATCGCGAGGATCACGTACGAGATCCTGCGGCCTGTGCCGATCGGCCCGCTGGAGGTCACCACCTCGGTGCTGCGGGCCGGCCGGAGCACCGAGGTGGTCGAGGCCGCCCTCGCCCCCGTCGGGGCCGCGCCGGTGATGCTCGCGCGGGCGCTGCGGATCCGGGTGGCCGCGGAGGCCGTGCCCGGCGTCACCCCGGCGCCGCAGCTGCCGCCGCCCGGGGAGGTGGGGGAGACGCCGTTCTTCCCGGTGCCGTGGGAGACCGGCTACCACTCGGCGATGGAGACCCGGTTCACGCAGGGCGCGTTCGTCTCGCTCGGGCCCGGCACCTGCTGGATGCGGATGAAGGTGGCGCTCATCGCCGGGGAGGAGACCCGGCCGCTGGACCGGGTGCTGGTCGCCGCCGACTCGGGCAACGGGATCAGCTCGGTGATGGACTTCGCCCGGTACGTCTTCGTCAACGGCGACCTGACCGTGCACCTGCACCGCCACCCGGTCGGCGAATGGGCCTGTGTGGAGGCCCGTACGAGTGTGGACGCGGCCGGGATCGGCCTCGCGGACGCCCGGCTGCACGACGAGAAGGGGCCCATCGGGCGCAGCGCCCAGAGCCTGTTCGTCGCGCCGCGCTGAGTCCAACCCTCCTCCTGGGCAGCGGAGTCGGTGTGGCACTCTCGTGCGAATGGAGGCTCTGAGAGACACCGACCCCGCCCGCATCGGGGCGCAGACACTGCTGGCCCGGCTGGGTGCCGGTGGTATGGGGCAGGTGTACCTCGGACGGTCGCCCGGCGGCCGCCTGGTGGCCATCAAGGTGATCAAGGACGAGATCACCGGGCACCCGGAGGCCCTCGCGCGGTTCCGCCGGGAGGCCGAGACGGTCCGGGCGGTGCGGTCGGCGTACACGGCGAACCTGATCGACGCCTCGCTGGCGGCGCCGCCGTTCTGGCTGGCCACGGAGTACGTGGCCGGCCCGACGCTCGGTCATGCGGTGGGCGAGTTCGGAGCGCTGCCCGCAGCCACGTGCCGCAGGCTCTTCGCCGCGCTGGCCGAGGGGCTGGCGAGCGTCCACGCGTACGGGGTGACGCACCGGGACCTCAAGCCGCAGAACGTGATCCTGGGTGCGCAGGGTCCGCAGCTCATCGACTTCGGTATTGCCAAGGGTGCGGCCCAGACGGCTCTCACGCAGTTCGGCACCGCCCCGGGCACCCCGGGCTACACGGCGCCGGAGGTGCTGCTGCGCAACGAGGTGGCGGACGCGGCCGACGTGTTCGCCCTCGGAGCCACGATGGCCTACGCGGCGACGGGACGGGCGCCGTACGGCACCGGTGAGCCGACGGCGGTCAACTTCCGGGCGGTGCACGGTGACATCGACGTCGAGGGCGTGGAGCCCGGTCTCGCCGACCTGATCAAAGCCTGCGTGGTGTCGGACCCGGGTGCGAGGCCTGCTCCCGCAGAGATCATTCGGCGTTGCGCGGTGGACTCGGCACTGATCGAGGACGCCGTGTACGCGTCGCTGCTGGCGACGGCAGGGGAGGTGTCGGCGCAACTGCCGGGACTGGCCTCGACCATCGGCCCGGGGCTCCCGGCCGGCCCGGTGTATGTACCGACCTACGTGCCTGCGGCTGACCCGGGGCAGCCCCGGGGGCGCGGTGGGCAGCGGTGGCGTACGTCGCGCTGGGCGCTGTGGGCCGTCACCGCTCTGGTGGCGGGCGGCCTCGCCACGGGCGGGTACCTGCTGATCCCGGACAAGAGCGGCGAGCGGACGGGCGGTGGCGGGCAGGCCGCGGGCTTGCCGACCGGGCAGGCCACGCCGAGCGGGTCCGGCGCACAGTCTCCGGTCACGCCGTCCTCCCCCGGGCAGGCCGCTTCGAGCTCGGCATCGCCCTCCCGGGGAGCTGGCGCCGGGTCGGCGGCGGTGCCCGACCACATCGAGGCGAACACCGTGTCCCGGGACCTGTGGACCGGCACGGCCGCGGGCGGCGGGAGTTGTAACCTGCCCGCCGAAGAGCGGGCGGAGTTCCTGGTGGGTTCCGTCGTCGATGCAGACAACCCGGACGCGAAGACGGTCACGGGCAAGGTCAAGATCCATGTGTACCTGAAGCCGTACAACACGGAGAAGCCCCCTTACGCCGTCTCCGTCGGGGTCAAGCCTCCGCACGAGATCGACCAGAGCACACAGCGGCCTTACGAATCCGTCCGCGACTACAACCACGGCATCGGCTACACCAGCAAGCCCGTCGATCTCGCCGACAAGGCTTCCGGCGGCAGCGTGGAGCTCACGTATCCCGACGACTTCGTCATGAAACTCGTGGACAACGAGGGGAACCCCAAGACTTTTCCCGCCATCCCGCTCGTGAACGACCCGGGTGACTGGACCGTGGTGTTCTACCGGGTCAGGGGTGTCAAGGAGTACGCCAACATCTACTGCACCGGCTTTCCGGTGGAATAGTGGCGAGTCAGGCTGACGAAAGCACTGTCAGACTGCTTGTCATGAGGCAGTGTTGACGAGTGCGCAAGTTCTGGATGGCAAGCGGGATCGGGATCGGCGTGTGCCTGACCTTCGTTGCGCTGCTGGTCGTCGGTACGTACTCGGCGGCGGCAGGCATCGCGAACACGGGCAGGGCGGGCGCCGTCGGGCTGGTCAAGGGAGCGGTTCCGGCGCTCTACCAGCCGCTGGTGCAGAAGTGGGGAAACCTTTGCCCTGCCCTCAACCCAGCTCTGCTGGCAGCACAGTTGTACACCGAGAGCGGCTGGAAGGCCGACGCGCTGAGTCACGCGGATGCGCGGGGCATCGCCCAGTTCATCCCGGAAACCTGGGCCACGTACGGTATCGATGGGAACGGCGACGGCAGACGGGACATCTGGGATCCGAGTGATGCCATCCCCTCGGCGGCGTCCTACGACTGCCAGCTCGCCAAGGACGTTGCGTCCGTACCCGGTGACATCTCCGACAATATGCTCGCCGCTTACAACGCCGGCCCCTATCGCGTGATCAAAGCCGGGGGTGTGCCTCCCATCAGCGAGACCCAGGGCTACGTGAAATCCATCCGGGCCCTGGAGAAGAGCTTCGCGCGGCCCGTCGGGCGGGTGGCGCCCTCTCAGCAGGCCGCCGGAGCCATCTACTTCGCGCAGAAGCAGTTGGGGACCCCGTACCTGTGGGGCGGCAACGGGACGCCGGACCAGGACGGGCGGTTCGACTGCTCGGGGCTGACCAAGGCCGCGTACGAGTCGGTGGGGATCGAGCTGCCGCGCGTCGCCAACGACCAGTACAACGCCGGTCCGCACCCCTCGCGGGGTGAACTGCTCCCCGGCGACCTGGTGTTCTTCTCTGATGATCTGACGAACTCCCGGGAGATCCGGCACGTCGGGCTCTACGTGGGCGGCGGATACATGATCAACGCCCCGTACACCGGTGCCGTGATCCGCTTCGACAAGATCGACACCCCGGACTACTTCGGCGCGACCCGCGTCACGAAGGACGGCGCCGAGGCGCTGCCCGACCGTACGGCCGGCGCCAAGTCCCCCTAGCCCAGCGGTCGGCGACGCTGCGTTAACCAAGGGCCCTGAGCTGCGACGATCAGTCACTCTTCGATAACGTTGCCGTGATCATTCGGTGGAGAGTGGAACGTGCGCTTCAGAACGGGCGTTCCATGGACACAGTCTTGATCAACCGGGGGGGTTCAGGGGCGCACACAGGGGTGCGCCCGAGGGGAACCGAGCAAGGGCTAAGGGGCCGCATCGCCATGGCTGGACTCACAAGTGGTGGGCCGAACGTGGACGTAAGCCTGCTGTACGACGTCAACGGACTGGCCCGGCACGCCCCGGCCGCGGTCGACCGGGCCGTCGCGCTCGTCGGCGCGTACGGGATCCCGCTGGCCCTGGTCCTCCTCTTCCTGTGGTGCTGGCACGGGATGCGCCGGGCCGACGAGGCCACGGCGGCCGAGTCGTTCGCCGCGCTCGTGTGGGCGCCGCTCGCCGCCGCGCTCGCCCTCCTGCTGAACGTTCCGGTGCGTGCGCTCGTCGCACGGCCGAGGCCGTTCGTCGAACACGACGGCCTCGACGTCCTCGCACCGCACACCGGCCCCGGTGACTTCTCCTTCGTCAGCGGTCACGCCACCCTCGCGATGGCCTTGGGCGTTGGCCTGTTCCTCGCGAACCGCAGGCTCGGGCTCGCCGGGATCGGCCTGGCCCTCGCCGAGGGCTTCTGCCGGGTGTACCTCGGGATCCACTACCCGACCGACGTCATCGGCGGTTTCGCGCTCGGCACCGCCGTCGTCCTGCTGCTCGCCCCGCTCGCGATGGCGCTGCTGACCCCGCTGGTGCGGGCGGTGGCCCGCTCCCCGCGCGTCGGCCGGCTGGTGCACGCCAGGCGCCGGGCCCTGCCCCGCCCGGTGGACCTCGCGCAGTCCCAGACCCCGCCGCCCGCCTGCCTCCCGCACGAGAACGACCTCGCCGCCTAGGCCCTGTCGTCAAACTGCCGTCTGCCCCGCGACGCCTGGCACGCGCTCTCGCCGCACCGGGCGAAAGCCAAGTACGTCCAGTACGCGGTCTTCCGCCCGGCGCGCCGAGAGCACGCACCAGACGCCGCGGGGCCGCCCTCCGGGCGACGACGGGAGTTTGACGACAGGGCCTAGTCCCGGCTCACGCCCGGCCGTACGTGTGCCATACGGAGATCAGGACCGCCGCCAGGAGGCACAGGCACGCCGCGCCGAAGCACAGGCGGACCGCCTTCGGGCGCGGGCGCGGGGTCACGGTTCCCCGTGCTCCGTGCCGTGGTCCTCGGAGTCGTCCTCGCGGCGGTAGCGCGAGCGCAGCCACAGTCCGGTGGCCACGGCCGCGAGAACGGTCGCCCCGATGGCCAGGGCCACGTCGGCCGGACCGTCCGCCGAGCCCGTCGGGCGCGCCGAGGCCGCGGCGGCGGGCGTGAGGGCGATGAGCAGGGCCCAGAGGAGGGCGGCGACGCGGGCTGCGGGTCCTGGCATGCATCCAGGGCATCCGCTCCCGGGGGCGTCGGCCAGCCGGGCAGTCCGAACGGGCGACCGACGGGCCCCGGGTCCGGCGCCGTCCGGCCGCGCCATCCGGCCGCGCCGTCCGGTGCTGGGACCCGGTGGGCCTTTCCGGTCGCAGCACTACGTCGAGGGGTGGCGGTCCGCGTCCTTGCGGGCCAGGTCGCGGGAGCGGCGGGCCGGGCCTCTCCAGCCGCAGGTGCACAGGGCCAGGCAGAACGAGCCGCGTTCGGCGGTGCTCGTGGTGTGCCCGGTGGGCGGCCGCTCCGTGGGACGAGGGAGCGGCACGGCTTCAAGCGGAGGGACCAGCGACGCTTTGGTGTGCGAATCCACATCACCAAGGTACCTGGGTCCGGCAAGGGGCCGGGGCCGCGGCGGCCCGTGACGGGAAACCCCGGACCTCGTTAACCGGAGCGGGTGGGGGCCTCGGGCAAGCAGCGGTCATGCGTTGGGGGTTGGCAGGCGATGGTGGTGCACCAGCACAGGCGGCGGCGCGGGCGTGCGGGTGGGGCGGTGCTCGCCCTCGGGGTGGCCGTGACCATGGCCGCGATGAGCGGGTGCGCAGCCGCGGACAAGGATGACGCGCGGCATCCCGCCGACCCGGTCGCGACCGTACGGGGAGCCGCCGACCTGCTGGCGAGGACCGGCAGCGCGCAGGCCCGTACGGCGATGGAGATGGCCACCGGCGGGACGCGGGTCACGATCCGCGGCGAGGGCGGGGTCGACTTCAAGAACCGGATGGGCCAGCTCCTGGTGATGCTGCCGGCCGACGCGGCGGGCAAGGACGAGCACCGGCCCATCACCGAGCTGCTCGTCCCCGGGGCCCTGTACATGAAGAACCGGGGCGCGGGCGTGCCCGCCGACAAGTGGGTCCGGGTGGACACGACGACCCTCGCGGACGGGAACCTCGTCACGGGCGGGGCCACCGACCCGCTGGCCGCGGCCGAGCTGCTGCGCGGCGTGCAGGAGGCGACGTACGTGGGCGAGACCGAGGTGGCGGGCACCAAGGTGCGCCACTACCGCGGGACCACCGACATCGGGCAGGCCGCGAAGAACGCCTCACCGGCGGTCAAGGGGGCGTTGGAGGCAGCGGCGAAAGGGTTCAGCAAGGGAACGGTCCCCTTCGACGTGTACCTCGACGAGGAGGGACGGCTGCGCAAGGTCCGCCACCGCTTCAGCTACGTCAACAATGGCGTGATCGATGTCTCCTCCACCACGCTGCTGTACGGGTTCGGGACGCCGGTGACCGTCGTATTGCCCGCAACCGGGGACATTTACGCCGGGAAGATCGCCGAGTAGCCCGCTGGACGGTCCCGGAGCGGCGCGATCGGGCCATGGCCCGGTATCCGGAAATGGTCCATCCGTGTCATGCGCACAGCGCCCCGCCCTCCCTACGCTGAGAGGGAGCGCCCACGACCGATGACCGACGACCGATGACGGCAGATTGAGGTGACGCGTGACTCCCGCAGGCGGTACGACGGTGCAGGACCACGTGGCGCTCGCCGAGATCGAACTGTGCGGCGAGCTGATCATCGCGGCGTCCGCGGCGGACGAGGAGCGGCTCAGCCAGGACCGGATCGACGAGGTCCTGATGGGTCTCGGGCTGTAGCCGCGTCCGCGGTGAGGGCCGGAGGCCCGTGTGCAGGGTCTCATCAGGTGCGCAGGCGCTCAGACGCTCAGGTACGCAGCAGTCGGGCGATCGCCTTCGTCGCTTCCTCGACCTTGGCGTCGATCTCGGCCCCGCCCTTGACGGCCGCGTCGGCGACGCAGTGCCGCAGGTGCTCTTCGAGCAGCTGGAGTGCGAAGGACTGGAGGGCCTTCGTGCTCGCCGAGACCTGGGTGAGTATGTCGATGCAGTAGACGTCCTCGTCGACGAGCCGCTGCAGACCCCGGATCTGGCCCTCGATCCGGCGCAGCCGCTTGAGGTGCTCGTCCTTCTGGTGGTGGTAGCCGTGCACCGGGCCGGTACCGGTGGCGACGTCGGCTCCGGAGCCTTCCGCCTCGATGGCAGTCATGCGTCCTCCCGTGGTCCGGATCGAGGGGTCCATGCCTGTGCATACCCCTCGTGGGTATAGGGTACTGGGCTCTTGCCGGAGCGGCAGGGGCCCGTGCTGCTCACTCTGCCTGATGGAGGACACTGGGGAACCGCCCGGAACCGCCGGTTAGCCGTGGCCGGGGGATGCGCCTAGCATCAGCCTGACCGAATCCAATGCACCCCGAGGACCTCACGTGCGATTTCGTCTGACCCCCAGGGAGACGAGCTTCTACGACATGTTCGCCGCATCCGCGGACAACATCGTCACGGGCTCCAAGCTCCTGATGGAACTGCTCGGAGCGGACACCTCCGCCCGGGCCGAGATCGCGGAACGGATGCGGGCAGCCGAGCACGCGGGGGACGACGCCACCCACGCGATCTTCCACCAGCTGAACTCCTCCTTCATCACGCCGTTCGACCGCGAGGACATCTACAACCTGGCCTCGTCCCTCGACGACATCATGGACTTCATGGAGGAGGCCGTCGACCTGGTCGTCCTCTACCAGGTGGAGGAGCTCCCCAAGGGCGTCGAGCAGCAGATCGAGGTGCTGGCGCGGGCGGCCGAGCTGACCGCTGAGGCCATGCCGCACCTGCGCACGATGGACAACCTGACCGAGTACTGGATCGAGGTCAACCGCCTCGAGAACCAGGCCGACCAGATCCACCGCAAGCTGCTCGCCCAGCTCTTCAACGGCAAGTACGACGCCATCGAGGTGCTGAAGCTCAAGCAGATCGTCGACGTGCTCGAAGAGGCGGCCGACGCGTTCGAGCACGTCGCGAACACGGTGGAGACCATCGCGGTCAAGGAGTCCTGAACCTCGTGGACACCTTCGCTCTGATCGTGACCATCGGTGTCGCGCTCGGTTTCACGTACACCAACGGTTTCCACGACTCGGCGAACGCGATCGCGACCTCGGTCTCGACCCGCGCGCTGACCCCGCGCGCCGCCCTCGCGATGGCCGCGGTGATGAACCTCGCCGGTGCCTTCCTGGGCAGCGGCGTCGCCAAGACGGTCAGTGAGGGCCTGATCGAGACGCCCACCGGCAAGACGGGCATGTGGATCCTCTTCGCGGCCCTGGTCGGCGCGATCGTGTGGAACCTGGTCACCTGGTACTTCGGGCTTCCCTCGTCCTCCTCGCACGCGCTGTTCGGCGGCATGGTGGGCGCGGCGCTGGCCGGCGGCACCGAGGTCATCTGGTCGGGAGTCCTCGACAAGGTCGTCATCCCGATGTTCGTCTCGCCGGTCGTCGGCCTGGTCGTCGGTTACCTGGTGATGGTCGTCATCCTGTGGATGTTCCGCCGGGCCAACCCGCACAAGGCCAAGCGCGGCTTCCGCATCGCGCAGACGGTGTCCGCGGCCGGCATGGCACTCGGCCACGGCCTCCAGGACGCGCAGAAGACGATGGGCGTCGTGATGATGGCCCTGGTCATCGCCGACGTGCAGCAGAACGGCGACGCGATCCCGGTCTGGGTCAAGCTCGTGTGCGCCGTGATGCTGTCGCTGGGTACGTACGCGGGCGGCTGGCGCATCATGCGGACCCTCGGCCGCAAGATCATCGAGCTGGACCCGCCGCAGGGCTTCGCCGCCGAGACCACCGGCGCCTCGATCATGTTCGGCTCCGCGTTCCTCTTCCACGCGCCGATCTCCACCACCCACGTGATCACCTCGGCGATCATGGGTGTGGGCGCCACCAAGCGCGTCAACGCGGTCCGCTGGGGCGTCGCCAAGAACATCGTGCTGGGCTGGTTCATCACCATGCCGGCCGCGGCCCTGGTCGCCGCGCTCTGCTACTGGATCGTCGACCTGGCCTTCGTCGGCTAGCGGGACGAGGTACGCGGGAACGAAAGCGGGCCGGCTCCCCCCACCCAGGGGGAGCCGGCCCTTTCGCCTTGCGGTGGCACCGCCATGCAGCACCGCAGGACGTTCAGCACATCCGAGGCTTCGGCCTAGCCGAAGCGGCCCGAGATGTAGTCCTCGGTCGCCTGGACGGACGGGTTCGAGAAGATCCGGTCGGTGTCGTCGATCTCGACGAGCTTGCCGGGCTGGCCGACCGCCGCCAGGTTGAAGAACGCGGTGCGGTCGGAGACGCGGGCGGCCTGCTGCATGTTGTGCGTCACGATGACGATCGTGAAGCGCTCCTTGAGCTCGCCGATCAGGTCCTCGATCGCGAGGGTGGAGATCGGGTCCAGGGCCGAGCAGGGCTCGTCCATCAGCAGGACCTCCGGCTCGACCGCGATGGCGCGGGCGATGCACAGACGCTGCTGCTGGCCGCCGGAGAGGCCGGAGCCCGGCTTGTTCAGACGGTCCTTGACCTCGTTCCACAGGTTGGCGCCCTTGAGGGAGCGCTCCACGATGTCGGTCAGCTCGGACTTCTTGAACTTGCCGTTCAGGCGCAGGCCCGCCGCCACGTTGTCGAAGATCGACATGGTGGGGAAGGGGTTCGGGCGCTGGAAGACCATGCCGACGGTGCGGCGGACCGCGACCGGGTCCACGCCGGCGCCGTACAGGTTCTCGTCGTCCAGGAGCACCTTGCCCTCGACGCGGCCGCCGGGGGTGACCTCGTGCATGCGGTTCAGGGTGCGCAGGAAGGTCGACTTCCCGCAGCCGGACGGGCCGATGAAGGCGGTCACGGAGCGAGGCTCCACGGTCATCGAGATGTCATCGATGGCCTTGTGGGTGCCGTAGAAGGCGGACAGGCCGCTGACGTCGATTCGCTTGGCCATGAGGGTCACTTCGCTTTCATACAGTCGCGTCAGCGACCGGTCTTCGGGGCCTTCCAGCGGGCGATGCCGCGGGCCACCAGATTGAGGATCATGACGAAGGCGATCAGGACGAGCGCTGCGGCCCAGGCCCGGTCGTAGGAGGCGTCACTGCCGACCTTGTACTGCTCCCAGATGTACAGGGGGAGCGAGGACTGGGCACCTTCGAAGGGGTTGCCATTGATCAGCTGCGTACCGAAGACCAGCAGCATGATCGGGGCGGTCTCACCGGCGATGCGGGCGACGGCCAGCATGAGGCCGGTGGCGATGCCGCCGATGGCGGTGGGGAGCACGACCTTGAGGATCACGCGCCACTTCGGCACGCCGAGGGCGAGGGCGGCCTCGCGCAGCTCGTTCGGGACGAGCTTGAGCATCTCCTCGGTGGAGCGGACCACGACGGGCATCATCAGGATCGACAGGGCCATCGAGCCGGCGAAGCCGGACGGGCCGAAGCCGAGCATCAGGTTCCAGGTCGTCAGGATGAACAGGCCCGCGACGATGGAGGGGATGCCGGTCATGACGTCGACGAAGAAGGTCACGGCCTTGGCGAGCCTGCCCTTGCCGTACTCGACGAGGTAGACGGCGGTCAGCAGGCCGATCGGCGCGGCGATCAGAGCGGCCAGGGCGACCTGCTCGATGGTGCCGAGCAGCGCGTGGTAGACGCCGCCGCCCTCCTCGAAGCTGGTCACGCCGTTCATGGAGTGGCTGAGGAAGTCCCCGTCGAGGGCCTTCATGCCACGGCTGATCGTGGTCCAGATCAGCGAGAGCAGCGGGATGACCGCGAGGACGAAGCTGACCCACACGAGGGAGGTCGCGACCCGGTCCTTGGCCTGGCGGCGGTTCTCGACGACCGCGCTGGCGGTGTAGGTGATCGCGATGAACAGGATCGAGGCGATCAGACCCCACTGGATCTTGCTGTGGAGGCCGGCGACGACGCCGATGCCGCAGCCGAGGGCGATCGAGAGGACCGCGATGCCGGCCGGGGCCCAGCGGGGCAGGCCGCCCCGGGTGAGGGATGCGGGAGCGGCGGACTTGCGGGCCTGGGCGGGCCGCTGGTCCTGGAGTGCGTGGCTCATCAGGCGTTCGCCCCCGAGAAGTCCTTGCGGCGAGCGATGATCAGGCGGGCTGCACCGTTGACCAGCAGGGTGAGCAGGAAGAGGACCAGACCGGAGGCGATCAGCGCGTCGCGGCCGAACTCGTTGGCCTCGTCGAACTTCGCGGCGATGTTCTGCGCGAACGTGCCGCCGCCCGGGTCCAGGATGTGGCCGTTGATCAGGAAGCTCGGGGAGAGGACGGTCGCGACGGCCATGGTCTCGCCGAGGGCGCGGCCGAGGCCGAGCATCGAGGCCGAGATGACGCCGGAGCGGCCGAAGGGCAGCACCGACATGCGGATGACCTCCCAGCGGGTCGCGCCGAGGGCCAGGGCGGCCTCCTCGTTCATGCGCGGGACCTGGAGGAAGACCTCACGGCTGACGCTGGTCACGATCGGCAGGATCATGATCGCGAGCAGGATGCCGACGGTGAAGAGCGAACGGGCCACGCCGACCTGGGTCTTGTCGAAGACGTAGGTCCAGCCCAGGTACTCGTCGAGCCAGAGGTTGAGGCCTCCGAGCTGCGGGACGAGGAAGAGGGCGCCCCAGATGCCGTAGATGATCGACGGCACGGCGGCCAGCAGGTCGACCACGTACGCGAGGGGTGCGGCCAGCTTGCGCGGCGCGTAGTGCGAGATGAACAGGGCGATGCCGACAGCGATCGGAACCGCGATGGCCATCGCGATGATCGAGCTGACGACGGTGCCGAAGAGCAGGACGGCGATGCCGAAGACGGGCGGGTTGGCCGACGCGTTCCAGTCGAAGGTGGTGAGGAAGTTTCCCTCGTTCTTCGACAGTGCGATCGAGGCGCGGTAGGTGAGGAAGACGGCGATCGACGCCATGATCACCAGGAGCAGGATGCCGGAGCCCTTGGAGAGCCCCGCGAAGATCTTGTCACCGGCACGGCCGGTGGACCTCGCGCTCTTGGAGACAGGCGGAGCCGTGTCTATCGGGGTGGGTGTGGTGGAAGCCATGGTCTTTCCGGTCTGGGTGGGGGGTCAGGCCCCCTGGCGGCGGTGCACCGGATTCCCCCGGGTGGGAGGGGAAGGGTCCTGGGGGCCGGGCTGATCCGGGGGTCCCGCCAGACGGAGTCTGGTGGGAGGGATCGGCCCGGCCCCCAGGCTCATCGTCAGGACAGCGAGTTGATGACTTCGCGGACCTTGGTGTTGATCTCGGCCGGGATCGGGGCGTACCCGTTGTCGGAGAGGACCTTCTGGCCCGCGTCCGAGGCGGTGTAGTTCAGGAAGGACTTGACGGTCGGCAGCGTCTCGGCCTTGTTGCCCTTGTCGCAGACGATCTCGTAGGTCACCAGGACGATCGGGTAGGCACCCTCGGCCTTGGTGGTGTAGTCGAGCTTGAGCGCCAGGTCGGAGCCGGTGCCGGCGATCTTGGCGGCGGCGATGGCCTTGGAGGCCGAGTCGGCGGAGGCCTTGACCGGGGCGGCGGCGCCCGTGTTCACGTCGACCGTCTTGATGCTCTGCGCGCTGGCGTAGGAGAGCTCGAAGTAGCCGATCGCGCCGTCAACGGTCTTGACCTGCGAGGCGACACCGGCGGAGCCGCTGGCGGCCTGGCCGCCCGGGGCCGGCCACTTCTTCGCGGGCTCGTACGTCCAGGCCTCGGGAGCGGCGGCCTTGAGGTACTTGCCCAGGTTCTCGGTGGTGCCCGAGTCCTCGGAGCGGTGGAAGGCCTGGATGGGGGTGGAGGGAAGCGTGACGCCGGGGTTCAGCTTCTTGATCGCCTCGTCGTCCCACTTCTTGATCTTGTCGTTGAAGATGTTGGCGAGGGTGGGGGCGTCCAGCGTCAGCTTGTCCACGCCGGCGACGTTGAAGCCGATGGCGATCGGGCCGCCGACCATGGGCAGGTTGATGCCCTGGCCGCCGGTGCAGACCTTCTTCGACTCCTCGACGGCATCGGGCTTCAGCGCCGAGTCCGAGCCGGCGAAACCGACGGTGCCCTGGTTGAAGGCGACGATGCCCTCACCGGAGGAGGAGGACTTGTAGTTCACCTCGACGCCGGGGCAGGCGGCCATGTAGTTCTTGACCCACAGGTCCACGGCGTTCTTCTGGGCGGAGGAGCCCGAGGCGAGCAGCTTGCCCTTCGCGCCGTCGCACTTGATGTCGCCCGCGGCCGCCGACGGCTTGCCGCTGGCGGAGCCGCCATCCTTCGTGTTGTTGTCCGAGCCGCACGCCGTGAGGACCAGGGCGCCCGACACGACAAGCGCGCCGAGGGCGGAGGCACGAAGCATGTTCTTGCGCTGAAGCTTCACTTTCGGGTGTTCCTTCCAGAAGCCGCCGGCCGCTTTCTGTATCGGGGCGGCGTGCGAAGAGGACTACGTCAGGTACACGGTGTGCCGCCCGACCGGGCCGGGGACGCGCTCCGTGCACCACCGAAATTAGGCAGAACAGGTGAAGCGGCCGACCGGGACAAGTGAACGGACGGTGAACCGTGGCGGACGGCCCGGTGTGGATCGCCGGGTTTGCTCCGTAGTGTCATGCGCCGTTGTCCCCTCGTTACCGTTATGTGACTCTCTCGGGTCCGGTACCGGGCCGGCGCCTGCACGGGGCGCCGACCCGGAGCGTGGCCGAAAACGATCGGTCAGGGTGCGGTGGCCGGGGCCGGGTGCCACACGTCCCGGAACGTGAAGCGGGCCGCCTCCACCTCGTGCCGCTGGTCGGCGTGCAGGACCCCCAGGGCGTACGCCGTCGCCGGGGCGATCCGCGGGGTGCGGGCGGCCGTCGCCGAAGCGGCAGCGGCCTCGGCGGCGTCGCGGTGCCGGTCCAGGGCCTCGCCGGCCACCACCAGCCGGGCCACGTCCTCGCCCAGGGCCTCCCGGGCGTAGCGGTGGACCCGCAGCAGCCTGCGCACCTCGTGCCAGGAGCCGTCGTGATCGGGGTTGTACGGGTGCGCCTCCGCGGCCGGCGGCAGCGCCGAGACGGCCGCCGCCAGCCGGGTGCGGGCCACCTCGGCGAGCGGGACCAGGACGTCTTCGACCCGCCCGCGGGCCGCGACCGGGTCCAGCGGCACCTCGGAGGCCAGCACGGCCACCGCGTCCGCGACCGCGTGGAACCGGGACGAGCCCAGCGCCTGGAGGGTCGCCGAGTGGGCGCGGGTCCGGGCCAGCGTGAGCTGCCGTTCCAGGAGGGCGCCGGCCCGCGCCGAGCCCACCGTCAGTGCGCCCGCTGCGCCCCGGGGTGCGGGCACCTCCGGCGAGCCCGAGAGCCGGTGCAGTGCGTCCAGCAGCCGGGTCAGCCGGGCGGCGTACGCGTGCTCGTCCGCCAGGGTCGAGGACAGCCACACCAGCTCGGTGCGCAGCCCGTCGGCCCAGGAGGACTCGGTCACCACCCGGAAGGTGGACAGGGACCCGCTGATCCGGCGCGCAGCCCCCCGCAGGCTGCGCGCCGCCTCGCTGCCCTCCGCGGCGCCGGCCCCTGCCCCGGACTCCGTCCGGGGGGACCCCCACTCCTCGTGGAGGCGGAGCGCGCGCAGGAAGGCGGTGGCCTGGGCCCGCAGGTACGCGCCGAGCACGTCACCCGCGCAGCCCGCGGCCCGTGCTGTCAGGTCATGGTTTGGCTGAGCCACGCCGGCGCCTCCGGGCGTCTATGAGCATCTCCTGAACGTGCCGCAGCGGCTGGCCTTCGTGGTCCGTGCTGTGCCGGGTCCATTCGCCGTCCGGGCCCAGGTGCCAGGAGGAGGTGGAGTCGGACATCCCGGTCTCCAGCAGCCGGTCCAGTGCCGCGCGGTGGGCCGGGTCGGCGACCCTGACCAGTGCCTCGATGCGGCGGTCGAGGTTGCGGTGCATCATGTCGGCGCTGCCGATCCACACCTCGGGTTCGCCGCCGTTGCCGAAGGCGAAGACCCGGGAGTGTTCCAGGAAGCGGCCGAGGATGGAGCGGACCCGGATGTTGTCCGAGAGTCCGGGGACCCCGGGGCGCACGGCGCAGATGCCGCGGACCCAGATGTCGACGGGCACTCCCGCCCGGGAGGCCCGGTAGAGCGAGTCGATCAGGGCCTCGTCGACTATCGAGTTCATCTTGAGGCGCACGTACGCGGGGCGGCCGGCCCTGTGGTGGGCGGCCTCCTTGTCGATCCGGGCGATCAGGCCGTCGCGCAGCGAGCGCGGGGCCACGAGCAGCCGGCGGTAGGTCTCGCGGCGCGAGTAGCCGGACAGCCGGTTGAACAGGTCGGAGAGGTCCGCGCCGACCTGCGGGTCGGCGGTGAGCAGGCCGAGGTCCTCGTACAGGCGGGCGGTCTTGGGGTGGTAGTTGCCGGTGCCGACGTGGGAGTAGCGGCGCAGCGTGTCGCCCTCCTGGCGGACGACGAGGGAGAGCTTGCAGTGGGTCTTGAGGCCCACCAGGCCGTAGACGACGTGGCAGCCGGACTCCTCCAGCTTGCGGGCCCATTTGATGTTGGCCTGCTCGTCGAACCGGGCCTTGATCTCGACGAGTACGAGGACCTGCTTGCCGGATTCGGCGGCGTCGATCAGGGCGTCGACGATCGGGGAGTCGCCGGAGGTCCGGTACAGCGTCTGCTTGATCGCGAGGACGTCCGGGTCGGCGGCGGCCTGTTCCAGGAAGGCCTGCACGGAGGTGGAGAAGGAGTCGTACGGGTGGTGCAGCAGCACGTCCCGTTCGCGCAGCGCGGCGAAGATGTCGGGCGCCGAGGCGGACTCGACCTCGGCGAGGTCGCGGTGGGTGCCGGCGACGAACTTGGGGTACTTCAGCTCGGGCCGGTCCAGGGAGGCGATGCCGAAGAGGCCGGTCAGGTCCAGCGGGCCGGGCAGCGGGTAGACCTCGGCGGCGGAGACGTTCAGCTCCTGCACGAGGAGGTCCAGGACGCCGGGGTCGATGGACTCCTCGACCTCCAGGCGCACCGGCGGGCCGAAGCGGCGCCGCATGAGCTCCTTCTCCAGGGCCTGCAGGAGGTTCTCGGCGTCGTCCTCCTCGACCTCCAGGTCCTCGTTGCGGGTCACCCGGAACATGTGGTGCGCGAGCACCTCCATGCCGGGGAACAGCTCCTCCAGGTGCGCGGCGATGACGTCCTCGAGGGGGACGTAGCGCTGCGGGGAGGCCTCCAGGAAGCGGGAGAGCAGCGGCGGGACCTTGACGCGGGCGAAGTGGCGGTGGCCGCTGACCGGGTTGCGGACGACGACGGCCAGGTTGAGCGAGAGCCCCGAGATGTACGGGAAGGGGTGCGCGGGGTCCACGGCCAGCGGCGTGAGCACCGGGAAGATCTGGTTGCGGAACAGCGTGAAGAGGCGGGCCTGCTCCTTCTCGGTGAGGTCCGGCCAGCGGATGAGGTGGATGCCCTCTTCGGCGAGCTGCGGGGAGATGTCCTGCTGGAAGCAGGCGGCGTGCCGGGCCATGAGCTCGCGCGAGCGCGTCCAGATCAGGTCGAGCACCTCGCGGGGCTGGAGCCCCGAGGCCGAACGGGTGGCGACACCGGTCGCGATGCGGCGCTTGAGGCCGGCGACGCGGACCATGAAGAACTCGTCGAGGTTGCTCGCGAAGATCGCCAGGAAGTTGGCCCGCTCCAGCAGGGGGGTGGCGGGGTCCTCGGCGAGTTCCAGCACCCGCTCGTTGAAGGCCAGCCAGCTGCGCTCACGGTCGAGGAAGCGCCCCGGGGGGAGCTCGCCGCCGTCCTTGTCGTCGTAGGCGTCCAGGTCGGCGTCGAGATCGGGCGCGAGGCCGGGTTCGAGGCCGGAATGCGTACGGTGCGCGGCTATGGAGCCGATCCGCGCGGGTTTCGCCGCCGCGCCGGAGGAGGCGACGGCGGAGGGGTGAGACGGGTGCTGGGCGGGGACCTCGGTGGGGCCTGCGCTGGGCTGGTGGCTCATGACTCCATTGTTCCGCGCAGGCGGCAGGACAGGCGCGTCGGAGGCTTTCCCGATTACCGCTGGGAGGTGACCCCTGGCCGTCGGACGATGAGCGGGCTGCATGCCGGGAGAGTCGCAAGCGCGTCTTAAGAGCCGGTGAATGCCGTATGGCTTCCAGGCTCCGCGTGGTGCACGAGTACCTCTCGCCCGCGCCCGGAACGCCCCGGCGCGTCCCCCGGGGCCCGGCCGGGCGCTGGGCCCGGCCGGGCGGCCCGACGGCGCGCCCCCGGCCCGGCGGGGCGCCCCGGCCCGGGGCGCGGGTCGCCCCCGGCCGCCCCACCGGGCGGCCGGGGGCGGGCCGGGCGCGGGCAGAGCCCGGTGGCGGGGGCGGGCCCGGGGCGCGGGTCAGCTTTCGGTGCGGTACATCAGGTCGACCTCGTGCGTGCTGAAGCCCATGCCCTCGTAGACGGCCAGGGCCGCCGGGTTGTCGGCGTCGACGTAGAGCATCGCCGTGGGCAGGCCCGCCCCCGCCAGGTGGTGCAGGCCGATCGCGGTGAGGGCCTTGCCGAGGCCGCCGCCCTGGGCTCCGGGCCGCACGCCGAGCACGTACACCTCGCCGAGGCGCTCCTGGGCGTGCACCTTCGTCCAGTGGAAGCCGACCAGCTCCCCCTCCCGCTCGGCGAGGAAGAACCCCTTGGGGTCGAACCAGGGCTGTGCGATGCGGTCGCTGAGGTCCCGCTGGTCCAGTGAGCCCTGTTCGGGGTGGTGGGCGAAGGCGGCCGCGTTCACGGCGAGCCAGGCCGCGTCGTCCTGGCCGGGTACGAAGGTGCGTACGGTCACCCCGGCCGGCAGGACCACCTCGGGCAGCGGGGGCCCGTCGGGGCCGAGCGGGCGGCGCAGCTGGCGCAGTTCCCGGAACAGGGTGAGTCCGAGGACCTGTGCGAGGTGGCGGGCCGCGGACTTGCCGCCGTGCGCCCAGACCCGGATCCGCTTGCCCGAAGCGGCGAGCAGGGCCGAGCCCAGCGCCCGCCCGTGGCCGCGGCCGCGCAGCGCCGGGTGGACGACGAGTTCGGCGGCGGGGGCCTCCACCGGGTCGGTGTCCTCCAGTTGTCCGTATCCTGCGAGCCGCCCCTTCTCGGTGAGCAGGAAGTGCCGGATCCCCTCGCGGCGCCCGCCGCGCAGCTGGAGGCGGCCCTGCTCGGACACGGCGGTGGTGCCGTCGGTGCGCGCCGCGTCCTCGATGAGGGCGAGCACCGCCCCGGCCTGTTCCTCCGTCAGTTCGTCGAGGGTCTGAATCTGGCGTCCCGGCTCCAGGGCCGCTGCTGCGTCGTCAGTCATGTGTCGAGCCTACGACCGCGGGCGGCGGCGATCCGTCTTCTGCGTGTGACCAGCCCGATACCCGCGACCCCCTGTCGCGCTACGCGCGTTGACCATAGGCTGCGGCCGACCTCCCGAGTTTTACCGCTGTCCAAAAGGGGACTACATGTCAGCGACGCCACAACGGCACCGCCGAGCACGCCGGTTGACCTTCGCCGCTCTCGCCGTCACGGCCGGCGCCGGAGCCATGGTCGCCGCCGCACTGCCGGCCGGTGCCGCGAGTGGTGGCGGTGCCGGCAAGAGCCGCACCGTCGACGTGCAGATGCTGTCGTTCAACGACTTCCACGGCACGCTGGAGCCGCCGCAGGGCTCCTCCGGCACCGTGACCGAGCGTCAGGCAGACGGCACCACGAAGGCGATACCCGCCGGTGGTGTCGAGTACCTGGCGACCAGCCTGCGCGAGGCCCGCAAGGGGCACGAGTACTCCGTCACGGCCGCTGCCGGTGACATGATCGGCGGCAGCCCGATGCTGTCCGGTCTCTTCCACGACGAGCCCACCGTCGAGGCGCTGAACAAGCTGAAGCTGGACGTCACCAGCGTCGGCAACCACGAGTTCGACGAGGGCAAGGACGAGCTGCGCCGCATGGCGTACGGCGGCTGCCACCCGGTCGACGGCTGCTTCGAGTACGGCAAGGAGTACACGGGCACCGAGTTCAGGTACCTCGCCGCGAACGTCACCGACGAGAAGACCAAGCGTCCGCTGATGTCGCCCACCTTCATCTGGAAGAAGGGGGACGTGAAGATCGGCTTCATCGGCGTCACCCTGGAGGGCACTCCGGACGTCGTGACCGCCGACGGGGTCAAGGGCCTCAAGTTCGGCGACGAGGTCGAGACGATCAACAAGTACGCCGCCGAGCTGGACAAGCAGGGCGTGAAGTCGATCGTCGCGCTGATCCACGAGGGCGGCCTGCCCGCCAGCGGCGCGTACAACTACGACTGCAACGTCCCGGGTGCCGGCGCCGGCGTCTCGGGCGCCATCGTGGACATCGCGAAGAACATCGACCCGAAGGTCGACGCGCTGGTGACCGGCCACACGCACCAGGCGTACGCCTGCAACATCCCGGACCCGGCGGGCAACCCGCGCATGGTGACCTCGGCCGCCTCCTACGGCCGCGCGTTCACGGACACCACGCTGACGTACGACCGCCAGACCAAGGACATCGTCCGGACCCCGCTCTCCGCGCCCAAGCCGGTCACCAAGGCCGTCACCCGGGACGTGCCCAAGGCTCCGGACATGACTGAGCTGATCACCCGCTGGAACGCGCTGGCCGCCCCGGTCGCCGGCCGTCCGATGGGCTACATCTCGGCGGACATCGCGGGCCGCGGCTCCGAGGCGCCCGAGAAGCCGCTCGGCGATCTGATCGCCGACGCGCAGCTGGAGGCCACGGCCCCGGCGGCCAGGGGCGGCGCGCAGCTGGCCATCATGAACCCGGGCGGCATCCGTGCCGACCTGGCCTACAAGGCCGCGGGTGGCGAGGGCGACGGCGTCGTGACGTACGGCGAGTCCTACACGGTGCAGCCGTTCAACAACCTGATGAACGTGGTGGACCTGACCGGCGCGCAGCTGATCACCGCGCTCCAGCAGCAGGTCAGCGGCCCCGTCAACGGTCCGAACCCGAAGATCCTCCAGGTGTCGAAGGGCTTCACCTACACCCTGGACATGACGAAGACGGGCGTGGACCGCATCGTCGTGGACTCGGTGAGGCTGAACGGCGCGGCGATCGACCCCGCCAAGACCTACCGGGTCGCGATGAACGAGTTCCTCGCGGGTGGCGGTGACGGCTTCACCGTCCTGAAGGACCACAAGAACAAGCTGGTCGGCGTGCCCGACCTGGAGGCCTTCAACGCCTACCTGGGGAAGTCGACGGCGGCCTCCCCGATCGCCCCGCCGGCGGCGGACCGCATCACCGTCGTCAAGTAACCCGCAGTACCTGTAGCACCCGTAGTACCCGCAACACCTGCGTCGAGCACGCCCGGAGGGGCGGTGGGCCGTCCGGCCCGCCGCCCCTCCGGCGTTTCCCGGGCCGCCCCGGCTGCTCAGAGGCCGGCCAGGAACGCGCCGACGGCCTTGTGGAACCCCTCCGGATCCGTGAACGGTACGAAGTGGTCCCCGTCCAGGGGCGTGTACGAGGTCCCCGGCCGCCGGGTGACCATCGCGTCGGCCTGGCCCTGCGGGAGCGACGCGCTGCGGGTGCCGTGGATCAGCAGCGCGGGGCAGTCGCTCGCCAGCCAGGCGTCCCAGTGGTCGCCGCGGCAGGCCTCGACGGAGTCGAGCATGTCCTGCGGGTGGAACGGCAGCCGCCAGCCCCCGTCGGGCAGGGGCCGCAGCGCCTGTTCGACGAACTGTGCGCCCACCGGCCCGGCCGCGGCGAGGAGTTCCCCGCGGGTGGGTGCGGTGTACCGCATGGCCCGCAGGAAGCCCATCCAGTCGCCGGCCCCGGGGTTGATCTCCACGGCGGCGTCCGCGTCGATGAGCGCCGAGATGCGGTGGGGGTGCGCGGCGGCCAGGTGGACGGCGTTGAGCCCGCCGAGGGAGTAGCCGAGGAGCGCGACGGGGGCGTCGAGGCCGAGGTGGTCGAGCAGGGCGACGGCGTCGCTGACGTATCCCGCGCGGCTGTAGTCGGCGGCCCGGTCGGAGTCGCCGTGGCCGCGCTGGTCGGGGGCGATGACCCGCCACGCGTCGCCGAGGACGTCGGCGAGGCCCGCGAAGGCCATGGCTTCGGACATCCCCCCGTGCAGGGCGAGCAGCGGACGGCCCGGGCCGCCGAAGTCCAGGTACGACAGCGCGCGGCCGTCGATCGTCAGCGTGTGGCGCATGGTTCAGCTCTCCCCTGTGTGTCCTGCGGTGACGTGCCGTATCGAGCCTGTCAGGATTTGGGCAACCGCGCAATACATTCGTATTGGGCAGTTGCCCAAAAAGGGGCGCGGATACGATCCCGGCATGGGAAATCGCGAGGACCTGCTGGCCGGAGCGCGCCGCTGCCTGGAGGAGAAGGGGTACCTGCGCACGACCGTGCGCGACATCGCCTCGGCGTCGAACGTGAGCATGGCCGCGATCGGCTACCACTTCGGCTCACGCGAGGCCCTGCTCAACCTCGCCCTCTTCGCCGCCATGGACGAGTGGGCCGCTGGCTCCGGCCGCCTCGCCGGTCAGGGCGACACCCACGAGGAGCGCTACGCCGACACCTGGGACCGCAAGATCCGGGACTTCGGCGACATGCGCTGGCTCTGGATCGCCTCCGTCGAGGCCTTCGTCCACGCCCAGTCCTCGCCCGAGCTGCTCGCGACCCTCGCCGAGGGCCAGCGCCGGTCCCGGCGCATGGTGGCCGCCCAGCTGCGCGGGGTCCCCGAGGACGCGGTCGCCGAGGAGGACGTACGGGCCCTCGGGTCGGTGCACATCGCGCTGCTGAGCGGGGTGATGGTGCAGGCGCTGACCGACCCGGAACGGGCGCCGACGGGACGCGAACTCGTCCAAGGGCTGCGCGCCATGGTCGAGTTGCTCGAAAGCTGAGCACTACCGACGGGTAGCAAAGGCGGGTTCCGCACGCCATAATCCCGTCCCATCACCGGGTCGGCAAAGGGGCGGGCATGGGCGTGGACACAGGCGTGGACAGGGACACGGACGAGGCGGCGCACACCGCCGCGGGCCCGGGCGGGGGCGCCCGCCCGGCGCTGCGCCTGGACCGGCGGCGGTTCCTCGGCGGCGCGCTGGCGGCGGGCGCCGCCCTGGCCCTCGGAGCCGGCGCGGGACCGGCCTCCGCCCGCACCCTCGGCACACAGGACTGGATGGCCGGACTCGGCGACTCCACGGCCCTGCAGCGCATGACCATCCCCGGAACGCACGACTCCGGCGCCACCAAGGGCGGCCTCTACGTCGCCTGCCAGAACACCTCGATCGCCCAGCAGCTCGACTCCGGCATCCGCTTCCTCGACGTCCGCTGCCGGGTCACGGGCGGCTCCTTCGCCATCCACCACGCGGCCTTCTTCCAGGACCTGATGTTCGGTGACGTCCTCGTCGCCTGCTGGAACTTCCTCGCCGCGCACCCCTCCGAGACCGTGCTGATGCGCGTCAAACAGGAGTACTCCGGCGACAGCGACGCCACCTTCCGCGCGATCTTCGACGACTACCTCGACCACCGCGGCTGGCGCCCGCTCTTCCGGATCGCCGACACCCTGCCCACCCTGGGCCAGGCCCGCGGCAAGGTCGTCCTCCTCGCCGACAACGGCGGCCTGCCCGGACTGCGCTACGGCGACGGCAACCTCTTCGACATCCAGGACGACTACAACACCGAGCCCTTCGCCAAGCGCGGCCGGATCGAGGACCAGTTCCGCAAGGCCGTCCAGCAGCCCGGCAAGCTCTTCGTGAACTACGTCAGCACCGCCGCCTACATGCCGCCGCGCTGGAACTCCGACCGGCTGAACCCGCAGGTCCACGCCTTCGTCGACGGCGGAGAGCTGGCCGGCCGGACCGGGCTCGGGATCGTCCCCATGGACTTCCCCAACACCCGCTCCGGACTGGTCGAATCACTCATCCGGCACAACTGACGGCCCCTGCGGGCCGGCCGGGGACTCCGGCCGGCCCGCAGGCGGCGGCGTCGGAGCGCCCGGAATGCGCAGCACCGCCTCCGTACCCGGACCGCCGTCCAGCGGGGCGCGCAACGCGGCCGTGCCGCCCGCGCGCTGCGCCGTACGGGCCACGATCGACAGGCCGAGCCCGCTGCCCGGCAGGGCCCGCGCCGACGGCGACCGCCAGAACCGCTCGAACACGTGCGGGAGGTCCTCGGCCGGAACACCGGGACCGTGATCGCGTACGGTCAGCTCGCCCGCCCGCAGCGACACCTCCACCGCGCCGCCCGGCGGGCTGAACTTCACCGCGTTGTCGAGGACGTTGACCACCGCCCGCTCCAGCGCCGCCGCCTCGCCCCGCACGTACCAGGGCTGCAGGTCGGAGGCGAAGGCCAGCTCCGGGCCGCGCAGCCGGGCGCGGGACAGCGCGCTCTGCGCGATCTCGTGCAGGGCCACCACCTCCAGCCGGGCGGGCGGTGCCGCGTCCGGCCGGGACAGCTCCTGGAGGTCCCCGATGAGCGAGGCCAGCTCCGTCATCTGCGCCTTGACCGAGGCCAGCAGCTCCCTGCGGTCCTCGGGCGGGATGGCCCGTCCGGTGGACTCGCTGCGCGCCAGCAGCTCGATGTTGGTCCGCAGTGAGGTCAGCGGGGTGCGCAGCTCGTGACCGGCGTCGGCGATCAGCTGGGCCTGGCGCTCCTGGGAGGACGCCAGCGCGGCCGTCATCGCGTTGAAGGACCGGGACAGGCGGGCGATCTCGTCCTCGCCCTCCACCGGGATCCGGACGGTGAGGTCCTCGGTACGGGCGATGTGCTCCACGGCGTCGGTGAGTTCGTCGACCGGGCGCAGCCCCGTCCGGGCCACCCACAGTCCGGCCGCACCCGCGCCGACCGCACCGATGCCGCTCACCAGGAGCAGGACCCAGGCCAGGGTGGACAGCGGCTTGTCCACGTCGGCCAGCGGCTTGGCGATGGAGATCGCGAACAGCTGCCCGTTCGTCTGCGCGGCCAGGGTGTAGACCCGCATCGTGGTGCCGTCGGTGGTCGTCACGTCGTGCAGGGTGGGCAGCCGCTTGCCCGCGGCGACCTGCCGGTCGATCGGGGTGACGGGCAGGGTGGTCATCCCGCCCACCCAGCAGTGGCCGCCGTCCGCGGTGACGATCTGGACGGTCGCGTTCAGGTTCCCGGCGATCTCCTGCGTCGGCCGGGCGGGCGCGGTGACACAGCCCTCCCGGAGCACCCGCACCACCTGGGCGTCCGGGTTGGTCGCCATCAGGGAGCGGTCCAGCTGCTCGCTCAGCTGCGTGCGGACCATCACCCACGACACGGCGGCGACGGCGGCGACGGCCACCGCCACCGCCACCGTGACCAGCAGCGCGAGCCGCGAGCGCAGCGGCAGGGCGCGGAACCTGGCGACCGGGCTCACTCGGGCCCCCCGGAATCGCCGGCCCCCGCCACGCGCAGTACGTACCCCACCCCGCGCACGGTGTGCACCAGGCGGGGCTCGCCCCCGGCCTCCGTCTTGCGGCGCAGGTACATGACGTACACGTCCAGGGAGTTGGAACTCGGCTCGAAGTCGAAGCCCCAGACGGTCTTGAGGATCTGCTCGCGGGTCAGCACCTGGCGCGGGTGCGCCAGGAACATCTCCAGCAGGGTGAACTCGGTGCGGGTCAGTTCCACCGGCCGCCCGGACCGGGTGACCTCGCGCGTCGCGAGGTCCATGCGCAGGTCGGCGAAGGCCAGGGTCTCCGTGTCCGGCGCCTCCCCGCCGCCGGGCCGCGGGGCGGCGTACGCACTGCGGCGCAGCAGGGCGCGGACGCGGGCGAACAGCTCGTCGAGCTCGAACGGCTTGACGAGGTAGTCGTCGGCGCCCGCGTCGAGGCCGGTGACGCGGTCGCCGACGGTGTCGCGGGCGGTGAGCATCAGGATCGGGGTGGTGCTGCCGGAGGCGCGCAGCCGGCGGGCCGCCGTCAGGCCGTCCATCCGGGGCATCTGGATGTCCAGGACGATCAGGCCGGGGTCGTACGCGGCCGCCTTGTCGAGGGCGTCGAGACCGTCGACGGCGGTCTCCACGGCGTATCCCTCGAAGGCGAGGCTGCGGCGCAGGGCCTCCCGCACGGCCGGCTCGTCATCGACGACGAGGATGCGGTGCGGGTCGCCTTCGGCCGGATTCATCTGCGGTCCCCCAGGGGTCGTGGTCGGTCGTACCAGGCTCGCACGGCCCGTCTAGAAGGAGGTCCCGAAGCCGTAGGCGGCGCCGCCGTTGTCGCCGCCGTCGCCCTTGGTGGCGCCGGCGCCGCCGGAGCCGCCCTTGCGGAGGGAGGCCAGATCGGACTTGACCGTGTTCACCGGGATGGCGAAGCCGAGGCCGACGCTGCCGGCGCCGGAGCTGTCGCTGGCGGGGGAGTAGATCGCGGAGGGCATGCCCACGATCTCGCCGTTCATGTTGACGAGGGCGCCGCCGGAGTTGCCCGGGTTGAGGGAGGCGTCCGTCTGGATGGCCTTGTACGAGGTGGTGTTCGAGCCGGTGTTCCCGTTGAACTGCTGACCGTCGTACGAGAACGGCCAGCCGCCGTTGCCGCGCTGGCGCTGCGGCGCCTGCTGCTCGGACTTGGGCACGTTCACGTCGCGGTTCAGCGCCGAGACGATGCCGCTGGTGACCGTGCCGGTGAGGCGGTCGGGCGAACCGATGGCCACGACCTGGTCGCCGACCCTCAGGCCGTCGGAGTCACCGAGCCTGGCCGCCTTGAGGCCTCCCGCGCCATGGAGTTTGATCAGGGCGAGGTCCTTGTCGGGGTCGGTGCCGACGGTCTTCGCCGTGTACTTCTTGCCGTCGCTCATCGTCACCTGGATCGCGGTGGCGCCGTCGACCACGTGGTTGTTGGTGACGATCTCGCCGTCGGCGGTGACCACGATCCCGGAGCCGGTGCCCTGGCCGGAGCCGGTGCGGGTGTCGATCCGGACGACGGAGGGGCTGACCTGCTCCGCCACGCCGGCGACGGTGCCGGTGCTGGACTGCGAGACGTTGGTGCCGCTGATGCCGCCGCCGCCGTGGCCCTGGGAGGCGAGCAGCTGCTCCACCCCGACGGCGGTGCCGCCCCCGACGACGGCGGCGGCCAGCGCCACGGCGGCGAGCAGCGCGACGGGCCGCTTGGCGCGGACCGCGTGGGCGGGGCCGGCCGGGGCCGGAGGGGGCTGGTGTGCTTCGAACCATCCGGGCGCCGCTGCCGGGGCCGCCGGGCCCGCCGGGGGCGGGTAGGCGGGCGGCGGCGGGTAGGCCCCGCCGAGGGGCGCGCTCTGGGCCGGGCCGTTCTCCTGCGGGTACTCGCCTTCGCGGCGGAAGTTCTCGGTCATGCCTATGACTGTGTCCGCGGATCATGAGAGCTTCCTGAGTCCCCGCTGAGAAGCCCGACAGAACGTCGTATGCCCGCTATGAACCCGCCCCTCCCGCGGGCAGCTCCCCAAGCTCCCACCCCCGTGCACCCCGCCCGACGACCGGGGCTGCCGCCCCCGCCCCCGGCGCTGTGGGGTGCGAGGGGCGCGTGGAGGTGGCGCCCCTGGCGCTGCGGGGGCGCGAGGGGCGAGGGGGAGGGTCAGTGGCAGCCGCAGGAGCGGCGGATCACCAGGGCCGAGGGGAACTGCTTCAGGCGTTCGCGGCGGGAGCCCGCCACGCGCAGGCCGTCGTCCAGGACGAGGTCCACCGCGGCCCGCGCCATCGCCGGGCGGTCCGAGGCGATCGTCGTCAGCGGCGGGTCCGTCAGGGCCGCCTCCTTGACGTCGTCGAAGCCGGCCACCGCCAGCTCCCCGGGCACGTCGATGCGCAGCTCCCGCGCCGCGCGCAGGACGCCGATCGCCTGGTCGTCGGTGGCGCAGAAGATGGCCGGCGGCCGGTCCGGGCCGGAGAGGACCTCCAGCGCCACCCGGTACGCGTCGTAGCGGTTGTACGGGGCCTCGAAGAGGCGGCCTTCCGTCGAGCGGCCCGACTCCTGCATGGCCCGGCGCCAGCCCTCGACGTGGTCGGCGACCGGGTCGCCGACCGACGGGGTGTTCTCCACCCCGCCGATGCAGGCGACGTACTCGTGTCCGTGCTCCAGCAGGTGGCGGGTGGCGAGCTGCGCGCCGCCGATGTCGTCGGTGACGACCGCGACGTCGTCGATCGCCTCGGGCCGCTCGTGCAGCAGCACCACCCGCGCGTCCCAGGCCTCGATCTCCGAGGCGGCCCGCTCGCTCATGCCCTGGCTGACCAGGATCAGGCCCGAGACCCGCATCCCGAGGAAGGCCCGCAGGTAGTGCACCTCGCGCTCGTCCCGGTAGTCGGAGTTCCCGACGAGGACCATCTTTCCGCGCTCGGCGGCCGCCTGTTCGACGGCGTGCGCCATCTCGGCGAAGAACGGCTGCCGGGCATCCGGGACGATCATGCCTATGAGGTCGGTGCGCCGCGACGCCATCGCCTGGGCGACCCGGTCCGGGCGGTAGCCCAGCTCCTTGATCGCGGCGAGTACACGCTCGCGCGTGGCCGGGGCGACCGGCCGGGGTCCGTTGTTGATGACGTAGCTCACGACGGCGGTAGAAGTTCCCGCAAGTCGCGCCACGTCGTCCCGCGTCACCTTGGCCACGCTCGGGAGTCTACGCGGGGTGACCTACCTCTGGGCAGGCCGTCCTGCCGACTGGACGATCACAGGAGGTTCCTCCATACGGGGGACGTCCGCCGACGCCTTGGCAGCGGCCTGGGCCGCAGCCTCCGCAGCCGCCCGCTCGACCTTCTCCGGGGTGACGAAGCGGTAGCCGACGTTGCGGACCGTGCCGATCAGCGACTCGTGCTCGGGGCCGAGCTTCGCGCGCAGCCGCCGTACGTGGACGTCGACCGTCCGGGTGCCGCCGAAGTAGTCGTACCCCCAGACCTCCTGGAGCAGCTGGGCGCGGGTGAACACCCGGCCCGGGTGCTGGGCGAGGTACTTCAGCAGTTCGAACTCCTTGAAGGTGAGGTCGAGGACCCGGCCCTTCAGCTTCGCCGAGTACGTCGCCTCGTCGACCGACAGGTCGCCGTTGCGGATCTCCATGGGGGAGTCGTCGGAGCCCAGCTGCTGGCGGCCGGTGGCCAGCCGCAGCCGTGCCTCGACCTCGGCCGGGCCCGCGGTGTCGAGGAGGACGTCGTCGATGCCCCAGTCGGCGGTGACGGCCGCGAGGCCGCCCTCCGTGACGACGAGGATCAGCGGACAGCCGGGGCCGGTGGAGCGGAGCAGCTGGCAGAGCGACCGCACCTGCGGCAGATCGCGGCGGCCGTCGACGAGGATGACGTCGGCGCCGGGGGTGTCGACGAGGGCCGGGCCCTCGGCGGGTGCCACCCGGACGTTGTGCAGCAGCAGGCCGAGCGCGGGCAGCACCTCGGTGGACGGCTGCAGGGCATTGGTCAGCAGCAGGAGGGAGCTCATGCCCGTCCACCTGCCCAGGTCGAGCGGTCTTGCACGGTTCGCTGGTCCATCACGTCGGTTCCTCCTCGGTCCCGTCGAGGACTTTCGCGGTACTGCTTCGTACGTGGTGCGTGCTGCGGTCGTGGCGGCCTGCCGGTCCCCGCGCCCTGAGGCCCGGCGGACACCACTGTTCTCGGTCCGTTCAACGTTCTGAAAGCACAAAAGGACCCGGGGGCAACGTTGCCCGGATCCTCTCGCCAGCAGAATAGCCCACCCGCCGGTGCGGGGCAGAGGTTCGGCCTCCACCTCTTCTGTGGTTCCTGCCACCCTTACGCCCAGCTTATGCCCCGGTTTCACCGGATCGATGGACGTACGGCGGACCGCCCGGGTGCACACGGGGCGCGCGGAGGCGCACGGGACCAGAGGACGGGAGGGGTCATCATGGAGGCCGACGGTAGAGAGCCGACGATAGGAGCTGCAGTGGCAACCGGAACCATCCGCTACTGGGCGGCGGCCAAGGCCGCGGCCAAGACGGCGGAGGAGCCGTACTCGGCGCAGACGCTGGCCGAGGCGCTCGACGCCGTGCGGGAACGCCACCCCGGAGAGCTGACCCGGGTCCTGCAGCGCTGCTCCTTCCTCGTGAACGACGAGCCCGTGGGCAAGCGCCCGCACGATGCCGTTCCGCTGACCGAGGGGGGCACCGTCGAGGTGCTCCCGCCGTTCGCGGGCGGGTGAGCGGAAACCGATGAGTACCCCCGAGGAACAACAGCACCAGCAGGCCGCGCAGGCCGCACAAGCCGCGCAGGCCGCACAAGCCGCGCAGGCCGCACAAGCCGCGCAGGCCGCGCAGCAGGACCCGTACGGGACCCAGACCTGGCAGTCCGACACCTGGGACACCGGCTACCAGCCGGTGCAGCCGCAGCCGCAGCCGGGTGCACTGCCCGGCCAGCCCGTGGCACCCGACGGCTGGTTCAGGGACGAGGCGCAGGCCCCGCAGGCCCCGGCCGCAGCCCAGGACTGGTCCGGGGGCGCCGCGTCCGGCGCGGCCTGGCCGCAGGACCCCGCAGCCGCCGGAGAACGGTCCGCGTACCCGCCGGCCTACCCGGGCCAGGACCAGGGCCAGGCGGCGGCCGCACCGCAGTCCTTCGCTCCCGAGGGCTGGTTCCGGGACGAGGCGCCCGCCGCGCAGGCGCCGGTGGCGCAGTCGTCCGCGGGCGCCTGGTCGCCGGGTGTGGCCTCCGCCGCCGAGCAGACGGCCTACCTCCCGCCCCAGGCCGCGGCTCCGTCCGCCGCTCCGGCTGCCGGTCCGGCCGCCGAGCAGACCGCGTACCTGCCCCCGTACCCCGGGCCGGGGGACGCGGCCGGGCCGGCTGCGGCCGCCGCGGCCGAGCAGACCGCGTACCTGCCGCCGTACCCCGGACCGGGCGCGCCCGGACCGCAGCCTTCCGCTGCGGCCGCCGAGACCGCGTACCTGCCGCCCTACCCGGGGCCGGAGGCCGCCGAGCCGCAGCCGCAGGGGCAGTCCTTCGCTCCCGAGGGCTGGTTCCGGGACGAGGCGCCCGCCGCGCCGGCCCCGGTGGCGCAGTCCTCCGCGGGCGCCTGGTCGCCGGGTGCGGCCTCCGCCGCCGAGCAGACGGCCTACCTCCCGCCCCAGGCCGCCGCTCCGTCCGCCGGTCCGGCTGCCGAGCAGACCGCGTACCTGCCGCCCTACCCCGGACCGGGGCCTTCCGCTGCGGCCGAGCAGACCGCGTACCTGCCGCCGTACCCCGGGCCCGGGGAGCCGGCCGCGCCGGACGCCCAGACCGGCGCGCCCGCTCCGGCGGCCCGGACCGCGGCCGCCGGGACCGCGGCCGCCGCGGGCGCCGAGGTCCCCGGCGAGGAGCCCGAGTACTCCCCGCCCATCCTCGGCGGGAACACCCTGCGCGCCGTCGACCCGGCCCAGGCCCGCGCCGAAGGCCGGTCGCCGATCATCGACCCGGGCCCGCAGCCGGCCGTGCTGACCGCCGCACTCGGGCTGCTGCTGGCCGGGGCCGCCGCCCTCGGGGACCTCGCGCTGCTCGTTCCGCTGGTGGTCCTCCAGGGGCTCACCGCGGCCGGCTGGTTCCGGCTCAACGGAATGTGGCCCGCCCGCCAGGGCATCGCCCTGGCCTTCCTCGGGGCCCTCGTCGCCGACGGAGCCGTGCTCGCCGTCGACGACACGTACGGCCCCGGCGCGATCATCGGCACCCTCGGGGCCTGGGTCCTGCTCACGCTGGTCCTCCAGCTGCGCAGCCACGCCGACCCCGACGAGCGGATGTACGGGCTGATGGCCTCCGTGGCCTCCGCCGCGCTCGCCATCGTCTGCGCCGGCTACCTCGCCGCCGACTCCGCGGCCGTCACCGTCGGCGCGGTCGCCGTGGCCGTGGCGGTGTTCACCCGTGCGCTGCCGCTGCCGACCCCGGCCTCCGTCGGCGTCTCGCTGGCCGCTGCCGCGGGAGCCGGGATCGCGGTCGGCGGGCTGACCTCCGTCGGCGTGGGCGGGGCGCTGGTCGGCCTGGCCGCCGGGGTGTGCGCGCTGATCGGGCTGCGGGTGGCCGCGTACGACTACCCGTCCAAGTTCGTCCACATGACGGCCGGCGTCGCGCTGCCGCTGGCGGCGGCCGCTCCCCTGATCTACCTGATCGGCCGGGTGGTCGGCTGACGGCGGACGCGCCGTGGAGCCCGGCGCGCCCGCCGCGAGGCGGCCGACCATGGTCCACTAGAACGCACGTACCGATCTACAGGGGGTGGGGCACGTGCGGTTCCTGCGTGTCGTTGTGATCATCGCAGTGGTGCTCGGCGCACTGTTCGCCGGCGTCGACCGCTGGGCGGTGAACTACGCCGAGAACCGGCTGGCCGAGCGCATACAGGCCCGCCAGGGCCTCGCCGGGTCCACGGAGGTGGACATCCACGGGTTCCCGTTCCTGACCCAGGCGCTCAGCCACGACCTCGAACAGGTCGACGTGAGGCTGGACGGCGTCGAGGCCGTCTCGGACGGCCGCAAAACGCGCCTCTCGCAGCTGAACGCCACCTTCCGCGGTGTGAAGCTGAACGGCGACTACAGCGGCGGCACCGCCCGGCGGGCCGAGGGCACGGCCCTCGTCACGTACCGGGACCTGACCGAGGCCTCCCAGACCGGGGTGACGGTCACCTACGGCGGGGCGCCCGGCAAGGTGAAGGTCACGGCGGCCGTGGAGGTCCTCGGCCGCAGGCTCGCCCCCAGCGTGGTGTCGACCGTCACCCTCGTGGACGCCCCGGGCGGCGGCAGGATGGTCCGGGTCCGGGCCGACGAGGTGCCCGGCGAGGGCCTGCCCGGGATCGAGAGCGCGGTCCGCAAGAAGACCGACTTCGACCGCCGGCTCGACGGCGGCCTGCCGGCCGGGCTCAAGCTGGACACGCTGACCTCCGACGAGTCGGGCGTGCACCTCACCCTGAGCGGCTCGGACGTGGCGTTGGCCGGATCCTGAGACAGGACGGTCCGATCCGCAGAAGGACGGGCCGCCCGGAGGCCCCCGGAGGCGGTGCGGCGGCCGGTCCGGGGCGTAGGCATCCCGCCATTCGGACGATCCTGTCTCGGAATATGACACGCCGGTGACAGGGCGGCCGGTTCGTCCCTACGATCCATGGCTATGAAGCATCAGCAGGCGGACCTCACGAAGCGACGGGCAGTAGACCTGTGTCGCGTCGCCGCCATGCTCTGTCGATCCATGTGACCTGTGAGCGCTTCCGCTCCCTCAGCCGGACGACCGTACTTCCCGTGTGACCGCATCGCAGCCGCCCCTTCCCGCCCACTGGCGCCTCCCCGCACAGTGCCCGAGGACGCGGCCCGCAGCGGTACGCACCAGCAGCACCCGCAGAACGCCCCACAGCACCTGCACCTGCACAGCACGCCCCGCCGCACACTGCCCCGGAGGAGAACACCATGAGCCGCAGCGACGTCCTCGTCGACGCCGACTGGGTCGAGGCCCACCTGAACGACGCCAACGTCGTCATCGTCGAGGTGGACGAGGACACGTCCGCCTACGACAAGAACCACATCACCAACGCCGTCCGGATCGACTGGAAGCAGGACCTCCAGGACCCGGTCCGCCGCGACTTCGTGGACCAGGAGGGCTTCGAGAAGCTCCTCTCCGCCAAGGGCATCTCCAACGACGACACCGTCGTCCTCTACGGCGGCAACAACAACTGGTTCGCGTCCTACGCCTACTGGTACTTCAAGCTGTACGGCCACCAGGACGTCCGCCTCCTCGACGGCGGCCGCAAGAAGTGGGAGCTCGACTCCCGCGACCTGGTCGACGGCACCGAGGTCCCGAACCGCCCGGCCACCCAGTACAAGGCCCAGCCGCAGGACGCCTCGATCCGCGCCTTCCGCGACGACGTCGTGGCCGCGATCGGCGCCCAGAACCTGGTCGACGTCCGCTCGCCCGACGAGTTCTCCGGCAAGCTGCTCGCCCCGGCGCACCTCCCGCAGGAGCAGTCGCAGCGCCCCGGCCACGTGCCGAGCGCCCGCAACATCCCGTGGTCGAAGAACGCCAACGACGACGGCACCTTCAAGTCCGACGAGGAGCTGACGGCCCTCTACGAGGCCGAGCAGGTCGACCTGTCGAAGGACACCATCGCGTACTGCCGCATCGGTGAGCGCTCCGCGCTCACCTGGTTCGTGCTGCACGAGCTCCTGGGCCAGGAGAACGTCAAGAACTACGACGGCTCCTGGACCGAGTACGGCTCCCTGGTCGGCGTGCCGATCGAGCTCGGCGCCAACAAGTAACCACGACGGCCGGGCACGCGACGCCCTCCGTAGATACGACCTCTCTAGGACAGGACAGAGAACATGTGTGGAGCACAGATCGGCGGGCCCGACCTCGCGACGCTCAAGCCCGGTGAGACCGCCATCCAGGGCCAGGTGACCAAGGACGGCGAGCCCGTCAGCGGCTACGTGCGCCTGCTCGACTCGACCGGCGAGTTCACCGCCGAGGTCCCGACCTCGGCGACCGGCCAGTTCCGCTTCTACGCGGCGACCGGCACGTGGACCCTGCGCGCGCTGGTCCCCGGCGCCCAGGCGGACCGCGCCGTGGTCGTGGCCGAGGCCGGCGGCGTGACGGACGTGGCGATCGCGGTCTGAGAGCACTGCACGCCTGCATGACCGGCCGAAGGGCCGCACCCCCGGGGGTTGGACGCCACTGGAACGGGGTGCGGCCCTTCGCGCCGTCCGCGCGCTTGTGTTCGACGGGGGCCGCCCTACCCTGGAGGCATGTACGCCCGGCGGCGCCGCGTCTACTTCCTCCTGATGGGCGGATGCATCTTCCTGTTCGTATCCGCCTGGTCCTTCGTGCGTCTCTTCTCGGTGGAGGCGGCCGTGGCCCTGTGCGTGGTCGCCATGGTCATCCCGCCGGTCGCCGCGATGATCGCGAACCGGCGCGGGCCGGAAGACCGCTGGTGGGACGATCCCTCGGGCGATCCCAAGTCCGACGAGTGGTGGGACGAACTGGACGGAAAGCGGCGTCACGAGGACTGAAACGCCGCGAGATAAGAATGTAATAAGCACGCGTACAACCAGCCCTCTCCCGTACAGGTCATGGCTGTGCACGGGTGATCACCACCCGGCACTTCACGTCCTGACGGGGGACTTCCTTGGAACACGCACCGACCACCCCTGAGCAGCCGGAAGGGGAGGGGACCGGAGCCGAGACCGGAGCGCGCCGCCCCCGCGGCCGCCGCCGCACGGTCCTCCTGATCGCCGCAGCCGTCGTCCTCGGCGTGCTCGCGGGCACGGTCACCGGCTACGCGATCCAGTACGACCGCGAGCCCACCCCGCTGCCGCCACTGGCGCAGCAGAAGATCGGCCAGCCGAAGCCGCAGGCCCCGAACGAGTCGACGAGCACCCGCACCATCAACGCGGGCCGCTGGCATCCGACCGACGACGACCTGGCGAAACTCCTGATCGAGGCCCCCTCCGGGGCGCAGGTCCGTTACTCGGGGAGCCGGTCCCTGGACGAGTTCTCGGCCGAGTACTACAAGCAGCCGGGCCACGGTCTCGCCAGCCAGATCGACCACGGCGTGCGGCGGATCGCCGAGCTGGAGTGGGCGCAGGACGACCGGAACTTCGTCACGATCCGGCTCTTCCAGTACCGGGACCGCTCCGGTGCCGACTGGTACCAGCACGACCACTCCTACCTGGACACCAAGGAGTACATGGGCAACCCCGGCAAGGACCTGCCCGGCGTGCCCGCCGGCTTCGGCCACCTGTGGGTGGCCTCCGAACAGCGGCAGGAGCCCGGTTACCTGCCGACGAAATGGGCCCGCGTCATCGCCCGGCGCGGCGGTGTCGTCATGGAGATCGAGTACATGAACAACCGCGGCGTCGTCGACGAGAACGACGTCGCCGAGATCGCGAAGCGACAGTGGGAGCGGCTGTGAGCGAACCGCAGGACACCACCGAGGCCCTGACGGCCGAGCCGGCTGCTCCCGAGGCGGCCCCCGGCGCCGCCCCGGCCACCGCGCCCCGGGCGCGCAGCCGCCGGACCGCGGCGCTGATCGCGGGTGCGGTCGCCGTCGCCGTCCTCGCGGGCGGCGCCCTCTGGGGAGCCGGGCGGCTCGCCGACGCCGACCGCACCGCGCAGACCCGCTACTGGAGCGCGGCGGACCCCGGCCCCCGGCCCGCCGGAACACCGGATCCCAAGCCGACCGTGCCGCCGAACGCGCTGACGGGCAGGCTGCTGCCGCTCCCCGGCGGCTTCGAGCCCGGCCCGGACATCGACGAGGACGGCAACGACTTCTACGTGTCGGGCGAGCGGGCGCTCCAGTCCCTCAAGGACGTGCGCTCCGGACTGTCCGGCGACCAGCGGGCGCAGCGTGACAAGGCGCTGGCCGACCTGAAGCTCAAGGGCATGGCAGGACGCAGCTACCGGCAGGTCCGCGAGAGCGAGGTGGTGGAGATCCACCTCACCCAGGCCGACCCCCAGGCCCTGGCGAAGTTCTCCGAGTTCAGCAAGAAGCTCCTGGAGCTGACGGGCGACGACGGCGACGCCCCGAAGATCGAGGGTTTCCCGGACGCCAAGTGCGCGCTGGAGACCCTCGGCAAGGAGAAGACGGAGGACAAGCACAAGATCGGAGCCATGGACTGCGTGGCCCTCCAGGGCGATGTGCTCGTGGACTTCCGGATGTACGGGCGCAAGCCGTTCTCCGCGAACGACGGCGCCGACCTGTTCAAGCGGCAGCTGAACCACCTGAAGTCCCCCGGGGAGTCCGTGTGACCGAGCAGAACACCGCCGTGGCCGGGACGGCCCCCGCCGCCGAGCCCCAGCCGCAGGCCCCCGCGGCCCCCGCCGCGCCCAAGGACCGCCGCACGCTGTTCGCCGCGCTGCGCTGGACGGCCGCCGTGCTCGTCTTCGCCGCCGTCGGCACGGGGGTCACGTACGGGATCACCCGGGCCGAGCGCACCGACGTCCCCGGCCTGTCCACCGAGGACGACGGCCGCTGGACGTACCCGGCCCTGACCAAGCCGCAGCTGCCGGCGGGCGCCGCGCTGCCGTTCGCCGCGGACAACCCGGAGGGCATCCACTACGCCGGGCTGAACCAGCTGCTGCTTCCCGCACCCGCCGGCGCGACCGCCGACTCCACGCTGAAGCGGGAGAAGGACGAGGCGGTGACGGTCGACGCCTTCCTGGAGGAGTACCAGGCGGGCGAGCGGGAGAAGCTCAGGACGCAGCTCGTGAACGAGGGGCTGCGCCAGATCGCCGGGCGCGGCTGGACCACCCCGGACGGCACCCGCACCCACATCTACCTGCTGCGTTTCCAAGGCCCCGGATTCGTGGACGCCTTCAAGGGCTGCACCGTGTCCACGGGCCTGGCCAACGCCTCGGTGCTGGAGGCCGACCCGGTCTGGAGCGAGGCCAAGCGGAACCAGCGCAACGACCTGGGCAGCGACAGCGCGGCCGCCGGCCCCTCCTGGCGCAGTGCCCGCGACGTCACGCTCTACCAGGAGGCCCAGCCGGCCGGGGACGAACAGGTCCGGTTCGGCTGCGTCCAGTCGGGTGACATCCAGGCGCTGGTCCTGCAGACCCGCAAGGGGCAGGCCCCGGTCGTCCCGTTCCACCAGACGCTGATCCTGCAGAGCCAGCTGCTGTACTGACCCCCGGGAGCGGCGTGCGGCCTACCTCACGGAGTGCGCCGGTCCCCGGGCCAGTAGGCTTGGGGACCGGCCCCGTACACGCCCACATCACTCCGAGGAGCACCCCGTGCTTGAGGCATTCTTCACCTCCCTGCTGGTCCTGGTCTGCGTCGGCGTGCTCGCCTTCACCGGCCTCGCAGTGAAGAAGCTGTACCAGGGCCAGCGCTGATCATCCGATCGGCCGCCGCCCCGGACCCGGAACCCCTCCCACAGATCGCCTGAGCAGCCATTCATGATCCAGATCCCGTCCGACCTGAACCCGGGCCTCGTGCCCCTCGCCTTCCTCCTCGGTACCTGGGAGGGCGCGGGCGTCTTCGACTTCCCCGGTGAAGAGAAGTGCAACTTCGGCCAGGAAGTCGTCTTCAGCCACGACGGCCGGGACTTCCTGGAGTACACCTCCCACAGCTGGGTCCTCGACGCCGAGGGCAACAAGGTGAGGCCGCTGGAGTCCGAGTCCGGCTACTGGCGCATCGACAAGGACCGCAAGGTCGAGATCGTCATGGTCCGCGACCAGGGCGTCGTCGAGGTCTGGTACGGCGAGCTCGCCGACCAGAAGCCGCAGATCGACCTCGTGACGGACGCCGTCGCCCGCACCGCGGCCTCCGGCCCGTACAGCGGCGGCAAGCGGCTCTACGGCTACGTCAAGAGCGACCTGATGTGGGTCGGCGAGAAGGCGACGCCGGACGTCGAGCTGCGCCCGTACATGTCGGCCCAGCTCAAGAAGGTCGTCACCCCCGAGGAAGTCGCCGAGATGGCGCGCAACCTCCCCGACATGCCCGACGACGGCATCGCCTTCTTCCGCTGAGTCCGTGCGCGAAAAGGGGACCGCGGGCCGAGCCCGCGGTCCCCTTCCCGCGCTTACACTGGCCGGGTGGGGAGCATCGGAGACACCGAGAGTGCCGACTGGAAGAGCGACCTGCGGCAGCGCGGATACCGGCTGACCCCGCAGCGCCAGCTCGTGCTGGAAGCCGTCGACACGCTGGAGCACGCGACACCCGACGAAATCCTCGCCCATGTCCGCAAGACCGCCTCCGGGGTCAACATCTCCACCGTCTACCGCACGCTGGAGCTCCTGGAGGAGCTGAAGCTGGTCTCGCACGCCCACCTCGGGCACGGGGCGCCCACGTACCACCTCGCCGACCGGCACCACCACATCCACCTGGTCTGCCGCGAATGCACCGACGTGATCGAGGCGGACGTGGACATCGCCGCCGAGTTCACCGCGAAGCTCCGCGCCACCTTCGGCTTCGAGACCGACATGAAGCACTTCGCGATCTTCGGACTCTGCAAGAAGTGCGCCGCCGGACAGCACGCCGCTCCGGCATAGGGGCCGCCCGGGCAGGGTCGTAGGCTGGGTGGCATGACCAGCAGCCCCTTGCTCCATCTCCCCGGCGCCGTACCGGCCGAAGGCCGCGACGAGGGCGTCGCCGCCCACTACGGAGAGCTGTACGGCGAACAGCGCGCACTCGCCGACGGCCGCGGTTTCGTCGACCTCTCGCACCGCGGGGTCCTCACCGTCACCGGACCGGAGCGGCTGAGCTGGCTGCACCTGCTGCTCACCCAGCACCTCACCGAGCTGCCGCCCGGGCAGGCCGCCGAGGCGCTGATCCTCTCCGCGAACGGCCACATCGAGCACGCGCTCTACCTCGTCGACGACGGCGAGACCGTGTGGGCGCACGTGGAACCCGGCACCCAGGACGCGCTGATCGCCTACCTGGAGTCGATGAAGTTCTTCTACCGCGTCGAAGTCGCCGACCGCACCGCCGACTTCGCCGTCGTGCACCTGCCGGCCGGCTCCATCGCCGAGCTCCCCGAGGAGCACCCCGTACGGGAGACCGCGCACGGCCGCGACGTGTTCCTGCCCCGCGCCCAGCTGGAGGCCTTCGCCGCCTCCCACGGCCCCGCCGCCGGCCTCCTCGCGTACGAGGCCCTGCGCGTCGAGGCGCACCGCCCGCGGCTCGGCCTGGAGACGGACCACCGGACCATCCCGCACGAGCTGGGCTGGATCGGCACCGCCGTGCACCTCCAGAAGGGCTGCTACCGCGGCCAGGAGACGGTGGCCCGCGTCCACAACCTCGGCAAGCCCCCGCGCCGCCTCGTCTTCCTGCACCTGGACGGCTCCGAAGTGCTGCTCCCGGCGCACGGCACCCCGATCCGGCTCGCCGCCGACGGCCAGGAGGGCCGCCAGCTCGGCTTCGTGACCACCGCGGTCCGCCACCACGAGCTGGGCCCGATCGCGCTCGCCCTGGTCAAGCGGAACGTGCCGGTCGACGCCCCGCTGCTGGCCGGTACGACGGCGGCCGCGCAGGAGGTCGTCGTAGCGCCCTGACCGTCCGGGCGGTCCCGGGCGGTCCCGGGCGGTCCCGGGCGTCCGGGAAGCCTCGGGCGTCCCAGGAGCCTCGGGAGCCTCAGACGTCGATGACGATGGTGAACGGGCCGTGGTTGGTCAGCGAGACCCGCATGTCCGCGCCGAACCGGCCCGTCTCCACCGTCGCCCCCAGCGCGCGCAGCTGCGCGACGACCTCGTCGACCAGCGGCTCGGCGACCTCGCCCGGCGCCGCCGCGTTCCACGTGGGGCGCCGGCCCTTGCGGGCGTCTCCGTAGAGGGTGAACTGCGAGATCACCAGCAGCGGAGCGGCCACGTCGCTGCAGGACTTCTCCGCCTCCAGGATGCGCACCGACCACAGCTTGCGCGCCAGCTGCGCCGCCTTCTCCGGGGTGTCGTCGTGGGTCACCCCCACCAGCACGCACAGCCCCTCGCCGACGATCTCGCCCACGGTCTCGCCGGCCACCACGACGCTCGCGCCGTCCACCCTCTGCACCACTGCTCGCATACCACCTGTGTACCAGGCGTGCACCCATCAGGGGCCGATCGGGTGGCGTGGGACTGCATCCGCACCACGGAGAGTGGCACGATGCACGCAGGCGGTGCTTCCCCCCGGTCCTGCGGGCCGGGGACGACCCCATGCACCGGTCGAGGGGACGGACACGTCACATGAACACTTCTGGTACCTCCGTACCTGCATCACCCACGGCCACTCCGACAGGCGCGGCCAGACCGCCCGCGCAGCGCACGGGCGAGGAGCAGGCGCCGACCACGCCCGCCACCGCGCTCGGCCTGCCGGAACTTCGCACGCTGCGCCGAGACGCACAGCGCGACGAAGCCGACCTGAGCTACGTACGCAGGCTCCTCCAGGGCCGGATCGACATCCTGCGCGCCGAACTGGCCCGGCGCAGCGATCCGGAGGCACCGGTGACCCCGGAGCCCCCGGTCGTCGACCGGCTCTCGGAGATCCTCGCCGACGCGCCCTCGCGGCGCAGCGCCTCCGCCCGGCACGTCACGCTCGGCACCCCGCACAGCGAGGAGTTCCGGCTGCTGGCCGCGGAGATGCTGTCCGACGTCGAGCTGTCGGACCTGGACGCCCGCACCGACGGGGAACTGCACGACGCGATGGGCCGCCTGGTGCGCTACGAGCAGCAGGTCTCGCGGCGCCGCCAGCAGCTCCAGCGCACGGCGGACGACTGCAGTGCGGAGATCACCCGCCGCTACCGGGAGGGCGAGGCGCAGGTGGACGACCTGCTCGCCTAGTCCGGGGGGCCCATGGGCCGGTGGGCCGGTGGGCCGGTGGGCCGGTGGTCCGGTGGTCGGCGGTCCGGCTGCCCGTCGGCGCGGGTAAATTCGGGCGACTCGCGCCGGGGTGGCGGTTTAGCGTGGCCGGTTATGAGCGCAGACGTCCGGCCGATCGCCGAATCCGAACTCCCCGAGTGGCTCAGGGCCGTGAACACCGGCTTCCTGCGTCCCGACCCCGTCACCGATGCCGACCTCGCCCAGCGGGCCAAGCACACCGACGTGGAGCGCACGCTGGGCGCCTTCGACGACGCCACGGGACGCTGCGTGGCCACCCTCCGCTCGTTCGCGCAGGAGCTGACCGTTCCCGGCGGGGCGACGGTGGCCGCGAGTGCCGTCACCAACGTCGCCGTGCTGCCCACGCACCGCCGGCGCGGCCTGCTGACCCGGATGATGGCCACCGAGCTGGCGGCCGCGACCGCACGCGGCGACGTCGTGTCCACGCTGATCGCCGCCGAATACCCGATCTACGGGCGGTACGGGTTCGGGCCCGCCGCCTCGGTCTCCGAGTGGGAGATCGACGTGAGCCGCACCGGGCTCGACGCGCGCTGGGCCGGGCCCGGATGCGGCGGCCGGATCGAGCTGGTGGACGTCGCCGAGGCGCGCACGATCGGCCCCGGGCTGCACGAGCGGCTGCGGGCGCTCTCACCCGGCACGGTCGACCGCAGCGCACGCTGGTGGAGTCTGGCCACCGGGCTGGAGGAGATGTCCGGCCGCCCGTACAAGAGCCGCTTCCACGCCGTGTACCGGACGGCGGACGGCGAGCCCGCCGGCCTCGTCGCGTACACGTCCGACGAGCACTGGACGGACGGCAAGGTCCCGCTCAACACCGTGCAGGTCAAGGACTTGATAGCAGTCACCCCGGACGCGCAGCGCGCCCTGTGGCACTTCCTGTGCTCCATCGACTGGGTCCTGAAGGTCCGCACCGGCTACCGCGCCCCCGACGACCTCGTCGCCGAGCTGCTGCCCGACCCGCGCGCCGCCCGGATCGTGACCGCCGCCGACTTCCTGTGGGTGCGCCTCCTGGACGTCGTACGGGCGCTGACCGCGCGGACCTACGCCGTTCCCGGGGTCCTCGTACTCGACGTGACCGACCCGGCGGGGCCCGCCGCCGGCCGCTACCGGATCGACGCGGGCACGGGGGAGTGCACGCGCACCGAGGACCCGGCGGACCTGCGCCTCGACGCCTCCGCGCTGGGCTCCCTGTACCTCGGCGACGCATCGGCGGTGCGTCTCGCCGAGCTGGGCCGGATCACGGAGCAGCGGCCCGGGGCGCTCGCGCTGGCGGACGCGGTGTTCCGCACGGCACGCCGCCCGTGGTGCCCGGACGTCTTCTGACCCCGCAGTCTTGTCCTGTTGCAGAACGAACCGAGGAGTGGACTGAGCCACGTGGCTTCGATCGTGGAAACCCTGCGGGCGGCGGGCTGCGTGTTCGCCGAGGAGGAGGCGGCACTGCTGACGGCGGCCGCCCGGGACGACGGACACCTGGCGGACCTGGTGGCCCGCCGGGCCGGTGGCGAACCGCTGGAACACGTCGTCGGCTGGGCGGAGTTCTGCGGACTGCGCGTGCGCGTGGGCGAGGGGGCGTTCGTGCCGCGCCGGCGCACCGAGTTCCTGGTGCAGGAGGCCGTGGCCCTGGCCCGGCCCGACGCCGTCGTCCTGGACCTGTGCTGCGGGGTCGGCGCGCTCGGCGCGGCGGTGGCGGCGCAGCTGGGGCCCCGGGTGGAACTGCACGCCGCGGACATCGACCCGGTGGCGCTGGCGTACGCGCGGCTGAACGTGGCCCCGTACGGCGGGCAGGTCCACCAGGGCGACCTGTACGCCGCACTCCCCGACTCGCTGCGCGGCCGGGTGGACCTCCTGGTGGTCAACGCCCCCTACGTGCCGACCCGGGAGATCGGGCTGCTGCCCCCGGAAGCCCGCGAACACGAGCCGATGGCCTCCCTGGACGGCGGCGCGGACGGCCTGGACGTCCACCGCCGGGTCGCGGCGGGGGCCCTGCCCTGGCTGGCCCCCGGCGGCAGACTGCTGATCGAGACGAGCGCCCGCCAGTCCCCGCAGACGGCCTCGGCCCTCTCGGCGGCCGGACTGACGGTCCGCGCGGCCACCTCGGAGGAACACGCGGCCACGGTCGCCGTCGCCACCCGCGCGGCCTGAGGGCTGTCCCGTAGTCCCCGACGGCCGTTTCCGGCGGCGGCGACGGGGTCCCGCCGCCGCCGGAAACGGCCGCGACGGGGTCCCGCCGCCGTCGTCGGCGGCTTACGCTGGCCGGGTGACGCTCGACGACCTCCGGCGGCTGCGCCGTGCCCGGGACACGATGGACCGCGACTACGCGCAGCCCCTGGACGTCGCGGCGCTGGCGCGCGTCGCGCTGATGTCGCCGGGGCACTTCTCCCGCAGCTTCCGGGCCGCCTTCGGGGAGACCCCGTACAGCTACCTGATGACCCGGCGCGTCGAGCGGGCGAAGGCGCTGCTGCGGCGGGGCGACCTCAGCGTCACCGAGGTCTGCTTCGAGGTCGGCTGCACCTCGCTGGGCTCCTTCAGCTCGCGCTTCACCGAGCTGGTCGGTGAGAGCCCGAGCGCGTACCGGGCCCGCAGCCATGAACCGGGTGCGGCCATTCCGGCGTGCGTCGCCAAGATCCTCACGCGGCCGGTCAGGAACGGACCGACCGAGAGCGGTCCCGGCGCAGGAGCGGAGACCGCCGGCCGCGCTTAAGGGCTGTCCCGTAATCCCCGGCGGGCGCGCGACGCCGGCCACGGCACCTCGCCGCGTTGTCGGAACGCCCGGATACGCCCAGTATGCGGACGTCCCTCCGCCGTGCGGTGCACCGCATCCGACACCGCGCGCTGATCCACCGGGGATCACGGGACAGCCCTTAGCGTCGGACGCATGGAAATCAAGCTGTCCCAGTGCTTCATCGCCGTAGCCGACCACGACGCGGCACTGGCCTTCTACCGTGACGCCCTCGGCCTGGAGGTCCGCAACGACGTCTCGTTCGAGGGCATGCGCTGGGTGACCGTCGGCTCGCCCGCGCAACCGGACGTGGAGATCGTCCTCGAACCGCCGGCCGCGAACCCGAACGCCGCGCCCGCCGACCGGCAGGCGATGGCAGAGCTGCTGGCCAAGGGGATGCTGCGCGGCGTGATCTTCTCCACCGACGACGTCGACGCCGCGTTCGAGCGCATCCGGGCCGCGGGCGGCGAGGTGCTCCAGGAGCCGGCCGACCAGCCGTACGGCGTCCGCGACTGCGCCTTCCGCGACCCGGCCGGCAACATGCTGCGCTTCAACCAGCCGCGAGCCCGGTGAACCGGCCCGGCGGAACCCGCCATGGGTGATTTTGCAAGCAGGCGCTTGCAATAGTTAGCAAGGTCCGGCAGGATCGGGGCATGGCATCGCTCAACGTCGGAAATCTCGGCGAATACCTCCGTGAACAGCGGCGGCAGGCGCAGCTCTCGCTGCGGCAGCTCGCCGATGCGGCGGGGGTGTCGAATCCGTACCTGAGCCAGATCGAACGCGGGCTGCGCAAGCCGAGCGCGGACATCCTCCAGCAGCTCGCCAAGGCGCTGCGGATCTCCGCGGAGACGCTCTACGTGCAGGCCGGGATCCTCGACGAGCGCGATCGCGACGAGGTCGAGACGCGGGCCGTCATACTCGGCGACCCGTCGATCAACGAGCGGCAGAAGCAGGTGCTGCTCCAGATCTACGACTCGTTCCGCAAGGAGAACGCGACCGAGGCCGACCCGGCCGGCGCGGACGACGAGATGCACCCTACGAACTGAACTGTGATCCGGGAGGACCAGCCACATGGCCATCGCCGATGACCTGAAGAAGACCCTCACCGACCCGACTCCGCTCTACTTCGCCGCCGGCACCGCCGACCTCGCGGTGCAGCAGGCCAAGAAGGTGCCCGGGCTGATCGAGCAGCTGCGCGCCGAGGCCCCCGCGCGCATCGAGGCCGTGAAGAACACCGACCCGAAGATCGTCCAGGAGAAGGCCAAGGAGGCGCAGGAGGCGGTCACCGCCAAGTTCGCCGAGGTGCTGACCGCGATCGACCCGAAGAAGCTCGGGGAGACCGCCCAGGACCTGGCGCTGCGCGGGGTCGGCGTGGCCGCCGAGTACGCCGTGCGCGCCAAGGAGACCTACGACAAGGTCGCCGAGCACGGCGAGCAGGCCGTGCGGACGTGGCGCGGCGAGGTCTCCGAGGAGATCGTCGACATCGCGGTCGCCGTCGAGCCGGCCGCCGCGACCCCGGCCGGGGCTTCGGGCGGGACGTCCGCCGAGGAGGAGGCCGCGGGCTCCGACGAGGAGAAGCCCGCCGCCCGCCGGACCGCGGTGCGCAAGAACAACACGAAGAAGGCCGCCACGGTCTCGGCCGACGAGAGCTGATGCGGTGAGGGCGGGCCGGGCACCTGCGAGGTGTCCGGCCCGTTGTTCTCGGCGAGAGCCGCTCTCCCGGTAGCGTGGGGAGCGGCGGCACCGGACGGGCGAGCGGGAAGAGGCGGTCAAGGCGATGTTGATGAACGGGTTCGACAACGGCGTGCTCCCGCTGCTCGGCTACGCCATGCTGGCCCTGGCCGTCGTGGCCCTCGTCTTCGCGCTGCTGGCGCGGGAGGACGCGTACCGGGCCGCCGACAAGCAGACCAAGACGTTCTGGCTGGTCATCCTCGGCGTCACCGTGGTCGTGGACTTCTTCCTCGGGATGCTGTTCCTGCAGATCGCCGGCCTCGTCGCGACCATCGTGTTCCTCGTGGACGTACGCCCGGCCCTCAAGCAGGTCTCGGGCGGCGGACGGGGTGGCCGCCGCAGCGGCGGCAGCAGCAGCGACGGCCCGTACGGGCCGTACAACGGCGGCCGCTGACCCCCGCCCCCCCCCGCCCTCCCGCCGGGCTGCGAGGGCCTAGCCGTCCGCGCGGGAGAGCAGGACCACGGCCACGTCGTCGGTGAGTTCGCCGCCGTTGAGGCGCCGGGCCTCGGTGACGGAGGCCTCCAGCAGTCCCTCGCCGCTCAGGCCGCGGTCGAGGTGCCGGTTGATCATCTCGACCAGGCCGTCCTGTCCGAGCCGCTCCCTGCCTTCGCCGATGCGGCCCTCGATCAGGCCGTCGGTGTACAGCATCAGGCTCCAGGCGCCGCCCAGTTCGACCTGGCGGCGCGGCCAGCGGGCCTTGGGCAGCAGCCCGAGCGCCGGGCCGCTGTTCTCGTACGGGAGCAGCTGCGCGCGGCGGCCCGGCCGGGATATCAGCGGGGCCGGATGGCCGGCCAGGCACAGGCCCGCGCGGCGGCCGTCGGGGGAGATGTCCACCGTGCACAGGGTCGCGAAGATCTCCTCGCAGGGACGCTCCACCTCCAGGACCTCCTGGAGCGTCGACAGCAGGTCGTCGCCGCACAGCCCGGCCAGGGTCAGGGCGCGCCAGGCGATGCGGAGCTCGACCCCGAGGGCGGCCTCGTCGGGGCCGTGGCCGCAGACGTCGCCGATCATGGCGTGGACGGTGCCGTCGGGGGTGCGGACGGTGTCGTAGAAGTCCCCGCCCAGCAGGGCGCGGCTGCGGCCGGGGCGGTACCGGGCGGCGAAGCGGAGGTCGGAGCCTTCGAGGAGCGGGTTGGGGAGCAGGCCGCGTTCCAGGCGGGCGTTCTCCTGGGCCCGAAGTTTCGATTCTGCAAGCTTGTACTGGGCGATGTCCGCCCGTTTTCTCTCCACCGCGTAGCGGATCGCCCGGCTGAGCAGACGGCCGTCGAGCTCGTCGCGGAAGAGGAAGTCCTGCGCGCCGACCCGTACGGCCTCGGCGGCGCGCTCGGCGTCGGCCTCGGCGGTGAGGACGAGGACGGCGTGGCGGGGCGCGATCCGGAGCACCTCGCGGAGGATGGCCAGCTGGTCGGCGGCGGCGGTGCGCGAGCCCGCACCGCCGACCGTGGCCGCACCGCCGACCGTGCCCGCACCGCCGAGGCCCGCACCGCCGAGGCCGGCGCCGGAGCCTCCCGGTGTCCCGGCGAGGGAGAGGTCGAGCAGGATGCAGTGCACGTCCTGGGTGAGCAGGCGCGCGGCCTCGGTGAGGTTGCGGGCGGTGCGGAGCCGGATGCGGTGCCCGTCGGAGTCGAGGATCTCGGGGACGGTGAGCCCACCCGCCGGGTCGTCCTCGATCACCAGCAGGGTCAGGGACGCCTGGGGCGCGGTGGCGTGCGCGACTGCAGGCGGCGTCGCCTGAGTGCTCTCCGTGGCGGGGGTGTCCCTCTGCCGCGGTACGGGTACGGCCATCGTCTCCGGTTCCTTCCCTCCCCCCGAGGGTGCGTCCGGCCGACCCTAGCGGTCGGTGGCCGCAGAGTGGAATGGCGTTCCGGGCCAGGCCACCGTCATATGCCGCTATCGCGGGGGAAAATCGGCCTCACTGCCGGACCGCTGAATGACGAACGTCACGGCGGCGGCCGTCCACGTCCCGCCTACCGAGACGTCCCGGAGCCCCCCCGGGGTTGCCCGGCCCGGTCCCCGGCGCGGCGTCGGCCCGGCGCCCGGCCCCGCCCGATCAGGCGTCGGGGCGCACCACGGCCTTGATCGGCATCGAGCCCGCGCCCGTCAGGGTGACGTTGCGGCCCGGGCGGGGGGCGTGGACGATCGCGCCGTCACCCACGTACATCCCGACGTGGCTCGCGTCGTCGAAGTAGATGATCAGGTCGCCCGGCCGCATGTCCTTGATCGCGACCTTCGGCAGCAACCGCAGCTGCTCCTGCGACGTGCGCGGGATGTTCCTGCCCGCCGCCCGCCAGGCCTGGGACGTGAGGCCGGAGCAGTCGAAGGAGTCCGGGCCCTCGGCGCCCCACACGTACGGCTTGCCCATCTGCCCGGTGGCGTACTGGACCGCCCTCTTGCCCGACTCCGACGCCGAGCTGTTGATCTCCTTCAGCACGCCCGTCGACAGCCACGCCGTCTGCGCCTTGTACTGCGCTTCCTGCTCCAGCTGGATCAGCCGGGCCTTCTCCTCGGCCTGCAGCTTGCTCTCCAGCGCCTCGGCCGTCTTGATCTTCCCCTCGATCTCCTTCTTCGCGTTCTCCTGCTTGATCCGGTTGGCTTCCAGCTTCTCCCACTGCGCGGTGGCGTCCTTCGCGTACTGCTGCAAGTCGCTCTGCGTGCGGTTCATTTCGGACAGCAGGTCCGTCGTCGCCTTCTCGCCCTGCCTGATCCGGTCCGCCCCGTCGAGGAACTGGCTCGGGGTGCCGCTCAGGGCCAGCCGCGCGCCGGCCGGCATCCCGCCCGAGCGGTACTGGGCGCGCGCGGCGGCCCCCGCGCGGTCCTTCAGCGCCGTGATCCGGTCCTGGCCGGCCACCACCTGCTTCGCGATCTCGACGATCTTGGCGGACTGGGCCTTGGCCTCGCCCTCCGCGAGGTTGTAGGCGTCCGTCGCCGTGCCCGCCTGGCGGTACAGCTCCTCGATCTCCTTGCGCACCTGCTCGAGGGACTTGGCGCCCGGCTCGGGCGCCGCCGGCGCCGCCGGCGCCGCCGGCGCCGCCTGCGCCACCCCCGTCACGCCCACCGCGCCCGACACTGCCAGCAGCGCCGCCGCACACAGCAGCGCAAGAGTGGACACGCCGCCGCGCCGCCTACGCTCCACGGTCCCCATGGTCCCCCCAAGGTGCCCCGAGTCCGATCCTCTATCAGATCTGACTATTCATCAGTAACTTTGCGCTGCCTTCGGGATGGTGCCACGAGTAGGCGAATTCCAACACCCTCACGGGACGCCCCTCGATCTTGTCCAGTCCCCCACACCGGTCCCCGCCGACTCAACGGGCCACCCCGGCGACCGGTTCCCCGCAGCGCCACATTCACCCCGCCGGGCGCAACGCCTCCCAGCGCACCGTCAGTTCGCCCTGCCGCCAACGCCCCGGCCCGTCCGCGAGCGGCCAGTCCGCAGCCAACGCCCGCGCCGTCCGGATCCAGCGCTGCCGCGCCCCGTACGAGGCGTACGGGGCCGCCGCCGCCCACGCCCGGTCGAAGTCCCGAAGGAACGCGTGCACCGGCTCCCCCGGCACATTGCGGTGGATGAGCGCCTTCGGCAGCCGCTCCGCCAGGTCCGAGGGGCGCTCCAAGGAGCCCAGCCGGGTCGCGAACGTCACCGTCCGCGCCCCCTCGGGACCCAGCGCGACCCACACGTGACGCCGCCCGATCTCGTCACAGGTCCCCTCGACGAGCAGGCCCTCCGGAGCCAGCCGCGCGCACAGCCGCTCCCAGACCGCCGCCACCTGCTCCTCGTCGTACTGACGCAGCACGTTCGCCGCCCGGATCAGCGCAGGCCGCACCCCGCCCTCCAGCGGCACCTCGAACCCGCCGTGCCGGAAGCCGAGCCCCTCCCGCTCGTACGGCTTCGCCGCCGCGACCCGCGCCGGCTCGATCTCGATGCCCACCACTCGTACCCGCGGCGCCGCCTCCCGCAGCCGGGCCAGCAGCTCCACCGCCGTCCACGGCGCCGCCCCGTAGCCGAGGTCCACCGCGACCGGCGCCTGCGCACGCCGCAGCGCCGGCCCGTGCACGGCCGCGATCCAGCGGTCCATGCGGCGCAGCCGGTTCGGGTTCGTCGTCCCGCGCGTGACCGTGCCCACAGGGCGACGCGGGGGCGGGGCGGGGCGGGAGGGCATGCGCCGAGCGTAAGCGGAGCGGCCCCGCCGGAAGAAAAGCGGACACCGGGAAAAAAGAACCCCTCCCCCCGGAATGCGGGACGCGGCCATCCGGGTTGCACTCCTAGAAGGGCGCCCCGTGCGCTCCGTCCGTCATGCCCGCCCGCGGTCCGAGAGTCGTCCGAGCGAGAGGAACTGCTCCCTTGAGCCAGTACGTGTCCCGCCTCGGCGGCAGCCTCGGCGGCCGCATCGCCGCCGCCCGCAGCACCCGCCTCGACCCGCCCCGCCTGCGCCTGCCCGCCGTCGGCCACCACCGCAAGCCGCGCCGCGTCGCCATGCTCAGCGTGCACACCTCGCCGCTGCACCAGCCCGGCACCGGCGACGCCGGCGGCATGAACGTGTACATCGTGGAGCTCGCCAAGCGCCTCGCCGCCATCAACATCGAGGTCGAGATCTTCACCCGCGCCACCGAGGGCGGCCTCCCGCCCACCGTCGAGCTGGCCCCCGGGGTCCTCGTACGGCACGTGGACGCCGGCCCGTACGAAGGCCTCGCCAAGGAGGAGCTCCCCGCCCAGCTGTGCGCCTTCACCCACGGCGTCATGCAGGCCTGGGCCGGCCACCGGCCCGGCTACTACGACCTGGTCCACTCCCATTACTGGCTCTCCGGCCACGTGGGCTGGCTGGCCGCCGAACGCTGGGGCGTCCCCCTCGTGCACGCCATGCACACCATGGCCAAGGTGAAGAACGCCGCACTGGCCGAGGGCGACACCCCGGAGCCCGCCGCCCGCGTCATCGGCGAGACCCAGATCGTCGCCGCCGCCGACCGGCTCATCGCGAACACCACCGAAGAGGCCGACGAACTCGTACGGCACTACGAAGCCGACCCCGGCAAGGTGGCGGTCGTCCACCCCGGCGTGAACCTCGACCGCTTCACCGTCGCCGACGGCCGCGCCGCCGCCCGCGCCCGCCTCGGCCTGCCGCAGGACGCCGTCATCCCCCTCTTCGCCGGCCGGATCCAGCCGCTCAAGGCCCCCGACATCCTGCTGCGCGCCGTCGCCGAGCTCGTCGACCGCGACCCCACGCTGCGCCGGCGCCTGTTCGTCCCCGTCGTCGGCGGCCCCAGCGGTAGCGGGCTGGCCAAGCCGGAGGGCCTCCACAAGCTCGCGGCCAAGCTCGGCATCGCCGACCTCGTCCACTTCCACCCGCCCGTGCGCCAGGACGCCCTGGCCGACTGGTTCCGGGCGGCGTCCGTGCTGGTCATGCCCTCGTACAGCGAGTCGTTCGGGCTCGTCGCCATCGAGGCCCAGGCCACCGGCACACCGGTGCTGGCCGCCGAGGTCGGCGGTCTGCCGGTCGCCGTCAACGACGGAGTGACGGGCATCCTCGTCCCCGGGCACGACCCGGTGGACTACGCACGGGAGCTGCGGCGCTTCGTCGACGACCCGGCCCTCGCGGACCGGATGGGCGCCGAGGCCGCGCGGCACGCGCAGTTCTTCGGCTGGGACACCGCGGCGAGCGGCACGGCGGACGTGTACACCGCGGCGATGCACGATCACCGCCGTCGCGTACGCTCCCACCATGGCTGACACCGCCGCGATCATCGAGTCCACGCTGGCCGGCGCCGAGCTGAGCTGGGAGAGCCCCGAACCGGGCTCCTACGTCGTCCAGCTCCCCGGCACCCGCAAGCTGAGCACCACCTGCTCGCTGCGCATCGGCCGGCACTCGCTGTCCGTGAACGCGTTCGTGATCCGCCACCCCGACGAGAACGAGGCGGGCGTCCACCGCTGGCTGCTGGAACGCAACCTCAAGCTGTACGGGATGGCCTACGCGGTCGACCGCCTCGGCGACGTCTACCTCACGGCCCGGCTCCCGCTGTCGGTGGTGAACCCGGAGGAACTGGACCGGCTGCTCGGCACGGTCCTGGAGGCGGCGGACGGCGCCTTCAACACCCTGCTGGAGCTGGGCTTCGCGAGCGCGATCCGCCGCGAGTACGAATGGCGCGTCTCGCGCGGCGAGCCGACGTACAACCTGGACGCCTTCAAGCACCTGACGCAGCCGTCGTCCTGAGCGGGACGGGTCCGCCTTGGTCCACGACCTCCGGTTCAGTCGAATGCAGCAGCTCTGCGTGCACATGGCGGGCGGGGAACCGAGCCTGGTCCCATGGGTATACGACCATGGGTGGTCGTCGAGCCGCCTGATCGGCGTGGTCTGCGCCGGATCACCATCCAGGACAAGACGGTCGGTAGCGCGTGGTCTCTCCGCGAGTTGCGGAAGGTACTTCGGCGCCTCGGCTACCCCGACGACATGGACCTCGAGGACCGCTCGCGTATCTACTGGCGTGGCGGCGACAGCAGCGTCTGGCCCGATGACCGAGGCCTGAGACGCCGTGTGGTCATCGCCCTCATGCTCGTGGGGCTGCTGGGCTCGCTGGCTCTGCACGCCGTCATCGGCTGGGCGGACGCCATGGGAGCACTGACTTTCGCCCAACGCCTGGTCGGAGTCCTGTTCCTGTTGGCGGCTGTCGTTCAGGGCATCGCGTTGCCTGCGGCCGTCGACTACTGGGGGCGCAGGAAGGTCAGGCATTCCGGAGCAGTGGTCCTTCTCGGCGTGCTCATGACGCTGGCCACCACGACCCTTCTCCTCTTCCTGTGGCTGCAGGAACGGGAATTCATAGTCACCGTCCTGCTTTTCCTCGCCTTGTGGATCTGGTCCCTGTGGGCCCTTCGCCTCCTCATCCACGAAAGAGTGTGGAGAGGGATACCACACCCCAGGAGGTTCGCTGCAGGGGTTACCGTAACGGCGCTCCTGACGGCGATCAGCCTGGGATACTCAAGTATCTATCAGCCCCTTGTCGAGCCCTACCACTTCGTCTTGAGAGCTACATTCGGCACACCTCAGACGGACGCCGATTCCCCCTACATTCACGTCCCCCTCAAACTCTACGCAAAGAACGACGGAGGGATTCCGGTCTACATCGTCGTCGACGACTACACGGTCTGGGGACACTTGGCCGAGTTCTCCAAGTCCGGCAAAGGGACAGAGGAATGGCGCGGCAGTGAGGAGGGCGGGTGGTGGAGAACTGATGCGGAGGCGTTCGAGAGCAAAGTGAACGACGAGGTCGTTGCGTCCGGACAGTTTCAAGGCCCTGGGTCGACACTGGACTCCGGGGAAGAATTCGGAATGGAGAGGATAATCACGCTCCCCAAGGACACCAAGTACGAGACGCTGAACGCCACTCTCCGATTCTCCATGCTGAGGCAGGATCGCGGAAAGCTCGACGACAAATTCTCTGACGCGAGACTCTCCTGGATGGCAACCGAAGGGAAATACTACTGCCCACCCAACGGGTGCGGTGAGCATCTCATTTACCACGGCCGGGTGCGCTACAACGACAACTTGATCAACATCACTCGAAAGCCGCGGTACGTTGCAGCCTTCTGGTCGCCGAAAGAGGAGCCGCAGGTCTTCATTTCCTCATTCAACTTCAAGAAGAACAAGAAAAGCGAATCGATCTACGACATATATACAGGCCTGGATGAGAAAGAAATTGATCTGGAGGCGCAGAGATACGGCCTCAGTTGGGTCTCCGCCAACTCGGAAGTTTCCGTCAAGGGGCTGCTTAAGCAGGCGAATCACTGAGTTACGCGCACGGTCCTGCTATCGGCATCTCGGGATGTATTCCGTGCGGCAGCCGCTCGCTCTCCGCGGAGCGTCAAGGAGATACGGGATGGGTCTAGGTGACGGTCGGGACCGCAGCCGGGGCCGGGCCTTCGGCCGGGGCCGCGACCGGGGTCACCGGCGGCGCGGGCTCGCTCTGCGCCAGGTTCCGCATCAGCAGCCAGTAGCCCAGCGCCGCCACGGTGCCCAGCAGCGCCACGGACGCCCACAGCCAGCCCGCGCCCCACCGGTCGATCATGAAACCGGCCATCAGCGGAGCCACCAGCGCGGCCACCGCCCACGACATCGTGTACATGCCCTGGTAGCGGCCGCGCCCGTGCACCGGCGAGAGCCGGGCGACCAGCCCCATCTGCGTGGGCGAGTTGACGATCTCGGCCAGCGTCCACACGCAGACCGTCAGCCCCAGGCTCCACACCGACCCGGCGAACTCCGTCAGCCCGAACCCGTACCCGGCCAGCAGGGCCGACACGACCAGCAGCTTCTGCGGGTCGCCCTTCTCGATGAACCGGGTGACCGGGATCTGCAGCAGCACGATCAGCACCCCGTTGACCGCGATGACCAGCCCGTAGTCCCCGGCGGAGAAACCGCCCGAGCCCATCGCCAGCGGCAGCCCGAACGACCCCTGTGTGAAGATCAGCGAGACCAGGAACGACAGTCCGACCACACCCATGAAGCGCCCGTCGCGCAGCACCGTGCCGAGCCCGGTCCCCGGCTCGGCGGCGGCCACCTCCGCGGCAGTCCGCTCCGGACGCGACTCCGGCAGCTTCACGTACACGAGCACTGCGCACAGCAGCGTCAGCGCCGCCTCGCCGAGGAACCCGGCGAGGTAGCTGTACTCGGCGACGAAGCCGGCCGCCGTCGCCGAGACGGCGAAGCCGAGGTTGATCGCCCAGTAGTTCAGCGCGAACGCCCGGACCCGGTCCTGCGGCCGCACGATGTCCGCCATCATCGCCTGCACCGCCGGCCGCGAGGCGTTCGAGGTCATGCCGACCAGCAGCGCCACCGCCGCGATCGCCGCCGGATGCTCCATGAAGCCGAGCAGCGCCACGGAGAACGCCGTCGAGGCCTGGGCCGCCAGCATCGTCGGGCGCCGGCCCAGCCGGTCGGTCATCACCCCGGCGACCAGCGAGGACACCACACCGCCGAGTCCGTGCAGGGCCACCACCAGTCCCGCGAACGAGGCCGAATAGCCCCGGTCCACGGTCAGGTACAAGGTCATGAACGTGGCGACGAAGGCCCCGAGCCGGTTCACCAGGGTGCTGGTCCACAGCCACCAGAACTCCCGGGGGAGGCCGGCCACGCTCTCGCGCGCCGCCCGTCTGAGACTGGCAACGGACATACGGAATCCCCCCGGCTATGTAAGTGGCTCTCCTGCTCACCGCACCCTACGGGCGGGGGGTCCGCGAAAGCCACCGGATTGACGCGCACCGTCAATCCACGGCCGTGGACACCCCGCGCACGCGCGCCCGCGCGTCCACTAGGCTCGTACGCATGGCCGACGCACCGTACAAGCTGATCCTCCTCCGCCACGGCGAGAGCGAATGGAACGCGAAGAACCTGTTCACCGGCTGGGTGGACGTCAATCTCAACGAGAAGGGCGAGAAGGAGGCGGTCCGCGGCGGTGAGCTGCTCAAGGACGCCGGCCTGCTCCCCGACGTCGTGCACACCTCGCTCCAGAAGCGCGCGATCCGCACCGCGCAGCTGGCGCTGGAGGCCGCCGACCGCCACTGGATCCCGGTCCACCGCTCCTGGCGCCTGAACGAGCGCCACTACGGTGCGCTCCAGGGCAAGGACAAGGCCCAGACGCTCGCCGAGTTCGGCGAGGAGCAGTTCATGCTGTGGCGCCGCTCGTACGACACCCCGCCCCCGGCCCTCGAGGACGGCACGGAGTTCTCCCAGTCCGACGACCCGCGCTACTCCACCATCCCGCCGGAGCTGCGCCCCCGGACGGAGTGCCTGAAGGACGTCGTCGTCCGCATGCTCCCGTACTGGTACGACGGCATCGTCCCGGACCTGCTGGCCGGCCGCACGGTCCTGGTCGCCGCGCACGGCAACTCCCTGCGCGCCCTGGTCAAGCACCTGGACGGCATCTCCGACGCCGACATCGCGGGCCTGAACATCCCGACCGGCATCCCGCTCGCCTACGAGCTCGACGCCGAGTTCAAGCCCCTCACCCCGGGCGGCACCTACCTCGACCCGGACGCCGCGGCGGCCGCCATCGAGGCCGTCAAGAACCAGGGCAAGAAGAAGTAAGTCTCGTGATCATGCCTCCCACCTGCGCGTATGGTGCGGGTGGGAGGCATTTTTCATGCTCGGGGGCGCCCCGCGGCGCCTGGCCGCGGGGGCGTATTGCGGGTCAGTCGATCGCCTGCCCGTCGTGCGTGCCGCCCTTGCAGACGTTGTTCGTCAGGTCGGGCGTTCCGCCGCCCTGCTTGCACTCGGAAGGGGTGACGTAGGTCGCGGCACCCTGTGTCGTGGCGGCGGTTGCGGTGGCTGCGCCTGTGAGGCCGAGTCCGGCGAGGGCTGCCGTGGCGATGACGGCGGCGAGGGTTCGTCGAATGCGCATGTGGTTTCCCTTTCACGGATTGCCTCGGTTGGGGCACTAGCCAGCCTGATCTTCACCCAAGTGGGTGGCACGTCATATTGGGCCGTTCGGGTGACAGTGGCGCCGGGTGTCGGGTCGGTGTGCGACCCCCGCAGAGCCCTCGGGTCCGGCCACGGCGAAAGGCCCCCTGCGCGCGGATCTCCGCGGACAGAGGGCCTCTCCTCGTTCCTGGGTGCCGTGACGGCCGGGCCGCCGAGCCGGTCGGCGGGGTCAGCCGCCGCACTGGCAGGGCGCGCCGGACTGGCAGCCGCAGCCGCAGCCCGAGCCGCAGCCGCAGGCCGCGAGCAGCGGGAGCCGCAGCGGTTCAGGCCGGGGCTGCTGCTCCTGGTCCGGGGTGATGGGAACGGGGGAATCGGGCATGGGTCCTCCTCGCAGGCGGCGTGCGTGGCGCTGTACGGACTTCTTGCCTCTTACTGCCTTCGCCTCATTCATGCCCAGCCGGACCGGCGCGTCAACGGCGCACTGGGGCAGAACGGCTCAGGCGCCGTCGACCTGCGTGGGCGCCTGCAGCTCGTCCGCGTGCTCGCCCGTCACCAGGTACACCACGCGCTTGGCCACGGACACCGCGTGGTCCGCGAAACGCTCGTAGTAGCGGCCCAGCAGCGTCACGTCCACCGCGGTCTCGATGCCGTGCTTCCAACGGTCGTCCATCAGGTGCTGGAACAGCGTGCGGTGCAGCTGGTCCATCTCGTCGTCGTCGTGCTCCAGCTGGAGCGCGAGGTCGACGTCCTTCGTGATGATGACCTCCGCCGCCTTCGCCATCAGGCGCTGCGCCAGCTGCCCCATCTCCAGGATGGTCGCGTGCAGGTCGCGCGGAACCGCCGTGTCCGGGAAACGCAGCCGGGCCAGCTTCGCCACGTGCTGCGCCAGGTCACCCGAGCGCTCCAGGTCCGCGGACATGCGCAGCGAGGTCACCACGATGCGCAGGTCGGTGGCGACCGGCTGCTGGCGGGCCAGCAGTGCGATGGCGCGGGCCTCCAGGTCGTGCTGGAGGTCGTCGACCTTCTGGTCGGCGGCGATGACGCTCTCGGCGAGCTTCAGGTCGGCGTCGAGCATGGAGGTCGTGGCCCGCCCGATCGCGGAACCGACCAGCCGGGCCATCTCGACCAGGCCTTCCCCGATCGAGTCCAGTTCCTCGTGGTACGCGTCACGCATGGGTTGTCCCTCTCTTGCCTACAGCCTCTACTGCCCGTGGGCCGGGCCTGGCGGCCTCATGCCCCCACGTTGACACGGTGGGCCGCGAACGCGTCGGTCTCCGGCACCACAAGTGAATCAACCCCGTCGCCACGGTGAACTCTGGGCGACGACTGTTCGAGGTGCCACCCGAACGGCTGTGGAAGTGCCGTCGTGCCTGCTTAACCTGGATCCATGGACGTGAACGCGGCGGTCGCCGCAGCTGCAGCGATCGCCGGTCTGTGCACCGGTGTGATCGCGATGCTGGCGTTCCGCTGGAGCGAGCGCGACCAGGCCCGCCCCACCCGGAGCTCCATGCGCCCCGACATCAACGCGGTGCTCCCGCCCGGCGTGGACACCGTCCTCTCCGTACTGCGCTCCTCCGCCGTCGTGCTCGACGAGGGCGACGCGGTGGTCAAGGCCAGCTCGGCGGCCTACGCCCTCGGACTGGTCCGCGGCGGCAAGCTGGCCGTCGAGCCCATGCTCCACATGGCCCGCGACACCCGCCGCGACGGGGAGATACGCCAGGTCGAGCTCGACCTGCCCCGGCGCGGCACCGGCCGCGGCGAGGCCCTCGCGGTCTCGGCGCGCGTCGCCCCGCTCGGCTCCCGGCTCGTCCTGCTCCTCGTCGAGGACCTCACCGAAGCCCGCCGCATCGAAGCGGTGCGCCGCGACTTCGTCGCGAACGTCTCGCACGAGCTGAAGACACCGGTCGGGGCGATCTCCCTGCTGTCCGAGGCCGTCATGGACGCCTCGGACGACCCCGAGGCGGTCAGCCGCTTCGCCGGCCGCATGCAGATCGAGGCCACCCGCCTGATCAACCTCGTACAGGAGCTCATCGACCTCTCCCGGGTACAGAACGACGACCCGCTGGAAGACGCCGAGCCCGTACGCGTGGACACGCTGGTGGCCGAGGCGATCGACCGCTGCCGCCACACCGCGTCCTCCAAGCAGATCACCATGGCCGCCGGCGGCACCGCCGACCTGCGCGTCTGGGGCCACCGCGGACAGCTCGCGGCGGCCCTGGGCAACCTCGTCGAGAACGCCGTCAACTACAGCCCCGCCCGCACCCGCGTCGGCATAGCCGGGCGCAGGGTCGCGGCCCCCGGGGGAGACTTGATCGAGATCGCCGTGACCGACCAGGGCATCGGCATCCCGGAAAAGGACCGCGAGCGCATCTTCGAGCGCTTCTACCGCGTGGACCCGGCCCGCTCCCGCGCCACGGGAGGCACCGGCCTCGGACTTGCGATCGTGAAGCACGTAGCGGCCTCGCACGGCGGGGAGGTGTCCGTGTGGAGCTCCGAGGGTCAGGGCTCGACGTTCACCCTGCGCCTGCCGGAAGCAGCCGCTCCGGCCCAGGCTCCCGCGGCCGCCCCGGCCGCCGGACCCGCCACCGAACCCAGCCACCCCACCCCTGCCTGAACCCCGCTTCCCCAAGAACCACGCCAGCCATCCCTGCCCCGGAGGTCCTTCCGTGACCCGAGTGCTCGTCGTCGAGGATGAGGAATCCTTCAGCGACGCCCTGTCCTACATGCTCCGCAAGGAGGGCTTCGAGGTCGCGATCGCCGCGACAGGCCCCGACGGGCTCGACGAGTTCGAGCGCAACGGCGCCGACCTCGTCCTCCTCGACCTGATGCTGCCCGGCCTGCCCGGCACCGAGGTCTGCCGGCAGCTGCGCGGCCGCTCCAACGTGCCCGTCATCATGGTGACGGCCAAGGACAGCGAGATCGACAAGGTCGTCGGGCTGGAGATAGGAGCCGACGACTACGTCACGAAGCCCTTCTCCTCGCGGGAGCTGGTCGCCCGCATCCGCGCGGTCCTGCGCCGCCGCGGCGAGCCGGAGGAGGTCACCCCGGCCGCGCTGGAGGCCGGACCCGTACGGATGGACGTCGACCGCCACGTGGTGACGGTGGCCGGCGCCAAGGTCGACCTTCCGCTGAAGGAGTTCGACCTCCTGGAGATGCTGCTGCGCAACGCGGGCCGCGTGCTCACGCGCATGCAGCTGATCGACCGGGTCTGGGGCGCGGACTACGTCGGCGACACCAAGACCCTGGACGTCCACGTCAAGCGCCTGCGGGCCAAGATCGAGCCGGACCCGGGCGCGCCGCGCTACCTGGTCACGGTCCGCGGCCTGGGCTACAAGTTCGAGCCGTAGGCCTCCGGCGGCCGCGCGGGCGCCCGGTGCCGGCCGGTGGCCGGCACCGGCGCAGCCTTCCGGAGCCCGGGAGGCGCCCCGGCGGTCGCGCGCGGATGTGAAAAAAGGGCCCCCGTCCGCAGGAGCGGACGGGGGCCCTTTCGTACGTGTGCTGCCGGGATCAGTGGCCGGCGCTGTGCGACGGGGAACCCGACGGGCTGCCCGAAGGGGCGCCCGCGGCGCCGGACGCGGCGCCCGAGGGGCTGCCCGACGGGCCCGCGGCCGGGGAACCGGACGGGCTGCCCGACGGCGCGCCCGCGGGGCTGCCCGACGGGGTGGCGCCGGCCGCGGGGACCGGGGCCTCGGTCGGGCCGAAGCCCGCGTACATGCCGGTGTTCGGGACGACGAACGCCGCGATCTCCACGTCACCCGCATTGCTCAGCTGGAAGACGACGGGCTGCGCGTTGCCGTTCTGCACGCCCTCGCCGCCCTCGATCACGGCGGAGGCGTTGCCCTTGCCGCCCAGGACGACGGAGCCGCCGGCGGGCACGGTCACCTTGCCCGCACCCTCGGCGGGCTTCAGCACGACCTTGGCCTTGCCACCCGGGAGGGTGATGGCGTCAAGCGTCTGCGGCTTGGTGCCGCTGTTGAAGACCGTGGCGGAGACGGCGGCGGAGCCCTTCTTGTCCTTCTCGCCCTGGGTGATCACCAGAGCGTTCTGGATCTTGATGTCGCCCTTGGTGACGGCGGCGTTGTCCGGCTTGATCTGGAGCGTCTCCGCGTCCTTGCCTGCACCGCAAGCGGCCAGCGAGGCGATCGAGAACACGATGGCGGTGGCGGCGAGGGCGCCGCGTCGAAGGCTGCGGCTCACGGCGGCGGCATCTCCTTGGACGTACGGAACGGAAGGGTGGGCAGTCCCAGGGCGACCGAGGTAAAGCCGCCCTAAGGGTGTGTCAGCGGGCTTAGGTTACCGAGCCGCCACCCCGCCCCCGCACCCGACCCTCCGCAGCGCACGGGCGGCCCTGCACCGGCTCCACGATCTTGCATTCCGCCCGCGCGCGCGGGGGCCCTTCCGCGTGCCACTTCCCGCCGCGTTCATCTGCCGATCATGTGCCGCCCGCATATCGTCGGCCGCGCCCCCGGTGATCAATTCCGGGATTCCTTCGAACGGTCCCCGGTGATCAATTCCGGATTGGGCCGGAACCGCTCCGTACGGATGCCCGCCAGTCGAACGGAGTAGTTCGGTTTCCCGGCTTCGAACCCGGCAAAACGGGACGTACGTCACACTGACGGGGTCGTCGCCCAGGTGTAACGTGGCCGTTTCGCCCGGTCCGCACAACACCTCCGACCTGCGAATACCCCCCTCCGGAAGGCCTCCGCAGCACGTTCCTGTCGCTGTTGTCAAGCCCCGAGATGTGCCCTGACCTGCGAAAACGCCATTCATAACAGTCAGTTCTCGTGTTACCCTGGATAGCCACGGAAGGGGTACCTGTCACATGACGTTCAAGGTTGGCGACACCGTGGTCTATCCCCATCACGGGGCCGCGCTGATCGAGGCCATCGAAACTCGCCAGATCAAAGGCGTGGACAAGACCTACTTGGTGCTCAAGGTCGCCCAGGGCGACCTGACGGTTCGTGTGCCTGCGGACAATGCGGAGTTCGTCGGCGTTCGCGACGTAGTCGGCCAGGACGGGCTGGACCGGGTCTTCGAGGTGCTTCGTGCACCGTATGCCGAAGAGCCGACGAACTGGTCCCGGCGCTACAAGGCAAATCTGGAGAAGCTCGCTTCTGGCGATGTCATCAAGGTCGCCGAAGTGGTGCGTGACCTGTGGCGTCGTGAGCGTGAGCGCGGGCTTTCCGCGGGTGAGAAGCGCATGCTCGCGAAGGCGCGCCAGATCCTGGTGAGCGAGCTCGCGCTCGCTGAAAACACCAACGAGGACAAGGCCGAGGCCCTCCTCGACGAGGTTCTCGCGTCCTGACGCGAAACACCGTCTACACAGTTGTGCCGCGGTGCCCGATGACAAGCCCTCTCCTCCACGAGAGGGCTGTTGCCGGGCGCTGCGGCATGTCTGTACCCACACCTCTTGCACGTATCCACCGGCATGCCGGGTCCGGACAGCCTGCTCGACCGGTCGTCACGGAAGGGGCGAGGGCGTCGCACCCGGCACCCTTCAGGCCATACCCATGTCGGCCGAAGTCACAAACCTGGCTCGGAGCTACTGATGTCTGACGAATCGCGGGCCCACCGCACCGCCGCGGTGATCCCGGCCGCCGGCCGCGGCGTACGCCTCGGCCCCGGCGCCCCCAAGGCCCTGCGGGCCCTCGGCGGCACCCCCATGCTCATCCACGCCGTCCGCGCGATGGCCCGTTCCCGGGCCGTCTCCCTCGTGGTCGTCGTCGCGCCGTCCGACGGCGCCCCCGAAGTACGCCGCCTCCTCGACGAGCACGCCCTGCCCGAACGCACCGAGATCCTGGTCGTCCCCGGCGGCGACACCCGCCAGGCTTCCGTCCGCGCCGGCCTCGCCGCGCTCCCCGCGGACATCACCTCCGTGCTCATCCACGACGCCGCCCGCCCGCTCGTCCCCGTGGACACCGTCGACTCCGTCGTCGAGGCCGTACGCGACGGCTCGCCCGCCGTCGTGCCCGCCCTGCCACTCGCCGACACCGTCAAGGAGGTCGAGCCCGCCGCGCCCGGCGAGCCCGAGCCGGTCGTCGCCACCCCCGAGCGCGCCCGGCTGCGCGCCGTGCAGACCCCGCAGGGCTTCGACCGCGCCACCCTCGTCCGTGCGCACGAGACCATCGCCGTCAACGGCGAGGGCGCCACCGACGACGCCGGAATGGTGGAAAAGCTCGGCGTCACCGTCATGGTGGTCCCCGGCCACGAAGAGGCCTTCAAGGTCACCCGCCCGCTCGACCTGGTCCTCGCCGAGGCCGTACTCGCCCGCAGGAGGGCCACCGATGCCTACTAGCCCCGCAGGTCCCGGGCCGTCCGCCGCGCCGGGCGCCGGGCCCGTCATCCCGCTCGTCGGCATCGGCACCGACGTCCACGCCTTCGAGGCCGGCCGCGAGCTGTGGTGCGCCGGCCTGCTCTGGGAGGGCGAGGACGGCCTCGCCGGCCACTCGGACGGGGACGTCGCCGCCCACGCCGCCTGCGACGCCCTGTTCTCCGCAGCGGGTGTCGGCGACCTCGGCGCGCACTTCGGCACCTCCCGCCCCGAATGGTCCGGCGCCGCCGGCGTCACCCTCCTGGCCGAGGCCGCCCGCATCGTCCGCGCCGAGGGCTTCGAGATCGGCAACATCGCCGTCCAGGTCATCGGCGTCCGCCCGAAGATCGGCAAGCGGCGCGACGAGGCGCAGAAGACCCTGGCCACCGCCGCCGGCGCGCCCGTCTCCGTCTCCGGCACCACCACCGACGGCCTCGGCCTCACCGGCCGCGCCGAAGGCCTCGCCGCCATCGCCACCGCCCTCGTGTACCGCACGAACCCGGCCTAGGGTCTTGCCGTCCGGATCGGGCCGACCGATCCGGAGGGCGTCACTCCGGCAACAAAGCGCCCCCGCGCCCCGGAAAGGGGCGCGGGGCACTGCCACCGGCCCACTACCCTGGATGCCGTGACTATTCGCCTGTACGACACCAGCGCCCGGCAGATCCGCGACTTCACCCCGCTCGTCCCGGGCTGCGTCTCGATCTACCTCTGTGGCGCCACCGTCCAGGCGGCCCCGCACATCGGGCACGTCCGCTCGTACCTGAACTTCGACATCGCCCGCCGCTGGTTCACCTACCGCGGGCTCGACGTCACCTTCATCCGCAACGTCACCGACATCGACGACAAGATCATCGCGAAGGCCGAGGACCAGGGCCGCCCCTGGTGGTCCATCGGCTACGACAACGAGCGCGCCTTCAACGACGGCTACAACGCGCTGGGCTGCCTCCCGCCCACGTACGAGCCGCGCGCCACCGGCCACGTGCCCGAGATGATCGAGATGATGCGCGGGCTCATCGAGCGCGGCCACGCCTACGAGGCCGACGGCAGCGTCTACTTCGACGTGCGCTCGTTCCCCGGCTACCTGCAGCTGTCCAACCAGGACATCGACGACCTGCGCCAGCCCGCCGAGCAGGGCATCACCGGCAAGCGCGACCCCCGCGACTTCGCCATGTGGAAGGCCTCCAAGCCGGGCGAGCCCGACTGGGAGACCCCGTGGGGCCGCGGCCGCCCCGGCTGGCACCTCGAGTGCTCCGCCATGGCGCACAAGTACCTCGGCAGCGCCTTCGACATCCACGGCGGCGGCCTCGACCTGATCTTCCCGCACCACGAGAACGAGATCGCCCAGGCCAAGGCCTACGGCGACGACTTCGCGCAGTACTGGGTCCACAACGCCTGGGTCACCATGTCCGGCGAGAAGATGTCCAAGTCCCTCGGCAACTCGGTGCTCGTCTCCGAGATGATCAAGGCCTGGCGTCCCATCGTCCTGCGCTACTACCTCGGCACCCCGCACTACCGCTCGATGATCGAGTACAGCGAGGAATCGCTGCGCGAGGCCGAGTCCGCGTTCGCCCGCATCGAGGGCTTCTACCAGCGCGTCATCGAGAAGGCCGGCAAGACCGTCGACCCGGCCCCCGAGGTCCCGCCCGCCTTCGCCGAGGCCATGGACGACGACCTGGGCGTCCCCCAGGCCCTCGCGATCGTCCACACCACCGTCCGCCAGGGCAACAGCGCCCTCGCCGCCGACGACAAGGACGCCGCGATCGCCCGGCTGTCCGAGGTCCGGGCCATGCTCGGCGTCCTCGGCCTCGACCCCCTCGACCCGCACTGGGCCGAGGAGACCGACCGCGGCGAGGACCTCCACGGAGCCGTCGACACCCTCGTACGCCTCGTCCTGGACCAGCGCGAATCGGCCCGGGCCCGCAAGGACTGGGCCACCGCCGACGCCATCCGCGACCAGCTCCAGCAATCCGGCCTCGTCATCGAGGACAGCCCGGCCGGACCCCGCTGGACTCTCGGACCCCGCTGAGCCACGGGCGGCAGGGTTTGGTGGCCGCCCGGCGCTCCGGGCGGCACACTCTTCATACGTACATATCGCAGCACCAACGAAAACAGGTAGAGGTCATGGCCGGGAACAGCCAGCGCAGGAACCGCCGCACGTCCAACAAGAAGGGCGCGACGATCGGCAGCGGTGGCCAGCGGCGCAAGGGCCTGGAAGGCAAGGGCCCCACGCCCAAGGCCGAAGACCGCAAGAAGCACAAGGCGAACCGCATCGCCAACGCCATGGCCCGCCAGGCGGCGAAGCGCCGCCCCGCCCCCCGCCGCGGCGGCCCCAAGGGCACCAGCGAGATGGTCGTCGGCCGCAACCCGGTCTTCGAGGCGCTGCGCGACGGCGTCCCCGCCACCACCCTCTACGTCCAGCAGTTCATCGACAACGACGAGCGCGTGCGCGAGGCCCTCAAGCTCGCCGGTGAGCGCGGCAACATCAACCTGATGGAAGCCCCGCGCCCCGAACTCGACCGGATGACCAACGGGCTCAACCACCAGGGCCTGGTCCTCCAGGTCCCGCCGTACGAGTACGCCCACCCCGAGGACCTCACCGACGCCGCCCACGACAACGGCGAGGACCCCCTCATCGTCGCCCTCGACGGCGTCACCGACCCGCGCAACCTCGGCGCGATCGTCCGCTCCGTCTCCGCCTTCGGCGGCCACGGCGTCGTCATCCCCGAGCGCCGCGCCGCCGGCATGACCGCCGGCGCCTGGAAGACCTCGGCCGGCACCGCCGCCCGCACCCCGGTCTCCCGCGTCACCAACCTGACCCGCGCCCTCCAGGAGTACAAGAAGGCCGGCATCGCCATCGTCGGCCTCGCCGCCGAGGGCACCCACGAGGTCCAGGACCTGGAGGCGCTGGCCGGCCCGGTCGTCATCGTCGTCGGCTCCGAGGGCAAGGGCCTCGGCCGCCTCGTCGGCGAGAACTGCGACTACCTCGTCCGCATCCCGATGCCCGGCGGCGCCGAGTCCCTCAACGCCGGCGTCGCCGCGGGCGTCGTGCTCTACGAGGCCGCCCGCCGCCGCGCCACCACGCCCCGCACCTGACCCCTCCACCGGTCCGCGCTCTGCCGAACGGCCTACGGACCGTGACCCGTGAGCGTGCCACCCCGCCCGTTTCGGGCGGGGTGGCTTGATCTTGACGGGTCTCGGACACATCCCTGCTGTCAAGGCAGTGTCCTAAACACTGATCACTCGGTTAGATGAGTGTGGACACCAGAACGTCAGGGTTCGACGACCAGCCCGCGCTGAGCATGGTCAAGGTGCCGTGCGACCCCGCACAGGTCATCGTCAACCACGCCAGCTTCCGCGTGCGGCTCGCACCGAGCCCGAGCGCGCGTTCCAAGCCCGCGAACGCCCCCGGCCGCGTGCCCGTCCTCGGCGGCGCCGTGGTCGCCGCCGCCGGCGCCGGCCGCCGCAGGGCCCCCGTCGTCTGGAGCGGCAAATCCGCCCCCGGCGACACCGCAGCCATGGGAGGACTCCTCCAAGCCGTACGCGAACACGGTCGCGGCCACACGGGGTACGACGGCTACGGCGGCGGCGACGGCGGCGCCACCCAGACCATCCCCCGCGTCGACCTCGCCCACGACCTCGCCGAAGACACCCTCGCCACCCCCACCGTCATCGGCCAGCGCACCTACGGCGACCCGGACGAAACCCGGCCCCTCGCCCCCGTACGCGGCCTCCCGTACGACCAGCCCTACGCCGGCGGCCCCGGCACCCACCACGGCACCCACCACGGCACACCCCCCGCCGACACCCGCCGCACCCCGAACGACACCCGCGGACAGGCCTCGTACTATCCCGGCCGCCGCATGAACCTCGGCGTCGTCCTCCTCCCGCTGCGCGTCTTCCTCGGCTTCATCTGCATCTACGCCGGCATGGGCAAACTGTGCGACCCCGTCTACTTCGACGGCGGCGAACGCGGCTCCATGGTCACCTGGCTCCGCACCCTCCACCCCTGGGCACTCGCCGAACCCCTGCGCGACTTCGCCCTCGCCCACCCCGTCGGAGCCGGACTCAGCGTCGCCTTCCTCCAGGTCATCGTGGGCGTACTGACCGTCCTCGGCCTCTGGCAGCGCTTCGCCGCCTGCATCGGCGCCCTGCTCTCCGCCGCCCTGCTGATGACCGTCAGCTGGAAGACGGTCCCCGCCTACGACGCCCCCGACATCATCTACCTCGCCGCCTGGAGCCCGCTGATCATCGCCGGCGCCCCCGTCTACTCCCTCGACGGCCGCCTCGCCGGCGAAGCCTGGCGCACCCTCGGACCCCGCTCCGAGGTCTGGCGACTGCGCCGACGCGTCCTGCGCCGCGGAACCATCATGGCCACCGTCGTCTGCGGACTCACCCTCCTCATCGGCTCCCTCCTCGGCAGCGCCGTCCGCTCCACCACCGTCGTCACCGTGCCCGGACCCGGCCAGGCCCCCAGCAACTACCTGCCCGGCTCCCCGCTCCCACAGCCCCCCGCCAAGCAGCAGCAGCCCCAGCAGCGCCAGTCCACCACCCCCCAGCCCTCCAAGCCCGCCGAACCCACCGCCAGCGCCTCCGCGGCCACCGCCAAGTCCGGACGCGGCACCACCGGTACCACCAGCAAGGAAACCGCCGGCACCGGCTCCCAGTCACCCACCGCCACCCGCGGCTCCGGCACCAGCACCAGCCAGCGCTCGGGCAGCACCCCCAGGCAGTCCACCCCCAAGCCGCCGGCCTCCGGCTCCGGCAGCTCGGGCGGCACCGGCAGCAGCGGCGGCGGCGACGCCCCGTCGAAGAGGCCCGGGCTCGTCGGCGGCCTCCTCGGCTGACCACGCCCGACAACGCGGAAGGGGCCCGGAGCGCGACCAGCGCTCCGGGCCCCTTCTCCATGCGCCGGACCCCCGCACACCGGAGCCCCCGCCCAGGACGGCCTCACACGCCGCTCTGAGCCGCCAACTCCCGCGCCGCCTCGGCCAAGTCCTTCGCCGTGTCGATGGCCCGCCAGTAAGCCCCCTGCGGCAGCGGGAAACCCGCCAGCCGCCGCTCCCGCGCCAACCGCGGAAACGTCGTCCGCTCGTGATCCCCCACATCCGGCAGCAACGCCGCGAATTCGGCACCGAAGACGTACACGCCCGCATTGATCAGGAAGGGCGACGGCGGCGACTCGATGAAATCCAGCACCTGCCCGAACTCGTTGGTCTCCACCGCCCCCCACGGAATCCGCGGCCGCGCCAGCGCCAGCGTCGCCGCCGCGCCCCGCTCCGCATGGAAGGCCGCCATCTCGCGCAACGAGAACCGCGTCCAGACGTCCCCGTTCGTCGCGTACCACCACCGGCCCGGATACGGCAGGTGCCGGGCCGCGTACTTCAACCCCCCACCCCGTCCCAGCGGCTCCTCCTCCACCACCGTGCTCACCCGCAACGGCAGATCCGCCCCCGCCAGCCACTCCTGCAACACCTCCGCGAGGTGCCCGCACGACACCACCGCATCCGTCACCCCCTCCGCCGCCAGCCACGCCAGCTGGTGCCCGATGATCGGCACCCCCGTCCCCGGGATCTCCACCATCGGCTTCGGCCGGTCATCCGTATACGGACGCAGCCGCGAACCCTGGCCACCCGCCAGCACAACCGCCTGAACAGGCGCCTGAGTCGACGAAGCCGGGTCCGCGGCCACGGAAACGGAAGAAAGGGATACGGGGGGCACATCGGTCATGGCCGTCAGCGTAGAGGCCCCGACCCGAGGAAGGACGACGACGCCCGTCAGCCCATCGAGGCAACACCGGTCGCGTACGCCGTGTCACACACGGGACGCGCATACGACTGCGCCTTCGTCGGGCCGTACACGTCCACCGCCGCACGTCCCAGCGCCCGCGCGATCCCCACGCAGTGCTCGGCCAACGACGGCCGCCGGTCCACCTCCTGCTGGAGATGCGTCAGGACATCGCCCGGCGCCTCACCCTGCTGGAGCTCGGCCAGCAACTTGTCGCGCAGCACGTCCTGCGCGGCGCGCGGCTTCGCGGGGACGGACACGTCCTCGGCGGAGGCGGTCAGGATCTGGGAAGGAGTGTTGTCCGCCCAGGGGACCATGGTGACCGCGAGGGTCCCGGACAGGACCAGGACGACGGGCAGGACCAGGGCGAGGGAACGGCCGATACGGCGGGCAGTGTGGGTCACGAGGGCGAGAGTAGCGCTCGGTGAAGATTTGGCGACATTTAGTCACCCGGTCGGGGGATGGTTCGACGTGGCTTTTCGAATTATGGGTTGACGGGTGGACCCGAATGGCCCGGTCTGCCCCAAAGGCGAACAGGGGCGCCCCCACGACAGGGGCGCCCCCACGACAGGGGCGCCCCTCGTCCACCGACCCGCGACCCGTCAGTCGGAGAGCCGCTCACCCGACGACGTCGAGAACACGTGGATCTCGCCGGCCCGCGGCACCACGTGCAGCGTCGAACCCTTCTCCGGCACCTGGCGGCCGCCCACGCGCACCACGATGTCCTGCGCACCCTCGGCCTCGGTCGTCCGGCCGTACACGTAACCGTCCGCGCCCAGCTCCTCGACGACGTTGACCGTGATCGTCAGACCGCCCTCGGAGCCGACGTCGAAGTGCTCCGGACGCACGCCCACCGTGACGGTGCGGTCGCCCGCGTCCGCCGCGGCCGACAGCGCCTCGCGCGACACCGGGACCACGGTGTCACCGAACTTCACACCACCATCGGCGATCGGAACCTCCACGAGGTTCATGGCGGGCGAACCGATGAACCCGGCCACGAACAGGTTCGCCGGCCGGTCGTACATGTTCCGCGGGGTGTCGACCTGCTGCAGCAGACCGTCCTTCAGCACCGCCACCCGGTCACCCATCGTCATGGCCTCGACCTGGTCGTGCGTCACGTACACGGTGGTGATCCCGAGGTCGCGCTGGAGCGCCGCGATCTGCGTACGGGTCGACACGCGCAGCTTCGCGTCCAGGTTCGAGAGCGGCTCGTCCATGAGGAACACCTGCGGCTTGCGCACGATCGCGCGGCCCATGGCCACACGCTGGCGCTGGCCACCGGAGAGCGCCTTCGGCTTGCGGTCCAGGTACTGGGTGAGGTCCAGCATCTTCGCCGCGTCCTCGACCTTCTTGCGGATGGTCGCCTTGTCCTCACCGGCGATCTTCAGCGCGAAGCCCATGTTGTCGGCGACGGTCATGTGCGGGTACAGCGCGTAGTTCTGGAACACCATCGCGATGTCCCGGTCCTTGGGCGGCAGGTGCGTGACGTCACGGTCACCGATGCGGATGGCACCGCCGTTGACGTCCTCCAGGCCGGCCAGCATGCGCAGCGAGGTGGACTTGCCGCAGCCGGAGGGCCCGACGAGGACGAGGAACTCGCCGTCCTCGATGTGCAGCTCCAGCTCGTCGACGGCGGGCTTGTCGCCGCCGGGGTACAGCCGGGTCGCCTTGTCGAAAGTGACAGAAGCCATGGTGATGAATCCCTTCTACCGGCAGGAACGTGCCGGACGATCCGAGTGGAAGGTCTAGTCCAGTGAGCAGGACTTCCGCCCGACGCTACCCGCCGCCCCGCCTCCTGTCAGCACCCCCCAGCCCGTGACTTCGAACTCTGTGCGATCTGTCGGCTGGAAAGCTCTTCGCCGGGAAGTCTGGTCGCTGTGTAAAGTGAAGGCGATTCTGTGCACTGCGCAGCATCACGTGTGCCGCCTTAGCTCAGTTGGCTAGAGCGCTTGACTTGTAATCTTGAGGTCGTCGGTTCGATTCCGACAGGCGGCTCCATCCCGGGTCAGAGGTTTGCGGCCCAGGGAATTCATACAGAAGCGGAAGGCTCCGGATGATCATCCGGAGCCTTCCGCTTTGTCGTCAGTGGCGGCCCGAGATGCGGTTGGCCAGGCGGGCCAGGGGAGTTGTCGTCGGGGTGTGGGTTGCCGCTTCGTGACGGTCCGCCTCGCGGTACGCCGCGTAGAGGGCCTGGACGCCGAGCCAGCGGAAGGGTTCCGGCTCCCAGCGGCGGACGCGGTGGTTGACCCAGGGGAGGGTGGTCAGCTCCGTGGTGTCCTCCAGGACCAGGTCGCGCAGGGTGCGGGCCGCCAGGTTGGCGGTGGCGACCCCGGAGCCGACGTAGCCGCCGGCCCAGCCGAGGCCCGTCGTGCGGTCCAGGGTGACCGTGGCGCACCAGTCGCGGGGGACGCCGAGGACGCCGGACCAGGCGTGGGTGATCTCCACTCCCGTGAGGATCGGGAAGAAGGAGGTCAGGAGCCGGGTCAGGGAGTCGATCGTGGACTGCTGGGTGGTGCCGTCGGTGTCGGTGCGGGAGCCGTAGCGGTAGGGGACGCCGCGGCCGCCGATGGCGATGCGGTCGTCGGCGGTGCGCTGGGCGTACATGTAGGCGTGGGCCATGTCGCCGAGGGTGCAGGCGTCGGACCAGCCGAGGCGGGACCACACGTCGGGGGGCAGGGGGGCGGTGGCGATCATCGACGAGTTCATCGGGAGCCAGGAGCGCTTCTGGCCCTTGAGGGCCGCGGTGAAGCCCTCGGTGCAGCGCAAGACGTGCGGGGCGCGGACGGTGCCGTAGGGCGTGAGGGCGCGGCCGGGCGCGATTTCGGTGACGGGGGTGGATTCGTGGATGACGACGCCGAGGCGTTCGCAGGCGGCGGCGAGGCCCTTGACGAGTTTGAGGGGGTGGATGCGGGCGCCGTGCGGGGTCCAGGTGGAGCCGACGGCGTCGGCGACGTCGATGCGGGCGCGGGTGTCGGTGGCGTCGTAGAGCTCGCGGTCGGTTTCACCGAAGGCGAGTTCGGCGGTGTGGAAGGCCTTGAGGCGGGTGAGCTGGGCGGGGGTGCGGGCGACTTCGAGGACGCCGCCGCGGTGGAGGTCGGCGTCGATGCCCTCCTTGGCGGCGGTGTCGATGACTTCGGTGACGGTGTCGTTCATGGCCCGCTGGAGGCGGAGTGCGGCTTGGTGGCCGTGGAGTTCGGCGTAGCGGTCGCGGCCGGCGATGCCGTTGTAGAGCCAGCCGCCGTTGCGGCCGGAGGCTCCGTAGCCGCAGAACTTCTGCTCCAGGACGGTGACGCGGAGGTCGGGGGCGGAGGTCTTGAGGTAGTAGGCGGTCCACAGGCCGGTGTAGCCGCCGCCGACGATGACGACGTCCGCGGTGGCGTGACCGGTGAGGGGGGCGCGGGGTGGCCGGCCGGCGGTGTGGTCGGTCGCGTACCAGAAGGAGATGCCGCCGTTGATCGTCATGGGTGAGTTGGTACACGGGGTCCTGGAGGGGTGTCCAGGTACGGGGTGCCGGGTTTCGCGGTGGGAGAGGCGGCTCTTTGGCTGATGTGGCGGGGGTGGTGGGGTCCGTAGGCTGCCGGTGGGGGCGCGTGGCGGGGTTCTAGGCTGCGCGCATGATCCGTAGCGCTGTTGTCGAGGACGTGCCCGTCATCCACGCGATGATCCGTGAGCTGGCGGAGTACGAGAGGGTGCCGCATGAGGCGCGGGCCACGCCGGAGCAGTTGCGGGAGGCGCTGTTCGGGGAGCGGCCGGCGGTGTTCGCGCACGTCGCGGAGGACGGCGACGGGGAGGTCGTCGGCTTCGCGGTGTGGTTCTTGAATTTTTCGACGTGGCGGGGGGTCCACGGGATCTATCTGGAGGATCTGTACGTGCGGCCGGGCGTGCGGGGCGGTGGGCACGGCAAGGCCCTGCTGGGGGAGCTGGCGCGGATCTGCGTGGAGCGCGGGTACGAGCGGCTGGAGTGGTCGGTGTTGAAGTGGAACGAGCCGTCGATCGCGTTCTACGAGGCGTTGGGTGCGCGGCCGCAGGAGGAGTGGTCGGTGTACCGGCTGGCGGACGGGGCGTTGCGGCGGTTGGGCTCGGCGCAGGGCTGAGCGCGCTGCGCCGGGCCCTCGCGCAGGGGGCGTGCCCGGGTACTCACGCCGGGTCCTTGCGTGGGGTCTTCGTGCCGGGTCGTCGCGCCGGATCCTCGCGTGGGTCTTCGTGCCGGGTCGTCGCGGTGGGTCGTGCGTCAGGCGGTGATCCTGTTGGTGAAGGCGTCGAGGTTGGTGCGGGCGCGGTCGATCTTCTCGGTGAGGGTGAGGGTTTCCTCGTGGCGGCCGGCGCGGAGCCTGGGCTGTCGTTTGCCACGCATGTAGAGGGAACAGGCGAGGTCGGCGCAGACGTAGATGCCGACGGTGTTTCCTTCGCGGCCGCGGGTTCCGGCGAGGGGGGCGACGAGGAGGGAGACGCCGGAGGCGGCGTGGCCGGTGAGGCAGATCTGGCAGACGCTGGACTTGAGGGCGCTGGTGCGGCTGGTGCCAGGGACGCGGAGGGTGATGCCGAGGGGGGCGCCGTCGGTGTCCCGGCGCACGAGGTGGGCGCGGAGGGGGGCGCCGGGGTCGACCCAGCCGAGGAAGTCGAGGTCCTCCCATGGGAGTTCGGCGAAGTCCAGGGGGAGTCTGAGGCGTGCTGCCTCGCCCTTGGTGCAGTTCACGAAGGACGATCGGATCTGTTTTTCGGTGAGCGGGTCCACGGGGGTGGACGGTACGTGGGGGTACGGGCTGCTGTCATCCGATATTGCCGGGCGGGTGTTCTCAGGGTTCGAGGATGACTTTGCCGGTGGTGGCGCGGGTTTCGAGGTCGTGGTGGGCGGTGGCGGCTTCGTCGAGGGGGTAGCGCTGGAGGGCGGGGCGGAGCCGGCCGGCGGCGGCTTCGGCGAGGGCGCGGGTTTCGAGGAGGCGCAGGGGGTTGTCGCCGCCGGCGCGCCGGAGCATGGCGGGGCCGAGGACGTGGGTGGTGGTGACGGCGCGGGCGGTGAGGGTGGCGCGGTCGGTGTCGGTGAGGGGGATGGGGCCGGCGGACCAGCCGAAGACGAGGTGCTGGGCGCCGGGGGCGAGGAGGCCGAGGGCGGTGCGGGCGGTGGTGCCGCCGACGGAGTCGAAGAGGACGGTGGCTCCGGCGGGGTGGTGGGTGCGTACGGCTTCGGGCCAGTCGGGGCGGGTGTAGTCGAGGGCGAGGTCGGCGCCGTTGGCGGTGGCGAGGGCGGTTTTGGCGGGGCCGCCGGCGAGGGCGATGACGGTGGCGCCGGCGTGTTTGGCGTACTGGACGAGGAGGGTGCCGATGCCGCCGGCCGCGGCGGGTACGAGGGCGACGGAGCCGGGGCCGAGGTCGGCGAACTGGAGGATGCCGAGGGCGGTGCGCCCTGTGCCGATCATGGCGACGGCTTGGGCGGGGTCGAGGCCTGCGGGTACGGGGTGGAGGCGGTCGGCGTCGGCGACGGCGTATTGGGCGTATCCGCCGGGGGCGAAGCCGAGGTGGACGACCACGGGGCGGCCGAGCCAGTGGGGGTCGGTGCCGGGACCGAGGGCGTCGACGGTGCCGGCGACTTCGCGGCCGGGGATGGTGGGGAGCGGGGGGAGGGCGGGGGCGGGGCCCTGGATGCCCTGGCGGAGGGTGGTGTCGAGGAGGTGGACTCCGGCGGCGGCCACGGCGATGCGGACCTGGCCCGCGGCGGGGACGGGGGTTTCGGTGCGTTCGGGGGTGAGGTTTTCGGCGGGGCCGAAGGCGTGGAGGCGGATGGCGCGCATGGTGTCCATGGGGTCAGGCTCGGACCTGAAGCGCGGTTGAGGTCAAGGGGTGCGGGTGCTGCTGCCGGGGGTTGTCAGTGGGGAGGGGGAGGATGGGGGAATGGCGCGCAAGGGGCAGCGGGAGACGGTGAAGGCGGCGCGGCGGCCGGAGGTGCGGTTGCCGGAGCTCGGTGTGTGGGAGGGCGGTGGGCTGGAGCCGGACGGGGATTACGACGGGCTGGAGTTCACCGATCTGGATCTGGCGGGGCAGGAGGGCGTCGGGGCGCGGTTCATGGACTGTGCGCTGCGGCGGTGTGCGCTGGACGGGGCGGGGCTGGCGAAGGCGCGCTTGCTGGACTCGGTGTTGGAGGGGGTCCGGGGGGTGGGGACGGACCTGTCGGGTGCTTCGCTGCGGGACGTGGAGGTCGTGGAGGCGCGGCTGGGGGGTGTGCAGTTGCACGGGGCGGTGCTGGAGAGGGTGGTGTTCCGCGGCGGGAAGATCGACTACTTGAACCTCCGGGAGGCGCGGCTCAAGGACGTGGTGTTCGAGGGGTGCGTGCTGGTGGAGGCGGATTTCGGGCGTGCGGTGCTGGAGCGGGTGGAGTTCCGTGGGTGCACGCTGCGGGGTGCGGATTTCACGGGGGCGCGGATGACGGACGTGGATCTGCGGGGGGCCGCGGAGCTGGACATCGCGCGGGGGGTGGAGGCGCTGTCGGGGGCGGTGATCAGTGCGGCGCAGTTGTTCGACCTGGCTCCGGCGCTGGCGGCGCAGCTGGGGCTGCGGGTGGTGGCGTAGTCCCGGGGGCGGGCGGAGCAGGTCGAGGTCGCGGGGTCAGGCGGGGACGCGGGGGAAGCGGGCCTGGAGGGTCCAGATGGCGGGGTTGTCGGCGAGCCCGTCGTGCATGTCGATGAGGTCGGCGACGAGGTCGTGGAGGAAGTCGCGGGCTTCGCGGCGCAGCAGGCGGTGGCTGAAGGTCAGCGGTTCCTCTTCCGCCGGCATCCAGTCGGCTTCGATGTCGACCCAGCCGAAGCGGCGCTCGAAGAGCATGCGGTCGGTGGATTCGGTGAAGTCGAGTTCGGCGTACTGGCGGTGGGCGGAGCGGCTGCCGCGGGGGTCCTGGTCGAGTTGTTCGACGATGTCGCAGAGTGCCCAGGCGAAGTCGAGCACGGGCACCCATCCCCAGGCTGTGGACACTTCCCGGTCCTTGGTGGTGTCGGCGAGGTAGACGTCCCCGCAGAACAGGTCGTGGCGCAGGGAGTGGACGTCCGCCGAGCGGTAGTCGGTCTGCGGGGGGTCCGGGAAGCGCCGGGAGAGGGAGTAGCCGATGTCGAGCACGTACCCGATGGTGTCACGGTGGGGCGGGTACGGGGGACGGGGTGCCGGCGGGGGCGGGCGCGGGCGGGGTTGTCCGGACACCCCCGCTTGCTGTCCGGATCCCGCTGCCGTCAGGGCAGGAGGCGCTCCTCCTTCGCCACGGAGACCGCCCCCGCGCGGGTGTCCACGCCGAGTTTGTCGTAGATGCGCCCCAGGTGGGTCTTGACCGTGGCCTCGCTGATGAACAGCGCCCGGGCGATGTCCCGGTTGCCCAGCCCCCGCGCCAGCTGGCCCAGGATGTCCAGCTCGCGGTCCGTCAGCGTCGGGCGCGAACCCCGCATGCGGGCCATAACGCGGCTGGCCACCGGCGGGGACAGCGTGGTGCGGCCCGCCGCCGCCGAGTGGATCGCGGAGAACAGCTCCTCCGGGCGCTCCGCCTTCAGCAGGTAGCCGGTGGCGCCCGCCGCGATGGCCCGGGTGACGTCCGCGTCCGTGTCGTACGTCGTGAGGACCAGGACGTGCGGGGGGTCGGTCACCGCCGTGATGCGGCGGGTGGCCTCGACCCCGTCGATGCCCTCGCCCAGCTGGAGGTCCATCAGCACCACGTCCGGGCGCAGCTTCGCCGCCAGGGCCACCGCCTCCTCGCCGCTGCCGGCCTCGCCCAGGACCTCGATGCCGGGCGCGCTGGCCAGCAGGGCCAGCAGGCCGGCGCGGACCACGGCGTGGTCGTCGCAGAGCAGGATCGTCGTCGTCATCCGGTGGGCTCCAGGGGGATCGCCGCGGAGAGGACCGTGCCCTCGCCGGGGGAGGATTCGAGGGTCAGGGTGCCGCCGAGCTGGCGGACGCGGGCGCGCATCGCCGGGAGCCCGTGCCCGCGGTCCCCGGCCGGTCCGGCGCCGCGCGGCTCGGTGAGGCCCTCGCCGTCGTCGGCGACGTCGAGGACGACCTGGTCCCCGAGGAAGCTGAGGGTCAGGGCCGCGGTGCGGGCGTGGGCGTGCTCGCGGACGTTGGCCAGCGCGCCCTGGGCGATGCGTAGCAGCGCGGACTGGACGCGGTCCGGCAGCGGGGCCGGGGTGCCCTCCAGGTGGAAGCGGACGTCGATGCCGGGGCCGGCGTCGAGCGCGCGCAGGGCGTCGGCGAGCCCGCCGCCGCCTTCGAGTTCCGGCGGGGCCAGGTCGTGGACGAGCCGGCGGGCCTCGGCGAGGCCGCGGGCCGCGATGCCGGTGGCGGTGCGGACGTGCGCGCGGGCGGTGGCCGGGTCGCTGTCCCAGGTGCGGTCCGCGGCCTGGAGCAGCATCTGCTGGCTGGACAGGTGCTGGGCGAGCGTGTCGTGGATCTCCATCGACAGGCGCTGCCGTTCGGCGAGGGTGCCCTCACGGCGTTCGGTGGCGGCCAGCTCGCGGCGGGTGCGGATCAGGTCGTCGATCAGGGCGCGCTGGGACTGGGCCTGGCGCTCCATGTGAACGAAGACGGCGGTGGCGAGGGCGGCGATCGCGGGCGGGGCCAGCAGGAGGTTCGGGTCGAAGGCGTCGGAGAGCTTGAGCTGGGCGGCGACGACGAACACCGTCAGGAGGGCCACGAGGACGATCGCCGCGCGGGGCGGCAGGGTACGCAGCGCGGTGTAGAAGAGGGGGACCGCGCACCAGGCGAAGCTGGGTGCGAGGACGACCAGGACCACCCAGGTGGCCACGACCAGTCCGAGCCAGATCAGGCGGCGCAGGGTGGGGGCGGCGCCGAGCGCCGGGCCGAGTACGTACAGCAGGGCCAGGGTGATGCTGAGGGCGATGATCCACGGGGTGCTGGGCGAGCCGGGGTGGCGCAGCAGGAAGCGGGCCACGGAGGCGCCGAGGAGCAGGAAGAACGCGGTGTGCATGACCGCTGCGAGGACCCGCGTATCCGCCTTCCGCGCACCGGCCCCGAGCGCTCCGGGCCCGCCGGCCGCTCCGGGCCCGTCGGCTGCTCCTGGTGTGCCGGCTGCCCCGGGCCCGTCGGCTGCCCCGGGCCCGTCGGCTGCTCCTGGTGTGCCGGCTGCCCCGGGCCGGTCGGCCGCACCCGGCGTGCCGGGTCCGCCGGGATCTCCTGCCCGGTCCCGGTCCCGGTCCCGGTCCCGGTCCCGGTCCCGGTCCCGGTCCGAGGCCGGGGGCGGTTCGTGGGTCACAGTGGGCTCCCGGGTCGGTGGCTGGCTCCTCCATCGTGCCCGGTCGGGCGCGATGGCGCTGACCAGCCAATCCGTACCCGTACCCGGTCCGCATCGACCGATCGGATGACCCCCGGGTCATCCGGTCCGGCAGCCGCCGCGAGCCGGTACGGGGACGGGCGGGCGCCGGGTACCGCCCCAGGCTTGGAGCAGCACAACGAGCCGACGTACTCAGCCGACGCACCCAGGAGCAGCAGAGATGAACACCCGCACCCGCATCCTCACCGGTACCGCCCTCGCCGTTGCGCTCGGCGCCGGGACCTTCGGCGCGGTCAGCGCCAGCGCCGCGCAGGCCGAGACCGCCCCGGCCGCCGCCTCCGCGAAGAAGGACGGCGGGGCGGACGAGAAGAACTTCACCACCACGACCCACCTCACCGTCGACGCCGCCACCCGCGCCGCCCAGGCCGCGCTGGACGCCGCGCAGAAGGAGAACCAGAAGGTGACGGTCGCGGTCGTGGACCGCAACGGCAACACCATCGTGACCCTGCGCGGCGACGGCGCGGGCCCGCAGTCCTACGAGTCGGCGCAGCGCAAGGCCTTCACCGCCGTGTCCTGGAACGCCCCGACCTCGGTGCTCGCGGGCCGTCTCGCCCAGACCCCCAACCTGAAGGACATCCCCGGCACCCTCTTCCTCGGCGGTGGCACCCCGGTGCAGGCCAAGGGTGCCCCGGTGGCCGGCATCGGCGTGGCCGGCGCCCCCAGCGGCGACCTGGACGAGAAGTTCGCCAAGGCCGGCGCCGACGCGCTCGACAAGTAACAGCCACCCGACAGCCACCCTTCCCGCGGCATCCGGCCTTCCGCGGGAAACCGCCCGAACCGTCACATCGGGCCCCCATAGGATCGGGCGCGTGGAACACCGCGCGCTCTCCCGCCTCGCCGTCCCTGCCGCCGCCGCCTTGCTCGCCCTCACCACGGCGTGTACGGCCGGCACGGTGCAGGGGCGGCCGGGTGCGTCCGGGCTGCGCGACCCTTACTTCCCCAAGGCGGGCAACGGCGGCTACCAGATCGAGCACTACGGCCTGGACCTCGACTACGACCCCGCCGACGGGCAGTTGGACGGCACCGCCGTCATCACCGCCCGCGCGGAGCAGGGGCTGAGCTCCTTCAACCTCGACCTCGCCGGCCTGGACGTCGAGGGCGTCACCGTGCAGGGCAGGGGCGCCCGGTTCAACCGCACCGGGCGGGAGCTGACGGTGCGTCCCGCCACGGACCTCAAGAAGGGCGAGGTCTTCCGTGCGGAGGTCGACTACCACGGGAAGCCGAAGCCGATCACGGATGCCGACGGGTCCCACGAGGGCTGGATCACCACCGCGGACGGCGCCGTCGGGGTCGGCGAGCCGATCGGGTCGATGGCCTGGTTCCCCGGGAACCACCACCCCAGCGACAAGGCCACGTACGACATCACCCTGACCGTGCCCAAGGGGTACGAGGCGGTTTCGAACGGCGAGTTGCGCTCCCGCACCGACAGCGCCGACGGGCGCCGGACCGAGTTCGTGTGGCACAGCCCGGAGCCGATGGCGAGCTACCTGGCCACCGCCGCGATCGGGAAGTTCAAGGTGACGACCGGGCGCACCCCTTCGGGGGTCGCGCTGTGCGAGGCCGTCGACCCGGCGGAGGCGGCCGCCAGTGCCCCGGCCCTGGCCCGGCTGCCGGAGATCGTGGAGTGGGGCAGCCGCAGGTTCGGCCCGTACCCGTTCGGAACGGCCGGCGCGATCGTACTGCCGGCCGAGTCCCTCTCGTACGCGCTGGAGACGCAGACGAAACCCGTCTTCTCCGGTGCGCCCGACGAGAAGCTGGTGCTGCACGAGACGGCCCACCAGTGGTTCGGTGACTCGGTGTCGCCGAAGTCCTGGAAGGACATGTGGCTCAACGAGGGCTTCGCGACGTACGCCGAATGGCTCTGGTCGGAGGACCACGGCGGGACCACCGCGCAGCAGCACTTCGACGCCTTCCTCACCGGTGACACCGCGGTGGACAAGGACGCCGGCTCCGACTGGGCCGCCTTCCCGCCCGCCGATCCGCCCGGGGCGAAAGACATCTCCGAGGCGCCGGTGTACTACCGGGGCGCGATGGTGCTGCAGCGGATCCGCCAGGAGGTGGGCGACGAGAAGTTCTTCGCCCTGCTGCGCGGCTGGGCCGCCGACCACCGGTACGGGAACGCGAGTACGGCCGATTTCACCGCGTACGCGGAGCGGACGACGGGCCACGACCTGAAGAAGATCTGGGACGTGTGGCTGTACGGGGAGGGCCGGCCCGGGCAGCCGTCCGCCGGGCACCCCTAGAGCGCCTTGCGCAGCACCGTGCAGTCGCGGCCGTGTTCGCGGTCCTTGGCGTGGCGCAGGGCGGTGTAGCCCTGGGCCTGCCAGAACGCCAGGCCGGCGGTGTTGGCGTCGAGCACGGCGATCCGCAGGCCGGTGCGTCCGACGGCGCGGAAGCCGTCCTCGACGAGGGCCACGAGGGTGCGTCCGTATCCCGCACGGTGCGCGGTGGCGTCGACGAGGAGCAGGCCGATCCACGGGTCCGGGTCTGCGGAGGCCGGGTCGGGGTGGTGGGCGAGGGTGGCGGCCAGGCCGACCAGACGGCCGGCCGAGCGGGCCAGGAGCACCTGGGCGCCGTCGTGGGCGAGTTCGTCGGCGAGGGCCGCGGCGACCTGCTCGACGGTGATGCGGGCCGGGTCGGGGAAATCGCCGCTGAGCTCGAAGAAGGCGCGGTTGGTGGCGTAGATCGCGGCGATCTCGGTCAGGACCGGGCCGGGCAGGGCGCCGTCCACGGGGACGAGCGGTTGGAGGATCACCCGCCGAACCGTAGCGAAGCCGAAGCCAAGGCCGCGCCCGAGGCCGCGCCCGAAGCCGGGCCCTAAGCCGAGGCCGGGCCCGAAGTCGCGCGCGAGGCCGCGCCCGAGGCCGCGCCCGAAGTCGAGGCCGGGCTTGAAGTCGCGCCCGCGCCCAAGGCCGCGCCCGAGGCCGCACCCGAAGCCGGGCCCTAAGTCGAGGCCGGGCTTGAAGTCGCGCCCGCGCCCGCGCCCGAGGCCGCGCCCGAGGCCGCGCCCGTGCCCGAAGTCGGGCCCGAGGCCTGGCCTGAGGGCGAAGTCCCCTCCACGGACGGCCGGGAGGGGGCTTCGATCCCGGTGAGGACTCAGACGTTGACGCCGAAGTCCTGGGCGATGCCGGTCAGGCCCGAGGCGTAACCCTGGCCGACCGCGCGGAACTTCCACTCGGCGCCGTTGCGGTAGAGCTCGCCGAAGACCATGGCGGTCTCGGTGGCCGCGTCCTCGGAGAGGTCGTAGCGGGCGATCTCGGCGCCGCCGGCCTGGTTCACGACGCGGATGTACGCGTTGCGGACCTGGCCGAAGTTCTGGCTGCGGGCTTCGGCGTCGTAGATGGAGACCGGGAAGACGATCTTGTCGACGTCGGCCGCGAGGGCGGCGAGATTGACGTTGATCGACTCGTCGTCGCCGGAGCCCTCGCCGGTGCGGTTGTCACCGGTGTGGACGATGCTCTGGTCCGGGGTGGACTTGTTGTTGAAGAAGACGAAGTGACCGTCGGAGACGACCTTGCCCGTCGCGTTGACCGCGATGGCGGAGGCGTCCAGGTCGAAGTCGACACCGGTCGTCGTACGGACGTCCCAGCCGAGGCCGACCGTGACCGCGCTGAGGCCCGGGGCCTCCTTCGTGAGCGAGACGTTGCCGCCCTTGGACAGGCTTACTGCCATTTTGACTGGTGTCCCTTCCTCTTCGCATGGCCGCGAGATCGTGGCCAAGGTACCGCTGACCTTCATAACGCAGGGAGGGGGCCGCCAGGTTCCACCGCCCGCGTTTCGTCCTGCGGTCGGTGCGGAAATACGCGTGACGGGCACCGCGCGGGGCGGGATCATGGGGGCATGCCTGGTCCCTATGTCATCCGCGGTTCGGTCGTGCTCCCCGAGGCGGAGCTCGCCTGGCGCTTTTCGCGGTCCTCCGGGCCGGGCGGCCAGCACGTGAACACGTCGGACTCCCGCGTGGAGCTGCTGTTCGACGTGGCGGCGACGAAGGCGCTGCCCGAGGTGTGGAAGGAGCGGGCGCTGGAGCGCCTCGCCGGCCGGCTGGTGGACGGGGTGCTGACCGTACGGGCCTCCGAGCACCGGTCGCAGTTCCGCAACCGGGAGATGGCGCTGGTCCGGATGGCGTCCGTGCTGGCGGAGGCCACGGCGCCGCCGCCCAAGGCCCGCCGGGCCACGAAGATCCCGCGGGGGATCAACGAGCGGCGGCTGCGCGAGAAGAAGGCCCGGGCCGAGACCAAGCGGGGACGCACCGGCCGCGACTGGTAGGCCCCCGTCCCCGGGCCGGGGGCTCAGCCCGACAGGTGGCGGTAGCGGCCGCGGAAGTAGGTCAGCGGCGGGGAGTCGGGGTTCGGCAGGGCCGAACCGAGGACGCGGCCGATGACCAGGGTGTGGTCGCCGGCCTCGACGCGGTTCTCCGTACGGCATTCGAGGGTGGCCAGGGCGTCCGAGAGCAGCGGGGCGCCCGAGATCTCACCGCGGACGTGCGGGAGGTCCGCGAAGAGCAGCCGGTCGCTGATGCGGTTCTTCATCGAGAAGCGGCTCGCGACCTGCACCTGGTGGTCGGCGAGGACCGACACCGCCCACAGGGGCTGCTCGGCCAGCAGGTCGTCCATCCGGGAGCCCTCGCGCAGGCTCACCAGGACCAGCGGCGGGTCCAGCGACACGGACATGAAGGCGGTGGCCGTCATGCCGACGTCCTCGCCTCCCGGGCCGTCCGGCGTCAGCGGGACCTCGTGCGCGGTGATCAGGCACACGCCGGCCGCCAGTCGGGACATCGCGGCCCGGAACTCGTCGTTGCTCACGCCCTCAGGATGAGGGGTGGAGGGGATCGTCAGGGGTACGGGGGTCGTCTTCGGCACGTTCGGAACGCTAGTCTCGCCCTCCCGCGCCGCACATCGGGCCCGAGTCCGAGCCGTGTCCCGGCCCGTTGACCTAGGCCGCCCCGGGCCCCGGGCGTATCGTTCGCTTCCGGGAATGTGGGGGAGCGCTCCCAGGCGTCGAAGGCCCCATCGCTTACCTTTATTCATCTCATGTGACTTGAGTCACAGAGGGCAAGATTTGTTGACCCTGCGTACCTGTCGCACAGCTCACTGTGATTCAGTGGACGGGACACCGCAACGAAACGCCGATGACAAACCTGGAGTTGCTGTCGAGGTCTCGGGGAGAGCGAGCAATGGAGACCGAGTCGGAGCCGTACGTCCGTCTTGCGACCCTGCGGCAGCTTCACCAGGTGGTGGCCGAGCTCAACACGGCCAGGAGCCTGGCGGACACCCTGCAGACCGTCGTGGACGGCATCGTCGTGGGCCTCGGCTACGAACTCGCCTGTGTCAACCTCGTACGCCCTGACGGGGATCTCGTCGTCGCCGCCTTCGCGGGCGACCCCGCAGCAGAGGCCCTCATCACCGGCCGCGTCGGCTCCCGCGCCTCCTGGGAGCGCCGCCTGATGATGGGTGAGAGCTGGGACGGGCTGCGCTTTATCCCGCACACCGAGGGCTGGGTCCTGCTGGAGGACGACGTGCCCCAGTGGCACACCGACGGCCCCGATCCGCGCTTCGAGGACGAGTGGCACCCCGAGGACCGGCTCTACGCCCCCATGTATGCGTCCGGCGGGGAACTTCTGGGTGTCATTTCGGTGGACAGACCGCGCAACGGGCGCCGGCCCGGCGCGTGGGGCCGCGAAGCGCTCCAGATGTACGCCTTCCAGGCGGCGATTGCGATCAGCAACGCACGGCTTCGCGCGAACATGCAGCGGGCCCTGGTCCGGCTGGAGCGTGAACAGCAGGCGCTGCGCGCGAGCGAGGAGTCGTTCCGGCAGGCCTTCGAGTACGCGCCCAGCGGGATGGCCATCGCCGAGATGGGCGGGGACCAGCACGGGCGGCTGCTGCGGACCAACGACGCGCTGTGCCGGCTGCTGGGCCGGCCCGCCTCCGTGCTGCGGCGCTACTCCTTCTCCGACCTGGTCCACCCCGAGGACATCGGAACCCTGCTGCGGACCTCCGCCGAGGGCGGGCGGGCCGAGCTGAGGCTGGGGCGGCGCGACGGCACGTACGTATGGGTCTCGCTGCGCAACTCCGTCGTCGCGGACGCCGCCGACGGGCCGCGTTTCCTGCTCACGCACGTCGAGGACATCGAGGAGCGCAAGCGGCACGAGCTCCAGCTCGCCCACCGGGCCAGCCACGACTCGCTGACCGGCCTGCCCAACAGCGCCGAACTGCGCTCCCGGCTGGGCGCGCGGCTGTGCCGCAGGCCGCAGTCGGTGCGTGCCACCGCCGTCGAGGCGCTCGACGCGGCCTACGAGGGCCACGGCGGCGGGACGGGCGGCGGGACCGCCACCGGTGAGCACGGCTTCCAGCCCGACGCCTTCCCCGAGCCGTTCGAGTTCCCGGCCGCCCCCGGGGTGCCCGGCGCTCCCGGGACGCCCGGCGCCGGCGTGGGCCCGTACGACCACCACGTGCACACGGTGGCGCCCGCGAGTGACGTCGACGACGGGACGAAGGGGCTCGCGGTGCTCTTCTGCGACCTCGACGGGTTCAAGTCGATCAACGACCGGTTCGGGCACCACACGGGTGACGCGGTCCTGATCGAGGTGGCCCGGCGGCTGACGACGGGCGTCAGGGACGGTGACACCGTCGCTCGGCTGGGTGGTGACGAATTCGTCGTCCTCGCGGACGGCCTGGGCGCAGCCGACGCCGCCGACCTGGCCGTGCGGCTGCGCAACGCGATCATCCCGCCGATCCGGGTGGACGGCCGCGCGGTGCGCGTGGGCGCGAGTTTCGGCATCGGCTGGGCCAGCTGCGGCATGTCCGCGGACGAAGTCCTGCGCTCGGCCGACCAGCGGATGTACATCGAGAAAAGGTCCCGCTCCAAGGCGCACCGCCGGGCCGGCTGAGGCGATCGGCCGCCCGTGGGTGCACGTGTTCGGGGTAGGCTCCCGTGGGTCGAAAGGAGTGACCTGCGATGACGACGCCCGCGAACCACGGCCCGAACAGTGGGGCGAACCAGCCCGAGGACGACGATCCGTTCGGCTATCTCTACGCGGACGGCCAGGCCGCCGGAGCCACCCCGCCCACGCAGGGCGGTGGATACGGCTACCCCGGCCCGACGGGCGGTGGGCAGCCCGGTGTCCCCCGTACCTCGTACAACCAGGTGCGCACCGTCGGGGAGCGGACGTACGGCGGTCAGCGCGGCCAGGTTCCGGCGCAGCCGCAGCCGCAGCCGCCGGCCTACCAGGCCCAGTACCAGGCCCCGGAAGCCCTCCAGGCGGGCGGCTACGGGGTTCCGCCGCAGCAGGGGCAGACCACCACGACGATCCCCGCTCCGGGCGGTCACGGCGGAAGCGGCGGTTCCAGCCGCAAGGGCCTGCTCATCGCGGCTGTTGCGGTGGTCGCCGCGGTCGTGATCGGCATCGGTGCGGCCCTGGCCTTCGGCGGCGACGACAAGGACAAGGCGAAGGACAGCGGCGGCACGGCGGGTGGGCAGCAGTCCGCGCAGCCGCAGAACTCGCAGTCCGCGCAGCCGAGCACCTCGGCGTCCCCGGACGCGCCGCTGCCCAAGGCGGACGCCTCGGGCGCGGGCATGTCCCTGACCGGCGGCGCGCACCTGGAAGGCACGGTGGCGGGCGCCAAGAGTACGGGCGGCCAGTACGTGGGCGGCCTGAACGCCCCCGGTGCCGCGGCGACTTGGACCGTGGACGTGGCCAAGGCGGGCCAGTACAAGCTGAAGATGGTCTACGGGGTGCCGGGCAAGGACGCCAGCACCACGCTGACCGTCAACGGCGAGGCGCAGTCCCGGCCGATCAACATGAAGAACTTCAGCCAGGCCAAGCCGGGTGAGTGGGACAAGGGCTGGACCAACACCTGGTCGCTCGTGACGCTCAAGCAGGGCACGAACACGATCAAGATCTCGTGCGAGGCCGGCAACCAATGCGAGGTCAACCTCGACCAGCTCTGGCTCGAGAAGGGCTGAGCGGCCCGGCGGCTCAACGCGTCGTCAGCGTCACCGACCCCCGTACCTGTTCGTAGGTGCGGGGGTCGAACTCTCCCGCCGTCGGGGCGTGCACGGTGGCGGCGGACAGGGCCACCGCGCGGGTCAGCCGGTCCGGCCAGTCCAGGCCCTCCGTGAGGGCCGACAGGAGGCCCGCGACGGCGGAGTCCCCGGCTCCGGTCGGGTTGCCCGTCAGGGCGCGCGGTGGGGCCGCCTGCCAGGTTCCGTGGGCGGTGGCCGCCAGCAGCCCGCCGGGGCCGAGCGAGGTCACCACGGCGTGCGCGCCGCGGCGGCGGGCGTCGCGGGTGGCCTGGAGCGGCTCGCGGGAGCCGGTCAGCTCGGCGAGCTCGGCGGCGTTCGGCTTGATCATCTCGGGGCGGGCGGCGACCCCGCGGCGCAGGGCCTCCCCGCTGGTGTCCAGGAGGACCGGCACGCCGGCCGCGCGGGCCGACCGTACGAGGGTGGCGTACGCGCCGACGGGCACGCCGGGCGGGAGGCTGCCGCAGAGGGCGACCGCGGCGGCGCCGGTCAGCAGGGCCTCGTAGCGGCCGAGGAAGGCGGTCCACTCCGCGGAACCGATCTGCGGGCCGGGCTCGTTGAACTGCGTGGTGTCACCGGAGGTCCGGTCGACGACGGCCAGTGTGCGCCGGGTGGAGCCCGCGCAGGGCACCAGAGCGTCCGTCACCCGCGGTGACTCGGCGAGCAGTTCGCGTACGACGGCGCCCGTGCGGCCGCCCGCGAAGCCGGTCGCGGTGACCTCGTGGCCGAGGGCGGCCAGTACGCGGGCGACGTTGAGGCCCTTGCCGCCGGCCCGCTCGGTCACGGTGGTGACCCGGTGCGAGGCGTGCGGAATCAGCTTCGGTACATGGTGGGTGACGTCGAGTGCGGTGTTGAGCGTCACGGTGAGGATCATGGCAGGCCCCGGTCTCGGTGTGTGCCGGGATCATGCCAAACAGGAGTGCGGGCGGCCCAGTCCCGGGGCTGCCCGCTTGCCTGCGGTACCCGCTCAGACCAGCGGGTCGACGATCCATTCGCCGCGCCGCATGACGCCCTTGACGTCGAACTCGGCGTCCAGGACGACCAGGTCGGCGTACTTGCCGGGCTCCAGCGAGCCGACCTCGTCGTACAGGCCGATCAGCTTGGCGGGGTTGGCGGAGATCGCCTGGACCACGGATTCGACGGGCAGCCTGTCCAGGGTCACCGACCGCTTGAAGGCGGTGTCCAGGGTCAGCGTCGAGCCGGCGATGGAGCCGCCCTCGACCAGGCGGGCCACGCCCTCCTTGACCTCGACCTCCAGCGGTCCCAGGTGGTAGATCCCGTCGCCGAAGCCGGCCGCGTCCATCGCGTCGGTGATCAGCGCGACGCGGTGCGCGCCCGCGTGGTGGAAGGCCAGTTCCAGCATGGCCGGGTGCAGGTGCGTGCCGTCGTTGATCAGCTCGACGGTGACCCGCTCGTCCTCCAGCAGTGCGGCGATCGGGCCCGGGGCGCGGTGTTCCATGGCGGGCATCGCGTTGTACAGGTGGGTGGCCACGGTCGCGCCGGCGTCGATGGCCTGGCGCGTCTGGTCGTACGTGGAGTCGGTGTGGCCGATCGCGGCGATGACCCCGTGTTCGGCCAGCAGCCGTACGGAGTCCAGGCCGCCCGGGAGTTCGGTGGCCAGGGTGAACATGCGGGCGGCGCCGTGGGCGGCGTCGATCAGCTTGCGGACCTCGGCCGGGTCGGGGTCGCGCAGCAGTTCCTCCTTGTGCGCGCCCTTGCGGCAGGGGTTGATGAACGGGCCCTCGAAGTGGATGCCCGCGATCTCGCCCTGCTGGGTGAGTTCGGCGAGCAGGCCGGCGCGGCGGGCCAGTTCGTCGAGGTCGCCGGTGACGGTGGAGGCGACGAGGGTGGTGGTGCCGTGCTCGCGGTGGGTGCGTACGCCCTTGAGGACCTCCTCGGCGGTGCCGGAGGTGAAGGAGGCGCCGCCCCCGCCGTGGTTGTGCATGTCCACGAAGCCGGGGACGAGCCAGTGTCCGGACAGGTCGACGGTGCTCGCGCCCTCGCCGGCGCTGCCGGCGATGCGGTCACCGTCGACGATGACGCGGCCGCCCGCCACGGTCCCGGTGGGCAGGACCACCCTGGCGCCGGAGAGAACGGTGCTGTGTGCGCTTCCGGACATCAGGCAGGTACCTCCGTGGCGAGTAGGTCCCAGGCGAGCAGCCCTGCGCCCAGGCATCCGGCGGTGTCCCCGAGGGCCGCCGGAACGATGTCGGGCAGCCGCTGGAACGTCACGCGTTCCTCCACGGCCTTCCGTAGTGGTGTGAACAAGGTTTCCCCCGCCTCGGCGAGGCCGCCACCGATGATCAGCGTGCGCGGGTCCAGCAGGGTGATCGCGGTGACCAGGCCGTCGGCGAGGGCGCCGACCGCGGCGAGCCACACCTCGCGGGCGCGCCCGTCACCGGATTCGACGGCCTTGGCGCAGTCCGCGGCGTCCGCGTCGGGGTCGCCGGAGGCGCCGGCCCAGGCGCGGCTGACGGCGGACGCGGAGGCGAGCGTCTCCAGGCAGCCGTACTGGCCGCAGCCGCAGGCGGGGCCGCCGGGGCGGACCACGATGTGGCCGATCTCGCCCGCGTAGCCGTGGGCGCCGGCCTCGATGCGGCCGGCGATGCCGATGGCGCCGGCGATGCCGGTGCCCAGGGGGACGAACAGGAACCGGTCGGCGCCGCGGCCGGCGCCGATGCGGCCCTCGGCGAGTCCGCCCGTGCGCACGTCGTGGCCGAGGGCCACCGGGATGCCGTGGAGGCGTCTGCTGAGCAGGGCGCGCATCGGTACGTCGCGCCAGCCCAGGTTCGCCGCGTAGACGGCGATCCCGTTCTCGGCGTCGACGATGCCGGGGACGGCGACGCCGGCCGCGCAGGCGGGCACGCCGAAGCGTTCGCGGCCGAGTTCGCAGAGCTCGGCGGCGAACTCCAGGATCGTCTCGACGACGGCGTCGGGGCCCCGTTCGCGGCCGGTGGCGCGGCGCGCTTCGTGGAGCAGGGTGCCCTCGTCGGCGATGAGGGCGGCCTTCATCCCGGTGCCGCCCACATCGAGGGCGATGACGTGTTTCACGGGTTTCACAGGTGACAGTCTCGCGTGTTCGGCGGGGAAAGGTCTAGTCCATTGGAGGGGATTGTTGAGCTGCCATACAAATTCGGGAGCGCGGCTGCGCCACCGGCCGGACACGGTGCGTTCCCGGATGTGGACGAGGCGCCAAAGTGGTGTAGACCTTACGTGGATCGTACGTACAACAAGGGGTGGATCGAGAACTGTGAAGGGCCGTTACCTGAGCCTGGCCGCGACCGGAGCCGCGCTGAGCCTGACCGCCGCGGCACTGACCGGCTGCGGAGCCGTGGGGAGCCTCACCGGGGACAACGAGGTGACCCTGCGGGTCGTGGCGGCCGACTACGGGGACAATCCGCAGAACTCCTCCTCGGGGTACTGGAAGGACCTGGCCGCCGGCTTCGAGAAGGACCACCCCGGCGTCAAGGTCGAGGTCAGCGTCTACTCCTGGTCCGAGGTCGACGCCAAGGTCGCCGCCATGGTCAAGGCCGGCAAGGCCCCCGACATCGCGCAGATCGGCGCCTACGCCGACTACGCGGACGCCGGCAAGCTCTACACGGCCGACGAGCTGCTCTCCGTCACCACGGAAGCCGACTTCCTGGCACCGCTCGCCGACGCGGGCAAGGTCAAGCGCGTCCAGTACGGCATGCCGTTCGTGGCCAGCACCCGCCTGCTCTTCTACAACGAGAAGCTGCTCACGGACGCCGGTGTCATCGCCAAGGACGCCAAGGCCGGCTGGCAGCCCAAGAGCTGGGCCGACCTGGAGGCCGCCGCGAAGAAGCTCAAGGCGGCGGGCGTGGCGACCCCCTTCGCGCTGCCGCTGGGCCGCGAGGAGGCGCAGGCCGAGACGATGATGTGGATGCTCGCGGGCGGCGGTGGCTACACCGACAACGAGGAGGCCTACGCGATCGACTCCCCGGAGAACGTCAAGACCTTCGAGTTCCTGCGCGACAAGATGGTCGGCCAGGGGCTGACCGGCCCCTCGGAGCCGTCGAAGACGGACCGCCAGGCCGCGTTCGACGCCTTCACGCGCGGCGAGGTGGGCATGCTCAACGGCCACCCCACGCTGGTCAAGCAGGCGGCGGCCAAGGGCGTGAAGTTCGGCATGGTGGCCCTGCCGGGCGAGGACGGGACCGACCACCCCGCGATGGGCGTCGCGGACTGGGTGATGGCCTTCAAGAACGGCCACCGCAAGGAGTCCGGCAAGTTCCTCGACTACCTGTACCAGGCGAAGAACGTGACGGCCTTCACCAACAAGTACGACCTGCTGCCGGTCACGACCAGCGGCTACCGGGCTATGGACTCCAGCACCGGCGGTGCGGCGCCCCAGCTCAAGACGTTCCTGCAGGCCCTGCCGAACGCCCGCCTCTACCCGGTCGGCAAGAAGTCCTGGGCCGGTGTGAGCGAGGACGTCAAGCAGAACATCGGCAAGACCGTGCAGCCGGGCGGGCAGCCGGCGAAGGTCCTGGAGAACATCGCCGAGTCGGCCCGCAAGGCCGACGCCCACTGACCGGCCGGGGCCGGGGCGCCCGCCCCGGCCCGCTGTCGGAGGGCGGCGTTAATCTGGCGGTATGACGGACGACGAGGGGCTGACGGCCACCGAGGCCGCGGTCCTCGCGTACGAGGCACGCACCTGGCCCGGGCCCGGGGCCAAGGAGCGCGCGATACGGGAAGGGCTGGGGATGACCCCGGTCCGCTACTACCAGTTGCTCAACGTGCTGATGGACGACCCGCGGGCCCTGGCCCACGCCCCCGGCACCGTCAACCGGCTGCGCCGCATCCGCGAAGCACAGCGGGCCCGGCGCTGACTCCGGGGCGCCCCCCGCCAGGTCCGGGGCGCCACCCCCGCCAGGTACGGGGCGCGCGCGCCGTAGCCGTGACCCGGCGGGTTCGTTAGGGTCGTCCCCATGGGGAGCCATCCGCACAGCATGCCGATGCCCGTCACCGCCGCCGGGCGCGAGGGACTCGAAGCCATCCTCCGTGTACCGCGCCGTTCCGTGGTCGCACTCGACTTCGACGGCACCCTCGCCGACATCGTCCCGGACCCGGACCAGGCACGGGCCCACCCCGGAGCCGTCGCGGCGCTGTCCGCCCTGGCCCCCAAGGTCGCCTCCGTGGCCGTGATCACCGGCCGCCCGGCGGGGGTCGCGGTCCGCTACGGCGGCTTCGCCGGCGCCGCCGGACTGGAACACCTGGTGGTCCTCGGCCACTACGGGGCCGAACGCTGGGACGCGGTGACCGGCATCGTCCACGCCCCGGCCGAGCACCCGGGGGTCGCCGCCGTCCGGGCGGAGCTGCCCGGCTTCCTGGACTCCATCGGGGCCTGGCGCGGCACCTGGATCGAGGAGAAGGGCCGGGCCCTGGCCGTCCACACCCGGCGGGCCTCCGACCCGGACGCCGCCTTCGCCGCGCTGCGCGAACCACTGGCCGAGCTGGCGGCGCGCCACGGGCTGATGGTGGAGCCGGGACGGGCGGTGCTGGAGCTGCGCCCGCCGGGGATGGACAAGGGCGTGGCCCTGACCGAGTACCTGGCCGAGACGGGCGCCGAAGCCGTGCTCTACGCGGGGGACGACCTGGGCGACCTCGCGGCGTACGCGGCGGTGGAGAAGCTGCGGACGGACGGCATGCCGGGACTGCTGGTCGCCAGCGGATCGGCCGAGGTCCCCGAACTCGCCTCCCGCGCCGACCTGGTCCTGAACGGCCCGTCCGAGGTGGTCGCCTTCCTCTCCGCGCTGGCCGAGGCCATCCGCGACTGACGGACCGGGCGCGGCGCCGCCCGGGGGGCGCATGCGCGGGGGCGCCGCCCCCGCGCATGCGCCGGTCCTCAGGCCCCGCACAGAGCGGACAGCTGGGCCGTGAACCAGTCCGTCGGCGGGAGCGCCGTGGCCGCGGCCGCCAGCCGCTTCGTACGCTCCAGCCGCTCGCCCGCCGGCATGGACAGCGCCGCGTGCAGGGCCTGGGCCGTCGCCGTGACGTCGTACGGGTTCACCGTCAGCGCTTCCTCGCGGAGCTCCTCGTACGCCCCCGCCCCCGACGACAGCACCAGCGCGCACCCCGCCTCCGACACCACCGGGATCTCCTTCGCCACCAGGTTCATCCCGTCCCGCACCGGGTTGACCAGCGCCACGTCCGCCAGCCGGTACACGGCCAGCGAGCGCGCGAAATCGTCCTCGACGGACACCAGCACCGGCTGCCAGTCCGCCGTCCCGAACTCCGCGTTGATCTCCGCCGCCAGCTCCCGCACCGACTGCGTGTACGCCCGGTAGACCTCCAGGTCCTGCCGTGACGGGTACGCCGAGGCCAGGTGGACCACCCGCTCGCGCCACTCGGGGTGCGTGATGAGCAGTTCCCGGTAGGCCAGCAGCCCGCGCAGGACGTTCTTCGACAGCTCGGTGCGGTCCACGCGGACGATCGTCGCCCGGTCGCCGACCTCGGCCCGCAGGGCGGCCAGCTTGTCGTCCACCACCGGCCGGTGCGCGAGTGCGCGCAGATCGTCCGCGTCGACGCCCAGGGGGTACTGCCGCACCTCCGTGAAGCGCCGCGGACCGAGGCCGGACCCGTCGGCGGCGTAGGTGCGGTGCCACACCCCGCGCTCCGGGGAGCCGCTGGGCAGGTGCGGCTGCGCGATGCCGACCGCGTCGTCCCGGTCCGCCCCGGCGATGAACTCCGCCGACCAGCGCCAGCTGTGGAAGCCCAGCTGGTCCGCGCCGAGCATGCCCCACACGAGCTGCCCGCGCACGTCGTCCGGCAGCATGGCGAGGAAGTCACGCGAGGCCCACGGGGTGTGCGTGAAGTGCGCGATGCGCAGGTCGGGCCGCAGCTCGCGCAGCTGCCCCGGCACCAGTGCCAGGTGGTAGTCCTGCACCAGGACCGAGGCGCCCTCGGCGGCCTCCTCGGCCAGGGCCTCGGCGAAGGCCCGGTTGTAGGCGGTGTACGAGTCCCAGCGCCGCCGGAACCCCGCGTCGAAGACCGGCTCGCGCGGGACGTCGTAGAGGTGGTGGTGGGTGAACCACAGCACCGAGTTCGCGATGCCGTTGTACGCGTCGTCGTACGTGGTGGGATCGATGTCCAGCATCCGGACACCTGGCTCGGAGACGCCCCGGCCGACCGCCTCCCTGTCGGCGTCCGACAGCGCCGCGCAGATCCACAGCGCCTCCGGCTGCCGGGCGAGGGCGGCGGAGAGGCCGGAGACGAGACCGCCACCGCCGCGCCGGGCCGTGAGGGTGCCGTCGTCGGCGAGGACGTAGGAGAGCGGGCCGCGGTTCGCTGCAACGAGTACCTGGGAAGCCATGCCGCGAACCTAGCCCGGGGCCCACCCGCTCAAACGTCCGTTCCCTCACGCCACCCTGCGGCCGGAGTACTCCTTGACCTCGGCCATCGGCGGCCGCTCCTCCGTGTCCACGGGGTACGTCCGCGGCACGAACCCGTTCGGCCCGCGCTCGAACTGGGTCAGTTCCGGGCGCACCAGGTGCCCGCGCGAGAGGCGCAGCTGGGCCGTGCGGTAGATCGCCGCGGCCATGCGGCCCAGCGCCCGGCCGTCCTGATGGCGGTGCAGCCGTACGCCGACGTCCACCTGGGCCAGCGCGTCCAGCCCGACGGTGTGCAGCGCGTCGACCAGCAGGCCCAGCTCGACGCCGTACCCGACGGGGAAGGGCAGGCGCTCCAGCAGGGAGCGGCGCACGGCGTACTCGCCCCCCAGCGGCTGCACGAACCCGGCCAGCTGCGGCCAGTGCAGGTTGAGCAGCGGCCGGGCGACCAGCTCGGTCACCCGGCCCCCCTGGGCGGGGACCTTGCCGGGGGCGGGCCCGTCGGCGTCCGCGCCGAAGGGGCGGTCGTACATCGCCTTGACGAACTGCACGTCCGGCTCCGTCAGCAGCGGGCCGACGATCCCGGACACGAACGCCGACGAGAAGTCCCGCAGGTCGGCGTCCACGAAGCAGACGACGTCGCCGGTGGTCACCAGCAGCGAGCGCCACAGCACCTCGCCCTTGCCGGGCAGGGCCGGGATCCGCGGCAGGATCTCGTCGCGGTGCACCACCCGGGCCCCGGCCTTCGCGGCCACCTCCGCGGTCCGGTCGGTGGAGCCCGAGTCGATCACGACCAGCTCGTCGACGAGCGGCACCGCCGGCCCGTCGATCAGATCGCGCCGGATCACCTCGACGATGGCGCCGACCGTCTCCTCCTCGTCGAGCGCGGGCAGGACGACGCTGACCGTGGTGCCCGCCGCCCGCTTGGCGGAAAGCAGCTGGTCGAGCGGTCGGTCGGCCGCGGACCAGGAGCGGTCCGCAAACCAGCGCTCCACCTCTTCCAGCACGTTCGGCACTCCTCGGTCATCGTCGGCGCTCGGCATTTTCAGCCGAAAAGTGATCCATCTCGCGGTTCGGACGGCTGTCTCAACCACCCGGACCTTCAGTTACAGTCTTGAACAACGCGAAGGACCACCGCATGCCGGGGGTCCCCGCGGACAAACGCCCGGCCGCGCCATGGAGCGCGCGATCCGGTGCCATACCGCTCATCCAGAGGGGCAGAGGGACACGGCCCGTTGAAGCCCCGGCAACCCTCCAGTCGGTTCTCACGCCTGCTTGCGGCAGCGGGGTCCCCGGCTAGGGAAGGTGCCAATTCCGTCTCATGGCGAAGTGCGCCATGGGGAAGATGAGGAGAAAGGGCCTCGCCATCATGGCTGCACAGACTGTTGCCACCTCTGTCGACCTCGGACCTGCCACCGGCCTCTCGTGTCGGGAGTGCGGTACCCGTTTCGAACTCGGACCCATTTTCGCCTGCGTCGAGTGCTTCGGTCCGCTGGAAGTCGCCTACGACCTCCCCATCGGTACCGGGTCCCCCGAGGACGTCGAGGCGCTGCGCGCCGCGATCGAGGCCGGCCCCGACAACATCTGGCGCTACGCCCCGCTGCTGCCCGTCCCCGCGGACGTGGCCTCCAAGCCCAGCCTGAACCCCGGCTTCACCAAGCTCGTCGACGCGCAGAACCTGGCCAAGGAGCTCGGCGTCACCGGCAAGCTGTACGTCAAGGACGACTCCGGCAACCCGACGCACTCCTTCAAGGACCGCGTGGTCGCGATCGCCGTCGAGGCCGCCCGCGCCTTCGGCTTCACCACCCTCTCCTGCTCCTCCACCGGCAACCTGGCCGGCGCAGTCGGCGCCGCGGCCGCCCGGGCCGGATTCCGCTCCTGCGTGTTCATCCCGCACGACCTGGAGCAGGGCAAGGTCGTCATGGCCGGTGTGTACGGCGGCGACCTCGTCGGCATCGAGGGCAACTACGACGACGTCAACCGCTTCTGCTCCGAGCTCATCGGCGACCCGCTGGGCGAGGGCTGGGGCTTCGTCAACGTCAACCTGCGCCCCTACTACGGCGAGGGCTCCAAGACCCTGGCGTACGAGATCTGCGAGCAGCTCGGCTGGCAGCTGCCCGACCAGATCGTGATCCCGATCGCGTCCGGCTCGCAGCTGACGAAGATCGACAAGGGTCTGCAGGAGCTGATCAAGCTCGGTCTCGTCGAGGACAAGCCGTACAAGATCTTCGGCGCCCAGGCCGAGGGCTGCTCCCCGGTGTCCACCGCCTTCAAGGCCGGCCACGACGTGGTCCGCCCGCAGAAGCCGAACACCATCGCCAAGTCGCTGGCCATCGGCAACCCGGCCGACGGCCCGTACGTCCTGGACATCGCCCGCCGCACCGGCGGCTACGTCGAGGACGTCACCGACGAGCAGGTCGTCGAGGCCATCAAGACCCTGGCGCAGACCGAGGGCATCTTCGCCGAGACCGCGGGCGGCGTGACCGTCGGCGTGACCAGGAAGCTCATCGAGAACGGGCAGCTCGACCCGGCGCTGACCACGGTCGTCCTCAACACCGGTGACGGCCTCAAGACCCTGGAGGCGGTGGCCGCGGACAGCGGGCAGACCGCCACCATCCGCCCGAGCCTGGACGCGTTCCGCGCCGCCGGCCTGGCCTGACCATCCCCCTCGCCCTACCGGAAAGGCAGTAGCGCCATGAGCGTCAACGTCCGCATCCCCACCATCCTGCGCACCTACACCGGCGGCCGGGCCGAGGTCACGGCCGAGGGCGCGACCCTCTCCGAGGTCATCGCGTCCCTGGAGGCGAGCCACCCGGGCATCGCAGCGCGCGTCCTGGACGACCAGGGCAAGCTGCGCCGTTTCGTGAACGTCTACGTCAATGACGACGACGTGCGCTTCGAGGGCGGTCTGGACGCGGTGACGCCGGACGGCGCGGGTGTGTCGATCATTCCCGCCGTCGCCGGCGGCTGCTGACGCAAGAACCTGAATTACCCCCTCCGGTAAAAGCGGAGGGGGTAATTCTGCTTGGTTGGGCGCGGTAGAGTTGGGGAAGTCCCCTCCGCTGGACTTGCCCGCCGCATATGAGCGGGTCGCGTGAGGGTTGACATTGAGTCAATGTGCGCGTGCGGTATGGGGCTTTGGCGAGATATGCCGGGTCCGAGTTGCCCGGGAATATGCCAACTTTTCACTCTATTTCAATGTATCCCCATGTCCAGATTTCTCGTCGGATTGACCTGTTGCAGACAGCAGCGGTGCAGATACATTCAGCCCCGGTCGAGGCGTTCCGGCGCAAGTTCTGACCCGGGACCGCGAAGTGCGGTCCCGCGCAAGGGCCAGTAATAGGGGAGTTAGGCATGGCTCAGGGCACCGTCAAGTGGTTCAACGCGGAGAAGGGCTACGGCTTCATCGCGGTCGACGGTGGTGCGGATGTGTTCGTCCACTACAGCGCCATCCAGATGGACGGGTACCGCACCCTTGAAGAGGGTCAGCGGGTCGAGTTCGAGATCTCGCAGGGCCAGAAGGGTCCGCAGGCGGACATGGTCAAGCTCGCCGTCTAGTCCCGGCGCGATCGACCACCGACGCATACACACGAGGGCCCGCATCCTTGAGGAGGGATGTGGGCCCTCGTGGCGTGTCCGCTGCCGGGCGCGGGTGAACCGTCCCCGCTGCCCGAAGCCGCTTGCACTCGGAGGGGTCGAGTGCTAATCATTGGCGTTAGCACTCTCGTGCTGAGAGTGCTACTACACAGGACCGGGTCGGTGAGGCCCGCAGGGTCCGGCGGGAAGGAACCGCCGGGCACGCAGGCCGTCCGTCGCGGGCGCGGGCGCGGTCCGGAGCAATCCAACCCTCCCCTCGCGCCGTCGGTGCAAGGGGAACCCCAGTCCTGGAGGACCACTTCAGATGGCCAAGATCATTGCGTTCGACGAGGAGGCCCGGCGCGGTCTCGAGCGCGGGATGAACCAGCTCGCCGACGCCGTCAAGGTCACCCTTGGCCCCAAGGGTCGCAACGTCGTCCTTGAGAAGAAGTGGGGCGCCCCCACGATCACCAACGATGGTGTCTCCATCGCCAAGGAGATCGAGCTCGAGGACCCGTACGAGAAGATCGGCGCCGAGCTGGTCAAGGAAGTCGCCAAGAAGACGGACGACGTCGCGGGCGACGGTACGACCACCGCCACCGTGCTCGCCCAGGCGCTCGTCCGCGAGGGCCTGCGCAACGTGGCTGCCGGCGCCAACCCGATGGCCCTCAAGCGCGGCATCGAGAAGGCCGTCGAGGCCGTCTCCGGCGCCCTGCTGGAGCAGGCGAAGGATGTCGAGACCAAGGAGCAGATCGCTTCCACGGCCTCCATCTCCGCCGCTGACACCCAGATCGGCGAGCTCATCGCCGAGGCGATGGACAAGGTCGGCAAGGAAGGCGTCATCACCGTCGAGGAGTCCCAGACCTTCGGTCTGGAGCTGGAGCTCACCGAGGGCATGCGCTTCGACAAGGGCTACATCTCGGCGTACTTCGCCACCGACATGGAGCGTATGGAGGCGTCCCTGGACGACCCGTACATCCTCATCGTCAACTCCAAGATCGGCAACGTGAAGGACCTCCTTCCGCTGCTCGAGAAGGTCATGCAGTCCGGCAAGCCGCTGCTGATCATCGCCGAGGACGTCGAGGGCGAGGCCCTGTCGACCCTGGTCGTCAACAAGATCCGCGGCACCTTCAAGTCCGTCGCCGTCAAGGCTCCGGGCTTCGGCGACCGCCGCAAGGCCATGCTCGGTGACATCGCCATCCTCACGGGCGGCACGGTCATCTCCGAGGAGGTCGGCCTCAAGCTGGAGAACGCGGGCCTCGACCTGCTCGGCCGCGCCCGCAAGGTCGTCATCTCCAAGGACGAGACCACGATCGTCGACGGTGCCGGTGACAGCGACCAGGTCCAGGGTCGCGTCAACCAGATCCGCGCCGAGATCGAGAACTCCGACTCGGACTACGACCGCGAGAAGCTCCAGGAGCGCCTCGCGAAGCTGGCCGGCGGCGTGGCCGTCATCAAGGCCGGCGCCGCGACCGAGGTGGAGCTCAAGGAGCGCAAGCACCGCATCGAGGACGCCGTCCGCAACGCGAAGGCCGCCGTCGAGGAGGGCATCGTCGCCGGTGGTGGCGTGGCCCTGCTCCAGGCCTCCGCGGTCTTCGAGAAGCTCGACCTCTCGGGTGACGAGGCGACCGGCGCCAACGCCGTGAAGCTCGCCCTGGAGGCCCCGCTCAAGCAGATCGCCGTCAACGGTGGTCTCGAGGGTGGCGTCGTCGTGGAGAAGGTCCGCAACCTGACCGTCGGCTGGGGCCTGAACGCCGCGACCGGCGAGTACGTGGACATGATCGCCGAGGGCATCATCGACCCGGCGAAGGTCACGCGCTCCGCTCTGCAGAACGCCGCGTCCATCGCCGCGCTGTTCCTGACGACCGAGGCCGTCATCGCCGACAAGCCGGAGAAGGCCGCCGCGGGCGCGCCGGGCGGCATGCCGGGCGGTGACATGGACTTCTGATCGACCGCGGCTCAGGCCGCAGCCGATCGGCTGTTCTCACGACCGAGGGCGGCACTCCCGTACAGGGGGTGCCGCCCTCGGGCGTTTCGGCGGGCCGGGCATGAGCCCCGGTCCCGGGTGGCGGGGCATGGAGGGCCGCGCCCGGGTGCCGAGACGGATCACCACGCAACAGGGCGGTTTGGTTGACTGGGTGCATGAGCGATCTCTTCGTCAAGATCTGCGGGCTGAAGACCGCGCACGACGTCGCCACGGCCGTGGACGCCGGGGCCGATGCCGTCGGGTTCGTCTTCGCGCCGGGCAGCCCGCGCACCGTCGACGTCGCCACGGCGCGGGCGCTGGCCGCCGACGTGCCGGACTCGGTGCTCACCGTCGGGGTGTTCCGCGGGCAGCCGGTCGACGAGGTGCGGCGGCTGACCGAGGAGAGCGGCGTACGGGGAGTGCAGCTGCACGGCGACGAGGGCCCGGAGTTCTACGGGGCGCTGCGCGCCGAGGGCCGGACCCTGCTGCGGGCCACCGCCCTGCACGTCGGGCGGTGCGGGGAGTACGGCGAGGACCTGCTGCTGATCGACGCGCCCGACCCCGGCTCCGGCAAGCCGTGGAACTGGGGCTCCGCGGAGTTCACCGCGCCGCAGGGGCGCTGGCTGCTGGCCGGTGGGCTGACCCCGCACAGCGTCCGCGAGGCCGTGCAGACCACCGGAGCCTGGGGCGTGGACGTGTCCAGCGGCGTCGAGAGCGAGCGCGGCGTCAAGTCCCCCGCCCTGATCCGCGCCTTCATCGGGGCCGCCCGCGGCTGATCGGGCGCCCGTCGTCAGCCGGCCGAGGCGGTTCCGTCCTCCTCGACGGCCTCGACGCCCGGCAGCGACCGGAGGGCCGCGACCTGGGCGGGGTCGAGCCGGGCGGCGAAGCCGTGCAGGGTGCTGTCGAAGACGTGGACCGGGGTGGCGCCGACGAGCCGCGCCACGTCGGCGGGGTCGAGGTCCCTGCGTACGGTGACGATGTACGTGGGGTGGTCGACGGGCGCCGCGTACGGGACCGGGTCACGGACGGCGGCCGAGGCCGGGGCGGGGAAGGCGGTCAGAGCGGCCAGTACGACGACGGCGGCAGCGGGCAGGGCCCGGCTCACACGGATGCGCATGGGGCGAGGCCATCACGTACGACGGCGCAGGTCAACGACGTCCGCGGGGGTGGCGGGGGCACCGGGGGGCGCGTCGGCCGCGCGCTCCCCGGTGTGGTGGCGGGCCGTACGGGTGATCTTGGCGGAGGGCCGCGGACCGCGCGGGCGTGGTCATGGCCCGGACGGCACAGGGGATCGCCCTTTCCGCAGCGGGTGGGACGGGCGGTACGGGCGCTGGCGACGTGTGGGCCGCCTGGCGGTGCACGGCGGTTCAGGACGCGCCGGGGTGGCACCGATGGAAGGAGGGCCGCCCCCGCAGAGGCACGCGTCCTCGCCGGGGCGGCTCCTTCATGCCGACCTTCCGGTCCATGCCGGCCTTCCGGCCCACCGCCTTCAGGGAGTTCCTTCCATGCGCCTGCTCGCACGCCTGGCCGCCACCGCCCTGCTCACCGTGCCCGCGGTCGCGGCCGGTACGGCCGCCGCCGACACCCCGGAGCCGACCCCGGTGCCTCTGCACACCGCCGAGAACGCGGTGCCCGGCCAGTACATCGTGACGCTGGAGAAGGGGCAGGACGCGGCGAAGGTGGCGCAGGAGCTGGGTCTGAAGCCGACGTTCGTCTACAGCAAGGCGATGACCGGCTTCGCCGTCCCGCTGACCCCGCTCCAGTTGCAGATCGTCCGGGTGAGCCCCGGGGTGAAGTCGGTCGAGGAGGACGCCAAGGTGCAGTCCGTGCCGACGCCGACCAGGACGCCCGGGATGCGGGCGCCGTCCTCGTCGTGGGGCCTGGACCGGATCGACCAGAAGAACCTGCCGCTCGACAACGACTTCACCACCCAGGGCAACGGCGCCGGGGTGACCGCGTACATCCTCGACACCGGCATCGACTACGGCCACACCGAGTTCGGCGGCCGGGCGACGTTCGGGTTCGACGCCATCGGCGACGGCCGCAACGGCATGGACTGCCAGGGCCACGGCACGCACGTGGCGGGCACGGTGGCGGGCTCGACGTACGGGGTGGCGCGCAAGGCGAACCTGGTCAGCGTCCGCGTCCTCGGCTGCGACGGCAGCGGCACGTGGTCGGGCATCATCGCGGGCATGGACTGGGTGGCCGCGAACGCCAAGCAGCCGGCCGTGCTGAACGGCTCGCTCGGCGGGGACAAGTCGACCGCGGTCAACGACGCGGCGACCGCGCTCTCCGACGCGGGTGTGCTGCCGGTCGTCGCGGCGGGCAACTCCGCGAAGGACGCCTGCACGGTCTCGCCCGCGTCCGCCGCGCGCGTGCTGACGGTGGCGGCGAGCAACCAGTGGGACGAGGAGACCTCCTTCTCCAACTTCGGTACGTGCGTCTCGCTCTACGCCCCCGGCCAGGCCGTCGTCTCCGCGAAGCTCGGCGGCGGCAGCGTGGCCCTCGACGGGACGTCGATGGCCGCGCCGCACGTCGCCGGTGTCGCCGTCCTCTACAAGCAGGCGCACCCGACCGCGAGCCCTGCGGAGATCAACGAGTTCCTCGACGACGAGTCCACCAAGGACGTTCTGACCAGCGTCAGCAAGGGCACCCCCAACCGGCTGCTGTACACCGCCGGTCTCTGACCGCCGGAGGGTTCCGGCGGTCCCGGCCCGCCGCCCGTTCACGGATAGGCTGCGGGCCGGGGGGGATCATGGACACGCCACCGCCGCTCGTGAAGCGGCTCCGGGATCACGTACGGCTCGCCGCGGCCTGCGCGTTCAGCGCGGTCGCGGTGCTGTACGCCGTCCTGTGCCTGAAGTCGGCCGCGGACATGTCCGACGTCGTGTGCAGCGTGGGACACACCGCGGGCTGTCCGCGCGGGCTGGGGTGGCTGGTGCTGTGGACGTTGGTCGCCGGGTCGGCCGCGGCCGGCCTGTGGTGGTCGGTCGTGAAGGGCCGCGGGTACCGCTCCGCCGTCGGCTGGGTCATGGCCGTGGTGCTCGCGCTCGTCGCGCTGGGTCCGGCCTGGCTCGGCTTCTCGTGGCTGCGCGGCCCGCACATGGACCTCTTCTCGTACCAGGCCCCGGGGAGCGCGGTGGTCGGGAAGCCGCTCGGCTCCTGGGCGGGCCCCCCGGCCACGGGGTTCGTGGTCCGGGCCGGTGCGGATGGTGTGACCGGTTATGACGGGGAGGGCCGCCGGGGCTGGAGCCTGCGCGTTCCGGCAGGCGGGGCGGTGTGCGCGATGAGCGCGGACAGCCCTTCCGGTACCGGTCTGCTGACCTTCGCCACCGTGCTGGACGGCTGTGGCGGCCGCTTGGTGGCGGTGGACGTCACCTCCGGCAAGCAGCTCTGGACCACGAACATCCCGCACCTCGTGGGCCGGCCGTCCGCGGGCGGCTCGCTGGCCGTGGTCGCGACCGCGGACGCCGTTCTCGCCCACGACCTGGCCACCGGCGCCGAGCGGTGGCGCTCCCCGCTGCCCGCGGGCGCCGTCCCCATGGAGGTGGCCGCGGGCCCCGACCGGGTCCTGCTCCTGGCCCGGACCGACCAGGGCGTCGAGCTGTTCGCGCTCGGGGCCCGCACCGGCGCCGTCGCCTGGCGGTTCCCGATGCCGGTCGGGTACGAGTCCCCGCGCATCGTGTCGGCCTCCCCGGCCGCCGCCGTCGGTGCCGGGCGCCTGCTGGTCTTCGACGAGGCGGGCCGCCCGCAGCCCGACGGGGAGGCGCCGTACGTCCCGACCACGGGCCCGGCGGAGTGGCTGGTCGCGGGCGACGTGCTGTACGCGTCGGTCCCGGAACGGGAGCAGCGGGAGGTCCTGGCGGCGTTCTCCCTGAAGGACGGCCGCCACCTGTGGACCCGCGCCTTCGAGGACGAGTGGCGGATCCGCGCCTTGGCGGCCGACCGCACCGGCCGGATCGCGGTGATCACCGAGGGTGCGTACACCCACCTGTGGCACCTCGACCCGGGCACCGGGAAGCCGCGCGGCGAATCGACGGTGCTGCGGCGCCTGCGGCTGGGCGAGTCGTTCGCGCTCTACGGCCGTACGTTCGTCAACCTCGACGACGACACCCGCCTCCCGCCGATCTTCGACGTGGCCCCGACGATCGGCTGGTGAGCCGGGTCAGAGGCTGGCGACGAAGGCGGTCCAGGCCGGACCGTTGACGGTGAGGTGCGGGCCGTCCGGGACCTTGGAGTCCCGGACGGGAACGAGGTCGGGGTGGCCGTCGCCGACTTCGAGGCAGTTGCCACCGTCGCCGGCGCTGTACGTGGACTTGCGCCAGGTGGCCATCTCCAGGCAGTCGCCGCCTGTGCCATCGCTGTAGCTGGATTTGTGCCAGGTGGCCGTGGACAGGTCGTACTCACGAGTGCTGGTCATGCTCGTATTCCTCCGCCGCGGACTCGATCAGGGCCAGTGATTGAGTAGGTGACAGCGCGCTGGCCGTGAGGAGATCGTAGGTCAGTGAGTGGCGGGTCACTGTGGCGGGATCGTCCAGGAGTACACCTATGGCGTTGCCTTGGACGTAGGCGAGCGGGGGAGCGTCCTCGAAAGTCATCAGCTTCAGGGTGCCTCCCATCGAGGAGTGTGCTCCCGCGCTGAACGGCAGTACCTGCACGAAGATCCGGCGCTTGCGGATCAGAGTTGCGATGTGGCGCAGGGCCTCCGCCATCACCGTCCCGCCTCCAACGACTCTCCGGAGGACGGTTTCGTCAAGCACACACCACAACAGGGGGGTTGTTGGATCAGACAGCAGCTTGGCGCGGTCCAGCCTGTTCGTGACCAGCTCAGCGATGACTTCCTCTGTGGCTGTGGGTTGATACGCGACGAACACTTCGCGCGCGTACGACTCTGTCTGGAGCATTCCCGGCAGCGCCAGGGGCGCGTACTCCCGGATCGTCTTGGCTTCCGCTTCCGCCTCTGCGGCCTCGGCAAAGTGGTTCGGGTACTTCGACTTTGCCAGGGCGCCGCAGTTGCGGCTGAAGAAGCCGGCCGTGCCCAGGATGTCGTCTATCTGCCGGGCGAATTCGATGTGCATCCGCCGCGTGCCGGCTTCGAGCTGGCCGATGAACGAGCCGCTGACGAAGAGCGGCTCGCCCAACTCGGCCTGGCTGAGGCCCGCGCGTTCTCGGGCCACGCGGAGTTCGGCGCCGAGCAGGGCGCGGGGTGAGGAGGACGGGTCGAGGTTCTTACCTGCCATGGCAACTCTCCTGGCAACACGTGCCGTTGTTGCGGTGTCCGTGTTGAAAGGCTAGCGAGCCCGTCGCCACTCTGTGTGTCGAAGCTGAATACTCAGAGTGGAAAGGTGACATGTCATGGTGCTCACGGCCAAGGAGCGGATGCAGGCGGCGGAGGAGGCCGTGCGGCAGCTGAGGGAGTCCCTCGCCGGCGTCGGGGTCACCCTTCCCTCGCTGGACGTGGACGGGGTCTCGGCGGCGGGGACGTACGGGCTGCCGCTGATCGACCTCGGGCGGTGCAACCTCACCACCGCGCTCCGGCTGGCGGTCGTGCTCCACGAGCGGGCCCGCCCCGCGTGAGCGAGGCCGCCCTGGAAGGGTGCCGCGCGGCGGCGCGGGCCTGGGAGTTCGAGCTGGCCTGGAAGCTGTGCTGGCTGGAGAAGGGCCTGGCGGGGCCCGGGTGGAGGAGGAGCGGGATGGGGCTCCAGGTGCGAGTGGAGCTGCACGAGGCCAGTGGGCTGTGGACCGCGGTGGGCGACGACGGGAAGCGGCGGGTGCGGGAGACCGCCGAGACGGCGGACGAGGCGACGGCCCTCGTGCACGAGGCGTTCGGGCTGAAGGCCTGGCGGCCGCAGCCGCCTCCGCCGCCGGGCTGGCACCGCTTCACGCTGGTCCACAGTCCGGTGGGCCGGGCGCCCGGCTACGCCGACCCGCGCTACGACGCCATCAAGGCGCGGCCGCCACGGGGCTGCGTGCCCGAGGAACTCGGCGGGTGTTTCGCGCTGCGGTGCGAGCGGCCCGGCGCGCGGCTGCTGGACGCCGTGGGGGAGCTGTGCGGGGAGGTCCGGACCGGGTACGGGCTGCTGATGACCGACCTCGGCATCGAGAAGCTGTGGGAGTGGGCGTCCGACGGTACGGACGGCTGGGGCGCCGAGATCGTGGGCCAGCTCCTGCTCATGGCCGCCGAGCGGGGGCCACAGCTCGGCTACAGCACGGACGACCTGGTGTCCTTCCTGCGGACCGCGGCGGCCGGGAACGGGGCCGGCCAGTCGGTGGAGTTCATCAGTGCTTCGGTGTCTGGTCCAGGGTGAGCCCGATGGAGTGCGCGGCCTGCGGGCCGCGCCGGCGTCAGTCCGTGCTCAGGCGGGCGTGGAGGTGTTCGTCGTGCCAGCCGTCCGCGTGGAGGAGGGCGCCGCGCATGGTGCCCTCCAGGGGGAAACCTGCCTTCGTCGCGACGCGGCAGGACGCCGGGTTGGCCACGGAGTGGGTGATGCGCAGGCGGTGCAGGCCCAGTTCCTCGAAGGCCCAGCGGCCGACCCGGTCCGTGGCCGCGGTCATGACGCCGGTGCCCCGGCCCGCGGGCAGCAGCCAGTAGAGGATCTCGCCGCTCCCAGCCGGGAGGTCGAGGTCGGCCACGCCGATCAGGCCGACGGGCGGCCCGCCCGGGGCCGGGGCCACCGCCCAGATCGCTGCGTGCTCGGTGTGCCAGCGTTCCTGCCAGCGCTCGATCCGGGCGACGGCCTCGGCCGGAGACAGCATCGGCGGACGGTTCCAGTGGCGTATGTCCGGGTCGTGGCAGGACTCGACCAGTGCGGGGGCGTCGTACGGGGTCCACGGCCGGAGGAGGAACGGGCCGGGCAGGTCCAGGACCGGCTGGGGGCGGGCCGACATGCGGCCGGGCGGGACCACGGGGGGAAGCGTCACGCGGCGTTGCGGAAGTGCGCGAGCAGCGCCTCGGCGTCGCCGGTGGTGCCCGTGATGGTGTCGAAGGCCGCGTCCGAGGGGACGGCCGGGCCCCACAGCCAGGCGTGGTGACAGCTGAAACAGAAGATCAGCTCGAACAGGAGCTGGTCGGCGGCGTCGTACGCGCGCAGTCCCCAGCCCGGCGCGAAGCAGACGCGGTCCTTGCCGGGCGGCATGGACGAGAGCAGCCCGAGCGAGTCGGCGGCTTCTCGGCCGGTCCAGCGGGAGACGACGTCGCCGGTCATGGGGTCGCCGTAGCGCTCGGGGCGCGTGGAGAGGCGTACGACCTCGACGACAGCGGTGGCGGCAACGGCTTCGGCGGGGAGCTGCATACCAGTCAGTCTCCCGAACGCCGCTAGATTTTCGCTACAGCCGGTTCGTTGGCCGGTGGGGCGGTGGCCGGATCTGGTTCATGATCGGCGTTGAGGTCGGCCAGCATCTGCGGCGTGAACCCGAAGAACCAGGTGGCTGCGAAGCCCACCACATAGCCGGCCAGCAGCCCGCCCGCGTAGATCGCGAGGTTCAGGCCCAGCCCCGACGGGCCGTCCAGCAGCGGGAACAGGGCCCACCCCGAGGGGCCGATCGCGGTGGCGCCGAAGGCGATCCCCAGCTGGTTGCAGAGCCCGACGAACGCCCCGCCGGCCGCGCCGCCCACGCAGGCGGTGACGAAGGGGCGGCCCAGCGGGAGCGACACCCCGTAGATCAGCGGCTCGCCGACGCCGAGGAAGCCCGCCGGGAGCGCGGACCTGATGGTGGTGCGCAGGGAGCGGTTGTGCGGTACCCGGCAGTGGACCGCGAGTGCGGCGCCGACCTGGCCGGCGCCCGCCATGGCGAGGATCGGCAGCAGCGCGGTGTGGCCGGTCTGCTCGATGAGGGTGGTGTGGATCGGGATCAGGGCCTGGTGCAGGCCCAGCATCACGAGCGGCAGGAACAGGCCTCCGAGGATCAGACCGGCGAAGGCGCCGCCGGTGGCGAGGAGCCAGGTCGCGAAGGAGCCGATGGCGTCGGCGACCGCACCGGCGAGGAACATCAGGCCGAAAATCGTCACCAGGCCGGAGGCCAGGACGGTGAGGGTGGGGGTGACGAGCGCGTCCAGCGACTCGGGGACCCAGCGGCGGCACAGCTTCTCGACGTGCACGGCGAGGTACGCGGCGGCGAGGGCGCCGAGGACGCCGCCCTGGCCGGGGGAGAGGTGCTGGCCGAATGCGTCGATCTTCGCTACCCCGGGGAAGACGATGACGGCGGCGACGGCGCCGCCGAGGATCGGCGTGCCGCCGAACTCCTTGCCGGTGTTGTAGCCGACGAAGACCGCGATCAGCGACATGAACCCGGAGGCGATCGCGGCGAGCGCCGGGACGACGGCGGGCAGCCAGCCGGTGTTCAGCAGCACGCCGTTCAGGCCGGCGATGATGCCGCATCCGATGAGGGCCGGGATCAGCGGGACGAAGACGTTCGCGATGCGGCGCAGGAACAGCTTCACGGGGGTGCGGTTGCGGGCCTGCCTGGCCTGCTTCAACGCGGCGCCGCGGTCGGCGAGTACCGCGGCGGTGACGGGCGTACGGGTGTCGCCCCCCGGGCCGGCCGTGTCGGCCGGGCCGGCCCTGCGGGACCCGGCGGCCGGCGTGCGGCCCTGTTCGACGAGCGCCTCGAACTCCGGGGTGACCCGTGCGACGGTCCCCGGCCCCAACACGATCTGGTACGCCCCCCGGCCGCCGGGAGGGGCCCCCGGGTCCTCGACGACGCCCAACACCGCGGGCAGCGCCCGCAGCGCCTGGTCGTCGACCAGCGAGCGGTCGTGCAGGGCGAGGCGCAGCCGGGTCATGCAGTGCGCGATCGAGCTGATGTTGTCCGGGCCGCCGACGAGGGGGAGGATCGCGGCGGCCGTGGCGCGGTTCTTGTCAGTGGACATGTCGTGATCGCCTTGCGTCGGGGGGAACGGGGCAGTCAGAGGTCGCGGGCGAGGGCGAGGGCCTCGCGGAGGTGTCCGTGCGCGGTGGTGAGGAGGCCGGCCGCGGTGGGGCCGTCCACGGCGCCGAGGAGGACGAGGACGGCCTGCTTGACCTCGCCGCCGGTGGCGTCGAGCGCGGCCTCGATCTCCTCGTCCGGTGCGCCGGTGGCCAGGGCCACGATCCGGCGGGAGCGGGCGCGCAGCTTCTCGTTGGAGGCGCGCAGGTCGACCATCAGGTTCCCGTACGTCTTCCCCAGCCGGATCATGGTGATCGTCGAGATGAGGTTCAGGACGAGCTTCTGCGCGGTACCGGCCTTCAGACGGGTGGAGCCGGTCAGCAGCTCGGGTCCGACGACGACCTCGATGCCGTGCTCGGCGGCCGCGGCGAGCGCCGAGCCGGCGTTGCAGGACAGTCCGACGGTGAGGGCGCCGCGCGTGCGGGCGTACTCGACGGCGCCGACCGCGTACGGGGTGCGGCCGGAGGCGGAGATCCCGATGACGGTGTCGGCGGCGGCCAGCTCCAGGGCGGCCAGGTCGGCGGCGGCCAGCCCGGCGGAGTCCTCGGCGCCTTCGACGGCCTCGACCATGGCGCCGGGGCCGCCCGCGATCAGGCCGACGACCTGCGCCGGGTCGGTGTTGAAGGTGGGCGGGCATTCGCTGGCGTCCAGGACGCCCATCCGGCCGGCGGTGCCGGCGCCCGCGTAGACGAGGCGGCCGCCGCGGGCCATGCGGGCCGCGATCGCGTCGATCGCGGCGGCGATGCGCGGCAGTTGTGCGGCGACGGCGGCCGGGACGGTGGCGTCCCCGGCGTTCATGGTGCGGGCGATCTCCAGGGTGGGGAGCCGGTCGATCTCGGCCAGTTCGGGGCGGAAGGCCTCGGTGGTCAGCGTGTCGAGCTGGGCGCGCAGTGCGGCGTACGACGCGGTCATGGGCGGGGGCTCCTGGCGGTCCGGCGGGGGGCGAGTGCCTCGTACGAGGCGGCGAGTGCGGGCGCGGCGGTCTCGTAGGTGCGCTGGGCGACGGCGACGAACAGGCAGTCGACGACGAGGAGCTGGCTGGTCCGGCTCGACATGGCGGCGGGGCGCAGCCGGGTCTCGCGGGCGGCGGAGGTGGCCAGGACGACGTCGGCGTAGTGGGAGACGGGGGCGTGGGGGTGGCCGGTGAGCGCGATGGTGGTGGCGCCGCGCTCGAAGGCGGTGCGCAGGGGGTCGATCACGTCGCCGGTCGCGCCGGAGTGGCTGATCGCGACGGCGGCGTCGCCGGGGCGCAGCTGCACGGCGCCGGTGACGGCCAGGTGGGGGTCGCCGTGGGCGTGGGCGACGAGTCCGATGCGCAGCAGCTTCTGGGCGAGGTCCTGGCCGACGAGTGCGGAGGCGCCGACGCCGTAGACGTCGATCCGGCGGGCCGTGGCGAGCGCGGTGACGGCGGCGCCGAGCGCGGCGAGGTCGAGTCCGGCGGCGGTGTCGGCGAGGGTCTGGGCCTCCTCGTGGGCCAGTTTGGCGACGACGTCGGCGATCGGGTCGTCGACGGCTATGTCGGCGGTGACGGCGGGCGCCGCGCCGGACTCCTGCCGGGCGGCGAGCGCGGCGAGGGCCAGGCGCAGATCGCGGTAGCCCTGGTAGCCGAGGAGGCGGGCGGTGCGGACGACGGTGGCCTCGCTGGTGCCGGTGCGGGCGGCGAGGGCGCTGACGGTGAGGCGGGAGCAGCCGGCGGGGTCTGCGGCGACGGTTTCGGCGACGGCCAGCACGGAGGGGGTCATGGACGGGCCGAGGCTGCGGACGCGGGCCCGCAGCGGAAGGCCGCGGCCGGGGGCGGAGGCGCCACCGTGGGGCGCTGCGGCGGCGTCTGCGTGGGGCGCGGCGGGGGCGTCCGCGTGGCCGTGCGGCGTGGCGGGGACCTCGCTGAAAGCAACTTTCGGCTCGTCGCTCATCTCTGAAATCTATTTTCGGCCGGGGTGGGGGTCAAGGCGCCATCCGGCACCGGCAGGGGAGGGCCTTCACCACGTGGGCCGTACGGGTTCACAATGGGCGCATGGACCACGCGACCCCCCTGGAACAGGCGCTGCACGCCGCCCGTGCCCTCGTGCTCGCCGATCTCGTCGCGGGCGAGGTCGCCGACGCCGATGTCGTCTCCCTCGTCGAGGACTCGGTCACGCACCGCCGGTGGTGGGTGGAGCAGTGGCCGGCGGGGGTCGACTACCTCGCCGGACTCGTCGCCCAGGACGTACAGGACGCACTGCTGGAGAAGTACGGGCGCTGGCCGCTGTGCCCGGTCTGCTCGCACGGCGATCCGCACGCGCTGGACGTGGAGCCGGAGTTGGGGCCCGATCCGCACTGGGTGTGCGGCAAGGCCGGGGTGAAGGTCGCCGCGGTCGGCGCACTCGGGCCCGTCTTCGGGACCGGCCGGTGAGCCGCGGGTGACGCTCTACATCGACCCGCCGACCTGGCCGGGCCACGGCCGCATGTGGTCCCACCTGGTCAGCGACGTCTCGTACGAGGAACTGCACGCCTTCGCGGCGTCGATCGGCTGCCCGCCGAAGGCGTTCGAGCGCGATCACTACGACGTGCCGTCGTACCGCTACGCGGACGCGGTGGCGGCGGGTGCGGTGGAGATCGGCAGCAAGGAACTGGTCCGCCGCCTCACCCAGGCGGGCCTGCGCCGCCCCAAGGGCCGCCCGGCGTAGGACGCGGCGCGGCGCGCGCGGAGAGACCCGGGCCGGGGGCGGAGCCCTACCGGCCCGCCGGCTCCGCGTCGGCCGGCGCGGGGGCGGAGCCCGCCCGGGTGATGACGCGGGTCGTGCCGGTCCCCGTGCGGCGGTCGATCCGCCGGGCCAGCACCGTCAGGCCGACCGCGGTGACGGTCATGGCCGAGCCGGCCCAGGCGGTGGCGGCATAGCCGTAGCCGGCGTCGATGACGGTGCCGCCCAGCCAGGGGCCGCCGGTGTTGCCGACGTTGAAGGCGGCGGTGGTCGTGGCCCCGGCGAGGGTGGGCGCGGCGCCGGCGACGTTGAAGGCGCGCGCGTTCAGGGCCGGGGCGGTGAAGAACGCCGAGACGCCGAGCAGGAAGGCGAGCGCGACGGCCGCGACCTGGACGGAGGCCAGCAGGGCCAGGGCCGCGAGGAAGGCGGTGGAGGCGCTGATGCCCCAGGTCATCACGCCGAAGAGGCGGCCGTCGGCGATCCGCCCGCCGACGGTGGTGCCGACGAGCGCGCCGACGCCGAAGAGGGCGAGGACCCACGGCACCCACGCCGAGTCCAGTCCGGCCTCGTCCGTGAGCAGCGGGGACAGGTAGCTGAAGGCGCAGAACACGCCGCCCGCGGCGAGGGCGGTGACGGTGACGGCCAGCCACACCTGGAGGTCGCCGTAGATGGCGAGCTCGCGGCGCAGGCGGGGCTTCTCCGCGGGCAGCGGGATCTTCGGGATCAGCGCCAGGATGCCCACGAGGGCGATGGCGGAGGCCGCGCCCACCGACCAGAACGCGGAGCGCCAGCCGAACTGCTCCCCGAGGAAGGCGCCGGCGGGGACGCCGAGGACGTTGGCGATGGACAGGCCGCCGATCATGACCGCCATCGCGCGGGCGCGCTGGTCCCTGCCGACCATCGCGATGGCGACGGCCGCGCCCACCGCCCAGAAGCCGGCGCAGGCGAGCGCGGAGACGATGCGGGAGGCGAAGAGGAACTCGTACGAGGGGGCCAGCGCGCCGGCGACCTGACCGAGGCCGAAGAGGCTGATGAGAGCGATGAGGGTGGTGCGGCGCGGGAGCCGCAGCGTGGCCACGGCCAGCAGCGGCGCCCCGACGACCATGCCGATCGCGAAGGCGGATATGAGCAGGCCCGCCCGGGGGATGGTGACGTTCATGTCCTGCGCGATGGGCGGCAGCAGCCCGGAGAGCATGAACTCGCTCGTTCCGAGCGAGAAGACGGCCAGGCCGAGGACGTGGACGGCGACGGGCATGCGGGAGCGAGCGGGAGCTGGGGGCACGTCCGGTACGAACCTTCCCGCACCGGATCTCATTCCCCCCGTCTCGTTCCCCCGGCTCTCATTCCCCCCGGCCTCGTTCCCCCCGGTCTCGTTCCCCCAGCCTCATGCGCCGTCGCTCAGGGCGGCCAGCTCGGCGGCCAGGTTGCGGCGGGCCGGGGCCTCCCAGTGCGCGGTGCCGTACGGGGTGCGGAAGAGGCGGGGCAGGCCGAGCAGCTGGCGCAGTACGGCGGCCCGGCCGGTGCGGAACGCGTCCTCGGGGACGAAGCCGTACTCGGCGCGGACGGCGGCGACGTACGCCGCGTACGCGTCGGGGCCGCCCGCGAGGACGGCCAGGTCCGCGTCGCAGAGCACCTCTCCGTTGGTGTCGCCGGGGGCGGGGTCGTGGGTGACGGTGAGCCGGACCAGGCGGGCCACCTCGGCGGTGCGGGCGGCGTCGATGCCGAGTTCGGGCAGGGCGCGCTCGGCGAGCGCCGCGCTGCGCTCCTCGTTCTCGGAGCGGTCGGGGCGGTAGACGGCGTCGTGGAACCAGGCGGCGAGCTCGACGGCGGCGGGGTCGGCGGCGTGCGCGGCGAGTACGTCGATCCGCGCGAGTACGTCGGCCAGGTGCGCGGTGGTGTGGTACCGGCGCTGCGGCTCCGCCCAGGCGGCCAGGAGCCGGTCGGCGTACGGGCCGGGGTCGCGGTCGGGGTCGGCGCCTGCGGCGGTGGTGGTGGCGTGCCAGCGGTCGCGGAGGTCGGAGGTCATGGGCACATTGTGGGGGTGGCGTGTTTGTGCTGGTGATGCGCGGGCGCGGGCCCGTACCCTTCATATTGGACTAGACCTATTTTCCGTATGCGAAGGATGGCATCGAATGAGCAACCAAGCGCTGCTGGAGGTGATCGCCCTCGATGCCCGGGACGCGGTCGCGGCCCAGGCCGGCGGGGCCGACCGGCTGGAGCTGGTCACCGACATGGCCGCCGACGGGCTCACCCCGCCGCGCGAGACCTTCGCGGCGATCCGCGCGGCGGTCGACATCCCGCTGCGCGTGATGATCCGCCGGACGGACGGGTTCGCCGCCGGCCCGGTCGACCTGCTGGTGGAGCAGGCACGGGCGCTGCGGGCGGAGGGGGCGCAGGAGTTCGTCCTCGGGTTCCTGACCCCGGACGGCAGCCCCGACCTGGCCGCGGTGGAGGCCGTCCTGGCGGAGCTGGAGGGCTGCCGCTGGACCTTCCACCGGGCGCTGGACCGGGCGGCGGACCGCGACCAGGCGCGCAAGGCCCTCGCCGACCTGCCGGGGCTCGACGCCTACCTGACGGCAGGTTCGGCCGACGGGGTCGACGAGGGCCTTCCCGTGCTGCTCTCCGAGGCGGCGCGGCGGGGCGAACCGGGATACGTGGCGCGCATCATGGTCGGTGGCAGCCTCACCCTGGCGCACCTGCCGCGGCTGCGGGCCGCCGGCATCGACGCCTTCCACATCGGCGGGGCGGCCAGGCCGCAGGGGTGGGACGCCCCGGTCTCGGCGTCGGCGGTCGCGCAATGGCGCAAGGCCCTTTCACAGCCGCCGCCCGCCGGCCGCTTCGGTGACGGGTGATCAGCACTACTTGCACTTGGCGCTGCTGAGCGCCTTGTCCACGCCCGCGTTGTAGCCGCGCTCGTAGTTCGGGTCCGGTTGCACGAACCCCTGTTGGTTGGACTGCGCCTTGCAGGTTTTCAGTGTCTCGGACAGACCCCTCTGGAAGCCCGCGTTGAACTGGTCCTGGGCGTTCTTCTGTTCGGCCTGCTTGACGGTGCCGCAGGTGACCTTGTCGTCCTGGTTCGAGGCCGTCACCTTGCCGGCCGGGATGAACCCGCTGGTGGAGGCGTTCCCGTCGTCGTCGGCCTTGGTGGAGAAGATGAACTGGTGGGTCGCACTGCCACCGTGGACGGTGACGGTCGTACCCGGCAGGGCATCTGTGACCGAGACGTTGTACTTGCCCGTGGTGTTGGGGGTCTGCTTCACGCTGCACGTCAGGGAAGGCACCGCTGCCGCCTGCGCGGAAGCCGCCAGCAACGGTGCCGACCCGAGTGCCAGCGAGGACACGAGCACGGGCGCCAGCACGGCCAGTCGAATGCGGGGTTTCATCGTTCGTCCTTCCTCGGATGGATCACGCAAGAACCGGGCCCGGGGAGGTGTGAACACGTCCATCGTCCTGCCGCCCACCGGCCGTGTCCACCGGAGCTACGGAAGGGCAGGTCCGAGGGCCGCGGGCAACGCGGCGGCGTGCAGGACGTGCAGACCCGAGACGGCACGGGTCAGGCACACGTAGAGGCGGCGCAGGCCGGTGCGTTCGTCGGGTTCGCCGGAGACGATCGCGGCGGGCTCGTCCAGCACCACGTAGTCGTACTCCAGGCCCTTCGCCAGCGACGCCGGGACGAGGGTGAGGCGGGACTGCGCCGTCGTCTCCTCGCCGGGCGACAGGTGGGCCATCCCGGCCGCCTCCAGCGCCTTCGCCAGCTCCGGGATCCGGGTGTCGGCCGCGATCAGGCCGATCGAGCCCTCGTGGGCCAGCGCGGCCCGGCAGGCGTCCAGGACCGACGCCGTCAGGTCCGGCGTCGGCGTGACGACCAGCGAGCCCGGCGTCTCACGGACCGAGGAGACCGGGGCCAGCCCCGGGGAGATCGACGGCAGCAGCCGCGAGGCGTACGCGATCACCTCGCGCGGCACGCGGAAGCCGGCCGTCAGCTCCTCCAGCACCGCCTCCGGCTTGCCCAGGTGCGCCAGCGCCTCGTCCCAGCTGCGCGTGGCCCACGGGGTCGTGCCCTGCGCGAGGTCGCCCAGCACCGTGGCGGAGCCGGTCGTGCAGCGCCGGCCCACCGCCCGGTACTGCATCGGCGACAGGTCCTGCGCCTCGTCGAGGACGACGTGCCCGAGCGAGTGCGTGCGCTCCACCAGGTCGGCCGCCTCGTCGATCAGCACCAGGTCCGCCGACGACCACTTCGCCGACTTCACGCTCCGGTACGGCTTGGGCCACAGCAGGAGCCGCTGCTCCTCCTCCGACAGGACGCCCTCCGCGTGCGCCGCCAGGAACTCCGGTTCCGACAGCAGGCGCAGCACCAGCTTCGCCGGGTCCACCGCCGGCCACATCGTCTTGACCGCAGCCTTCACGGCGGCGCTGCGGGCCACCGCGTCCTGGACCCGGTCGTCCGGCGCCTCGCCCGCCTGCTCCATCCGTACGAGCACGGTGTGCGCGATCCGCTGCGACAGCGCGTCGCGGGCGGCGCCGTAGCGGATGTCCCGGTCCAGGAGCTCCTTGACGATCTCCTCCAGCTCGTACGCCGGCACCCGCCACCGCCGCGATCCGCGCACCACCATCAGCGGCTCGGCGGGCGGCGTGACGTGCGAGCGGACCGCGCGGCGCAGCACCTGCGCCATCCGGGCGTCGCCCTTGACGACGGCGGTCGCGGCGGCGTCGGCGCCGCGGACCTCCAGTCCGCCCTGCGTGACGAGGTCCTCGACGGTGGCCTGCTTGACCTCCAGCTCGCCCAGGGCGGGCAGGACCTGCTCGATGTAGTGCAGGAAGGAACGGTTCGGCCCGATGACGAGGGTGCCGGTGCGGGCGAGCCGCTCCCGGTGGGCGTACAGCAGGTACGCGACGCGGTGCAGGCCGACCGCCGTCTTGCCGGTGCCGGGGCCGCCTTGCACGCAGACGGAACCGGACAGCCCGGAGCGGACGATCTCGTCCTGCTCGGGCTGGATCGTCGCGACGATGTCGCGCATGGGGCCGACGCGCGGCCGCTCGATCTCCTGCTGGAGCAGCTTGCTGACGGCTGCCGCCTCGGCGGGGTCGGAGAGGTGCTCGTCCTCGTACGCGGTGAGATCGCCGCCGGTGTAGCCGAAGCGGCGGCGCAGCGCGATGTCCTGCGGGTCGTTCTTGGAGGCCCGGTAGAACGGCTGGGAGACGGGCGCGCGCCAGTCGATCACCATGGGGTCGCCGTCGGCGTCGTGGACGTGGCGGCGGCCGATGTAGAACTGCTCGCCCTCCGCGCCTTCGGCCAGTTCCGCGCCGGGTGCGTGCAGGTAGTTGAGGCGGCCGAAGAAGAGCGGGGTGTGCGCGAGGTCGGCGAGGGCCTTGATCCGGTCGTCGATCTGGGCCTGGAGGACGATCGCGTTGACCCAGTTCGCGGTGACGTCGCGGATGTCGAGGGCCTCGACGTCCTCGCGCATGGCGCGGAGCGCGGCGCGGGAGGCGGTGAGGTGGGCCTGCTCGCGGGCGAGGGGGTGGGCGCCGGAGCCGGCGTCGGAAGCGGCTTCGGAGCCGGCTTCGGGGGCGTGCGCGGACACGGGAATGCCTCCAGCTGCTGAGCGATCGGTACGGGCGATGCCCACCGGTTTCCGACCGGCGGGCGGCTCTCCCCGGAACGGCGGCGGGAGGCGGCAAGAGCGGAGATTGTAGTCAGCGGGCCGGACAGGCGCGACCGGATTACCGAGCCGGGCCTCCCTCCCGGGCAGGACGCCCGTACGGGTGTCACCGGGCGGCACGGATGTCATACCGGGGAGTGTCAGACCTGGGGCAGAGGCTCCAGCGCACGGCATGGGCCCGGAGGAGGAGGTGCGGTGGCCTGCGGTTCCGCCCGGCGGGCGATGTGGGGGACGGAGTGGAAGCGCACCATGGATACATGAGCACCGCAACCTTCACCCCGATCCGGGGCGGCCGCCCTAGCGGCGCCACCGCCACCTCCGACTCCCCTCCCCGCCACCTGGTGGGCAACGCCCTGCGCGCCGCGAAGGTCTTCGTGGCCGCCGCGGTGAGCGTCGTCGTCCTCGGCGAATACGGCGAGGACGCGGGCGTCATACGCCGCTGACCGACGGCCCGGCCGCGCTGCGGGCCGACCGTGCCGCGCTGCGGGCAGACCACGCCGCGCTGCTGGCTGGCCGGATAACGGCGGAGGGGCCGCGTTGATCCACTAGGGTCACGCGCGTGACCCCGAGCCGCCACCCCAGCCCCTCGCCATCGCCGTTGGCCGGCGTCCTGGTCACGGGCTCGCTCCTCGTGCTCGGCGTGCTCTGCGTTGTGATGCGCATCCCGGTCGCGGACGGTCTCGTCGACGGCTTCAGCGGCGCCGAGTGGCGTCCCCCCACCGGGTACCCGCCCTTCGCGGCGATCCTGTTCACCCCGGCCGCCTGGCTGCCCGCCGCCGTCCTGAAGGCCGTGTTCGTCCTCGGCAACGCCGCCCTGCTCGCCCTACTGATCGTGACGTCCTGCCGCCTGGCGGGACTGCGGGCCCGGCCCGGGCCCGTCCTGGCCGCCACCATCGCCGGGCTGTGGGTGGAGCCGCTGTTCCAGAGCCTGCTCGCCGGGCAGATCAACCTGGCGCTGGCCTGCCTGGTCCTGTGGGACCTGGGCCGGCCCCCTGCCGCCCTCGGCAAGGGGTTCGCCCTGGGCACCGCCGCCGGGATCACCCTGACCCCGGCGCTGTTCATCCCGTACCTGCTGCTGACCCGCCGGATCCGGGCCGGGCTGACGGCCCTGGGGGCCTTCGCCGGGACCGTCCTGCTCGGGCTGCTGGTGCTCCCGCAGGCCTCCGCCGAGTTCTGGGCCCGGCACCTGCCCGCCTCCGGCCGGGTCCCGCTGCCGGACTGGCCGCACCTGTGGGTGTGGTGCGTCCCGCTCCTCGCCCTCCTGGCCCGGGTGGCGACGACTCGCCGCCCCCCGGCCCCGAAGCCCGGCCTCGTCATGGTCCCCGTCCGCAGGTCACCCCTCGGGCAGCAGGATGTCCGCGTCGTCGAAGATCCTCAGCACCACGAGCAGCAGCCGGCCGCGCGACACCATGTACTCGGCCACGATCTGTGAGGTGAGTCGGATCTCGCGATCCTGCTCGCCCGCCCCTATCGGCCGGGACAGCTCGGTGTACGGATCGCGTGCCAGGATCTCGACGGCCTTGTCGAAGGAGGCGCGGCGTGCGGGGTCCAGCCGGTCCCGGTCGTGGCCGGCCGACTCCGTGTAGAGGACCTCGTAGATCTCCTGGTGCGTCATGTGACTCTCCCTGCCGGACGTGCGTCCCCCTCAGCGTAGCGACCGGGCGGCGGGCCGGTCAGTCGCTGGTCAGGATGTCGTCGGCGTCCATGATCCGGTAGGCGTAGCCCTGTTCGGCCAGGAAGCGCTGGCGGTGGGCCGCGAAGTCCTGGTCGATCGTGTCCCGCGCGACGACCGAGTAGAACCGCGCCTCGTGGCCGTCCGCCTTCGGACGCAGTACGCGGCCCAGGCGCTGCGCCTCCTCCTGGCGGGAGCCGAACGTACCGGACACCTGGATCGCGACCGTGGCCTCGGGCAGGTCGATGGAGAAGTTCGCGACCTTCGACACCACCAGCACGCTGATCTCGCCCTCGCGGAAGGCGTCGAACAGCTTCTCCCGCTGCGCGTTGGACGTCTCGCCCTTGATGACGGGCGCGTCCAGGTGCTCGCCGAGTTCGTCGAGCTGGTCGATGTACTGCCCGATGACCAGCGTCTGCTCGCCCCGGTGCTTGCGCACCAGCGCCTCGGTGACCTTCCGCTTCGTCGCCGTCGTCGCGCAGAAGCGGTACTTCTCCTCGGTCTCGGCGGTCGCGTACGCCAGGCGCTCGCTCTCGGTCAGGTTCACGCGGACCTCGACGCAGTCCGCCGGGGCGATGTAGCCCTGCGCCTCGATCTCCTTCCACGGCGCGTCGAACCGCTTCGGGCCGATCAGTGAGAACACGTCCGACTCGCGGCCGTCCTCGCGGACCAGGGTCGCGGTCAGGCCGAGCCGCCGACGGGCCTGGAGGTCCGCGGTGAACTTGAAGACCGGCGCCGGAAGCAGGTGCACCTCGTCGTAGAGGATCAGACCCCAGTCCCGGGAGTCGAACAGCTCCAGGTGCGGATAGACGCCCTTCCGCTTCGTCGTGAGGACCTGGTAGGTGGCGATGGTGACCGGCCGGATCTCCTTGCGGGTGCCGGAGTACTCGCCGATCTCCTCCTCCGTCAGCGAGGTCCGCCTGACCAGCTCGTGCTTCCACTGCCGGGCCGAGACCGTGTTCGTGACCAGGATCAGCGTCGTCGCCTTGGCCTTCGCCATGGCACCGGCGCCGACCAGCGTCTTCCCGGCACCACAGGGCAGGACGACCACGCCCGAGCCGCCGTGCCAGAAGCCCTCGACGGCCTGCTGCTGGTACGGCCGCAGCGCCCAGCCGTTCTCCTCCAGGTCGATCGGGTGCGCCTCGCCGTCGACGTACCCGGCGAGGTCCTCGGCCGGCCAGCCCAGCTTCAGCAGGGTCTGCTTGATCTGCCCGCGCTCGGAGGGGTGCACGGCCACCGTGTCGGGGTCGAGCCGGGCTCCGACCAGCGGGGTGATCCGCTTGGAGCGCAGGATCTCCTCCAGCACGGGACGGTCGGTGCTGGTCAGCACCAGTCCGTGCACCGGGTGCTTGGAGAGGGTGAGGCGGCCGTAGCGCGCCATGGTCTCGGCGACGTCGACGAGCAGCGCGTGCGGGACGGGGTAGCGGGAGAACTCGACGAGCGCGTCGACGACCTGCTCGGCGTCGTGCCCCGCGGCCCGGGCGTTCCACAGGCCGAGCGGGGTGATCCGGTACGTGTGGATGTGCTCGGGGGCCCGTTCGAGCTCGGCGAAGGGGGCGATGGCGCGGCGCGCGGCACCGGCGAGCTCGTGGTCGACTTCGAGGAGGAGTGTCTTGTCGCTCTGGACGATGAGAGGCCCGTTCACAAACGTCCCTTTCCTGCGTGGGGTGGCAGCCCGGGCGCGGACGGCCAAACCTCCAGTCTGCCGCATCGCTCCCCCGCCGGGGGGATTGTGGCCGGGCCGGCGTACGGAGCCCCGCCCGGAGCGGGCGCCCACCGGCCCGCGGAAACCCCGCTGCCGCGACCACGCGGCCCGGTGAGCGGCGAAGGGGCCCGGCACATGGTGCGGGGCCCCTCGGACGTACGGGATCAGGCGCGCGTGCGGGATCAGGCGCGCGTGGCCCGGCGGCGGCGGGCGCCGAGCCAGGCGGCCGCCCCGCCGAGGGCGACGAGGACGGCGGCGAGACCCGCGTACAGGCCGGTGCCGGAGCCCGCGCCGGTGGTCGCCAGCGAACCCGTGGCCTTGGTGGTGGTGCCGGCGGCGACCGGTGTGGCGGAGGCCGGGGCGGACGCGCCCGTGGACGGCCGCGCGGTGGCGGACGCGCTCGGCGCCGGCGAGGGCGTGGTGCCCGTGGCGCCCGTGCCCGTGGTGGCCGGGGCGACCTGGAACTTGGCCTCGGCGGACCAGACCTGGTGCGTGTTGCCCTCGGCCAGGCCGGTCCTCGCGTGCAGGGTGACCGTGGTCTCCTTCTTCAGCTTCGACTGCGGGCCGAGCTTGGCGCGCAGGTGCACCACGCGCTCGCCGGAGGCGGCGCCGAAGCCCTTCGGGATGACGGGCAGACGGTAATCGTCCTTGTCCGTCAGGTCCTTCCACTGGCCGTCGACCTGCATCTGGAGCCGGACGTCGGCCGCCGCGGCGGAGGTGCCGTCGGCGAGGCTCATGTCCAGGCCCGTGGCCAGGGCCGTGCTGAACTCGCCGTCGCCCGTGGCGCGGTAGCGCAGGTCCATCTCACGGCACTGGTGCTCGCCGGTCTTGTCCTGGCAGGGGGTGATCCGGTCGAACCAGGTCTCGAGCTTGCCCGCCTTGACGGCCGGGTCCGTCGTGAAGGTCAGGGTGCCGGTGTCGGCGCCCTCCGCCGCCTCGTCGGCGTAGGTCGTGGGCCGCAGGGTGAAGTCGCCGTCGTTGGTCGGGTAGCTCTTGCCGAGGCCGATCGTGACCTTCCAGGTCAGCTTGGCGCCCGCCGGGATCTCGAAGCCCTCGGCGGCCGGCTTGCCCGCCGGGTGGAACATGCCCTCCCACTCGCCGTCCTGCTGCAGGATGAAGGACTCGGTCGCCGGCGCGGTCACGCCCTCGACCTTGAAGACGACGTCCGCCTTCTGCAGCGGGCTCGCGCCGGCCGGCGTGCCGAGGATCCACGGGTGGTACGAGTGGGGCTTGTCCGAGGGGTTGGTGACCGTCAGCTCGAAGCTCTCCGTCGCGCCGCCCCGGGTCAGCGGGCCGCTCGGCGCCGGGGCGCCCATCGTGATCTTCAGCGCGTGCTGGTTGCCGGCTCCGGGCGCCGGGGCGGCGTACGCGGACAGCGGCATCAGAGCGGTACCGGCGACGGCTGCGACGACTGCTGCGGCGGCCGCGGAGCGGAGGTGGTGGCGGCGGGCGGCGGTGCGAGCGGACATGGTGGACTCCCCCCAAGGAATCAGGAAGGCAGGCGGGCAGCGCGGAGCGGTGACGGCCGGCAGGGCAGACGGAAGAGGACGCGCGGATGCCCGCGGCAGAGCGCCGGGGCGGGTGGTGCGGGGTTTTCGCTCCGGCGCCGGTTCGACTTCCTCGGCCGCTCGCTGCGATGAACTGATCTTCACATGGGGTGGGTCGCTGATCCATCGCCGCTTTGTCACCGCTGCGCAACAGGCGTCGCAGAGGACGGCGTCACGCGCCCAGGTGGGGAAGCGGGCCGGCGTCATAGGGGAGTTCGAGGGGCAGCAGCGCCCGGGCGGCGGCCTGCTCGCCCGACCGGACCAGGCCGTGGATCTCCCGGGCCAGCGGGGTCACGTCGCGGATGGACACCGTCCACTCGTCCGCGTACGCCCGCGAGGCCGGCCCGGACAGGCCCAGCTGGAGCGAGCGGTGGGCCAGCGGGTTCAGGCCCAGGTCGCGCTCCGGGTCCCACTGGACGCGGGCGGGGGCCTCGCGCAGGGCCCGCTGCCAGGCCTCGCGGTCGGCGTGCGTGCCGCGTTCGAAGTGGGACAGGCAGGCGTGGCGCAGCGCGTGGTCGAAGCCCTCGCGGGTGATCTCGACGGCCAGCACGGTCTCCTGGTCGGCCTTGGTGGCCCAGCCGCAGCGGTACATCATCCACAGGAACGACGGCTTGACCCACGTCATGCGCTCCCGCTTCCAGGCGGGCGGGAAGCGGCCGTCGCGGGCCGCGGGCACCCCCAGCCGGGGCGCGTACGCCTGGTAGACGGTGACCGTGGTCCCGGTGTGGGCGGCGCGGATCTGGCGGTCCGGAACCGGCACCGGAACCGGCACCGGAACCGGCACCTGAGCCGGAACCTGAGCCGGAACCTGAGCCGGAACGTGAACCTGAGCCGGAACCTGAGCCGGAGCCGGCACCGGCGCCTGCACCGGGGCGTGCGTGTTCGTCTCGTGTCGCATGCGGTCAGGGTGCGGGGTGCCAACCCCGCCCGGCCAGCCGTTTTCCACCGGTCGGCCGCCACCGGCCGCTACAGGTGCTCCTCCGCCAGCTCCGCGACCCCGGTGATCCGGTGCAGCGCGTACGTCCGGACCTCGTCGGCCGTGTGGTCGTACCCGGTGACGAAGCCGCCCTCGATCCGGACCGGGGCGATCACCCGCTGGCTCGCCGCGCCGTCCGCGTTCACGTACCCGATCCACACCGCCGACCCGGTCAGCGCGGCCGCCTGCACCGTGGCCAGGGTCTCCGCCGCGCTCGTGCGGGGGAGTTCGCCCGGCGCCGCGGCCGGGGCAGCCGGGTCCGTGGGCTCCCTGCGCACCGCCGTCGCCGCCAGATCGCCCGCGCGGATGGCCCGTACGGCCGCGCCGAGCAGCGTCTCGTCCGGTACCGGCGGGCCGTCCGGCACCGGGACCGGCGCCGAACGGGCCGGTGTCCGGTGGGCGTCGGCCCGCGTGACGACGACGTCGCCGGTCAGGGACTCCGCGGCCGGCGCGTAGCCCATCGCCCGCAACCCGTCGAGCAGGGCGCCCGGTTCGGCCTGCGCCGCCAGCACGGTCGGGGCCAGGCGGCGCAGGCCCAGCCCGGTGGACCGGCGGTCGGCCAGGATCTCGTTCAGCATGCCGTCGTCGTCGCAGCGCACGTACGAGGACGCCGCGCCGACCCGCAGGTGCCCGTGCCGGCGGGCCACGTCGTCGATCAGGTACGCCAGCGGCTGCGGAACCGGCGTGGTGCTGTGCTCCGCGAGGAAGGCGTGCAGGTCCGAGGCGGTCCGCCCGGAGTCCAGGGCCCGCCGGACGGAGCCGGGCGTGAACCGGTAGACGGTCGCCCCGCCCTTGGACTCAACGTCCGCGAGCACGGCCAGCACGTCGCCGAGCTCCCGGCGCAGCGGCCCGGGCGCCACCGCCGTCAGGTCGGCCTGGAGCAGTACGTGGTCCACCGGCTCCGGGAACAGCGGCGCGAGCAGCGGCGCCGGGTCGCGGTGCTCCAGCAGCGCCCGGCCGTGCCCGGCGAGCGCCCCGCGGCCGGTGACGCCGAGCACCTCGGCCTCGGTCAGCGTCCACTGCGCGAGGCGGGCGCGCAGTTCGCTCGTCCCCCGTACGGGGCGTTCCCACGCGAGCCGCGCCAGGAGGGCGTCCGGGCGGGCGGAGCCGCCCTCGGGCAGCGCGGCGAGGAGTTCGAGGACGCGGCGGCGGACCTCGGGGGCGGCGGAGCGGTCGAGTTCGGGGCCCAGCGCGGACAGGGTGCGGCCCTTGGAGTCCTGGTCGCCGACCAGGCCGGCGGTGCGGGTGGCGGGCAGCCAGGCCGCGGCCAGGGCCGACCACCGCTCGGCGGGCGGGAGGTCGACCCAGTCGTCGAAGGCGGGGGTGGGCGCGTACCGCTCGTCCGCTTCCCCGTCGCTGGCCAGCAGTCCGGCCGCGTAGGCGAGTTCGATCCAGAACGCGGCCGCCGGCTCGGTGGTGTCCAAGGCGGCCGCGGTCCGCTTCAGATCGCGCACGGACAGACCGCCCGCCCGCAGCACCGGCGGTCCGGCGTGCTCCCAGGACTTCACCAGCTCCTCGACCGTGGCCAGCGCGGCCAGTGCCTGCCCGGCCGCGTTGGCGTCCACAAGCTGTGGACGGTGCTCGCGCTCCGCGGGCACGTCCGGGGCCAGCGGCTCCGTCACCCGGTGCGCGAGGCCGCCGCGCAGGTGCAGCGCCACCTCCCGGGGCAGCACGACGGTCCGCGCCGACGCCGGCAGCAGCAGCCCGCGGTCGCGCAGCCAGCGCACGGGCGGCGTCGGGTTCGGCGTGACCTCCCCGTACGGCGGCCCCCACACGAGCCGGCCGAGTACCTGGTGGGCCTCGGCCGGGGCCTCGTCGAGCAGCGCCGACATCCGCTCGGGGTCGGTGAACAGTCCGGTCAGCGCCGTCACCGCGGACACCGGGTCGTGCGTGGCGGGCAGCCCGGCCGCCGCCACGATCTCCTGGATCCGGGTCGGCGACATCCCGGCGGTGGCCTCGGCGACGGTCGGCCCGAGCCCGGTGGGGGAGGGCCGGCCGGCGGCCGGGGCGAGGAGCTCGCGGGCGGTGCGGACCAGCCGCAGCCGTTCGTCGTCGCCCCAGACCAGGGCCTGCTCGCGCAGGGTGCCCAGGGCGCGGGGCAGTTCGGCGCGGGCGCCGTTGTCCTCGTGGGAGCCGGATCCGCTGCCGTGTTCACCGGCCAGCAGCGACTCCAGCACCGGGTACGGGCACGGGTCGGGGGCCACCGCGAGGGCCTCCGCGGTCTGCAGCGCGAACCGGTCGAGCCGGTCCAGCGCGCGGACCACCGAGGCCCGGGTGCCGGCCCGGGTGGCCAGCTGCGTGATGTCGCCCGGCACCGGGCTGAGCAGGTCCGGGCGGGCGTGCAGCAGGGCCCCGAGCGACACGTCGTCGCGGGCGCGCAGCGCCTCGGCGAGGGAGCGCGGGGCGCTGCTCGCTGTGGCGCTCACCGCAGCACTGCTGGGCTCGGGCAGCTCAGGCACGGTCGCCTCCATGGTCGCGTCGGCCGGTCCCCATCCGGCCAACGGTATCCGCTGCGCCCTCGGCCGCTCCACGGGCGCACGCGCTACCTTTCCGGTGGGTGGTACGGGAGGAGCCGGGCATGGGGATCGAGAGCGACCATCTGGTCTACGAATATCTGAGCCGCGTCGGGGACTTGGCGCAGCGGCGGCAGCTGTCCTCGGGGGACCGGATGCGGCTGGTGGCGGGGTTGCGGGACGAGATCGACCGTCGGCGCGCCAAGTACGAGCCGGAGACCCCGGCGGCCGTACGCCGCATCCTGGAGCGGATCGGCACGCCGGAGGAGGTCCTCGACGGCGTGGGCGCGTCCCCGGCCCCGGCGACGTCGGCCGCCACCCCCGATCCGCCTCCGGCGGTGCCCGTCCAGCGGGGACCGGGCCGGCTGCGCCGCAAGGTGGTGCCGGAGCCGCGCCCGGCGGACACCGCGCCCGCGCCGCCGCACCTGGCCGGGCTCGACGAACTCGGGGCCGACGGCGGCGCGGAGCCCGACTGGTGGCGGGTCGCTCCGGGGCCGTACGGGGCGGGGCCGCAGGTGGAGGGCTTCGCGGGCGGGGTGGAGATCGCGGAGCTGTTCCGGGACCCGGCGCAGGAGAAGCCGGATCCCGCGCAGGGCCCGGCGGGTGCGGGGCCGGCCGACGCGGCGGCGTCCGGCGTCCGGGGTCTCGTGGCGTACCTGAAGAAGCGCCGGGAGGCCAAGGCGGCCGGAGCGGCGGCGGACGCGGAGCCCGCGCCCGCGGTGGGGGCCGCAGCGCGGCCCAAGCCGCACGCCTTCCTGCTGCTGGCGGCGGTCGTGCTGGTGGCGGGCGCGGTCACCGGGTGGTGGCTGCTGCTGATCGGCGGCTGGCTGATCGCGTACGCCTCGCGGGTGCTGGGACCGACCGAGCGCAAGGCGGTGGTGTTCGGGCTGCCCGGAGCCGTCTTCGCGGGCGCGGTGGTGTGGCTGTGGGGCCGCCTGGAGCACCGCTGGGGCGCACCGCTCACGGACGAGGGGCTGGGCGTGGCCTTCCGGGACATGTGGCCCTGGGTGGCCCGGGGCGCGGCCGTGACCTCCGCCCTCTACCTGACCTGGCGCTCACGCCGCCGCTGACCCCGCCCGGCCGCCGCCCCGCAGCCGCCTTGCCCGGCTGGTCGCTGAGGCGCCGCCCGCCGTGCCCGGCTGGTCGTTGACGCGCCCCCGCCGACCCCGGCCGGTCCCGACCCGCCGGCCGCTGACCCGGCCGGTCGCCGTGCCGCCGTGCCCGAGGGCGCTGGCCCGCCGGGCCGCCATCCCACGGCAGGTGGGGATCGCCTCCGGTTCACGGGAGGGAAACCTTCGTGTCCCCGCCGCACCGGCGGGGCTCGGCACAATGGCGGTATGAGCCCCGAGACCCCCACCGCGCCCGCCGCGTCCGTGCGGCAGCTGACCGTCGGCTTCGACCTCGACATGACCCTCATCGATTCGCGCCCCGGCATCAGGGCCGCCTACCAGGCGCTCTCCGCCGAGACGGGCACGTTCATCGACGCCGACGAGGCCGTCACGCGGCTCGGGCCGCCGCTGGACGAGGAGCTCGCGTACTGGTTCCCCCAGACGGAGATCCCCGCCATGGCCGACCGCTACCGGGAGATCTACCCCACGTACGCCATCGAGGCGACGCCCGCGATGCCCGGCGCCCGCGAGGCGATCGAAGCGGTCCAGGCGCTCGGCGGCCGCGCCATCGTCGTGACGGCCAAGCACGAGCCCAACGCGCGGCTGCACCTGGCGCACCTCGGCATCGAGCCGGACGCGGTCATCGGCTGGCTGTGGGCCGAGGCCAAGGCGGGCGCGCTGCGCGAGTACGGGGCCCAGGTCTACGTCGGCGACCACGTGGGCGACGTCCGCGGCGCCCGTACGGCCGGCGCGCTGTCGGTGGCGGTCCCGACGGGCCCGTGCCCCGAGCCGGAACTGCGGGAGGCGGGCGCCGACGTCGTGCTGCCGGACCTCACGGCGCTGCCGCAGTGGCTGGCGCAGTACGTCGCCGCGCAGGCGGTCTGACCGCGCAGGACTGCGAGGGCCGGTCTCAGCTCTGGGAGGCGCGCGCGGCGCGGCGCTGGGCCGCCGCCGAGCGCAGCACGCCCGCCGCCGAGACGGCGAAGCCCACGCCCATCAGCATGCACACGGCCCATGCGTAGGACGGGAACGGGTCGGTGTGCAGGAACAGCGGGGCCATCGTCACGAGGGTGGCCACGGCGCCGACGATGAACACGATGCCACCGGCGCGCACCAGGCCGTCGCCGGGCCGTGCTTCATCGCCTTGAGGAGTAACAGTCACCCCACCAGGGTAGTTCCCTGGCCGAAGCAGCCGACAGCGCAGCCGACGCCGAAGAGCCGGTGAAGGACCGGGGAACGTCTTGTCACCTGCCGATCGCCCACTAGCCTGGATACGGCGGGTCACCATGGCCCGCTGCGCTGTTGTCCGGAGCCGCCGTGCGGCGTACCGGACCCCGACGAGCACAAGGACAGAGGACGGACGTGCCTACCGGCAAGGTCAAGTGGTTCAACAGTGAGAAGGGCTTCGGCTTTCTCTCCCGCGACGACGGCGGTGACGTCTTCGTCCACTCGTCGGTGCTCCCGGCCGGGGTCGACGCACTCAAGCCCGGCCAGCGCGTCGAGTTCGGCGTTGTCGCGGGACAGCGCGGTGACCAGGCGCTTTCCGTGACCGTGCTGGACCCGGCGCCCTCGGTCGCGGCCGCGCAGCGCCGCAAGCCCGACGAGCTGGCGTCCATCGTGCAGGACCTCACGACCCTGCTGGAGAACATCACGCCGATGCTGGAGCGCGGCCGTTACCCCGACAAGGTGCACGGCACGAAGATCGCCGGCCTGCTGCGCGCGGTGGCCGACCAGCTCGACGTCTGAGCCCGTACGCACGACGGTGCCCCGGCCCTCTCAAGAGGGCCGGGGCACCGTCGTACGGGTGTGCGGCCGGCCTACGGGAAGGCCAGGGCACCCGGTGCGATGGCCGGTACCAGACCCTCCGCCGCGGCCCGCGTCAACAGCCCGCGCACCGCCGCGTACCCGTCTTCGCCGAGGTCGGCGGTGAACTCGTTGACGTACAGCCCGATGTGCTGGTCGGCGACGGCCGGGTCCAGTTCCTGCGCGTGGGCGCGGACGTACGGGCGGGAGGCCGCCGGGTCGTCCCAGGCCATCCGGACCGACGCACGGGCCGACTCGGCCAGCGCGTGCAGCCTCTCGGCCCCCAGCGAGCGCTTCGCGATGATCGCGCCGAGCGGGATCGGCAGGCCGGTCGTGGACTCCCAGTGCTCGCCCAGGTCGGCAAGGCAGTGCAGCCCGTAGTCCTGATAGGTGAACCGGGCCTCGTGGATGACCAGTCCGGCGTCCACCCGGCCGTCGCTGACGGCCGGCATGATCTCGTGGAACGGCAGCACGACGACCTTGCCGACACCCTCCGGCAGCACGTCCGCGGCCCACAGCCGGAACAGCAGGTAGGCGGTGGAGCGTTCGCTCGGCACGGCGACGGTCCTGCCGGCCAGTCCCCCGGACTCCGGCCGGGAGGTGCCCCCACCAGGACCCGGCTCCCGCGTCAGCACCAGCGGCCCGCAGCCGCGCCCGAGCGCCCCGCCGCAGGGCAGCAGCGCGTACTCCTCCAGCACCCAGGGCAGCACGGCGTACGACACCTTCAGCACGTCCAGCTCGCCGCGCTCGGCCATGCCGTTGGTGATGTCGATGTCGGCGAAGGTGACGTCGAGGACGGGCGCGCCCGGGACCCGGCCGTGGGCCCACGCGTCGAAGACGAAGGTGTCGTTCGGACAGGGCGAATAAGCGATCTTGACCGCCGGGTGCGGGTCACGACTCATGTCGGTGCTCTCCCCAATGGACGAGTACGGGCCCCAGGGCGCGGAATCCGGCGGTGAGCGCGGCCAGCGCGTCCCCGATCCGCCAGGCGTCGCGGTCGCGGGGGCCGACGGCGTTGGACACGGCGCGGATCTCCAGTACGGGCAGTCCGTGCGCGGCGGCCGCCTCCGCGACCCCGAAGCCCTCCATGGCCTCGGCGCCGGCGAGCGGGTGCCGGGCGGCGAGCTTGGCGGCGCCCTCGGCGGTGCCGGTGACGGTGGAGACGGTCAGTACGGGTGCGAGGAGCGCGCCGGTGGCCTCGGCGGCCCGGGCGGCGAGCTCGGCGGGCGGCAGGTGCACGCTGTGCCCGAAGCCGAGCTCCTGTACGTCGAGGAAGCCGTCGGGGGTCTCGGCCCCGAGGTCGGCGGCCACGACGGCGTCGGCGACCACGAGGGAGCCGACCGGGGCGGCGGGCTGGAACCCGCCGCCGATTCCGGCGGAGACGACGAGGGTGTAGTCGGCCAGCGCGAGCGCGGTGGCCGTGGCGGCCGCGACGGCGGCCGGCCCCACCCCGCCGACGAGCACGTCGGCGGCGAGGCCGGGCAGATCGCGCCGCGAGAGGAGGTAGGAACCGGGCAGGGCGCGCGGCTCCGGCGTCACCGGGTCCGGATGAGGGACGGGCCCGGCCAGGCCACTGACGACGGAGTCTGCCTCCGCCGCCACCGCGGTCACGATGAGCGCGCGCACCGTCGGTACGTGGCTACTTGAGCTTGAGGTTGAAGGCCCAGACGGCGAGCGGCTTGCCGTCCTCGCCGACCTGGACGATGTTCAGCTTCTTCGAGGCCGGTGCCTCGCCCTGACCGCCGGTCGCGAAGACGTCGGCGCCCGGGAAGCTGCGGTAGGTGTTGGAGGAGGGCTCGGTGATCGGCTGTCCGTCGAGGACGGCCTGCCACTTCTTGCCGTCCTCGACGACCTCGGGCTCGACACCCATGCGGAGGGTGTCCCCGCGGCCGTACTCGACGGTCTTGGCGCCCTTGAGGTCGGTGAGGCACTCCTGGACCTTGTCCATGGAGAGCTCCTTGCCGTCGGAGCAGGCTGCCTCGGTGGACACCGACGACGTGCCGACCGTCACGGTCGCCAGCGGCGTCGGCTTGTCGCAGGCGGAGAGAAGGAGGAGGCCGGCGGACACGGCTCCGAGGGCCGCGACGCTGCGGCGGCCCCTACCCGAGAAAAGCGGTGCGGTCATGAGCCGAAGGCTATCGGGCCACCCGGCTCCGCCGCCGCACGGGGGGTGTCCGTGGCCCGCGGCGCGGCGCGCCGGCCGCCCCCCGCGGCCCGCACACCGCCCCGGGGACGGGCCCTAGGCCACTCGGGGGCGGGTGGAGCCCGGGTGGTGGCGGGGGGAGGACAGCAGGCCGCGGAAGGCCATGGTGGTGCCCGCCGCGACGATGGCCGCGGCGACCGCCATCCCCAGTACCCCGTTCAGCGGCAGTGCGATGCCGATCGCGCCGCCCAGCACCCACGCCATCTGGAGCAGCGTCTCCGAGCGGGCGAACGCGGACGTCCGCACCGCCTCCGGCACGTCCCGCTGGATCATCGCGTCCAGCGACAGCTTCGCCAGCGCCTGGCAGAACCCGGCCGTCGCCGCCAGCACCGCCATGAACAGCCCGCTGAAGAACACCGCCGCCAGGACCGCGACGCCCAGGGTCGCCGCCAGCACCGCCGCGACGATGGTCTCGGGCGCCCGGGCCCGAAGCCACGCGCCCACCGCCGTCCCGAACGCGTTACCGGCGCCCGCCGAGACGCCCACGATGCCCAGCGACACCGCCGCGCTCTGCCCGGCGAGCGGGTGCTCCCGCAGCAGGAACGCCAGGAAGAAGATCAGGAACCCGGACAGGGCGCGCATCGACGCGTTCGCCAGCAGACCGCACAGGACCGACGGACCCACCGTGCGCAGGCCGGGCTTGCGCGAGTGGGGCTCGTGCGTGGAGAGCCGGGCCCGCCGCTCGCCCTTCGCCTCGTCCACCTTGTGCGGCAGCGAGAACGCCGCGAAAGTGCCCCAGACGAAGATGGCGCAGGCGCCGTACAGCGGCCACGGCGGCCCGATGGTGTGCAGGCCCGCCGCGACGGGCGCCGCCGCCGCGGTGGCGAGCAGGCCGGCCAGCGTGACCCGGGAGTTCGCCTTGACGAGTGAGAACTTCGGCGGGAGCAGCCGCGGCACCACCGCGCTGCGGACCACCCCGTACGCCTTGGACGCGACCAGCACGCCCAGCGCCGCCGGGTAGAGCTCCAGCCCGCCCGTGGCCACCGCGCCCGACATCATCACCGCGAGCAGCGCCCGCGCGAGCATCGCGCAGGCCATCGCGGCCCGCCGGCCGTGCGGCAGCCGGTCCAGCGCCGGGCCGATCACCGGGGCCAGCACCGTGAACGGGGCCATGGTGATCGCCAGGTACAGGGCGACACGGCCGCGGGCCTCGTCCGTGGGGACCGAGAAGAACACCGTCGAGGCCAGCGCCACCGTGATCATCACATCGCCGGCGCCGTTGATGGCGTGCAGCTCGATCAGCCTGCCGAGGCCCGATTCACCGGCGCCGTGCGCGTGCGTGGCCCGCCGGATCCCGCGCGCCGCACCGGTGAAGGGACGCTGCAGGGCACGCCCGACGGCCCGGCCGGCCCGCTTGGCCGGTCCCGAGCCGTCGCCGGACGACCGTACGGGTGCCACACCCGCCATACTGCCCCACGGACCCGTCCGGGTCCCGTCCCGGCGCGTTACGGGCGCCCGTCGGGTTGCCGTCGGCAGGCCGTCGCGGCGGTGCCGGCACCCGGTCTCGTCCGCGAATCGGACCTTGCATGTGGGCCCAAGGCGCCGGAGGAGGTAGCGTGCGTAGCGCGCCACCGGCGGTTGCTCTCGGCCGCGCGCCTCTTCGCGATCCCGCAGAATGGATTGCAGGTAGGTGCGCCCGAGGCCGATCGGGTGCGGACGTCGACGCGGCCCTCTGGTCCGCTCCGCCCGCGCCACGTACGGACAGGACCGACGGGTCGTTCAGGACGACAGTACGGACGGCGCACTCGTGAGACGGCGTAGGAGAGAACGAGACCTGTGAGTGCTGCGACGACGCGAAGCCGTACCCCCGACCGCCTGTGCGCCGAGGCGGTAGACCTCGCCCGCGCGGCGGCCGAGGAGGCCGCTGCTCCCTCAGTGGTGGGCGAGCACGTCTCCGCCGTCGCGGAGGGCGACCGGGTCGTCACGCACTTCTTCGAGTGCAAGGACCCCGGCTACCGGGGCTGGCGCTGGGCCGTCACCGTGACCCGCGCCTCCCGCGCCAAGAACGTCACCCTCGACGAAACGGTGCTGCTTCCCGGCGAGGACGCCCTCCTGGCCCCCGAGTGGGTGCCGTGGAGCGAGCGGCTGCGCCCCGGCGACATGGGCCCCGGCGACCTGCTGCCCACCGACGCCGACGACCTGCGGCTCGAACCCGGCTTCACCGGCGAGGACGCCCCGCCGCCGAACTCGCTCGTCTCCCCCGAGATGGCCGAACTCGTCGAGGCCGAGGACGCCGACGTCACCGACCGCACCGTGGTGCCCGTACGGGGGTCCATCGCCTCCGTCGCCGAGGAACTCGGCATGCGCCGCGCCCGTGTCCTGTCGCGCTACGGGCTGCACAGCGCCGCCGACCGCTGGGACGAGTCCTTCGGCGCCAAGACCCCGATGGCGCAGGCGGCGCCCGCCTCCTGCGTCTCCTGCGGGTTCCTCGTCGCGATCGGCGGCTCGCTGGGCCAGGCCTTCGGCGTCTGCGCCAACGAGTTCGGCCCCGCCGACGGACACCTCGTCTCCCTCTCGTACGGCTGCGGCGGCCACTCCGAGGCCGCGGTCATGCCGAAGCCGCCGCGCCCGGCCCCGCCGGTGCTGGACTCGATGGCCTCCGACGAGTTCCCGCTGCGCCCGGCCCCCGACACGGGTTCGGTCCCCTCGACGGACCTTCCGGCCGCGGACCTCGGCCACTCGTAGCACGCGCGGCCGCAGGGGGCCGGCCGTCCGGGCCGGCCGACTGTCCGTCGCCCGTCCGTCCGTCGCCCGTCCGTCGGCCGTCCGTCCGGCGGGGCGACGGCACCGCCCCGGCGGCGTACCCTCGGCGCATGGGGGAAGCGGACATGGTGGGGCTGGACGGCCGGGTGACCGGGACGGTGGGTCCCGGCCTGGTGGGCGAGGTCATCGTCCGCATCCGCGGCGGCGCGGAGCACTTCCTCGCGCATCCCGCCCCGGGCACGGGCAGACTGCCCGTCGGCACGGTGGTGACCGTCGTGGAGTACCTGCCGCCGCGCACGGTGTACGTGATGGCGGCGTACGACAACTGAGCCCCTCCGCCACCTGCCCGGATGTGGTTCGTATCAAGATGGCGACAAGACCTCGCCAGGATCTTCTTAACGCGCCGGCACAGGAGCACACTCGCCCTCGTCAGTGTCGAACGGCACTGCGACAAAGGGGGCGTTGCCGATGGCTATCGGCGTCGTGGCGGGAATCGTTCTCGCCGCAATAGTGGCCTTGATCGGCCTGTTCAAGCTCATGTGGCGGGTGGCTGAACCGAACGAGGCACTCGTCATCTCCGGTTCCACGCACCGCACCGAGGGCATCGGCGAGGGCATGGGCTTCCGGATCGTCACCGGGCGCGGAACCCTCGTGGTCCCCGGTGTGCAGGCGGTGCGAAAGCTGTCGCTGGACCTCAACGAGACCCAGCTGAACGTGGACTGCGTGACCCACCAGGGCATCCCGCTGCGGGTGAAGGGCGTCGTGATCTTCAAGATCGGCGACGACCTCGTGTCCATCGCGAACGCGGCGCGCCGCTTCCTGGACCAGCAGAAGATGATGCCCGAGCGGGTGCACATCGTCTTCGCGGGCCATCTGCGGTCCATCGTGGGCGGTTTGACGGTCGAGGACATGATCCGCGACCGGGAGAAGCTGACCGGGCAGACCCGGGCGGCCTGCGGCACCGAGATGGAGAAGCTCGGCCTGATCGTCGACTCGCTGCAGATCCACGAGATCGAGGACCCGACCGGCTACATCAAGAACCTGGCGATGCCGCACGCGGCCGCCGTCCAGCGGGACGCGCGCATCGCGCAGGCCGAGGCGAACCGTTTGGCCACCGAGGCCGAGCAGACCGCGTTCGCACGGATGGCAGAGGCCACCCGCGACAGCGAGATCCTCCAGGCGGGCTACCAGGCCGAACGCGACAAGGCAGCCGCGACCGCCCGCCAGGCGGGTCCGCTCTCGGAGGCCGCCGCCCGCCAGGAGGTCGTCGTCCAGGAGACCCGGGTCGCCGAGCTCGAAGCGCACCGGCGCGAGCAGCAGCTCCAGGCGGACGTGCGCAAGCCCGCGGACGCCGCGGCCTACGAGACCCGCACCCGCGCCGAGGCCGAGCGCGACGCCCGGATCTCGGCGGCGCAGGCCAAGGCCAAGGAGACCGAGCTGGCGGCCGCGGCCGAGGCCACGCGCGTGACGACGGCGGCGACCGCCGACGCGGCGGCCACCGAGGCCCGCGGTCTCGCGGCGGCGAAGGCCACCCGGGCGACCGGTGAGGCCGAGGCCGCGGCCACCCAGGCCAAGGGCCTCGCGGTGGCGGCGTCGGCGAAGGCCAAGGGCCTCGCCGAGGCGGACGCGATCAAGGCGCGGGCCGCCGCACTCGCCGAGAACCAGGAGGCGGTCGTCGCCCAGCAGCTCGCCGAGAACTGGCCGGCGATCGTGGAGGCGGGCGCCGGGGCCTTCGGGAACGTGGAGCACATGGTGCTGCTCAACGGCGCCGAGGGCATGTCGGAGATGTTCGCGAAGGCCCTGACCATGGGCGGCACGGGCCTGGGCCTGGCCCGCCAGCTGCTCGCGTCGATGTCCCAGCCGGGCGCTGCGGGGACCACCGCCCCCGCCGCCCCGGTGAACGGCAGCGCCGCGTCCTCCTCCCACCAGATCCCGATCGCGGAGGCGTAGGCCGCCGCGTCCGCGGGGCCGGGAACCCTGTCTCCGGCCCCGCGCTGCGCGTTAGGCTCGCGCCCATGAGGCTGTTTGCCGCGGTGATGCCGCCCCAGGGGGCCGTCGACGAGCTGCGCCGGGCCGTGCAGGCCGTCCGAGACGACCGGCTCCGCTGGACCGGGGAGGCGGGCTGGCACTTCACCCTCGCCTTCATGGGCGAGGTGCACGACGGGCTCCTGCCCGACCTGCACGCCCGCCTCGCGCGCGCCGCCCACCGTACGGACCCCTTCTCGCTGCGCATCCACGGCTGCGGGCACTTCGGCGAACGCGCCCTGTGGGCCGGCGCCGCCGGCGGGCTCGACCAGATGCGGATGCTCGCCGAGCGCGCCGACGCCGCCGCCCGCCGGGCCGGCGTGCCGATGGAGCAGCACCGCCGCTACACCGCCCACCTCACCCTGGCCCGCAGCCAGGGCGGCACCCGTCTGGGCCCCTACCTGGAGGCCCTCGCGGGGTTCGAGGGCACGCCCTGGGAGGTCCGGGAGCTCAGCCTGGTCCGCAGCAACCTCCCGACCGCCGGGGTGCCGGGGGAGCAGCCCCGCTACGAGGTGGTCGGGGCCTGGCCCCTGGGCGTCTGACCCGCCGGCCGCGGCCCCCGGGGGCCCGGCCCCCGCTTGCCCGGCCCTCGGTACGGGGACCCCGCTGGGCCGCGTTACGCTCGACGGGTGGATCCCAAGACCCGAAACCGTGTGATGGCCGGTGTTCTCGTGCTGATGTTCGTCGTCGTGGCAGTGGCGGCCGCCGTAGGCCGGTGACTCCTGCCCGTGGGCCCTTGCCTGGAGTGGACTCCAAGCAGTTGGCTTGGGGCCCATGAAGTACACACAGCTCGGACGCACCGGACTCAAGGTCAGCCGACTTGTACTCGGCACGATGAACTTCGGTCCGCAGACAGACGAACCGACCAGCCACTCCATCCTGGACGCCGCGCTCGCCGCGGGCCTGAACTTCGTGGACACCGCCAACGTCTACGGGTGGGGCGAGAACAAGGGCCGCACCGAGGAGATCATCGGCACCTGGTTCGCCCAGGGCGGCGGCCGGCGGGACAAGACCGTGCTGGCCACCAAGGTCTACGGGAACATGGCCGCCGAGGGCGACCCCTGGCCCAACCACGACCGGCTCTCGGCGCTGAACATCCGCCGGGCCGTCGAGGCCAGCCTCAAGCGGCTCCAGACGGACTACATCGATCTCTACCAGTTCCACCACGTCGACCGCCGGACCCCCTTCGAGGAGATCTGGCAGGCCGTGGACGTGCTGATCCAGCAGGGCAAGGTGCTCTACGCCGGATCGTCGAACTTCCCCGGCTACAAGATCGCCCAGGCCAACGAGACGGCCGCCCGGCGCGGCTCGGTCGGCCTGGTCAGCGAGCAGTGCCTGTACAACCTCGCCGAGCGGCGCGCCGAGATGGAGGCCGTCCCGGCCGCGCAGGAGTACGGGCTCGGCGTGATCCCGTGGTCCCCGCTGCACGGCGGGCTGCTGGGCGGGGTCATCAGGAAGGAGGTCGAGGGCGGCCGCCGCGCCTCCGGGCGGTCCGCGGACGCCCTGGCCAACACCTCCGTACGGGCCCAGGTTCAGGCGTACGAGGACCTGCTGGACAAGCACGGGCTGGAACCCGGCGAAACGGCCCTGGCCTGGCTGCTGACCCGGCCCGGGGTGACGGGGCCGATCGTGGGTCCCCGGACGGCGGAGCAGCTGGAGAGCGCACTGCGCGCCCTGGACCTGGAGCTGTCGCAGGAGGTGCTCGCCGCCCTGGACGAGATCTTCCCCGGCCCCGGACCCTCCCCGGAGGCCTTCGCCTGGTGATCCTTCCGGGATGACGCAGCGACCGGTCCGCACCCCCGGATGCGAGGTGCGGACCGGTCGCTGGGGCCGGGTCGCGGCGGAACGCCGGAGGCGCCCCGGGGCGTCAGGGAGTGCGGTAGGGGCCGCCGACGCCCCATGCCTGGTGGAGGACCGCCGCGAACTCGCCGGCCAGGCGGTGTTCGCCGGAGGCGTTGGGGTGGGTGCCGTCGTAGGTGTCCCGGTGGATCTCGTACGCCTCCGGCCGCGCGGCCAGCAGGATCGGCGAGGCCTCCGTCGACAGGTCGGCGACGGCCTTCGCGAGGAGCTCGTTGAACCGGGAGACCTCGGCCGCGAACGGTGCGTCGGACTCGGCCCGCACGTTCGGGATGACCGGCAGCAGAACCATCCGGATCCCCGGCCGGGCGGCGCGGGCCTCCGCGATGAAGCGGCGGGCGTTGGCCGCGGTCTCGTCGGCGGCGGTGTAGAAGCCGAGGTCTATCAGCCCGAGGGAGACGAGCAGGACGTCCGCCTGCCCGGAGCGCACGGCGGAGCCGATGAGCGGGGCCATGTGCTGCCAGCCCTCGCCCCAGCCGGCGAGGTGGCGGCGGGCGTGGCCGGGGAAGTCGGGGTCGGCGTAGGCGTGGCTGACCGGCTCGTTCGCGCCGGTGTCGAAGAGCTCGCAGCGCGGACCGACGATCCGGTACGGGCCGTCGAAGGTGGCTTCGAGGTGCTGCCACATCCGGTAGCGCCAGGTGTAGTCGCCGGCGCGTCCGATGGTCATGGAGTCGCCGACGAACATGAAACGCATCCGGTCATCATCGCGGATCACGCGCCGGGAGCCCCTGTGATGCCGGACACGCGGGAGGCCCTGGCAGGCTTGGGGCATGCGTCTGTTGCCGTTGACCGCCGTCATTGCCCTTGCCGTGCTGCCGGGTTCGGCCGCCGCGGCCGCCGGGAGCCCCGCCGCCGGTGCATCGGGGTTCACGATCACCGATCCGCGGATCAAGGAGTCGAGCGGGCTGGCCGCGAGCCGCATCCACCCGGGCGTGTACTGGACGCACAACGACAGCGACGACGGCCCGTACGTGTACGCGGTGGACTCGGCGACCGGCAGGACCGTGGCCCGGGTGACGCTGACCGGCATCGGGACCCCGCGCGACGTCGAGGCGATCTCGCTCGGACCGGACGGACAGCTCTACGTCGGCGACATCGGCGACAACCTGGGCGGGACCTGGGACCACGTCTGGATCTACCGCTTTCCCGAGCCGAAGCAGCTGGCCGACGTCACGGTCACGGCCGAGCAGTTCACGGTGAAGTACGCGGACGGGGCGCGCAACGCGGAGGCGCTGATGGTGCATCCGGTGACGGGCCGGGTGTACATCGCGAGCAAGAGCGAGGACAAGGGCGGGCTGTACGAGGGCCCGCAGCAGCTGTCCGCGTCGGGGACGAACGTGTTCAAGCGGGTGGCGGACCTGCCGTGGGTGACGGACGGGGCGTTCTCGCCGGACGGCGGCCGGCTCACGCTGCGCGGCTACTTCTTCGCGCGGACCTACCCGTGGAAGGACGGGCGGCCCGAGGGCGAGGGCGAGCGGGTAGACGCGCCGTGGCAGGGCCAGGCGGAGTCGGTGACGTACTCGGCGGACGGGTCGACGCTGCTGTTCGGCTCGGAGGGTGCGTCGAGCCGGGTCGTGGCCGTCCCGGTGAAACCTGCGGCCGCCGGCTCCGCCACCCCGGCCCCCGATCCCGCGAAGCCGGGGGCGCCGGCGGCCCCCGGCCCCGCGGGCGGGCAGGGCGGGGGCGGCTTCACCAAGGGCGCGGCCGTCCTGGCCGTGGGCACGGCCCTGGTGCTCGGAGCCAAGCGGCTCCTGCGCCGCCGCCCCCGGGGCGACGCCTGAACGGGCTCCGGGCCCGGCTATTTCTGCTTGATCGCCGAGATGTCGAACTCCAGGACGACCTTGTCGCCGACCAGCACGCCACCGCCTTCCAGGGCCGCGTTCCACGTGACGCCGAAGTCCTTGCGGGAGATGGCGACCGAACCCTCCAGGCCGACCCGCAGGTTGCCGTAGGGGTCGACGGCGTTGCCGGTGTACTCGAAGTCGATGGTGACCGGGCGGGTGGTGTCCTTGATGGTCAGGTCGCCGGTGACGCGGTACTCGGTGTCGGACAGCGGCTCGACCGCGGTGCTGCGGAAGGTGATGTCGGGGAAGGAGGGCGCGTCCAGGAAGTCGTTGGTGCGCAGGTGCTGGTCGCGCTGTTCTACGCCGGTGTCGATGCTTTCGGTCTTGATCACCACCGTGGCGGTGGAACGGGACGGATCGGCGCCGTCCAGGTGCGCGGTGCCCTCGAACTGGTGGAAGGCGCCGCGGACCTTGGTCACCATGGCGTGGCGGGCGACGAAGCCGATCCGGGTGTGAGCGGGGTCGAGGGCGTAGTCCCCGGTGAGTTCGGAGAGGGTGGCGGACATGGCGAGGTGCCTCCGGAAGGCCGGGACCCGGCGGCGGTACGGCCGGATCGTTGCGGACCCACGCTAGGGCGGAACCCGTTCCGGTCCCGGCCGGACGCACGGGGTGGCGGCAGAGTGCACTCTGACCGGCGACGCCGGCGCCCCCTCGCGCCCCGGCCGCCCCGCGGCGGCCCGGCGGGAGGCCGGCCCGGGATCACATCGGACGTGATCCCGGGCCGGGCCCGCCGGACGTGATCCCGGGCCGGCCCCGACGGACGTTCCCTAGGCCGCCGTGACCAGTTCCCGGCTGCGCGGGGACGGCACGAACGTGACGCCGTTGCGGCTCACGCTCAGGCGGAGGTTGCCCACCCGGGACAGGATCAGCGCGATCGCCGCGGCGGCCGCCAGCGAGACGAGGCCGCCCGCGGCCATGCCGATCCGGGCTCCGTAGGTGTCCGTCACCCATCCGACGACCGGTGCGCCGATCGGGGTGCCGCCGGTGAACACCATCATGTAGAGGGCCATCACCCGTCCCCGCATCTCGGGGTCGGTGGCCATCTGGACGCTCGCGTTGGCCGTGACGTTGACCGTCAGCCCGAACATCCCGATCGGCACGAGCAGCGCCGCGAACAGCCAGAACCCGGGCGCGAAGGCCGTCACGACCTCCAGGGCGGAGAACAGGAGCGCCGCCGCGACCAGCAGCCGCAGCCGTGAGTGCCCGCGGCGGGCCGCCAGCAGCGCACCCGCCAGGGAGCCCGCGGCGATCAGCGTGTTGAAGAGCCCGTAGGTGCCCGCGTCCCCGTGGAAGACGTCGCTGACGAACGCCGACAGCCAGATCGGGAAGTTGAACCCGAAGGTGCCGATGAAGCCGACCAGCACGATCGGCCAGATCAGCTCCGGCCGGCCGGCGACGTACCGCAGCCCCTCGCGCAGCTGGCCCTTGGCGCGCGGCTGCGTCTCGACCGGCCGCAGTTCGCGGGTCCGCATCAGCAGCAGGCCGGCGACGGGCGCGGCGAAGGACAGCCCGTTCAGCAGGAAGGCCCAGCCGGAGCCGACGGCGGTGATCAGCACACCGGCGACCGCCGGACCGACCAGCCGCGCGGACTGGAAGTTCGCCGAGTTCAGGCTGACGGCGTTGGCGAGCTGGCCCTTGCCGACCATCTCGGAGACGAACGTCTGCCGGGCGGGGTTGTCCACGACGGTGACGAGGCCCAGCAGGAAGGCCGCGGCGTACACGTGCCAGACCTGGACGTGCCCGGCCAGGGTGAGCGCCGCCAGGGCGACGCCGGTCAGGCCCATCAGGGTCTGCGTGACGAGCAGCAGCGGCCGCTTGGGCAGCCGGTCCGCGAGGACGCCTCCGTAGAGGCCGAACACCATCATCGGCAGGAACTGCAGCGCGATCGTGATCCCGACGGCGGAGGCCGAGCCGGTGAGGGACAGGACCAGCCAGTCCTGGGCGATGCGCTGCATCCAGGTGCCGGTGTTGGACACCGCCTGTCCCATGAAGAAGAGCCGGTAGTTCCGGATCCTCAGCGAGCTGAACATCGAGTTGTTCTTGCCCGTGGAGCGTGTGGGGCGCGTCGGGCGCCCGGTGGTAGTGGTGGGTGTATGGCCGGGTGCGGAGTCTGCTCCGTTTCCCGTACTCAAAAGCGTTCGCCTCCTGGCGTCGTCTCCTACAGGTGCGCGAGCTTCTCCAGGACGGGCGCGGCCTCGCGCAGCTTGGCCCATTCGTCCTCGGTCAGCTCGGCAGCGAGCCCGGCCAGGAAGGCGTTGCGCTTGCGACGGCTCTCTTCGAGCATCGCTTCGGCTTCCTCGGTCTGGGTGACCACCTTCTGGCGGCGGTCGTCCGGGTGCGGCTGCAGCCTGACCAGACCCTTGGCCTCCAGCAGCGCCACGATGCGGGTCATCGACGGAGGCTGGACGTGCTCGCGACGGGCCAGCTCACCGGGGGTGGCCTGGCCGCAGCGGGCGAGGGTGCCGAGGACCGACATCTCGGTCGGGCTCAGCGATTCGTCGACGCGCTGGTGCTTCAGGCGCCGGCCCAGCCGCATGACGGCGGAGCGGAGGTCGTTCACGGCGGCAGCGTCGTCGCCATGGGTAAGGTCGAGCATCTCTTTAGACTACCTCATTACTCTCGCTAAAGAACGCCATTTAACCGTGTCACTCGTACGGGTGAGTCGGCGGCGGAAAGTGACACGCGTCGGCGGCCTGTGCCACGACCCTTTCGGCATGGGGACACACGTGCTGAGCATGCGCATAGACGGGGAGCTGCTCGACCGCCTCCGGACTCATGCCGCGAAACGCGGAATGAGCGTCCAGGACTATGTCGTCCGGACGCTCATTCGCGATGACTTCGACGAGCGCTTCAAGGCGGCCGTCGACGAGACGGAGAAGTTCTACGGTCTTACGTGAGGCCGAGGGCCGGCATCGCGTAGTAGAAGACGAACACCGCGGACACGACGTACAGAGCCGCCGGGACCTCGCGGCCCCGGCCGGTCGCCAGGCGCAGCACGCAGAAGCTGATGAAGCCGAAGCCGATGCCGTTGGTGATCGAGTACGTGAAGGGCATCATCACCATGGCCAGGAAGGCCGGGACGGCGATGGTGAAGTCGCTCCAGTCGATGTCCTTGACCGAGCCCGCCAGGATCAGGAAGCCGACCGCCACGAGCGCGGGGGTGGCCGCCTGGGACGGGACCATGGTGGCGAGCGGGGTCAGGAACAGCGCCACGGTGAAGAGTCCGCCGGTGACGACGTTCGCCAGACCGGTGCGGGCGCCTTCGCCGACGCCGGCCGTGGACTCCACGAAGCAGGTGGTGGCCGAGGACGAGGTGGCGCCGCCGGAGGCGACGGCCAGGCCGTCGATGAGCAGCACCTTGTTGATGCCGGGGAAGTTGCCGTCCTTGTCGATCAGCTTGGCCTCGTCGCCGACGCCGAGGATCGTGCCCATCGCGTCGAAGAAGCAGGACAGCAGCACGGTGAAGACGAAGAGGACGCCGGTCAGCAGGCCGACCTTGCCGAACCCGCCGAACAGGCTGACCTGGCCGACGAGCCCGAAGTCGGGCGCGGCCACCGGGTTGCCCGGCCACTCGGGCACGGTCAGGCCCCAGCCGGAGTCGGGCAGGCCGGCGATCAGCTGGACGGCCACGGCGACGACGGTCATGACCACGATGGAGATCAGGATCGCGCCGGGCGTCTTGCGGATCAGCAGGGCGAGGGTCAGCAGGACGCCGACGATGAAGATCAGGACCGGCCAGCCGTGCAGGTGCCCGCCGGTGCCGAGCTGGAGCGGCACGGTGGTGTGCGCGGCGTCGGGGATGCGGGTGACGAATCCCGAGTCGACGAGGCCGATCAGCATGATGAACAGGCCGATGCCGATCGCGATGCCCTTGCGCAGGCCGAGCGGGACGGCGTTCATGACCCGCTCGCGCAGGCCGGTCGCCACCAGCAGCATCACGACGAAACCGGCCAGGACGACCATGCCCATGGCGTCGGGCCAGCTCATGCGCGGGGCCAGCTGGAGGGCGACCACGGTGTTCACGCCGAGGCCGGCGGCGAGCGCGATCGGGACGTTGCCGATGACGCCCATGAGGAGCGTGGTGAACGCCGCCGTCAGGACGGTGGCGGTGACGAGCTGGCCGCTGTCGAGCTGGTGCCCGTACATGTCCTTCGCGCTGCCCAGGATGATCGGGTTCAGCACGATGATGTAGGCCATCGCGAAGAAGGTGGCGAAACCGCCGCGGACCTCACGGGCGACGGTGGAGCCGCGCTCGGAGATCTTGAAATGGCGGTCCAGGGCGGACCTGCCCCCGGGGGCAGGGTCCGGGAGGGTGGCGGGCGCGGATGCGGGGGCCGACGTGCTCATACGGTCCTCTGAGGTCCTCATTGCGGGGCATTGGGGGTTTCATACGAAGAAAATGGGCCAAGCCCACACCGTTTCAGTATGAACACATGAACGAAAGCCCGTCCATCTCCGCGCGTAGACCCCGTTTCGGCGCACCTAGACTTGGGGGCATGGCGAAATGGACTGCGAAGCACGAGGCGCCCGAGCCCCTGGAGGGCCCGGTCGTCGCGACCGTGACCGGCGGCACGATCATCTGGTTCGCCATGTTCCTGGTCCAGCTCCCCTTCTACGGCTGGTTCGCCGACCGGGACCTGCTGTGGTGGGTCTGGTGCTGTGCGGCCGGTGGCGTCCTCGGGCTCATCGGCCGCTGGTACGTCCGGGGCCGCGACGCCGCCCTCAAGCGCCACGCCGACGCGCTGGCCGCGCAGGGGACGGCGCCCGGACCGGGCCCCGCGGCCCCGCACGCCTAGCAGCGAGCCCCACACGCCTGGCAGGAGTCCGCGCCGGGCCGGTGCGGGCCACGCCCGGGGCGACCGCAGGACGATTTCCCTCATCCCGAAGTCGGATCTTCGGACTTCTCGGCGGGTGAAGCGGTAAAACCCCCTTTACCGTCGATTGCATGACGCAGCGGGCACAGACCGACCCCAACGGCTCCGAGCCGGCCGGCACCGGAACCGCCATCGACGCGGGCGCCGAGCTGGACCCCGTACACCCCGTCCGGCCACCCGCGCCGCGCTTCAAGCCCGCCGGCCTCACCACCGCCGAAGTCGCCGAACGCGTCGCCCGCGGAGCCGTCAACGACGTGCCCGTCCGCAGCAGCCGCTCCACCGCCGACATCGTCCGCGCCAACGTCTTCACCCGGTTCAACGCCATCATCGGCGTGCTCTGGGTGATCATGCTCATCGTCGCGCCGTTCCAGGACAGCCTCTTCGGCTACGTGATCATCGCGAACACCGGCATCGGCATCATCCAGGAGATGCGGGCGAAGAAGACCCTGGACGGCCTCGCGGTCATCGGCGAAGCCAAACCCAGCGTCCGCCGTGACGGCCGGACCGCCGAGATCTCCACCTCCGAGATCGTCCTCGACGACGTCATCGAGCTCGGGCCCGGCGACAAGGTCGTCGTCGACGGGTCCGTCGGCGAGGCCGACGGCCTGGAGATCGACGAGTCCCTGCTCACCGGCGAGGCCGACCCCGTCCTGAAGAAGCCCGGCGACCCCGTCATGTCCGGGTCCTTCGTCGTCGCCGGCGGCGGCGCGTTCACCGCCACCAAGGTCGGCCGCGAGGCCTACGCCGCCCAGCTGGCCGAAGAGGCCACCCGCTTCACGCTCGTCCACTCCGAGCTGCGCTCCGGCATCTCCACCATCCTCAAGTACGTCACCTGGATGATGATCCCGACCTCGATCGGCCTGATCATCAGCCAGCTCGTCGTCAAGGACGACAACCTCAAGGACGCCATCGCCCGGACCGTCGGCGGCATCGTCCCGATGATCCCCGAAGGCCTGGTCCTGCTGACCTCCGTCGCCTTCGCGATCGGTGTCATCCGGCTCGGCCGCAAACAGTGCCTGGTGCAGGAACTGCCGGCCATCGAAGGCCTCGCCCGCGTCGACGTCGTCTGCCTCGACAAGACCGGCACCCTCACCGAGGGCGGCATGGACGTCACCGAGCTCCGCCCGCTCGGCGGCGCGCAGGACTCGTACGTCAAGAAGGTGCTCGGCGCGCTCGGCGAGTCCGATCCGCGGCCCAACGCCAGCCTCCAGGCCATCATCGACGCCTACCCCGTCAGCGCGGAGTGGCGCTGCACCGAGTCCCTGCCCTTCTCCTCGGCCCGCAAGTACAGCGGCGCCAGCTTCAGCGAGGGCGACGGGGAGAACAACACCTGGCTGCTCGGCGCCCCCGACGTCCTCCTCCCGGCCGGCGACCCGGCCCTCGACGAGATCAACGAGCTCAACGAACAGGGCCTGCGCGTGCTGCTGCTCGCCCGCGCCACACGCGAGCTCGACGACCCGGCCGTCGGGACCGGCGCCCGGCCCACCGCCCTGATCGTCCTGGAACAGCGGCTGCGCCCCGACGCCGCCGACACCCTGCGCTACTTCGCGGACCAGGAGGTCCACGCGAAGGTCATCTCCGGCGACAACGCGGTCTCCGTCGGCGCGGTCGCCGGCAAGCTCGGCCTGCCCGGCGCCGAGAACACCGTCGACGCGCGCAGGCTGCCGGCCGAACGGACCGACATGGCCAAGGCGCTCGACGAGAACGCCGTCTTCGGGCGGGTCACCCCGCAGCAGAAGCGCGACATGGTCGGCGCGCTCCAGTCCAACGGCCACACCGTCGCCATGACGGGCGACGGCGTCAACGACGTGCTCGCGCTCAAGGACGCGGACATCGGCGTCAGCATGGGATCGGGCTCGGAGGCGACCCGCGCGGTGGCCCAGATCGTCCTCCTCGACAACAGCTTCGCGACCCTTCCGTCGGTGGTCGCCGAGGGCCGCCGGGTCATCGGCAACATCACCCGGGTCGCCACCCTCTTTCTGACGAAGACGGTCTACTCGGTGCTGCTGGCCGTCCTCGTGGTCTGCTCGCAGGTGGAGTACCCCTTCCTGCCGCGCCACCTGACGCTGCTCTCCACCCTCACCATCGGCATCCCGGCGTTCTTCCTGGCCCTCGCCCCGAACAAGGAGCGCGCGAAGCCGAACTTCGTGAAACGGGTGATGCGGTACGCCATCCCCGGTGGTGGGATCGCGGCCGTGGCCACCTTCGTGACGTACCTGCTCGCCCGCCACCACTACTCCGGCCCGGACGCCCTGAACGCCGAGACCAGCGCGGCGACGCTGACGCTGTTCCTCACCTCGATGTGGGTCCTGGCCATCATCGCCCGCCCCTACACGTGGTGGCGGGTGGTCCTGGTCGGCGCGATGGGCGGGGCGTTCCTGCTCGTCCTCGTCGTCCCGTGGCTCCAGGACTTCTTCCAGCTGAAGCTCGTGGGCACACAGCTCCCGTGGACGGCCGTGGCCATCGCGGCGGCCGCCTCGGCCCTGATCGAGTTCACCTTCCGCTGGGTCAACCGCAGGTTCCCGGCGTAGCGCGCGGGACCGCCCCGCCCGGCCCGGAGGCGGGGCGGGGCAGCGCCGTCAGGCCCGGTCCTACGACCGGCCCCACGTACCGGAGGCCCACAGGGCCCGGGTGCCCGACCGGTCGTAGATGACGACGTTCCCGTCGTTCTGCACGGACAGGTAGGCGCCCTGGCTGCCGGAGACCCCGGCGTCCCAGGCGGCGTGGCCGCCGCCGTCCTTGCCCGTGTAGTAGATGGTCAGGCTGCCGGTCCAGCTGCTCATCGAGCCGTTGGCGCGGTAGAGCCCGTACGTGTTCGTCGCCCACAGCGGGGCGTTGTCGCTTTTGCGGTACAGGACGAGGTTGCCGTCGGACTGCATCAGCAGCCAGGTCGTGAGGGAGGCGCGCCACTGGCCGGCCTTGAGGGAGAAGCCGCCCTCCCAGAGGCTCTCGTTGCCGTTGAAGGAGCCCTGGAGCGTCCCGGTCTCGGTGTGCCAGAGGTATCCGTAGTGATCGGGGGCGGCCCGGTTCACCTGGAAGTCGCCGTGGCCGTCCACCACTGCGCAGGCCTGGCCGCCGCCCCACGTGCCGGTGGACCACACGGCGCGTCCGTCCGGGCGGTAGACCACGAGGTTGCCGTCCTCCTGGAGGATCGCGTGCGCCCCCGGGTTGCCCCAGGTTCCACTGGACCAGACGACGGGACCCGGACGGCCGGCCCACACCAGGCTCAGCACCAGATTGCCGTCGGGCTGCATCACCAGGACCGCGTTGTTCGACTGCAAGCGCTGGTCGGCGGAGAGCTGTTCGCCGGGCCGCAGGGCAGCCGAGGAGCCGGGGTCCTCCCGGTCACCGGGCGAACAGGGCCGCGGCGCCGTCGGCATGCCGACGGCGACCGCCGAGGTCGCCGTCGCCGTCGTGGCACCGGCTGCGAGGACCAGGGCGCCGGTCAGTGCGACGACGCAACGTCTGAACGGGCCGTGCTTCCCTCTGATGTTCATGATCCCCCTTCCGCGAGCCGCCCGGTGCGGCGTCGCGCAGAGGTCATTGAAGCGCACGGCCCGGGTGCGGGTACGGCGGCCCCGCACCCGGGGCGGTGACGGGGGGCGGGCCGGGCCCGCGACCTCAGTCGAACCAGCGGTCGCGGGCCAGTTCCGCCGTGCGGGAGGGGTCCTCCAGCAGGGCCGCGACCTCGAAGCGGCGCGGCCACTGGCCCGCCGACCAGGCCAGGCCCGCCGCCACGCCCTCCAGGGTGGAGGCGTGCAGGGTGCCGTCCGGTGTGCGGCGCCAGTCCAGCTCCACACCGCCCGCGACCAGCTCCTCGTGCTCCAGATAGGTCGCCGGGGTCGAGGGGCCCAGGAGGATGCGGACCGGCTCCGGGACGCCGTGCTCCTCGCCCGGTGTCGTGACCTCCGCCGGGACCGTCTCCGACAGCCGCCGGACCTGGAGGAGGTCCGCCAGGTCGGCCGCGCGGGCCGGGGCCACCGGGAGCAGCGGGAGCCCCTCGGCCAGGGGCAGCAGGTCCGGGGCGTCCGCGATGACGGCGTCCGCCGCGTCGACCACCACGATCTCGCCGTCCACCACCGCGCGCAGCTCGTCCGGGAGCGTGACCTGCTCGGGGTCCAGGTCGGCCAGGGCCCCGTACAGGGCGTGCAGCTGGCGGTCCGACACCTCGCGGTCCGGGTCGGCGAGCCGGCCCAGGAGCTCGGCGGCGCCGCCGGGCTCCTCCAGCAGGGCGGCAACGGACGTACGGACCCCCAGCGCCCGCAGGACCTGCTCGTCCTCGAAGCCCGTCGCGTCCGCGGGGGTGTACAGGCCCGCCAGCAGCGGGTCCCCGCCCGCCGCGCGCAGGCCCGCCGGGCGGCGCCCGTCGAGCACCGGGTGGTCGCGCAGCCACCACGCGGTGTACGGGCGTACCGACTGCGTGGTGCCGTCCGGCAGCAGCACCCGTACGGGCTGGGTCAGCGCGTCGCGCAGCGGGGGCTGAGCCAGCATGGCCAGGGCCTGCGGCCAGCAGTCGTCGTCGACCAGGTCGAGGTCGCGCACGGCCACCAGCTCGGTCGCCACCGGCGGCAGCGGGGTGTCCGGGAGCTGGTCCAGTACGTCCTCGCACCACACGTCGACCGCGTCCAGCAGGCCCGCGTCGTCCGGCTCGGCGAAGTCCCCTTCGCGGGGCTCCAGTTCGTCCGGGTCGAGGACCACGTCGGTGGCGCGGACCAGCTGGAAGGCGGCGAGCACCCCGCAGGCGGTCAGCGGCTGCGCACCCCACCGCTCGGCCAGCTCGCCGTCCACGTAGGGGACTTCGTCCTCGCGGATCACCGAGGCCAGCGGGGAGCCGGGCAGCAGAAGCTCGCCCGCGGGCGTCAGTTCCCCGTCCTCGTCCGGGAGGGCCAGCGCGCCCAGCCACGGCTCGTCGCCCGGCGCCAGGTCGGCGTCCCGGACCAGGCCCAGGACCACCTCGGCCAGCTCGTCGGCGTCGAGGGCGTCCTCGTCCCAGATCTCCCCGGCGTCGAGGGAGGCGGCCACCGCCGCCCGCACCTGCGGGGTCGTCAGGACCGCGCGGGGCGTGGCCGGGAGGGCGCCCAGGCGTTCCAGCAGCGGGTGCGCCGCGTCCGGGTGGGCCACCTTCAGGCCCATCCGGGCCAGGTCCTTCGGGGTGTCCGCGCCGGGCAGCAGCACGTGCCGCGGACCGATCGTGGTCCGCCCGTCGGCCAGCGGCACCGGCAGGCCCGACAGCCGGTCCGGATCCACCCCGGCGAGGGTGTCGTACAGCCGGTGCCACCAGTCCGGGGTGCGCTCGATGCCCGCGATCCGCTCGATGGCGTCGCCCAGCGGCAGCCGGCCCACGCCGAGCGTGCGCAGCTCGGGCCGGCGCTCCAGCCCGGCCGGCAGCAGCGTCGGCAGGACCTCGGCGAGGACCCGTACGGTGTCGGCGCCCGCGCCCTCCACCACCTCGGCCTCGAAGGGGCGCAGCGCGGACCGCTCCTCGGCGTGCTCGGCGGGGGCCGCCGGGGCGAGGAACGCCGTCCGCGGCAGCCGCTGCAGCACGGCCGCGCGCAGCGCCCCGTCCAGCACGCCCTTGCCGAGCGGCCCGGGTACGAGGTCCACGAGCCCGGTGCTCACCGGGTCCCAGTCGCCGAGCAGTTCGGCGTAGGCGTCGGCCGCCCGCTCCACCAGGAAGTCGGTCAGCGGGCCCGGCGCGGGGTGCCGGCGGGAGGTGTCCAGCGGCAGCGTCGCGATGAGCAGGGCGGGGATGCCCAGCGGTTCGTCGGTCGGGGTCGGCGCGTGCACCACGGGCGCGGTGGCCGGGCGTACGGGGGCGCCGTCGGTGTCGACGGGCACGGCCCAGGACACCGTCCAGGTGGGCCGCAGCCGTTCCTCGACCGGCCGGTCCGCGAGGAGGGCGGGCTCGATGGGGCCGCTGTGGCGGACGGTGCGCCAGCGCCGGGTCTCCCCGGTGCCGGCCCCGTCGACCGCCCCGGTGCCTCCGCCGGCCCCGGCCGCCCCAGCCGAGTCCTGGACGACCGTGTACGGGCCCTCGGTACGCCGGTGGAGCACGCGGTGCCCGGTGGCGGGGGTCTCCACGACGATCTCCCGCAGCCCCGGCAGGGTGAGCAGCAGCGCGTCGTCGATGCCGGCCAGCAGCCGCTGTACCAGGTCCTCGGCGGCGGCGTCGCGCAGCGGGAGGACGACCACCGTGTCGTAGCCCTCGGGGGCGGTGCCCTCGGCGGGCAACGGCAGCCGCAGCAGCGGGACGTGCCCGTCGCGGCGGCGCAGTTCGTCGCCGAGGCCAGGGCTGCCCTGCGCCGCGTCCCGGGCCAGCTCGCGGGCCTCGGCCAGGGACCAGCGGACACCGCCGTGGCGGCCCAGCACGGCGGGTTCGTCGGAGACCGCGAGGACGGCCGCGAAGCCGACGCCGAAGCGGCCGACGGTGTCCGAGGAGCCCGTCGACCCCGCGGGCTCCCGCTTCGCGGAGGCCCGCAGGGTGCTCAGCGACTCCACGCCGGTCGCATCCAGCGGGGCACCGGTGTTGGCGACGGCCAGCACGCCGGGCCGCCCGCCCGCGCCGGAGTGCAGGGTCAGCCGCAGCCGGCCGGGCACCTCGGCCCGGGCCGCGGCGTCGGCCGCGTTCTGCGCCAGCTCGACGACGAGCCGGTCGCGGTAGCCGCCGAGGGCCAGGTCCTCCTCGGCGTTCGCGTCCTCACGGAAGCGGGCCGGGCCCGCGCCCCAGGCGTCGAGCACCCCGCGTCGCAGCCGGGCCGTGCCGAAGGGGTCCACGCCACCCTGGGCCGCCGTCACTCGCACGCTCACGCCGCTGCCTCCAAGCTGTACTGCATTCACCGAATGCCGACGCCCTGAAGGTATCGCGTGTGCGGCTGCGCCTCGCCCGTGAGGTGGGCGAACACGACGACGCGACGTGGCCGACGGGACCGGGGTCCCGGGGTGGGCGTGGTGTTGCGCAACGACGGAGCCCCCGGCGGCACGAGGTCACCGGGGGCTCCGTACGAGCGCGACGCGGGGTTCGGTCAGAGCTTGTCGATCACGTAGTCGATGCACGCGGTCAGCGCCTGCACGTCCGCCGGGTCGATCGCCGGGAACATCGCGATGCGCAGCTGGTTGCGGCCGAGCTTGCGGTACGGCTCGGTGTCCACGATGCCGTTGGCGCGCAGCACCTTGGCGACGGCGGCCGCGTCGACGTCGTCCGAGAAGTCGATCGTGCCGATGACGGAGGAGCGCTTGCCGGCGTCCGCGACGAACGGGGTCGCGTACTTCGACGCCTCCGCCCAGCCGTACAGGTGGCGCGCGCTGGCCGCGGTACGGCCGGTCGTGAACTCCAGACCGCCCTGGCTGTTCATCCACTCCAGCTGCCGGTCCAGCAGGAAGAGGGTGGCGAGCGCCGGGGTGTTGTACGTCTGGTTCTTCAGCGAGTTGTCGATCGCCGTCGGCAGTGAGAAGAACTCCGGGATGTGCCGGCCCGACGCGTGGACGCGCGCCGCGCGCTCCAGGGCCGCCGGCGAGAACGCCGCCAGCCACAGGCCGCCGTCGGAGGCGAAGGACTTCTGCGGGGCGAAGTAGTAGACGTCGCTCTCGGTGATGTCCACCGGCAGGCCGCCGGCGCCCGAGGTCGCGTCCACCAGGACGAGGGACCCGGCGTCGGCGCCCGCGACGCGCTTGACCGGCGCGGCGACGCCCGTCGAGGTCTCGTTGTGCGTGTACGCGTACACGTCGACGCCCGCCTCGGCCACCGGCTCCGGGTGCGTGCCCGGCTCGGAGGAGATCACGGTCGGCTCGTCCAGCCACGGCGCGAGCTTCGCGGCCTTGGCGAACTTGGACGAGAACTCGCCGAAGGTGAGGTGCTGGGACTTACGCTCGATGAGCCCGGCCGTCGCGATGTCCCAGAAGGCGGTGGAGCCGCCGTTGCCCAGGATCACCTCGTAGCCCTCGGGCAGCGAGAACAGGTCCCGGATGCCCTGGCGCACGGAGCCGACCAGGTTCTTGACCGGGGCCTGGCGGTGCGAGGTCCCGAGCAGGGAGGTACCGGTGGCGGCGAGGGCGTCCAGCGCCTCGGTCCGCACCTTGGAGGGGCCCGCGCCGAAGCGTCCGTCGGCGGGCTTGATGTCAGCGGGAATCTGGATCTCGGCCACGAGCGGAGCGTATCCGGTCCTGGTCCACGCCTTGGAGAAGCGTCCACCCGATGAGACGAACGTCCCGGGTCCGGGTGGCGGGGGAGGGTGGGGTGCGGTAAGGCGGTACGCGGCGACCTGGCCCTTACATACCCCTTAGTCTGGATTAATGCCCGCACCCTCCCCCGCACCCACCCCCGCCGCCCCCGTGGCGGCCGCCGCCCCCGCTACCCCGGCGCTCCCGGCCCCCGCCGGGCCGTCCCGCCTGGGGCCCGTCGCGCTGGTGATCGCGGCAGGGATCTCGGTCCAGTTCGGCGCCGCGCTCGCGGTCATGATCATGCCGGGGGCGGGCGCCGCGGGCGTGGTCACGCTGCGGCTCGCGGCCGCCGCGCTGGTGCTGCTGCTCCTGTGCCGCCCGAAGGTGCGCGGCTACGCGCGCGCCGACTGGGGCACCGTCGTCGCCTTCGGCGTCGCGATGGCCGGCATGAACGGGCTCTTCTACCAGTCCATCGACCGCATCCCGCTCGGCCCGGCCGTCACCCTGGAGGTCCTCGGCCCCCTCGTCCTGTCGGTCGTCGTCTCCCGTCGCGCGGCGAGCCTGCTGTGGGCCGCCCTGGCCCTGGCCGGTGTCGCCCTGCTGGCCGGCCACGGCGGCGGGGGCGGCTTCGGCGGCCTCGACCCGGCGGGCTGCGCCTTCGCGCTCGGAGCGGGCGCGATGTGGGCGGCGTACATCGTGTTCAGCGCCCGTACGGGCCGCCGCTTCCCGCAGGCGGACGGGCTGGCGCTGGCCATGGCGGTGGCGGCGGTGCTGTCGCTCCCGCTGGGCATCGCCCAGGCCGGTTCCGCGCTCCTCGTGCCGAGCACGCTGGCGCTGGGCGCAGGGGTCGCCGTCCTGTCCTCCGTCCTGCCGTACACCCTGGAACTGCTGGCGCTGCGCCGCCTGCCCGCACCGACCTTCGCCATCCTGATGAGCCTGGAGCCGGCGATCGCGGCCACGGCCGGCTTCCTGGTCCTGAACCAGGCGATGTCGGCCCTGGACGCGCTCGCGATCGCCCTGGTCATCGCGGCGAGCATGGGCGCGGTCCGCTCCCAGGGCGGCAGGACCTCGGCCTGACGCGGGCGTCCGGGCGCCCGCCCCGCCGGCCGCGGGGGAGTTCGGCGATGCGGGGCGGGCGCGGTCCTGTGCGGGCCGTCAGCCCAGCGGCAGGTCCAGGTACGACGGCGTGGCCTCCGGGGAGGTGAAGGCCAGCGTCGCGCGGGGCAGGTTGACGTCCCCGTAGAACGGGTCACGGGCGTCGACCACCAGCATGAGCCGGTGCCCGCGCGGAACGTCGTACGCCGTCGCCTGCAGGTCGAGGTCCGCGGCGACCAGGCTGTCGGGCGGTGAGTCCAGGTCGCTGAACGGGGCGTGCGTGACGATGTGCGCCGTTCCGTCGGGGGCCGCGGCGAGCAGGTACGCGACGAACGAGGATCCGGCATTCGCCGCCCGGTACGTGACGCGCAGCCGCGGGGTGCCGCGCAGCCGCAGCGTCTCCGCCTCCGGCTCGGCGGTCCACACCGCGGCGACGGTGCGGTCGATGTCGCCGGTCCGGTAGGCCTTCGGGCGGCCCGCGATCTCGTCGTACCCGGAGAGCACGACCGCGTCGGCGACGGTCGCCGGGGTGTCCACCCCGCACAGGACGCCCGCGCTCCATCCGGCCTCGGGCCGCTCGGCGAGCTCCCCGTCGCCCGCCAGGTGCAGCCGGCGTACGTGCTCGGTCACGGACTGCCAGGTGGGGCGGGGTTCCAGGGCCTGGCCCCACATGACCTCGCTGAGCACCTGGCCCTCGGCGGCGATGCCGTTGTCGATCCCCCTGAGGTGGTGGTCGAACCAGCGGTGGGCGTTGGTCCAGATCCGGTTCGGCAGGCCGGTCATGCCCGTCATCTCGGGCCCGGAGTGGTCGCCGATGGAGAGGTCGAGCCGCTTGGGGCCGACGAGCTCGTTGAACATCTTCAGGGTCTGGTTGCCCGGGAAGAGCGTCTCGTGCCAGGCGTGCGAGAGGTAGACGGGGACCTGGCGGCGGTTGAGCTCCTTGACGTGGCTGAACGGCGAGCGCTGCTCGGCCCAGCGCAGGGTGCCCTGGATGTCGCGGTTGGCGAGGACGTTCTCGAACACGCTCTGCGTCTGCGGGCTCAGCCGGGCCTTCGCGGCCGCCTTGAGCAGCGCCTCCACGGCGGCCACGTGCCGGGTCCGGTTCTCGTAGAAGGCCTCCCCGAGGTCTCCCCAGGTGCTGAGCGCGACCACCGCGTCGACGCGGGTGTCGTGGGCGGCGACGAGCTGGCTGATGCCCGACCCGTACGAGTCCCCGAGGAAGCCGATCCTGGTGACCGGGCCGGCGGTGCGCTCGATCAGGTGGTCCAGGGCGCGGCTGCCGTCGGCTACGTCCAGCGGTCCGGCCACGTCGACCTGGCCCTCGGATCCGCCGAAGCCCCGGGTGCTGTACGCGAGGACGTTGTAGCCGCGCGCCGCGAAGACGGTGGCCTGGACGGCGTAGGGGAGCCAGCCGTGGTTCGTCCACGGCGAGGGCATCACGATGACCGGCCGCGCCTGGCCCCCTTTGTGCCGCCACAGCGCGGCGTCGAGCAGGTCCCCGTCGGCTCCGGCGACCTTGACGCGGCTGAAGACGGCGACGGACCGGACGTCGGCGACCTCCGCGGCGCGGGCGGGGCCCAGGCCCGTGACGTCGCCGGTCTCCAGGGCGGTGACGAAGGCGGTGAGGGTGGCCGCGTCGAGTTCGGGATAGAGGGAGTAAGCGGCTGGGATCACGTCGGTTCATCCTCTGTGTCGAGTGGACGGAACGTGGGTGCGCGCGCTCGGGGCCCGGAGCGGGGAACGAAGCGTTCAGTATCGATGCGACATCCGGTGAGGTTTCGGTGGTCTGCGACGTCCGGCCGAAATCGCCCCCTGCGCGGTCGGCGCGGACGGCGCCCCCGGACCTGCCCGGGGTGGTGCCGGGCGTCAAATCGGCTTCGGTCCGGGCCAGTTGCTGCGGCTGGCGCGAAGGAAGTGTCCGATGGCGAAATCATGCAAGCATGCTTGATTGTTTTCTCGGCGGCTGTCAGTCTTCCCCTCACGCCGAAAGGGGAGCCCGCCGTGCTCGATCCGTCAGCCGTCGCCGTCTTCGCAGATCTGCGCGAGGAAGGCCTCGAACTCGAAACCCTGGTGAGGGACCTGCCCGAGGCCGGATGGGCCGCGCCCACCCCCGCAAGCGGCTGGACCATCGCCCACCAGATCGCCCACCTGCACTGGACCGACCGGGCCTCGCTGGTCTCCCTCACCGACGCCGACGGCTTCGCCGCCCTGGTCGAGGAGGCGGTCAAGGCCCCCGACTCCTTCGTGGACGAGGGCGCCGCACGAGGCGCCGCCCTGCCGCCCGCCGAACTGCTGGCCCGCTGGAGGGCCGGGCGCACCGCCCTCGACGAGGCGCTCGCCGCGGCCTCGCCCGACGCCAGGTTCCCCTGGTACGGGCCGCCGATGAAGGCCGCCTCCATGGCGAGCGCCCGCCTGATGGAGACCTGGGCGCACGGGCAGGACGTCGCCGACGCCCTCGGGGTGCGCCGCACCCCCACCGCCCGGCTGCGGCACGTCGCCCGAATCGGCGTCCGGGCCCGCGACTACGCGTTCGCCGTACGGGGACTGCCCGCGCCCACTGCCCGGTTCCGGGTGGAACTCGTCCCCCCGGACGGCGGCGAACCCTGGACGTACGGGCCCGAGGACGCGGCGGACCGGGTCACCGGCCCGGCCCTCGACTTCTGCCTCCTCGTGACCCAGCGGGCCCACCGCGCCGACCTCACCCTGACCGCGACCGGCCCCGACGCCGACCGCTGGCTGGACATCGCCCAGGCGTTCGCGGGCCCGGCGGGCCCCGGCCGCGCCCCGGGGACCACCCGGTGACCGGCCGCCGGCCGCTGCGCATCGGCAACGCCTCCGGGTTCTACGGCGACCGCTCCAGCGCCTTCGAGGAGATGCTGACCGGCGGCCCGCTCGACGTGCTGACCGGCGACTACCTCGCCGAGCTGACCATGCTGATCCTCGGCCGCGACCGGCTGAAGGACCCCGGCCTCGGCTACGCCAAGACCTTCCTGCGCCAGCTGGAGGACGGCCTCGGCCTCGCGCTCGAGCGGGGCGTGCGCATCGTCGCCAACGCGGGCGGCCTGAACCCCGCGGGACTGGCCGAAGCGATCCGCACCCTCGCCGCCAGGACCGGGATCCCGGTATCGGTCGCCCACGTCGAGGGCGACGACCTGATGCCGTTCGCGGAGGGCGCGCTGACCGCGAACGCCTACCTCGGCGGCGCCGGCATCACCGCCTGCCTGCGGGCCGGCGCGGACGTGGTCGTCACCGGCCGGGTCACCGACGCGGCCCTGGTCAGCGGACCGGCGGCCTGGTGGTTCGACTGGGCACCCGACGACTACGACCGGCTGGCCGCAGCCGTGGTGGCGGGCCACGTCCTGGAGTGCGGAACCCAGGCCACCGGCGGCAACTACGCCTTCTTCACGGCGCACGACGTCCGCCGCCCCGGGTTCCCGCTGGCGGAGATCTCCGAGGACGGCTCCTCGGTGATCACCAAGCACCCGGGTACGGGCGGCGTCGTCTCGGCGGGCACCGTCACGGCCCAACTCCTCTACGAAACCCAGGGCCCCCGCTACCTCGGCCCCGACGTGACCGCCCGGCTGGACACGGTCCGGCTGACGGACGCCGGCCCCGACCGGGTGGCCGTCACCGGGGTCGTGGGCGAACCCCCGCCCGCCACCCTCAAGGTGGGCGTCACCCGGATCGGCGGCTGGCGCAACGAGGTGGTCTTCGTCCTGACCGGCCTCGACATCGAGGCCAAGGCCGCCCTGGTACGGGCCCAGCTGGCCGACGCCCTGTCCCAGGTGGCCACCGCGGACTGGACCCTGGCCCGCACGGACCACGAGGACGCCCCGACGGAGGAGACCGCGAGCGCGCTGCTGCGCCTGGTGGTGCGGGACCCCTCCCCGGACCGGGTCGGCCGCGCGCTGACCTCCGAGGCCGTCGAGCTCGCCCTGGCCAGCTATCCGGGTTTCCACGTCACCGCCCCGCCGGGCCCGGCCCAGCCGTACGGGATCTTCACGTCCTCGGCGGTCCCGGCGGCCTCGGTCCCGCACGTGGCGGTCCTCCCGGACGGCACCCGCCTCGCGATGCCACCGGTCCGGGACACCTGGGCCCGCCCGGCGTCCGAGGACCCGGGGGCGCAGCCGGCGCCCTCGGGCGCCGCACCGGCACCGGCACAGGCACCGGCACCGGCACAGGCACCGGCACCGGCACCGGCACCGGCACCGGCACAGGCACCGGCAAAGGCATCGGCCGGGCCGACCCGCCGCGTACCCCTCGGCGCGCTGGTCGGCGCCCGCAGCGGCGACAAGGGAGGCGACGCCAACATCGGCGTCTGGGTCGAACGCGACGACGCCTGGGACTGGCTCCACACCACCCTCACGGTGGACACCCTCAAGGCCCTGCTCCCCGAGGCCGCAGGTCTCCCCGTCACCCGCCACGCCCTCCCCAACCTCCGCGCCCTGAACTTCACCGTCCCCGGCATCCTCGGCGCCGGCGTGGCCTCCGCCCACCGCTTCGACCCCCAGGCCAAGGCCCTCGGCGAATGGCTGCGCGCCCGGCACATCGACATTCCCGCCCACCTCCTGCTCACCCCGGAGGGAACCCGCTCATGACCCGCCTCACCACCACCGTCGACCCCCACGCCCCCGACCACCTGGCCCACCGCGCCGCGGCCACCGCCCGCCTCGCCGAGCTGGACGCCGAGCACGCCAAGGCCCTCCTCGGCGGCGGCGAGAAGTACACGGCCCGCCACAAGGACCGCGGCAAGCTCCTCGCCCGCGAGCGCATCGAGCTGCTCCTCGACCCGGACACCCCGTTCCTGGAACTGTCCCCGCTCGCCGGCTGGGGCAGCGACTACCCCGTCGGCGCGTCCATGGTCACCGGCATCGGCACGGTCGAGGGCGTCGAGTGCCTGGTCACCGCCAACGACCCCACCGTCCGCGGCGGAGCCTCCAATCCCTGGACGCTCAAGAAGGCCCTGCGGGCCAACGAGATCGCCCGGCAGAACCACCTGCCCTGCATCAGCCTCGTCGAGTCCGGCGGCGCCGATCTCCCCTCCCAGAAGGAGATCTTCATCCCGGGCGGCGCGATCTTCCGCGACCTGACCCGGCTCTCCGCCGCCGGCATCCCCACCGTCGCCGTCGTCTTCGGCAACTCCACCGCCGGAGGTGCGTACATCCCCGGGATGTCCGACCACACCATCATGATCAAGGACCGTTCCAAGGTGTTCCTCGGCGGTCCGCCGCTCGTCAAGATGGCCACCGGCGAGGAGAGCGACGACGAGTCCCTCGGCGGAGCCGACATGCACGCCCGCACCTCCGGACTCGCCGACTACTACGCCCTCGACGAGCACGACGCCATCCGCCAGGCCCGCCGGGTCGTGGCCCGCCTCAACCACCGCCGGGCCCACCCGGCCCCGCCCCGGGCCGAGGAACCGGCGTACGACCCGGAGGAACTCCTCGGCATCGTCCCCGCCGACCTCAAGACCCCCTTCGACCCCCGCGAGGTCATCGCGCGCATCGTCGACGGCTCCGACTTCGACGAGTTCAAGCCCCTCTACGGCACCAGCCTGGTCACCGGCTGGGCCACCCTGCACGGATACCCGGTCGGCATCCTCGCCAACGCCCAGGGAGTGCTGTTCAGCGCCGAATCGCAGAAGGCCGCCCAGTTCATCCAGCTGGCCAACCAGCGCGACATCCCGCTGCTCTTCCTCCACAACACCACCGGCTACATGGTCGGCAAGGAGTACGAGCAGGGCGGCATCATCAAGCACGGCTCGATGATGATCAACGCGGTCTCCAACTCCCGCGTCCCCCACCTGTCCGTCCTCGTCGGCGCCAGCTACGGGGCCGGCCACTACGGCATGTGCGGCCGCGCATACGAGCCCCGGTTCCTCTTCGCCTGGCCCAGCGCCAAATCCGCCGTCATGGGCCCCCAGCAGCTCGCCGGCGTCCTGTCCATCGTGGCCCGCCAGTCCGCCGCCGCGAAGGGGCAGCCGTACGACGACGAGGCCGACGCCGGGATGCGCGCCTTCGTCGAGGCGCAGATCGAGTCCGAGTCCCTGCCGATGTTCCTGTCCGGGCGGCTGTACGACGACGGGGTCATCGACCCGCGCGACACCCGTACCGTCCTCGGCCTGTGCCTGTCGGCCGTCCACAACGCCCCCGTCGAGGGCGCCCGCGGCGGCTTCGGCGTCTTCCGGATGTGAGCCCGCACATGACGAACCTGACCTCCCTCCTGGTCGCCAACCGCGGCGAGATCGCGGTCCGCGTCTTCCGTACCGCCCGCGCCCTGGGCCTGGCCACCGTCGCCGTCCACTCCGACCCCGACGCCGACGCCCTGCACGTACGCGAGGCCGACGCGGCCGTGCGCCTCCCCGGCGCCGCCCCCGCCGACACCTACCTGCGCGGCGACCTCGTCATCGCGGCCGCCCTCGCCGCCGGCGCGGACGCCGTCCACCCCGGGTACGGATTCCTCTCCGAGAACGCCGGCTTCGCCCGTGACGTCGCCGCCGCCGGACTCACCTGGATCGGCCCGCCGCCCGAGGCCATCGAGGCCATGGCCTCCAAGACCCGGGCCAAGGAACTGATGCGCGCCGCCGGGGTCCCGCTCCTCGACCCCGTCGACCCGGCCTCCGCCACCGCCGCCGACCTGCCCCTCCTCCTCAAGGCCGCCGCGGGTGGGGGCGGGCGGGGCATGCGCGTCGTACGGGACCTCGACGCCCTCAAGGAGTCCCTCGACGCCGCCTCCGCCGAAGCCGCCTCCGCCTTCGGCGACGGCGAGGTCTTCGCCGAGCCCTACGTCGAGCGCGGCCGCCACGTCGAGGTCCAGATCCTCGCCGACTCCCACGGCACGGTCTGGGCACTCGGCACCCGCGACTGCTCCCTCCAGCGCCGCCACCAGAAGGTCATCGAGGAGGCCCCGGCGCCGGCCCTCCCCGAGGCCCTGCGCACCACCCTCCACGAGGCCGCCGTGGCCGCCGCCCGCGCGGTCTCCTACCAGGGCGCGGGCACCGTCGAGTTCCTCGTCGCCGCCGACGGACGCCCGTACTTCCTGGAGATGAACACCCGGCTCCAGGTGGAGCACCCCGTAACCGAGGCCGTCTTCGGGCTCGACCTCGTCGCCCTGCAACTGCGCATCGCCGAGGGCGCGGCGCTGCCGCTGACGCCCCCCGAGCCAGCCGGCCACGCCGTCGAGGCCCGTCTGTACGCCGAGGACCCCGCCCAGGACTGGCGTCCGCAGACCGGAGTCCTGCACACCCTCGCCGTCCCCGGTGAGGTCCGCGTGGACACCGGCTTCGCCGACGGGGACACCGTCGGCGTCCACTACGACCCGATGCTCGCCAAGGTCGTCGCCCACGCCCCCACCCGGGCCGAGGCCGTTCGCGCCCTCGCCCACGCCCTGGCCGGAGCCCGCATCCACGGCCTGGCCACCAACCGCGAACTCCTCGTACGCTCCCTGCGGCACCCGGAGTTCGCCGAGGCGCGGCTCGACACGGGGTTCTACGAACGCCACCTCGGGTCCCTCACCGAAGGCGGCCCGGACGCCACCCTGGCCGCGGTCGCCGCCGCCCTCGCGGACGCCGCACCGGCCCCCGGCGCCCCGCTCGCCACCCGCCTCGGCGGCTGGCGCAACCTCCGCTCCCAGCCGCAGACCCGCCGCTACAGCGCGGCCGGCACCGAGTACGAGGTCCGCTACCGGCCCGGCCGCAGCGGCCCCCCGGAGCTCGTGGACCACCCCGGCGTTCGAGTCCTGGCCGCGGAACCCGAGCGCGTCACCCTCGAAGTCGAGGGCGTCCGCCGGATGTTCCACGTGAAACGCAATTCGAACACCGAGGGTGGGCCGGGCGAGACGTACGTCGACTCCCCGCTCGGCGCGCACACCTTCATCCCCGTCCCCCGGTTCGCCGATCCCCAGGACCGCACCGAACCCGGCTCCCTGCTCGCCCCCATGCCCGGCACCGTCGTCCGCGTCGCCGAGGGCCTGGCCCCCGGCGACGCCGTCACCGCCGGGCAGCCCCTGCTCTGGTTGGAGGCCATGAAGATGGAGCACCGCATCGTCTCGCCCGCCTCCGGCACGCTCACCGCGCTCCACGCCACCCTCGGCCACCAGGTCGAGTTCGGCGCCCTGCTCGCCGTAGTCCAGGAGGAAACGCCCGCATGAGCTCCGTCGTCGAAACCGAAGAGCACAAGGCCCTGCGCGCCGCCGTCGCCGCCCTCGGGCAGCGCTACGGGCGCGACTACCTCGCCCGCGTCGCCCGGGAGGGCGGCCACCCCGACGAGCTGTGGGCCGATGCCGCCAAGCTCGGCTACCTCGGGGTCAACCTCCCCGAGGAGTACGGCGGCGGAGGCGGCGGCATCGCCGAACTCTCCATCGTCCTCGAAGAACTGGGCGCCGCCGGCTGCCCCCTGCTGATGATGGTCGTCTCGCCCGCCATCTGCGGCACGGTCATCTCCCGCTTCGGCACCGAGGCCCAGAAGCGGGCCTGGCTCCCCGGACTCGCCGACGGCAGCCGCACCATGGCCTTCGGCATCACCGAACCCGATGCCGGCTCCAACTCCCACCGCATCACCACCACCGCCCGCCGCGACGGGGACGACTGGGTCCTCACCGGGCGCAAGGTCTTCATCTCCGGCGTGGACATCGCCGACGCCACCCTCATCGTCGGCCGCACCGAAGACGCGCGCACCGGAAGTCTCAAGCCCTGCCTGTTCATCGTGCCGCGCGACACCCCGGGCTTCTCCCGCTCCGCCATCGAGATGGAACTCCAGGCGGCGGAGAAGCAGTTCGAACTCGTCCTGGACGAGGTCCGCCTGCCCGCGGACGCGCTCGTCGGCGACGAGGACGCCGGCCTCCTCCAGCTGTTCGCCGGCCTCAACCCCGAGCGCATCATGACCGCCGCCTTCGCCATCGGCATGGGTCGCTACGCCCTCGCCAAGGCCGTCGACTACGCGAAGACCCGCCAGGTCTGGAAGCAGGCGATCGGGGCCCACCAGGCCATCGCCCACCCCCTCGCCGCAGCCCACATCGACCTCGAACTCGCCCGCCTGATGATGCAGAAGGCCGCCCACCTGTACGACGCGGGCGACGACATGGGCGCCGGTGAGGCCGCGAACATGGCCAAGTACGCCGCCGCGGAGGCCTGCGTGAAGGCGGTGGACCAATCCGTCCACACCCTCGGAGGCAACGGCCTCACCCGCGAATACGGCCTGGCCGCACTGATCACGGCCTCCCGGGTCTCCCGCATCGCCCCCGTCAGTCGGGAGATGATCCTCAACTTCATCTCCCACCAAACCCTGGGCCTCCCCAAGTCCTACTGACCGCTCCCCGCCTCGGGCCGGGCACCGAGCCCCCGGCGTCCGAGTTCCCGGCCCAGGGCCCACCGGAGCTCGGCCCCCGAACCCCCGGCTCAGGGCCCACCGGGGCGGGCCCGCCCGAGCCCCCGGCACGCAGGGGGCGCGGGACTTCGACGAGGAGGGCCCACCCGGCCCCGGCGCCCGGGCCCCCGGCCCAGGGCCCACCCGGCCCCGGCGTCCGAGGCCCCGACTCAGGGCTCGCCGGGGACGGCGGGCGGTGTTCCGGTGCAGCGGGCGGCACCGGCAGCCGTCCCGGCGACGGGGCATCCGGCCGGCCGGGCGGCGCACGGGCGCCGCGCCCCGGACAATGGGTCGGGCCCTGCCCCCGCCGGCGCCGGCCGGACGATCCGCAGCACCCGCACAACCTCCGGAGGACACCGCATGACCCGCCCCGTCGGCGCCGCGCGAGCGCCCGGCATCACCACCCTCACGCTCGACTCCCCGGCCAACCGCAACGCCCTCTCCGCGGACCTCGTCCGCGACCTGCGCACGGCCCTCGCCGCGGCGGCGGCGGACCCGCAGGCCCGGGCCATCGTCCTCACCCACGCCGGCACCACGTTCTGCGCCGGCGCCGACCTGAAGTCCCCCTGCGACCCCGCCGACTTCCTCGCCCTCCTCCGCGAGATCGCCGAACTGCACAAGCCGGTCGTGGCGCGCGTCACCGGCCACGTCCGGGCGGGCGGCCTCGGCCTCCTCGGCGTCTGCGACATCGCCGCCGCCGGCCCGCAGTCCACGTACGCCTTCACCGAGACCCACCTCGGCGTGGTCCCCGCCGTGATCTCCGCCCCGCTGCTCCCACGCCTGGACCCGCGCGCCGCGGCCCGGTACTTCCTCACCGCCGAGGCCTTCGACGCCGCCGAAGCCGCCCGCATCGGCCTGCTCACCCTCCACGGCGACGACGTGGACGAGGTCCTCGCGCCCGTGCTCGCGGGACTGCGCAAGGCGGGGCCGCAAGCCCTCGCCGCCACCAAGGGCCTGCTCACCGCCCCCGTCCGGGCCGTCCTGGCGGCCGACGGCGCCGCGCTCACGGAGCTGTCCGCACACCACTTCGGCTCCGCCGAGGCCCGCGAGGGCATCACCGCCCGCTTCGAACGCCGGGACCCGGCATGGGCCCTGTGACCGACGCCCAGCCCGCGCACGACGCCGGGCGGTCACACGACGCCCAGCCCGCGCACGACGCCGGGCGGGCACACGACGCCCGGCCCGCGCACGACGCCGGGCGCCCGCACGACGCCGCGCCCGGGCCCAAGCAAGCCCGCAGCCGCGTCACGCGCCGCCACCTCCTGGAGGCGGCCGTCGCCTGCCTCGCCGAACAGGGCTGGGCCGGCTCCACCGTCGCCGTCGTCGCCGAACGCGCGGGAGTCTCCCGCGGCGCCGCCCAGTACCACTTCCCGACGCGCGAGGACCTGTTCACCGCCGCCGTCGCCTACGTCTCCGAGGAACGCTCCGCGGCCCTGCGCGACCTCTTCCACGCCGGGCCCGCCGCCCGCCCCGCCGTCGTCGAAGCTCTCGTCGACCTCTACACCGGGGCCCTCTTCCGCGCCGCCCTCCAGCTGTGGGTCGCCGCCTCCAACGAGGAGCAGCTGCGCCCCCAGGTCACCGAACTGGAGGCCCGCGTGGGCCGCGAGACCCACCGCATCGCCGTGGAACTCCTTGGCGCGGACGAGTCCGTCCCGGGCGTACGCGAAACCGTGCAGGGCCTCCTGGACATGGCCCGCGGCCTCGGTCTGGCCAACGTCCTCACCGACGACACGGCCCGCCGCGCCCGCGTGGTCGCCCAGTGGTCCCGGATCCTGGACGCCACGCTCGGCTGAACCCGAAGACGCCGAGGGCGCCGCACCCGTACGCAAGCGACGGGATGCGGCGCCCTGAGGCGGGTGCGACGGACGGTCAGGCCGTGTCGGCGATGTCGGCGTACCCCTCGATCTCCTGCGGGTTGCGCCGGCCCGGGCCGATGTAGCGGGCCGACGGACGCACCAGGCGGCCCGTGCGCTTCTGCTCCAGGATGTGCGCCGACCAGCCGGCCGTCCGGGCGCAGGTGAACATCGAGGTGAACATGTGCGCCGGGACCTCCGCGAAGTCCAGCATGATCGCGGCCCAGAACTCCACGTTCGTCGCGAGCACCCGGTCGGGGCGGCGGGCGTGCAGCTCCTCCAGCGCGGCCTTCTCCAGCGCGGCGGCCACCTCGTAGCGCGGTGCGTCCAGCTCCTTGGCGGTGCGCCGCAGCACGCGGGCGCGCGGGTCCTCGGCCCGGTACACGCGGTGCCCGAAGCCCATCAGCCGCTCGCCCTTGTCGAGGGCCTTCTTCACGTACGCGACCGCGTCCCCGGTGCGCTCGATCTCCTCGATCATGCCGAGGACGCGGGACGGCGCGCCGCCGTGCAGCGGCCCGGACATGGCGCCGACGGCACCGGACAGCGCCGCGGCCACGTCCGCACCGGTCGAGGCGATCACGCGCGCGGTGAACGTCGAGGCGTTCATCCCGTGTTCGGCGGCCGACGTCCAGTACGCGTCGACGGCCTTGACGTGCTTGGGGTCCGGCTCGCCCCGCCAGCGGATCATGAACCGCTCGACCACGGACTCGGCCTTGTCGATCTCGCTCTGCGGCACCATCGGCCGGCCCTGTCCGCGCGCGGACTGGGCGACGTACGACAGCGCCATCACGGCGGCGCGCGCCAGGTTGTCGCGGGCGGTCCGCTCGTCGATGTCGAGCAGCGGTTTCAGACCCCACACGGGGGCGAGCATCGCGAGGGCGGACTGCACGTCGACCCGGATGTCACCGGAGTGGACCGGGATCGGGAACGGCTCGGCGGCGGGCAGACCGGGGTTGAACGCCCCGTCGACCAGCAGGCCCCAGACGTTGCCGAACGAGACGTGCCCGACGAGATCCTCGATGTCGACCCCGCGGTAGCGGAGCGATCCGCCTTCCTTATCCGGTTCGGCGATCTCGGTCTCGAACGCGACGACCCCTTCGAGCCCGGGTACGAAGTCGGACATCAGGCGGCTCCTCAGATAGTGCGAACACGCGCGGCTCCCGGCGTGACTCGCGGTCCGGCGCGGTCATCCCCGTTGATGCCCGGCACGGCCGTCGGTCACCCGTGTGGGGACCTCCGGACCGGCCCCAAGATTTTGGCGGCTGCGGATGCCAGGCGGAAGCGTGACATACGGCACACTGCCGCAAGCACTCCTGCGGCAGGATGGCCGTGTGACCGACCAGGACATTGACCCCGCCACGATGCGCAAGCAGTACCGCTCGGAGATCGTCCTCGAGGCGAGCCTCGCCGAGGACCCCATGCGGCAGTTCGCCGAGTGGTTCCAGCAGGCCGCCGACTCGCACCTCTTCGAACCGAACGCGATGGTCGTCTCGACCGCGACTCCCGACGGCCGCCCCAGTTCCCGCACCGTGCTGCTGAAGCAGTTCGACGAGCGGGGCTTCGTCTTCTACACGAACTACGGCTCGCGCAAGGGCCACGAGATCGACGCCAACCCGCACGTCGCCCTGCTCTTCCCCTGGCACCCCATCGCCCGCCAGGTCATCGTCACCGGCACCGCCGCCCGGATCGGCCGCGACGAGACGGCGGCGTACTTCCGCTCGCGCCCGCACGGCTCCCAGCTGGGTGCCTGGGCGAGCGAGCAGTCCCGCGTGATCGCCTCCCGCGCGGAACTCGACCGCCGCTACGCGGAACTCGCGGAGCGCTACCCCGAGGGCGAGCAGGTCCCGGTCCCGCCCGAGTGGGGCGGCATCCGGATCGTCCCCGACGGCATGGAGTTCTGGCAGGGGCACGAAAACCGCCTCCACGACCGCCTGCGGTACGTCCTGGAGGGCGGAAAGTGGCGCCTGGAGCGCCTCTGCCCGTAGCGGAGAACGCAGACGACCCGCGGGCTCGGGTTTCTCTCCTGCAGTGAGAGAAGCCGGCCGGACGTACCGGCGAGCCCGCGGGTCGGGTGACTGCTTGGGATTGGCGCCTGGCGATCCCGCCGGGCACCGCACTGGGTGCGTGCGACGACGGGCCCTTAGCCCGCAGCCACCTCACGCGTCCGGTTTCCGTACATTTCGGGAACCACCTCCCTTCTCGTGTACCGCAGAGCCTAGAACTGCTTCCCGGGGTCCTCAAGTGATTTATTTCGGGGCGATTCAGGGAATGCGGTGTGGGCTGCGTCACGTTCCAGTTGAATGATCTGACGTGCCGCACACGCGAACACCTGCAGGGGGTGCCAGGTGAGTGCTTCCGGACGTGGTGAGACCACCGACGATCTGCTCGCAGCGCTGCTGGACGGGATGGACGCCGCTTTGTGCGCGTTCGACGCCGACGGCGTGATCACGCACTGGAACCGCGAGGCCGAGCGGATCCTGGGCTGGAGCGCCGCCGAGGCGGTCGGGCGCAAGGGGTTCGCCGGGTGGGCCGTGCGCGCCGCCGACGCGCAGGACGTGGAGGAGCGGCTCATGGCCGTCCAGGACGTGCCCGGGCGGCAGGTGCACGAGTTCGCGCTGGTCACCAAGGAGGGCGGGCGGGTGCTGGTGCGGACCCAGTCCGCCGGGGTGCCCGGGGCGGACGGGAAGCCCGCCGGGGTGTACTGCGCCTTCAGCGAGGTGCACGCCCAGATAGACCTGGAGCGGTCCATCGCGCTGAGCGAGGCGCTGATGGACGACGCCTCGTGGGGCGTGGTCCTCGTCGACGTGGACCTGCGGCCGGCCGTGGTCAACGCGCACGCCGCCCGCGCGTTCGGATCGGCGCGCACCGCGCTGCTCGGCCGGCCCCTGGGAGAGCTGCTGGACCAGGGCGTCGAGGAGCTGGAGGGGGCCCTCAGCCACGTGCTCGCCGAGGGGTCGCCGCCGGCGCCGGCGGAGCTGTGGGTGTCCGTCCGCACGCCGGAGGGGGTGCGGCGGCGGTGCTGGCGGTCCGGGTTCCTGCGGCTGGGCTCGCCGCTGGCGGAGGAGCCGGTGCCGCTCGGGGTCGGCTGGCTGTTCCAGGACGTCACCGAGGCCCGGCAGGCCGCGCTGGACACGGCGCAGCTGCGGTTCCGGGCCGGTCAGCTGCACCGGTCGGGCCGGGCCGCCGCCGAGTGCGGCGACCCGGCCGAGGCCGCCGCCGTACGGCTGGACTTCGCCCTGGCCGGCTTCGCGGAGCACGCGCTGCTCGACGTACTGGAGCAGTCGTCCGACCCGGACCGGCGGCGGCTCGTACGGGTCGCGGCGTCGCCGCCGGTGCTGCCGGACCCGGGGGCCGGGGTGAGCGCCGCCCGCTACGCGCCGGGGCACCCGGCGATGCAGGCGCTGGACCGGATCGGGTCGGTGCGCACCAGCGCCCCGCGCGGCGAGGCGGGCGGGAGCTGGGCGCGGGAGCGGCAGTGGCCGCAGGACGCTGCGCACGTGCTGTGCACGGTGCTGCGCAGCCGGGGGCGGACCCTGGGGGTGCTGACCTTCGTACGGGGTGCTTCGCGGGCCGCGTTCGAGCAGGCGGACGCGGCGTACGCGGAGGAGGTCGCGGCCCGGGTCGCAGCCGATCTGGACCTCGGCGCCTGGCCCCGGCACGATCCGAAGGACCTGGCCTGAGGGCTGTCCCGCAATCCCGCAATCCCCTGGTGCCGCGCCGTTCAGTGGCGGAAGAAGATCCGGTCGCCGTACTCCTGGAGGACCCGGCCGTTCCATTCGTGGCCGCCGTCGACGTTGCCCGAGCGGAGCAGCGGGGGCTCGATGCCGCGGGCGACGAGCTCGCCCGCGGCCGCCGCCATCACGGCCTGCATGATCGCGCTCGTCACGACGGTGGAGGCGGGCGCGAACGGGGCCTCGATGCCGTCATGGCTGAGTTCGGCGTCGCCGACCGCGATCTTGCTGTCGAGGACGATGTCGCAGTGGTCCTTGAGGAAGGTGCCGGAGACGTGCCGCGACCGGGTCTCCGTCGCGTACGCCACGGACGTCAGGCCGATCACCTTCATGCCGATGGCGCGGGCGTTCATGGCCATCTCGACCGGCAGGCCGTTGCGGCCGGAGAGGGAGACGATCACGAGGACGTCGCCGTCGGCGGCCGGGCTGCTGTCGAGGACGGCACCGGCGAGCCCGTCGACCCGCTCCAGGGCGCTGCCGAGGGTGGCCGGCATGACGTCGACGCCGACGGTGCCGGGGACGGCGAGGAAGTTGACGAGGGCGAGTCCGCCGGCCCGGTAGACCACGTCCTGGGCGGGGAGCGAGGAGTGCCCGGCCCCGAAGACGAAGATCCGGTTCCCGGCGGCCACGGCCTCGGCGACGGCGGCGCCGGCCTCGGCGATGCGTTCCGCCTCTTCGCTGCGGACCCGCTCCAGGAGGCCGATCGCGGCGTCGAGGAACTGACCGGCCAGCTTGCTCTCGCTCATACGCCGATGGCCCTTCCAGAGGTGGGGTTCGTCCGTGTCCGCCGCTCACCGTGCGGTCTGGACCAAGGGCGTGTCAATACGAACGTCAATCCCGCGCCGAACGCGCCGGGGGATGTCCTGGGCGGGGCTTGACGTCAGGCACGGGACGGTTGTCCGTGCGATGCGTCAGAATTGGGGGCAGGGCCAGCGCACGATATCCGAGGGGCACGAATGTCCGGACTGATCGATACCACGGAGATGTATCTCCGCACCATCCTCGAGCTGGAAGAGGAAGGCGTGGTCCCCATGCGCGCCCGCATCGCCGAGCGGCTGGACCAGAGCGGGCCGACGGTGAGCCAGACGGTGGCGCGCATGGAGCGGGACGGCCTGGTGGCCGTGGCGAGCGACCGGCACCTGGAGCTGACGGAGGAGGGCCGCCGGCTGGCTACGCGCGTGATGCGCAAGCACCGGCTCGCGGAATGCCTGCTCGTCGACGTCATCGGCCTGGAGTGGGAGCAGGTGCACGCCGAGGCCTGCCGCTGGGAGCACGTGATGAGCGAGGCGGTGGAGCGGCGGGTGCTGGAGCTGCTGCGCCACCCGACGGAGTCGCCGTACGGGAACCCGATCCCGGGGCTGGAGGAGCTGGGCGAGAAGGCGGAGGCGGATCCGTTCCTGGAGGACGGCATGGTCAGCCTGTCGGAGCTGGACCCGGGCTCGGACGGGAAGACCGTGGTCGTGCGCCGGATCGGGGAGCCGATCCAGACGGACGCCCAGCTGATGTACACGCTGCGGCGGGCGGGCGTGCAGCCCGGCTCGGTGGTCAGCGTGACCGAGTCGCCGGGCGGGGTGCTGGTCGGCAGCGGCGGCGAGGCCGCGGAACTGGATGCGGAGATCGCTTCGCACGTGTTCGTGGCCAAGCGCTGAGCCGAAGCCGAGCCAAGCGCTGAGCAGGGCGCCGAACAGGGCGCCGACCCGGGCGTGAACAGAACGCCGACCGTCGGCCCGAAGGCGGTGGAGGGGGTCACGGGTGGTGGACGTGGACGGTCCCGGCGCCTTGCGGCGCCGGGACCGGTCCTCCCCTTGCTGACCTGGAGCCCCGAGCTCTCAAGGTCATCCCCTTCGGACCGTCTTCCCCGAGCGGCCCGCCTCCCTGTTGAAAGGATCTCCATCGGCAGGGGCGGCCAATCCTTGAGCAAGGTCACTCGAAAGAGCGGTGTTAACGGCGAGAACCCCGTTTTCGAATGCGGGTTCGATAGTCTGGCCGCGAGCGAAGGGGGTGCATCTGCCGTGGTACAGCGCATCGATGTGACAGGGGCCGACGGTGTGCGCCTGGCCGCCTGGGAGTTCCGGGAATCCGCCACCGCCGAGCCCCCCGACCCCGACGCGCCCCGGGTGCTGTTACTCCACGGTCTGATGGGCCGAGCCTTCCACTGGGCGGGCACCGCCCGCTGGCTCGCCCGGAACCGCCGCGTCGTGGCCCTCGACCAGCGCGGCCACGGCCAGAGCGAGCGCCCCGCCGCCGGCCCGGGCACCTCGACCCGGCTGGGGCGCGACGCGTTCGTGGCCGACGCCGAAGCCGTCATAGAGCAGCTCGGCCTGGGCCCCGTGACCCTGATCGGGCACTCCATGGGGGCCCTCACCGGCTGGCAGCTCGCCGCCCGCCGCCCCGACCTCGTCGAGGCACTGGTGATCTGCGACATGCGCGCCTCCGCCCTCGGCGAGGCCTCCCAGCAGGAATGGGAGGAGTGGTTCCGCCGCTGGCCCCTCCCCTTCCCCACCCAGGACGCCGCCCGCCGCTGGTTCGGCGAGGACGACCCCCGGGTGGAGCGCCCCGATCCAGGACGCGGCGCCTTCTTCGCCGAGGTGATGCACCAGGCGCCGGACGGCTGGCGCCCCCTGTTCTCCCGCCGCCAGATGCTGACCGCCCGCGAGACCTGGGTCCACGACGCGCACTGGGAGGAGCTGGCCCAGGTCCGCTGCCCGACCCTGGTCGTCCGCGGCCTGGACGGCGAACTGGGCCGTGCGGAGGCCCAGGAGATGGTCCGCGTCCTCCCCGCGGGCCGGTACGCCGAGATCCCCGACGCCGGCCACTACCTCCACTACGACCAGCCCACGGCCTGGCGCGCCGTCCTTGAGCCCTTCCTGGAGGGGGTCAGGGCCCAGGCCTGACCCCGGCGCCGCCGACGCGGCGGGGGCCCGGGGCGCGGACCCGCCCGCGCCGGCCCCTGTGCGCCCGCCCCTGTGCGCCCGCCACCCGCGCGCCGGCCCCGACGCCGTGAGCGCGGGTGCGGGCGCGGGGTGCGGGTACGGCAAAGGTGCGCGGGCGCCGGCGCGCGGGCTACTCCGTGCCGGGGAGCCAGCCGCGCTGGACCGCTCGGACTCCGAACTCGAAGCGGCTCGCGGCGCCCAGCCGGGCCATCAGTCCGTTCGCCAGTCGGCGGGCCGTGCGCGGGGAGACCGCGAGGCGCTTGGCTATCGCCTCGTCGGTCAGGCCCTGCGCCAGCAACTGGACCACCGTGCGCTCCTGCGGGTTGAGCCCGCCCGTGTCCTTCTCCTCGACGGCGCCGAGCGGCCGGGCCCCCGACCAGATGTTCTCGAAGAGCGCGCACAGCGCCGTCAGCGTGCCCTCCCCGGTCAGGACCACCGCTCCCGCGGCACTGTCCGCGCTGCTGACCGGGATCACGGCGGTGGTCCGGTCGAAGACCATCATGCGCGTGGGCAGGTCCGGGGCGGTCCGCACCTCTCCGCCGTTCTCGGTCAGCCACGTCGCGTACGTCACCGTGGTCTGGCTGTTGCGCACGCTGTCCTGGAACAGCGAGCGCATCCGCACCCCGCGGCCCAGCAGCGCCCCGTCGTCCGCCTTCGAGGCCTCCAGCGTCTCGGGCCGGTGGCCCCCGCCCGGGGCGAAGGTCATCAGTTCGCCCTGGACGCGGTGCGCCAGACCGGCGATCCGGGACCGGATGGCGTCGAGCCCGGTGAGCTGCTCGACCCCGGGGCCGGAAGCGGCCGGGCTCAGGTCGGCGAACTCCGCGATGAGCTGTGCGGCGGCCGCCCGGGACGCCTCGATCTTCAGCTGCTGGGCGGCCAGCTCGGCCTGCTGGCGGGCCATGAGGAGTTCCATGCCGACGTCGGGCGAGACCGCGCGGAGCTCCCCGGCGTGCTCGTACGAGGGCCGGATGAGGGCCAGCTCGCTGAGCAGGTCGAGGCTCCGCCGGATTTCCGGTTCGGGCAGCCCGAGATGGGCTGCGAGTGCGCTCACGCCGTCGCGCGGGCGCGCGAGCATGGCGCGGTAGACGGCCTCGGCGGTCGTGTCGAGGCCCAGAGTTGACAGCACAGCGGTTCCCCCCGTGTACACCTTGTCCCTCAAGGCAACCGGATCATCGCACGTCCGTACGGGCCGCGGCCAGCCGGGAACCCTTCGTGGACGGTTCCGGTCAGGGACCCAAAAGGCCAGGTCACGAACCTGTGATACGTCCGGATCCTCGGGAAGGGTCGGATGCATGTATCTCGTACACGCCGGCCTCCGGGCCCCCGCGGCGGGTGGCCTGCTGCCCCCGCGCATCGGTGAACTCCTCCTCTCCCTGGCCGGAAGCCGTGACGCGGTGGAGCACGTGACCCCGCACCCGTACGCGCAGCCCGATCCGGTGCTCGGCGTCTTCGTGCTCGCGGAGAACCTGGACGAGGCGGAGCAGCGGACGGAGTCCCTCTGCCGGCGTGCCCTCGACACGCTCCCCGAACTCGGCGGCTGGAGCCTCACCCGTGTCGGCGTCCCCCTGATCGCCCCCTACTTCGAGCGCGCCCTGCTGTCCCCTTCCGGCCTCGCTGGCCGGAACGGTCCAGGGCCGATTCCGTCCAGCTGAAAGCCCTTCCACCCGCTCTGACCTGCGACGAAAGTAGTGATCGCCGGAAGGGAACACCGCCCCGAAGGCACACCGGACGAAGCGTCACCGCGGGACGCGAGGCCGGATCAGTCACTCATCCCAGCTTTCGCAAAGGACCACTCCCATGCTGCGCACCCACCTCGTCAAGGCCGCCGCGGTCGCCTCCCTCGCCTTCTCCGTCGCCGCCATCACCCCGGCCTTCGCCGGGCACGGCGACAGCGCCGCCACCCGGGTCACCGCCACGACCGCATGGGAGACCGCCCCGGTCACCCTGAAGACCACCGCCTGGGAGTAGCCGAGCCGCCGCCCCGCCGCGGCCGCCGCATTCCACCGCTTCACGGCCCACCGCTTCACGCCCCACTGCTTCACGCCCCACCGCTTCACCGCGCACCGCGTCCGCCGGCCTGACAGCTGCTCCTGCAGGGCAGCCGTCCACCCGCCCGGTGCGCCCACAGACTTCCGGCCCTCGACGGGCCTGCCTGCGGAACCCGCAGCGCCACCACACGCGTCACTTCACTCCCGTACGGAGCTTCGCCATGTCCCGCAGCACCCTGAAGACCACCGCCATCCGCCTCTCCTCCGCCTCCGCCCTGGCCGTGACCGTGCTCACCAGCGTGGTCGCCTCCCCGGCCAGCGCCTCGACGCTCACGGACGGCATCTCGGCCACGGCCCGCGCCGAGAACGGCAACGGCGCCTGTGCCCACGGTGGTTACCTCGGTGGCCCCAACCAGACGAGCAGCTGCTACGGCGGCACCACCACCGCCCACGCCTGGTGTGCGGACTTCGCCGGCTGGGTCTGGGCCCGCAACGGGGTCACGGGCCTGTCCACCCTGGACGACCGGGCCGCGAGCTTCATGGACTACGGCAAGAAGTACGGGACGCTCTCCAGCACGCCGCACGTCGGTGACGCGGTCGTCTTCAACTACAACGGAAGCGACTACGCCGACCACGTGGCCCTCGTCACGGGCATATCCGGTGGCGTGATCACCATCACCGGCGGAAACCAGGGCGGCCGGCCGGGACACGTCAGCACCAACACCGCCACCAACTACAGCGTGGGTTCGGCGCCCTGGGGCGGACAGCGGATCAGCGGCTACATCTCGCCCGCCGGTACCAGCACCCCCACGCTCCCCAACCCCACGACCCTGCCCGCCGGAACGCTCGTGAAGTCGCCCAACGGCCCCGACGTGAAGGTCATGATCAACGGTGCGGGCATTCCGGTCGCCGCCTCCGACGTCACCCCGGACAAGTACGACCTGAGCAAGATCGTGCTCGTGGACGACACGGCCTTCCGGTCCCTGCCGAGCGCCCCGCCCGCCGGCACCGTGGTCCACGACCAGGCCGGCGGAGCCGAGCGCTACGTGATCGTCGACGGTACGGCGCTGCTGATCGGCGCCGAGGACTGGACCGCCGCCGGGTACAACGTCCGTGCCGACATGGGCGTTCCGACGGCCTGGCTGCAGAACGCCGCCCAGCGCAACCTGACGACCGGCATCGTCGTGATGGACCAGACCGGCACCGACCCCGGCCGCTACGTCATCGTCAACGGTGCGGCGCTGCACATCTCGGCCTCCGAGTGGACCGCCGACGACTACAACACCCAGACCCTGATGGGTGTCCCGGGCCAGTGGCTGAAGTCCGCCGTCGCCAAGTCCGTGCCGACCGGCACCGTGCTCATGGACCAGTCCGGCACCGACCCGAACCGCTACGTCATGATCGCCGGTGCCGCGGTGCACATCTCGGCCTCCGAGTGGACCGGCAACGGGTACGACAAGCAGAGCCTGATGGGTGTCCCGGGTGAGTGGCTGGCCTCCACCGTCTCCAAGCAGGTGGCCAACGGCTCGATCGTCAAGGACGCCTCGGGTGCCAACTCCACGGTCTACGTGATGGCGGGCGGCGTCGCGGTGCCGCTGACCTACGCCGACTTCACCGGCTTCGGCTACGACAAGCGTTCGCTGCTCGGCGCCCCGGGTGAGTACCTGGCCTCGGCCGCCGCGAAGGCCGCCCCGGCCGACGGCACGATGCTGCTCTCGCCCGACAGCAACACCGTCTGGCAGATCCAGGGCGGCAAGAAGAAGGCCATGACCGCCGACCAGTTCGGCGAGGGCAAGCTCAGCTTCAACGATGTGATCAGCGTCCCGACCGCCTTCACGGCGAAGTTCCCGACCGTCTGATCACCGCCCGCCCGAGCCGCCCGGTCCGCACCGGCCGGGCGGCTCGGGCCGGCCCGGGCCCCGCCCCGCGGCTTCCGCGCCGGGCTCGCCGCCCCGCGCCCGCCGCCCCCGCATTCGCCGCCCCGCAGCCGCCGACCTCCAGGCCTGCGCCCTGAACTCCCCGAGGAACACTCCGTGCTGTCTGCCGCCCGCAAGAAGTCCGCGCTCGCCGTCACCGCCACCGCTCTGGTCGCCCTCGCCGCCCCGCTGCTCACGACCACCACCGCCTCGGCCGCCTCCGTCTCGACCTGGGACAAGGTCGCCCAGTGCGAGGCCAGCGGCAACTGGAGCATCAACACCGGCAACGGCTACTACGGCGGCCTCCAGATCTCGATGTCGACGTGGCGCGCCTTCGGCGGCACGCAGTACGCCTCCCGCCCCGACCAGGCGACCAAGCAGCAGCAGATCCTGACGGGCGAGAAGATCCTCGCGGGTCAGGGCCAGGGCGCCTGGCCGTCCTGCGGTCCCGCCGCCGGTCTGGGCGCCGACCACGCGGACCCGTACCCGAGCGCCCCCTCGTACCCGAACCCGGCCTCGCTGGCCAACGGCACGCTGGTGAAGTCGCCGAACGGCCCGGCCGTGAAGGTCATGATCGAGGGTGCGGGCGTCCCGGTGGCGGGCTCCGACGTCACCCCCGACCACTACGACCTGAGCAAGATCGTCCTCGTGGACGACGCCGCCTTCAACGGCCTGCCGAGCGCCCCGCCGGCCGGTACCGTCGTGCACGACCAGGCCGGCGGTGCCAACCGGTACGTGGTGATCGACGGCGCCGCGCTGCCGATCAGCGCCTCGGACTGGACCGCCGACGGCTACAACGTCCGTCGCGATATGGGCGTTCCGACCTCCTGGCTGCAGGCCGCGGTCCAGCGCAGCGTCTCGAACGGCCGCGTGGTGATGGACCAGACCGGCACCGACCCGGCCCGCTACGTCATGGTCAACGGCTCGGCGCTGCACATCTCGGCCGCCGAGTGGACGGCCAACGGCTACGACGGCCGCTCCCTGATGGGCGTCCCGACCAGCTGGCTGGCCTCCACCGCGGCCAAGCAGCTGGCCAACGGCACCATCGTCAAGGACGCGTCGGGCACCAACCCCACGGTCTACGTGATGGCGGGCGGCGTCGCGGTCCCGCTGACGTACGCCGACTTCACCGGCCTCGGCTACGACAAGCGTCCGCTGGAGGCCGCTCCCGGCGAGTGGCTGGGCTCGGCCGCCGCGAAGGCCGCCCCCGCCGACGGCACGATGCTGCTCTCCCCGGGCAGCAACACCGTCTGGCAGGTCCAGGGCGGCAAGAAGCGTGCGATGTCCGCCGACGAGTTCGGTGCGGGCAAGCTCAGCTTCGATGACGTGGTCAGCGTCCCGGCCGCCTTCACGGCGAAGTTCCCGACCGTCTGATCACCGCGGCCCCGCACCGCACAACGGGGTCGGCCCCCGCCCCCTCACCGGGAGCGGGGGCCGACCCCTGTGCGCCGGGCCTCAGCCCTTGCTGACCGCCAGCAGGATCTCCGGCAGCTTCCGCGCCACCGTCGGCGCCGCCAGCCGAAGCCCCGCCCAGGCGGCCAGGGTGCCCCAGACCGCGCCCAGCGGGAGCAGGATCCAGGTGAGGGACGCGTGGTCCGCCACATTCAGGTAGACCGCCAAGGCGATCACCGGGGAGCAGATCACCGCCGAGGTGAGCATGCCGCCGAAGATGCCCGCCCAGGCGAGCCCGGCCTGCCCCGGGGCCACGTTCTTGAACGCGCCGTCCGTCGGGATCGAGTACGGGAAGCGGGCGGAGGCCAGCGCGCCCGTGCACAGCATCGAGCCGAGCAGGGCCAGGCCCACCCCGAGTCCGGCCGGGAGGCGGCTCCAGTCGTGCAGCAGCGCCGTCGTGACCGCCGTGACCAGGACCGTGTACGGGACGGTGACCAGGGCCAGGGCGTACGCCCGGGCCCGCAGCTCCTCGAAGGCCTCCCGCGTCGTCGAGATGGTCTGCGCGACCATCCAGAACGCCGAGGTGTCCTGACCGAACTGGTTGTACATCTGGATGCCGAGCATGCCCGTGCCGAAGCAGGCCAGGTACACCGAGCCCGTGCCCTGGAGGGCGTTGAAGACCGGGATGATCAGGCCCACCGCCAGGCCCGTGACCCACGCCGACTTCGTCTTCGGGTCGCGGACCACGTACCGCAGCGTGCGCTGCATGACCGCGCCCGTCCGCCCTGCGGGCAGGAACGCCCAGGCGCCGGCGCCGCCCGCGGACTCCCGCTTCGACGGCTTCGCCGCCGCGATCGTCGAGCCGTCGGGAGTGACCATCAGGCTGGTCAGGCTGCGCTCCCAGAACCACAGGAGCAGCACCAGCGCGAGGACCGTGACCGCCAGCTGGCCCGCCGCCACGCCGTACGAGCCCTTGCTCGCCGAGTCCACCATGCCGACGGCGGACGCCGGCGGCAGCCACCGCACCACCGCCTCGGCCGGCTCCAGCGTGGCCAGGCCGCCCGACTGCGACAGGCGCTGGCCGGCGAAGTTCGCCACCTGCGCGCCGAGGGCGATCAGCAGGCCGCTGAGCAGCGCGAGGTCACGGCCCTTGCGGCTGGTCAGCAGCCGGACGTTGGCCGTGGCCACTGCCCGGGCCAGGGTGACGCAGCCCAGCAGCAGGAGCGGCACGGCCGGTACGGCGGCCACGATGCCCGCCGCGCCCCGCGCGACGGCCACCACGGAGCCCACCGCCAGGCAGACGGTGAACATCGGGCCGATGCCGACCAGCGAGGAGGCCAGCAGGGCGCGGACGAGCGGACGCGGCCGCAGCGGCAGCATGACCAGCCGGCTCGGGTCGAGCGTCTCGTCCCCGGTGGGGAAGAACAGCGGCATGAACGTCCAGCCGAGGGCGATGATCGCGGCGAGCAGGACGACGACCGTGCCCGCGTGCGCGTTTCCGTGCAGCACGGCCAGGCCGAGCATCGCGAAGAACGCCACCACCAGGGAGAACGCCAGCGAGCCGAAGTAGGCGGCCTTGCGCTTCGAGGAGCCCTTGAGCCCGTTGCGGATCAGCGAGAGCTTGAGGCGGACGAAGACGGCGGTCAGGTTGACCCCGGGGGCCGCGGCCGAAGTGGCGGCCGGGGCGGAGGCGGATGCGGTGCTCATCGGGCGGCCTGCCCGCCGAGCCAGTCCAGGGAGTCGCCCGCGTCGCGCCCGCCCGCGCCGACCAGCTCCAGGAACGCGGCCTGCAGCGAGGGCGCGTCGCCCCGTACGTCGGCCAGCGGGCCCGCGGCGCGGATCCGGCCGGCGGCCATGACGGCGACCCAGTCGCACAGCGACTCGACGAGCTCCATGACGTGGGAGGAGAAGACCACCGTGGCGCCGGAGGAGGTGTACCGCTCCAGCACCCCGCGGATGGTCTGCGCCGACACCGGGTCGACGCCCTCGAACGGCTCGTCCAGGAACAGCACTTCGGGGTTGTGCAGCAGGGCGGCGGCCAGGCCGATCTTCTTCCGCATGCCCGTCGAGTAGTCCACGACCAGCTTGTGCTGCGAGCCCGCGAGGTCCAGGACGTCCAGGAGCTGCGTCGCCCGCTTGTCTGTCTCCTCGCCGGACAGGCCGCGCAGCCGGCCCATGTAGCCGAGCAGTTCGCGCCCCGACAGCCGCTCGAACAGCCGCAGGCCCTCGGGCAGTACGCCGATCCGCCGCTTCACCTCGACCGGGTCGCTCCACACGTCGTGTCCGGCGACGACGACGCGCCCCATGTCGGGGCGGAGCAGACCGGTGATCATCGACAGTGTCGTCGTCTTGCCCGCGCCGTTGGGGCCGACCAGGCCGATGAACTGGCCCGCGGGCAGCTCCAGGTCGATCCCCGCGACCGCGACCTGCTCGCCGAAGCGCTTCCACAGGCCCTCGACCCGCACCGCCGCCCGTCCGGTGGACGGCGCGGGTCGCGCACCGCCCGGTCCGTCCGTCCCACCCGTCGCAACTGCCTGGTCCGGCATGCGCCTGCCTCTCGTTCCGTTCCCCGTGGTCCTGCCTTCTTCACGATAGGAGGGCGGGGAGAGGCCGGGCAGTTACTTATGTCATGAGTTTTCGTACAGGAACTCCCTGTTCCGCACCGGGCTGGCCTGCGATCTTGCGGGGCGGGTCAGGCGCCGCGCCGGTCCCGGTCCGCCGCGGCCTCACGCCCGCAGGCGTACGCCAGCGCCGCGATCAGCTCCTCGGTGTCCGGCAGCCACCGGTTGGCCGGAGTGGGCCGGCGCGCCCACTGGACGGAGCCCCGGCCGCCGAAGCGGGTGGGCGGGGCGGCCACGTACTCGCCCTCGCCCCGCGCGGCGAGGTCGATCGACGCCGGCGACCAGCCGAGCCCCCGCACCAGGTCCGGCACCTTCGCCCCGGCGCCCGGCAGGACGAAGAACAGCATCCGGTGGTCGGGGGTGAGGGCGACCGGGCCGAGCGTGCGCTCCATCCGCTCCAGCCGCGCCAGCGCCAGGAACCCGGCCGAGTCCGGGACGTCCAGCGCGTCGAACGTCCGGCCCGTCGGCAGCAGGATCGAGGCCTCGGGGTGCTTCGCCCAGATCCGCCGCACCTGGACCGCGCTGCCCGTCGCCAGCGACGCCCAGTCCTTCACCGTGGGGTGTGCGCCCGGCGCCGGGCAGTCCTGCGCCCCGCACGAGCACAGCTCCCGCCCGTCCGCGGACTCCAGCCAGGTGCCGGCGAAGACGTCCCAGTGCCGTTCTTCCGCGTACCGCACGGCATGGTCCAGCAACTGCTCGCCGCGCTGCTTGGGGATGGGTGCGGTCTCCGTGACTGCGATGGTCTCTTCCACGCCCATCACAACTCTCCGGGTCACCCGGGGTTACGGGCGTAAACCGGCCGGTGGGCGGAGCATCGATCCTGCATACGGGGCGCACTGATGCACGCACGGGGGCGCGTAGGAGGTCGGGGCGCCGGAGTTGGGTAGCGACACGACGCAGAGCGGATGATTCTCCGCACATCAGGCGGGAAGTGATCATTCCAACGATCACCCGCGGCTACTGGGGGTTTTCATGGCAGCCAGGCCTCTCGTCGCGCGCCAGCCGAATGAACGGCTACAGGCGCTCATCCAGGAAGCCGGGTGCTCGAACGCCGGGCTCGCCCGGCGCGTCAACATGTGCGGGGCCGAACACGGCCTCGATCTCCGCTACGACAAGACCTCCGTGGCCCGGTGGTTGCGCGGCCAGCAGCCGCGCGGCCGGGCGCCCGGCATCATCGCCGAGGCGCTGGGGCGAAAACTCGGCCGGACCGTCACCATCGACGAGATCGGCATGGCCAACGGCAAGAACCTCGCGTCCGGCATCGGCCTCCAGTTCTCCCCGACCGTCATCGGCGCCATCGAGCAGGTCAGCGAGCTGTGGCGGAGCGACGTCGGCCGCCGCGACTTCCTGTCCGGGTCGAGCGTGGCCGCCTCGGCGCTCGTCGAACCGAGCCGCGACTGGCTGATCACCGGAGCCGACGCGCAGGTCGCGCGCAGCGGCGGCTCGCGCGTGGGCATGCCGGACGTGGAGGCGGTGCGGGCGACCACGGACGCCCTCAAGGACCTCGATCATCGCTTCGGCAGCGGGCACGTGCGGCCCGTCGTCGTGCACTACCTCAACTCCGTGGTGTCCGGGCTGATCGGCGGCTCGTACCGGGAGCCGGTGGGCCGCGCGCTGTTCGCGGCGGTGGCCCGGCTGACGGAGCTGGCCGGCTACATGGCGGTCGACACGGGGCAGCCGGGCCTGGCGCAGCGGTACTACATCCAGGCGCTGCGGCTGGCGCAGGCGGCGGGGGACCGGGCGTACGGGGGCTACGTCCTCGCGGCGTCCATGAGCCACCTCGCGGCGGAACTGGGCAATCCGCGGGAGATCGCGCAGCTCGCGCGGGCCGCGCAGGAGGGGACCCGCGGGCAGGTCACCCCGCGGGTCGAGGCGATGTTCTACGCCGCCGAGGCGCGCGGGCACGCCCTGCTGGGCGACACCCGGGCCACGGCGGTGCTGTCCTCGCGAGCGGTGACCGCGCTGGAGCGGGCGGAACCGGAGTCCGGCGACGACCCGGTGTGGATCCGCCACTTCGACGCGGCGTACCTCGCGGACGAGCTGGCGCACTGCCACCGGGACCTGGGCCAGGCGGACGCGGCAGCCCGGCAGGCGGAGGAGGCCCTGCGCGGCCTCCCGGCGGGCAAGGAGCGGCGCCGGGCGATCGGCCTGCTGCTGCTGGCGGCCGCGCAGGTCCAGCAGCGGGAGGTGGAGCAGGCCTGCCAGAGCGCCGCGAAGGCGGCGGACCTGCTGTCGGGGCTCCGCTCGACCCGTGGCGCGGAGTACCTGCAGGACTTCCGCACCCGCCTCGCCCCGTACCGCGACGAGCCGGCGGCCCGGGAATTCACCGCCCGCCTGGAGGTGGTGGCGTAGGGAGCCCGGGGCGGCGGCGGGGCGGGTGGGCCTGACGGGGGCGGGGTGACCGGGTAGCGTGAGCCGACGGTTCCGTAGTTCGGAGTATCGGAAAAGTCGGTGAAGGAGTCCCGGTGACGGAGAGCGGACAGGGGAGCGGCCGGCACGCCGCCCCGCAGGCCGGTGCGCCGTGGGGCCCGGACCCGGCGTACCCGCACCCCCCGCAGCAGCCGCCTGCCCCGGCTCAGTCGGCGCCCGGCCATGTCGTGGGCCCCGGCTACGAGGGGCCGGGGCAACCGCACGGGTACGGCTACCCGCCGCTGCCCGAGGCGGTGACCCAGTACATCCCGCCCGTTCCCGCGGGGCCCGGGCCGGGGGAGGGGGCGACGCAGTACATCCCGCCGGTGCCGGCGCAGCATGAGGCGGCGACGCAGTACATCCCGCCCGTTCCCGCGGGGCCGGGGCCGGGGGAGGGGGCGACGCAGTACATCCCGCCGGTGCCGGCGGCTGCGGCGCAGCATGAGGCGGCGACGCAGTACATCCCGCCCGTTCCCGCGGGGGCGGGGCCGGGGGAGGGGGCGACGCAGTACATCCCGCCGGTGCCGGCGGCTCCCGCGCACCATGAGGCGGCCACCCAGCACATCCCGCCCGTCCCCGGCACCGACGGGTTCGACGCGCTGTTCCGCAGCGAGGGGGCCGACGACGGGCAGACGCGCCAGCTGCCGCCCATCCAGGAGCCGGTGCTGCGGCAGCCGCCGCCGCGGGGCTATCCGCCGCGCGGGCAGCGCCCCGTACCGCCCCCGGCCGGGCCGCAGCAGCAACCGCAGCACCCGCAGTACGCGCCGCCCGCGCCCCCGCCGGAGACGTCCCGGCGCGTGCCGGCCGGCGTGATCGCCGCGGTCGTGATCGGCCTGGTCGTCGTCGGGCTCGGCGTCGGCGCACTGCTCAGTGACGGCAAGAAGCAGAACAACGACCCCACGTCGGCGGCCGCGACGCCCAGCGCCGGGAGCTCGGTGCCGGCGGCCGACGAGGGGCCGGTGGATCCGGCGCGGTCCCAGGCCGTCCAGCTGGACAAGCTCCTCGCGGACAGCAACGACAGCCGCGCCGCCGTGATCCGCGCGGTCGACGACATCAAGGGCTGCCGCAACCTCGGCCAGGCGGCGAACGACCTGCGCGACGCCGCGCGCCAGCGCGACGAGCTCGTCACCCGGCTCCAGGACACCAAGATGGACAAGCTCCCCGACAACGCGAAGCTGGCCGCGGCGCTCACCAAGGCCTGGCAGTCCTCCGCGTCCGCCGACAACAACTACGCGGCCTGGGCGGACGAGACCGCCGGCGACAAGAAGGGCTGCAAGGACGGGCAGGCCAAGAACACCGGCAATGCCGCCAACGGCAACAAGGCGAGCGGCGAGGCGACCCGGGCGAAGGAGTCCGCCGCGGGCCTGTGGAACGCGATCGCGGCCAAGTACGGCCTCACCAAGCGGGACAAGTCCCAGCTGTAGTCACCGCCGGAGCCCGGAGCCCGGAGCCCGGAGCCCGGAGCCGGGGCCCCGAGCGCCGAGCCCCGAGCCCCGAGCAGTGCGCCCGCGCCTACGCCGCGGCGGGCGCCTGCTCCAGGGTCTGGGTCATGTCCATGGACTGCTCGCCCTGCTGGGCGACGAGCCGGCCCGTCTGGACGACCTGGAAGGTGACCCGCCCGTTCACCATGCGCGGGAAGCCGGCGACGGCGCGCATGTCCTTGTAGCGCCAGCTCAGGTCAGGGGTCAGGCCGCCCGTCTTGACGGGCTCCTCCTGGTTCAGCCTGCGCGCCACCGTGCGTGCCGTGACGTCCTCGCCGGACTTGAACCGCTTCAGGGTCTCGCTGAGGACCGTGTACGCGATCCAGGTGGTCTGCGTCCCGCTGTCGTCCGGATCGACGGCGTCGTTGCCGAAGGCGTAGTCGGAGATCACCTTCCGCATCGGGTCCCACAGCGGGTCGGTCGACACCGGGTACCAGCTGGTGACGTACGCGCCCTCGAAGGGGCTCTCCTTGCCGCCGGTGCGGTCGACGACGGCCTGGCTCACGCTGCCGAGGACCGAGGAGATCTGCGGGTTCCTGTGCTTGCTGTCCTCGCGGCGGAAGGCGTCGAAGAAGGTCTCCGTGCGCTGGCCGAGCACGGCCGTGACGCAGCCGCGGTCCTTGGTGCCGGAGGAGTCCGCCAGTGCCTCGCGGGCCTGCGGTATGTAGTCGGCGGAGTCCTCGGCGGCGCGGATGTCGCTGGCGTCGCCCATCCTGTTGGCCTTCAGGCCGGCGTTGAGCAGGATCGGCATGGAGTCGCCCGCGAGGGTGTCCGGGCGGACGATGGCGACCTGGCTGCAGGCCCGGCCGAGCTGGTGGCCGGCCCCGGCGAGGAGTACGGGCTGGCCGCCGTTGACGGGGTAGGACAGGGTGCTCTGGAACTCCTCGGAGGAGACTCCGTACCCGCCGATGAAGGGGATGCCCTCGGCCTCCAGCGGGGCCATGAAGGCGCGTCCGTGCTGGCTGTACGAGCCGACGACCGCGACGGCCTTCTCGTTGATGGCCTTGCGGGCGCAGTCGGCGGCGCCGTTGGGGGTGTTCTTCTCGTTGCAGGTCAGTACGCGCAGTTTGTGACCGTTGATACCGCCCTTGGAATTGATCCAGGCCTCATAAGCCTTGGCCATACCGGGCATGCCGGGCATATTGGTTGCGCTGGTGTCCTGCGGCGCGAAGGTCATGACCGTGATGGTGTCCCCGGAGCCCCCCGAGCCCCCGGGGAGCACCCCGCATCCGGCGACCAGACAGGCGCCCATCGTCGTTGCCGCCAGGGTGCGCGAGAAGGAAGCCGTGCGTCGCCATTCGGTCATGTCCACGCACACTTCCGCCCCGCGGGTAACTGGAGAGTGAGAGGGCCACAACAAAGAGTGACGTGAAGGTGAATTGCCGGGGAGCGGCTGCACACAGGTGCTTCAAGATCGCCCAATCCGTGAACGTACGATCGCAAGCGTGACATTCGCCCAAGGTTCGAAGAACTCTTCCCGTCGCGGCGGCCGCTCCTCCACCATGGGCGGCATGCCCCTGAACGACATGCCGTGGTGGCGCTGGCGCAGCAACGTGCGCTCCGCGCTTCACATGCTCTCCGACCCGGTCTTCCACGAGGAGACCTGGCTCGCCGGCGTCGAGGGGTACGGGGACGTCACCGACGCCGTGTACCGCCTCGTCGAGGACACCTGGCTCGACAGCTGGTCCGCGGACAAGTACGTCGGCACGATCTTCCGCGACGCACAGGAGGCCGCGCTCGTGGACCTCGCCGTGCTGCGGGTGCTGCGGATCCTGCACCAGGTCGGGCCCGACGCCCCCGTCTCCGCCTACCTGGAACACCACGCCTGGCCCGAGGCGGTGCGCGCCGCACGCGAGGCGCACGTACGACTGGCCACCGCGGACGGGGACGAACCGGACGCTGCGCCTTCGTCGCTGGAAGTGCTGAGGATCCTCACCCGCGCGGTGTGAAAGGCTGTGGGGTCATGAGCGACGACCCGCAGGCCCAGGCCCCCCAGCAGTACGTACTGACCCTGTCATGCCCGGACAAGCAGGGCATCGTGCACGCCGTGTCAAGTTACCTGTTCATGACCGGGTGCAACATCGAGGACAGCCGGCAGTTCGGCGACCACGACACCGGCCTGTTCTTCATGCGGGTCCACTTCTCGGCCGACGCTCCGGTGACGCTGGACAAGCTGCGGGCCAGCTTCGCCGCGATCGGCGACTCGTTCCGGATGGACTGGCAGCTGCACCGCTCCGACGACCGGATGCGGATCGTCCTGATGGTGTCGAAGTTCGGCCACTGCCTGAACGACCTGCTGTTCCGTACGAGCATCGGCGCGCTGCCGGTCGACATCGCGGCCGTGGTCTCGAACCACACCGACTTCGCCGAGCTGGTCCGCTCGTACGGCGTCCCCTTCCACCACATCCCGGTGACGAAGGAGACGAAGGCGGATGCGGAGGCGCAGCTCCTGGCGCTGGTGCGGGAGGAGAACGTGGAGCTCGTGGTCCTGGCCCGGTACATGCAGGTGCTGTCGGACACCCTGTGCAAGGAGCTGAGCGGGCGGATCATCAACATCCACCACTCCTTCCTGCCCAGCTTCAAGGGTGCGAAGCCCTACCACCAGGCGCACGCCCGCGGTGTGAAGCTGATCGGCGCCACCGCGCACTACGTGACGGCCGACCTGGACGAGGGCCCGATCATCGAGCAGGAGGTCGAGCGCGTCGGCCACGAGGTGACGCCCGACCAGCTGGTGGCGATCGGACGCGACGTGGAGTGCCAGGCGCTGGCGCGCGCGGTGAAGTGGCACAGCGAGCACCGCGTGCTCCTGAACGGCACCCGCACGGTCGTCTTCGCGTAACCCGGGGCGCCTCCCCGGCCCCCGCGGTGTCCGGGCCGCGGCGGGTCCGGGCCGGGGCCCGGACACCGCGGGGCGGGCGGGCCTAGAGCCGGCTCAGCGAAGCCGCCGCGAAGAGGACGTCGCGAATGGCCTCGCGGTCGCCGTGCTGGCCCACCGCGGCCTCCTCCGGGGAGATGTGGCCCGCGGCCAGCTGGCAGAACTCGGCGCCGTCCAGTGCGATCCGGGCCACCGTGTGCTCCGCGGACGGCTTCGCCGCCGGGGAGTCCAGGGCGATGTCCCAGCTGCCGCCGCCCGCGCCCTCGATCTCCAGGTGCAGGGTCCGGCCGGGAGCGCCCGCGGCGACGAGGCCGCGCGCCGGAGCGGCGAGTCCGGCCCGCCGCCGGTGCGCGAGGGCGCTCGGCAGGAGCCGTGCCGCCAGGTCGATCATCCGGTTCAGGTGCGGTCCGGACGGCGGGTCGTACGGGTAGTCCACCGCCTCCGCGATGTCCCAGGCGTGCACCCAGCACTCGAAGGCCCGCTCCAGGAACGCGTCCCCGAGCGGCAGGGCGAAGGCTCCGTAGTCCACCGCCAGTTCGCCGACACCGCGCCCCGCGAACGACACCGTCCGCACCAGCGTGTGCCCCTGCTCACGCCACGGCTCGCGGATCTGCCGGGTGAGGGGCTGCGCGGCGGAGCTCCAGTAGTGCTCGGTACGGGCCGTCGCGCCGGGCGGTGCCTCCGGGCCCAGCGGGTCGTCCAGGCCCAGGGCCGTCGCGATCAGGCCGTCCACCGTGAGCAGGTGCCCGATCACCCCGGCCACCGTCGTCCGGCGCGTTCGCCGCCGCTCCTCCTCGAACCACTTCAGCCGGACCGGGGTCTGCCACTCCGAGTCGCCGAAGTCCCGTAGCAGCGCGTCGAGCCGAGCGGTTTCCGTGTCGTACGGTGTCGCCCACGCCGGGACCGGGATGCGGGCCGGCCGTTTGCCGAGGCAGTCCTCCAGCACGCGCGACCGCAGCAGCGGCTTGAGGTCCAGGCTTTCCTCGGGGTGCAGCAGACCCACCGCGTCACGCAGCCGCAGCGCCTCCTCGGCGCAGGGCGCGCACTCGGTGAGGTGGTCCTCCACCGCCTGGGTCTCCTCGGCGGAGCACGCCGCGAGCGCCCACGCGCCGAGCAGGGACTTGAGCACGGCATGGGTCCGCGGCGGCTGCGGCTCGGACGGCACCTGGGGCGGCGTCCGGGGCGGCGCCCCGGACGGCGGCTCCGGCGACGGCTCGGGCAGCGGATCCGGGGCGTGCCGTGGATCGAGGTCGTCTGCGGCCCCGCGCGGACCCGGTATGCGCGGCGGACCCTCGGGGCGCTGCTCCTCGAATCCGTCGTCGGTCGGGTCGGCGGGGCCGTTCATCGGGGTGTTCCATATCCGGGCGGAGCGGCGCCCTCCTGCGGGAGGACGTTGGCGGTCGACAGCAGCTGGAGGCCCAGGCGCAGCCGGCGCCGGGCCTCGTCCTCGCTGATCTGGAGGTCTGCGGCGGCCTGCCGATAGTCGCGGCGCTTGAAGTACGCGAGTTCCAGGGCGGCGCGCAGCGGCGCGGGCATGGAGGTGACGATGTAGTCGGCGCGGGCGGCGGCGCTGGCGCTGCGCACCTTCTGTTCGAGCTCCTCGCGCGAGCCGCGGCCCCGTTCGGCCTGGCGCAGCCGGGCCACGGCCTGGCTCTGGGCGATCCGGGCGACCCAGGAGCGCAGGGAGCCCTGCTTGGGGTCGTAGGCGTCGGGGTTCTCCCAGATGTAGCCGAACACTTCGCGGGTGATCCGGTCCGCCGCCTTCTCGTCGCCGAGGACCCGGTGCGCCAGGCCGTGCACGAGCGAGGCGAAGCGGTCGTACAGCTCTCCGAGCGCGGCTGCCTCGCCGCGGGCGAGACGCTGCTGCATGCGGCGGTCCCAGCGCGGTGGTACGTCCTTCGGCATAACTGCCCCCAGCCGTGTGTCGACGCATTGAATGTAATGGGCACAGGCGGGTTCCCGCCCGTTTTGCGGGAACCCGCCCCTGGGAGAGTGCCCTGCGTGATAGGTGCGATGCGTGCGGTGAACCGTGGGACGGGAAGCGGCACATGGGCACAGGTGTACGCGCCCCGCCGCGCTCCCCGTGCGCGGGTTCGATGCGGCCACCTCCTTGACGACTTCGCTTAACGGGCAGGCCACGTAGGCCTTACGCTCCTGCCTTGTCTTGAACAGCACCCCACCGCACATGTGAAGGCGGAACACCGAATATGGACAGCGCAGAATACGAGCGCAAGATCGCCGCCCGATTCGCCGCCTTCGACCAGGACGGGAACGGGTACATCGATCGCGAGGACTTCAGTGCGGCCGCGAAGGCGGTGCTGGCGGAATTCGGCACCACCGCGCGGTCCGACAAGGGCCAGGCCGTCTTCGCGGGCGCGGAGGCGTTCTGGCAGGGGATGGCCGGGATCGCGGACGTCGACGGGGACCAGCGGGTGACCCGCGAGGAGTACATCACCGGCGCCGCGAAGCGGCTGCGGGACAACCCGGAGCGGTTCGCGGAGATCGCGCGGCCGTTCCTGCGCGCGGTGATCGCGGTGGCCGACGAGGACGGCGGCGGCGCGACCCCGGCGGCGGCGGCCCGCGTCCTGCGCGTCCTGGGCACCCCGGACGAACTGGCCGGCCGGGTGGCGACGGCCCTGGACGAGGACGGCGACGGCCGCATCTCGGAGAACGAGATCCTGTCGGCGTTCGCGGCCTACTGCGGCGTCGAGGCCCCGGACGCGTAGCCGCCCGTCCCCGGACCGCCGTGCGGCAGACCGCCCCCGCCGCCCGGCGGATCCGCCGCGCCGGCCGGTCGGACCGCACGATGCCCCCGCCCTACGCGAAGCGTTCGCGCAGTTTGTACTTCAGGACCTTGCGGAGGGCGTCGTTGCGGGGGAGGGCGTCGACCAGCTCCAGTTGTTCGGGGAGCTTGTGGGGGGACAGGCCCTCCGAGCGCAGGTACGAGGTCACCTCGGCCAGGGTCAGCGGGGCCGCGCCCGGGGGCTGTTCGACGACCGCGCAGACGCGTTCGCCGCGTTCCGGGTCGGGGAGGCCGATGACGGCCACGTCGGCCACCGCGGGGAGCCGGTGCAGCAGGTCCTCGATCTCCTTCGCGGAGATGTTCTCGCCCTTGCGGATGATGACGTCCTTGCTGCGGCCCGTCAGGACCAGGTACCCGTCCTTCGTGAGGTGCCCGAGGTCGCCCGTGATCAGGTAGCCGTCGGCGTCGAACACGTCCGGGGAGCCGGTGTGCCGGTCCCGGCCGAGGTAGCCCTGGCAGACCGCCTCGCCGCGCAGCCGGACCTCCCCGTCCGTGTCCGGGGGCAGGGGCGTGCCGTCCGGCGCCGTGATGCGGATCGACATGCCCGCCGGGGGGCGGCCCTCCGTCGTCGCCAGGTTCTCGGCCGTGTCGTCCGGGGCGCCCATCGTGATCATCGGCACCTCGGTCATGCCGTAGCCGTGGGTGAGCTGGCAGCCCAGCTCGCGGACGACGGCGTGGTAGATCTCCGGCGGCTTCGGGGCGCCGCCGCCCGCCAGGAGGCGGAGGCTGGGGATCAGCCTGGTGGACGGGTCCTTGCGCTGCTCCGTGAGGAACATCGAGTAGAACGCCGTGGAGCCGCCCGCGACCGTCACCCCGTGGCGCCGGTACCCGTCCAGGGCGTCGGGCATCGCGAACTTCTCGAACAGGACCGCCGGGAACCCGTAGAGCAGCAGCATCACGGTGTAGTCGGGGCCGGCGATGTGCGCGAAGGGGAAGGCCATCGAGCCGACGTCGGCCGGGCTCAGCTGCAGGGCGTGGGCCAGGCAGGCGCCGCCCGCGATCAGTGAGCGGTCGGTGTGCAGGACGCCCTTGGGGTCCGAGGTGGTGCCGGAGGTCCAGTAGATCCACCGTACGGACACCCCGTCGCGCGGCGGCGGGGGGAGCACGGCCGGGTCCCCGTCCGGGAGGCTGCCCGCCTCGTGGACGCGGAAGACGCCGCGCGCGCCGAGCCGCTCGGCCATGGCCGTGTGGTCGAAGCCCCGCCAGACGCCCGGGACGGCGAAGAACTCCGCCTTCGACTCGCGCAGCGCGAAGCCCACCTCGCGGTCGCGGTAGAAGGGGATCACAGGGGTCTGGACGGCTCCGATCCGCGCCAGGGCGAGCGAGAGCAGGACCGTCTCGATGCGGGTGGGCAGTTGCCAGGCGACGACCGTGCCGGGGCGCACGCCCATGCCGTGCAGGCCCGCGGCGACGCGTTCGGAGCGGTCGCGGAGCTCGGCGAAGGTGAGGGTGCGGTCGTCGGCGGGGTCGTCGGCCGCCTGGATCAGCACCGGTGCGCCGGGGGTCAGCGCGGCCCGCCGGACGATCAGCTCCCACAGGGTGGGGGAGCGGCCCAGCCGTTCCGCGACGGCCCTGGCGGCCGGGGTGGCCGGGGTGGCCGAGGTGCCCAGGGTGGCTGAGGTGGCCGAGGTGCCCAGGGTGGCCGAGGTGCCCGAGGGGCCCGGGGCGTCCGTGCTTCCCGCCGGTCGCTCGCCGTCCGCTCCGTCCGTGCTGCTGCCCGACATCCCAGGACCTCCCCTTTGCTGACGGTACGTCAGATCAAGCGGAGAGCGTAGGGCTCCGGCGCTTGTCGGTCCAGGGGTGGCGGAGCTAGCTTGTTTCTGACGATCCATCAGATTCGTTCGGCTTGCGGCGAGGGGACACCATGGAACTGCCTCGGATCATCAGCGTCGACGACCACGTCATCGAACCCGCGCACCTCTTCGACGTCTGGCTGCCGGCCAAGTACCGGGACCGCGGGCCCAAGCCCCTCACCGCCGGCATCGGCGAGCTCGAATACACCGGCGGCAAGTACGTGATCTCCATGGACCCCGACGGCCCGCCCACCGACTGGTGGATCTACGAGGACCTGAAGTTCCCGTACAAGCGCAACATCGCCGCCGTCGGCTTCGACCGTGACGACATGACCCTCGAAGGCATCACCCGCGAGGAGATGCGCCGCGGCTGCTGGGACCCCACGGCGCGCCTCGCCGACATGGACCTCAACCACGTCGAGGCCTCGCTCTGCTTCCCGACCTTCCCCCGGTTCTGCGGTCAGACCTTCGCGGAGGCGCACGACAAGGAGGTCGCCCTCGCCTGTGTCCGCGCCTACAACGACTGGATGGTCGAGGAGTGGTGCGGCGACAGCGGGGGCCGGCTCATCCCGCTCTGCATCATCCCGCTGTGGGACATCGACCTCGCCGTGGCCGAGATCCGGCGCAACGCCGCCCGCGGGGTCCGCGCGGTGACCTTCTCCGAGATCCCCACCCACCTCGGACTCCCCTCCATCCACTCCGGTTACTGGGACCCCTTCTTCGCCGTCTGCCAGGAGACCGGGACCGTCGTCAACATGCACATCGGGTCCAGCTCCCAGATGCCCGCCGCCTCCCCCGACGCGCCGCCCGCCGTCCAGGCCTCCCTCAGCTTCAACAACGCCATGGCCTCGATGATGGACTTCCTGTTCAGCGGCGTGCTCGTCAGGTTCCCCACGCTGAAGCTGGCCTACAGCGAGGGCCAGATGGGCTGGATCCCGTACGCCCTCGAACGCGCCGACGACGTCTGGCGGGAACACCGGGCCTGGGGCGGGGTGCGCGGACTGATCCCCGAACCGCCGTCCACGTACTACTACCGGCAGGTGTTCTGCTGCTTCTTCCGCGACAAGCACGGCATCGCCTCGCTCGACGTCGTCGGCCGCGACAACGCCACCTTCGAGACCGACTACCCGCACGTGGACTCGACGTTCCCGCACACCAGGGAGGTCGCCCTCGACCACGTGAAGGGCCTCGACGAGGAGACGGTCTACAAGCTGATGCGCGGCAACGCCATCCGCATGCTCGGCCTGTCCTTCGACCAGGACCGCAGGAGCCGCTGATGGACCTGGCCTACACCGAGGAGGAGCAGGAGTTCCGGGCCCGGCTGCGCGCATGGCTCGGCAAGACCCTGCCCGAGCTGCCCGCCCGGCCGTCCCCCGACGACTGGCCGGGCCGGCGTGCGTACGACGCCGGGTGGCAGCGCAGGCTGTACGACGCCGGGTACGCCGGGCTGCACTGGCCCGTGGACGCGGGCGGACGCGGAGCCACCCCCACCCAGCACCTGATCTTCCTGGAGGAGACCGAGCGGGCCGGTGCCCCGTACGTCGGCGCCAACTTCGTCGGTCTGCTGCACGCCGGCCCGACCATCGCCGCCGAGGGCACCGCGGCCCAGCGGGCGCGCTGGCTGCCCCCCGTCCTGCGCGGCGACGAGGTGTGGTGCCAGGGGTTCAGCGAGCCCGGCGCTGGCTCCGACCTGGCCGCCCTGCGCACGCGCGCCGTGCGCGACGGGGACGACTACGTGATCACCGGCTCGAAGATCTGGACCTCGCACGCGGAGGTCGCCGACTGGTGCGAGCTCCTCGTGCGCACGGACCCCGTCAGCGAGACCGTGCCCAAGCACCGGGGGATCTCGTGGCTGGCCATGCCGATGGACGCGCCCGGGGTGACCGTACGGCCGCTGCGCACGCTCGCGGGCTCGACCGAGTTCGCGGAGGTCTTCCTCGACGAGGTCAGGGTGCCCGTCGCGAACCGGGTCGGGGACGAGAACGACGGCTGGCGCGTCACCATGGTCACCCTCTCCTTCGAGCGGGGGACGGCCTTCGTCGGCGAGGTCGTGGCCTGCCGCCGCACCCTGGGCGCGCTCGCGCGCACCGCACGGGCGAACGGCCGCTGGGACGATCCGGTGCTCCGGCGCCGCCTCGGGCGGCTGTACGGGGAGTTCGGTGCCCTGTGGCGGCTCACCCAGTGGAACGTCAGCGAGGCCGAGGCCCGCGGCGGGGTCCCCGGCGTCGGCGGCTCCGTCTTCAAGCTCGCCTACTCGCACGCCCGGCAGGAGCTGTACGACGCCGCCGCCGAGGTGCTGGGCGCGGACTGCCTGGCGCTGGAGGGGGAATGGGTGGCGGACCGGCTCTCCTCCCTCTCCTACACGATCGCGGCGGGCACCTCGCAGATCCAGCGCAACATCGTCGCCGAGCGGATCCTCGGCCTCCCGAAGGGCCGGTGAGGGCCGTGGACTTCCGCTTGACGGACGGGCAGCGCGACCTGCGGGCCGGCGTACGGGACCTGCTGGCGGGCCGGTACGGGCGCGAGGCGCTGCGGGCCTCGGTGGAGTCCGGCGGGGCGGTGGACCGGGAGCTGTGGCGCCGGCTCGGCGAGGCCGGGTTCTTCGCGTTGCGGCTCCCGGAGGCGGACGGCGGGGTCGGGCTCGGGCCGGCGGAGGCGGTCCTCGTCTTCGAGGAGGCCGGGCGGGCGCTGCTGCCGGGGCCGCTGGTCGCCACCCACCTGGCGGCCGGGACGGTCCCGGGGGCGGCGGAGGGCACCGCGGTGGTCACCGCGTTCGACCTGGGCGGACCGCTGGTGGCCCATCTCGGGGACGCGGACGCGGTGCTCGGCGCGCCGTCGCTCCCCGCGGGCGAGCCGGTGCGTTCCGCGGACCCGCTGACCCCGCTGCACCGGGTGGCCTCCGTGCCGGCCGGCGCGGAGGCGTACCGCGACGAGGGGGCGCTGCTGACGGCCGCCCTCCAGGTCGGGAGCGCGTCGCGGACGGTGGAGATGGCGGTGCGCCACGGGCGCGAGCGCGAGCAGTTCGGGCAGCCGGTCGGGGCGTTCCAGGCGGTCAAGCACCTGTGCGCGCAGATGCTGGTGCGGGCCGAGGTGGCCCGTACGGCGCTCTACGCGGCGGCGGTGACCGCGGACCCGGCGGAGGTGGCCGGGGCCAAGCTGCTGGCCGACGAGGCCGCCGTCCGCAATGCCCGGGACTGCCTGCAGGTGCACGGCGGCATGGGGTTCACCTGGGAGGCCGACGTCCACCTGCACCTCAAACGGGCCTGGGTCCGCGCCGAGCAGTGGCGGACGGCGCGGGAGGCCGAGGAAGTGCTCGCGGCGGAGCTCTTGGCGCAGGCGGAGGCCGCCGCGGGGTAGCTCACGGTCACGGAGCGGGGCACGGCCGGGACGACGCGGGACGCATGTCCGATTACAGAGAGTTGATATCGGTTTGTGTCCTTGGCCCGCCCCCTTGAGGCCCGGGGACGGGGGACTGCTCCGGTACGCTCCCGGGAATGCGAGCGGTTGAGCAGCGCGGGCGACGCGCAGTATGCACCATGCCTACTCCTTCGCGCTGGAATATGCCCGAAGCGCTTGTTGTGGTGACTGTATGTCAACCATGCTTCTCCACAAGGGGATCACGCTCGGTGATCCCGTCCTGTCGCGAGGCGAAGTGTCCGCCGGTTCGGATGGTGTGAGCGGTGCAGGTGCTTCAGGTACAGCTGGAGGTAGGGCCGGACCCCGCCGAGGTCGGCCGGGCCCGCCGCTGGGCGCGGTCCCGGCTGGCGGGGTCGGGCATAGGGGACGACGAACCGCTCGCCGAGACGCTGATCCTGCTGATCTCCGAGCTGGTCACCAACGCGGTCGTGCACACCGGCTGTCCGGCCGTCCTGCGCATGCTCTTCGGGGAACCGGGCGTACGGGTCGAGGTCGCCGACGCCAGCGCCCGCGGCCCGGCCCGGCGGCAGGCCGCCGGGGACGACACGGGCGGGCGCGGGCTGGAGCTGGTGGACGGACTGGCCGACCGCTGGGGCTGGCAGCGCGAGGGTGCCGGCAAGCGGATCTGGTGCGAGGTCGACCGCGCCGACCACTCCGCGGACTGCGCAACCGAACGGGGTGAAGGCTCGAACAGGACATGTGGGTCGACACGGGAACCGCGCGTGTACCTCTAACGAGGTGTTGACGGTTCGTCAACTGTTGATCACCCTTGTACTGAGCGATTCGTCGCGAGGGGACGCCAAGGGCAGACCTTGACGAGTGCGGGTCGTGGGGTGGCGGCTGCCGTGCCGCGCTCGGGGCGCGCACGAACGTACGCCGCCACCCGCTGGACCGCGCCGCCTTCACCGGGGCGGCGTGACCAGCCCCATCTCGTACGCCTTGATCACCAGTTGCACCCGGTCCCGGGCGTCCAGCTTCGTCAGCAGCCGCGCCACGTGCGACTTCGTCGTCGCCACCGTGATGAACAGCTCCTGCGCGATCTCGCTGTTCGACCTGCCCCGCCCCACCAGCGTCAGCACCTCCTGCTCCCGCCCGGTGATCGCGGGGGCCCGCTCGGGACCGGGGCCGGGCGCCCTTCCCGCGACGAAGTCCGCTATCAGGCGGCGCGTGACGCCCGGCGCGATGAGGGCGTCGCCCGCCGCGACCACCCGAACCGCCGCGAGGAGGTCGTCCAGCGCCATGTCCTTCACGGCGAAACCGCTCGCACCGGCGCGCAGCGCCCCGTACACGTGCTCGTCCTCGTCGAAGGTGGTCAGGATCAGCACCCGGGCGGCGCCCGGGCCGGCCGTGAGCCGACGGGTGGCCTCGATGCCGTCCATCTCCGGCATCCGGATGTCCATCACCACCACGTCGGGGGCCAGCTCGGCGGTCAGCCGGACCGCCTCGGCGCCGTTCGCGGCCTCGCCCACGACCTCCAGGTCCGGGGTGTCGGCCATCAGGACGCGCAGCCCCGACCGCACCAGCGGCTGGTCGTCGGCGAGCAGGACGCGGATGCGGGTGCCGCTCATCGCCCCTCCTCCCGTTCCAGGGGAAGGGCCGCCGCCACCCGGAAGCCGCCCGAGGGCCGCGGGCCGGCCTCGAACCGGCCGTTCAGCAGGGTGGCGCGCTCGCGCATCCCCGTGATGCCGAAACCGGCGCCGGCCGCAGAGCCCTCCGGGACGCCCCGCCCGTCGTCGCTGATCTCCAGGGTCAGTTCGTCCGGCCCGTACGCGATGCCCACCCGGCACGTCCCGGCCCGCGCGTGCCGGACCACGTTGGTCAGCGCCTCCTGCACGATGCGGAACGCGGCCAGTTCGACGTCGGACGGCAGCGGCCGCCGCCGCCCCGACCACACCACGTCGACGCGGACGCCCGTGTCGCCGGCGGCGGCCGTGGCGAGCCGGTCGATGCCGTCCAGGCCCGGTGCGGGCGCCAGCGACGCGGGCTCGCTGCGGCGCAGGGCGACCAGTGTGCGGCGCAGCCCGGCGAGGGTCTCGCGGCTGGTGGTCTCGATGGCCCCCAGGGCCTGGCGGGCCTGTGCGGGCTGCGTGTCGATGACCCGGCTGCCCACCCCGGCCTGGATGGCGATGACGCCGATGCTGTGGGCGACCATGTCGTGCAGCTCGCGGGCGATGCGCAGCCGCTCGTCGGTGAGGGCCTGTTCGGTGGCGCGGGCGTGGGCCTGCGCGGCGGACTCGCGGCCGCGCCGTACCGAGTCCCCGATCAGCCAGGCCAGGACCACGAGCGGCAGCTGGCTCTGGGTGAGGACGCGGGCGGAGCCGGTCACGGGCTGGGCGAACTGGGCCGTGAGCAGCAGCAGGACGGTCAGGGCCACGGCCGGCCACGTCACCCGGCGCGACCGGGTGGCCGCGACCACGCCGAGCGCCACCGCGGCGGGCAGCACCAGGGCGGTCGTGAGCCCGGGCGTGCGGCCGAGGAAGATCACGAGATATGCGTCGAAGATCATCAGGAACAGGGTGGTGAGCGGTGCGCGCCGCAGCAGCAGGGCGGCGGTCACCAGCCCGGTGATCGCGAGGAGCGGCCCGACGTCGAAGAGGCGGTCCCCGACGCCGAGGGGCACCCGGAGCGCGACGTTCGACAGTGCGAGGGTGCCCAGTGCGGCGCCCGCCCAGAGGGCCGCGGTCTGCCACCGGAGTGCCGGCCGCCCCCCGTCCGTCTTCCCTGATGAGGTGTCCATGCCGCGACAGTAACGGCCGTTCCGGGCACCGGCGTCGGCCCGCGGGATGCATCCCGCGGGCTCATGCCGGGGCCGGTGGTAACGCACGATTCCGCTTCGAGAACAATTGGGGACGCACTCGACGTTACTCAGCAGTAGGAGCAAGCGCGTTGAACCAGGACAGGCGTCTTCAGGCCGAGGAATTCCTGCAGCCCGAAGAGCGGTTGATCGCCGTATGTGCCTGCGAACCGGCCCCGGGGGTGCCGAGTCCGCCGGAGGACCTGCTCGCGCCGCCGGAGCCGGTGGCGCTCGGCCGGCGGATCGAGGACAAGCTCCCGCGCTCCCTCCAGCAGCTCCTCAAGGCCCGCGGGCACGACCCGCGCCGGGATTCAGGCGAACGGGCCCCCGGCCCGGCGGACGGCCAGGGCATGGAGGGGGGCTGGCAGAGCGCGGCCGGACGGTTCCTGATCGACCGGGCCGGCGCGCGTGGTTCGGCGACGGACGTCCTGGTGGTGACGGACCGGCGCTGGTTCGCCCTGACGGACGTCTCGCCGCTGTGGCAGTCGACGCCCGTGATGAAGCAGTACTGGGAGGTCCCGCGGTCGGCGGTCACCGTCGTGCGGGCGAATGCCGCGGGGTTGTCCCACAAGGGCCGCATGGACATCGAGTTCGCCGACCTCTCCTGGGTCTCCGTCGCCGCCCTGACCCCCGCCGAGGCTCCCGCCTTCGCGTCCGCGGCGGCCCGTTACCGCTGAGGGCGCCGACCGCGGACCGGCCGCCACGGGCGTGGCCGGCCGGTCCGCCGGACCGGCCGGTCCGCCGGACCGGCCGGCCACGCGGGCCGCCCGGCGGTTCGGCAGCGCGTGCGGGGTCACTCAGAGGACGGCCACCGGGGCGACCGGGGTGCCGACGCCGCCGACAAACGGCTCGGGCATGGCCGAGAGCAGAAAGCCGTACCGGTTTTCTTCTGCACAGGCTGTGGACAACTTTTCGAGGTTCCAGTTCTGGCCCTGGTGCATCCCCATCTCGACCAGGTCCAGGGCGTGCACCGGCAGCCACAGGTCGTCGATCTCCGGCGGGAAGATCTCGAAGGTCAGGGTGTCATTGGCGACGGCCGCCACGTCCCGCGCGTGGAACCACTCGGGCGTGCGGACGGACAGCCCGGGCGAGGGGAAGCCGTAGCCGTGCTTGTCGCCCGCCAGGTAGACCTGGATCTGCCCGGTGCGGATCAGGACGACGTCCCCGGCGCGCACGGTCACCCCGCCGAACTCCTCCGCCTCCGAGAGGTCCTCGGGGGTCACCGCGTGGCCGCCGGGCAGCCGGTCCACGCCCTTCGCGCGGGCCACGTCCAGCAGGACGCCCCGCGAGACGATGTGCCCGGCTTTGTCGATGCCGCTGAACTCGGCGCGCCCGTGCGCCGTGACGGTGCCGGCCGGGCGCCCGTTGTAGATCTTCCCCGAGTGCGAGACGTGCGTGAGGGCGTCCCAGTGCGTCCCGGCCTGGAGGCCCATGGTCACGGCGTCGTCGCTGCACGCCACCGTGCCCGGCCCGAAGAGCTCCTGGTTGATCTGCACCATCGTGTGCAGCGGGTTGATGCGGCCGGGGATCAGGCCGGCCTGGACCCCGTCCTCCTTGAGCGGGAGCGCGAGCGGGATCCGGCGCCCCGAGCGGACCTCGGCGGCGGCGGCCCGGACGACCTCGTCGGTGATCAGGTTCAGCGTGCCGATCTCGTCTGCGGCGCCCCAGCGGCCCCAGTTGTTGACGCGCTTGGCGATGTCGTGGAACGCGGGGGGCATGCCCATGGCCTCATCGGCTCCTTGTCGCGGGGAGATGTGAACGGGGGCTTGTGCAGCCGTGTCCGCCTGCCCAAGAATCTAACGGTCCGTCAGAAAACGCGGGAAGGGGTCGGGCGTGGGGAACTTCTTGGCAGGCAAGGTCGTCGCCGTCACCGGGGCGGGCCGGGGTATCGGACGGGCCGTGGCACTCGCCGCCGCCGCCGAGGGGGCCAGGGTCGTCGTCAACGACTACGGGGTCGGAATCGAGGGCGGCGAGCCCACCAGCGAGATCGCCCGATCCGTGGTCAAAGAGATCACCGCGGCCGGCGGCGAGGCCGTGGCCGTCGCCGACGACATCTCGACCATGGCGGGCGGCCAGCGCATCGTCGACACCGCCCTCGCGCAGTACGGCCGCATCGACGGCGTCGTGTGCGTCGCCGGCATCCTGCGCGAGCGGATGCTGTTCAACATGTCGGAGGAGGAGTGGGACCCGGTCGTCGCCACGCACCTCAAGGGCACCTTCACCGTCTTCCGCGCCGCCTCCGCCGTCATGCGCCGCCAGGGCGCCGGCACCCTCATCGGCTTCACCAGCGGCAACCACCAGGGCTCGGTCGCCCAGGCCAACTACAGCGCGGCCAAGGGCGGGATCATCTCCCTCGTCCGCTCCGCCGCCCTGGGCCTGGCCAAGTACGGGGTCACCGCCAACGCCGTCGCACCCGTCGCCCGCACCCGCATGTCGGCCAACGTCCCCATGGAGCTCAAGGAGATCGGCGAGCCCGAGGACGTCGCGGCCCTGGTCACCTACCTGCTGTCCGACAGGGCCGTCGCCGTCGGCGGCGAAAGGATCACCGGGCAGGTCTACACGATCGCCGGCCCGAAGATCGCCGTCTGGGCACAGCCGCGCGAGCTGCGGGCCGGCTACGCCGAAGGCTCCTGGACGCCCGAGAGGATCGCCGACTTCCTGCCCGCAACGGTCGGCACCGATCCGATGCCGATGCTGGCGCAGCTGGAGGCCATGGCCAAGGCGGCGGCCGCCAAGGACCGCCCCAACGCGTAGGGGAGCCCCGACGACCATGGACTTCAGCTTCGGGGCCGAGGACGAGGAACTGCGCGCCCGCGCCCGCGCCTGGCTCACCGAACACCTCGTGGGCCCGTACGCGCAGGTCCTCGGCCGCGGCGGACCCGGCAGCGAACACGAGGGCATCGACACCCGGCGCGCCTGGGAACGCGAACTCGGCCGCGGCGGCTGGATCGGCCAGGGCTGGAACACGGGGCCGGACGAGGACTACGGCAACCGGCGGCTCTCCCTCACGGGCCAGGTCGTCTGGGCCGAGGAGTACGCGGCGCTGCGCGCCCCCGGCCGGGTCGGCCACATCGGCGAGAACCTCCTCGCGCCGACCCTGATCGCGTACGGGTCCCCGGAGCAGCGCCGCCGCTTCCTGCCCGCCATCGCGCGCGGCGAGGAGCTGTGGTGCCAGGGGTACAGCGAGCCGGGCGCCGGATCCGACCTCGCGGGCATCCGTACGCGCGCGGTACGGGACGCGGGCGACGGGTCCCTCCGCGTCACCGGCCAGAAGATCTGGACCTCCCTGGCCCGGGACGCCGACTGGTGCTTCGTCCTGGCCCGCACCGAACCCGGCTCCCGGCGCCACCGGGGGCTGTCGTTCCTGCTCGTACGGATGGACCAGCCCGGCCGGGTCGAGGTCCGGCCGATCCGCCAGATGTCGGGGACCTCGGAGTTCAACGAGGTGTTCTTCGACGGAGCGGCGGCGGCGGAGGTCGTCGGCGGGGAGGGCAACGGCTGGACCGTGGCGATGGGACTGCTCGCCCTGGAGCGCGGGGTCTCCACACTGGTCCAGCAGATCGGGTTCGCGGCGGAGCTGGAGCGGGTGGTGGGGTCCCACCTGTCCTCGGGCGCCGGGGACCCCGTACTGCGCGAACGCCTCGTACGGCAGTGGGCCGAGCTGCGCACCATGCGCTGGAACGCCCTGCGGACCCTGGGCACCACGGGCGATCCGGGTGCGCCGAGCGTGGCCAAGCTGCTGTGGGGCGGCTGGCACCGGCGGCTCGGCGAGCTGGCGGTGGAGGTCCGCGGGGCCCCGGCCTGCGCCGGGCCCGCGGACTGGGCGCCGGGCCTGCCGTACGAACTCGGACTCGACGAGGAGCAGCGCCTGTTCCTGTTCACCCGCGCCGACACCATCTACGGCGGCTCGGACGAGATCCAGCGGAACATCATCGCCGAGCGCGTGCTCGGCCTGCCTAAGGAGCCCAGGTGAGAGGCGTCGTGTTCGACGGCAAGCAGGTCCAGGTGGTCGAGGATCTGGAGATCCGCGACCCGGGGCCGGGGGAGGTGCTGGTCGCGATCGCGGCGGCCGGACTGTGCCACAGCGACCTGTCGGTGATCGACGGGACGATACCGTTCCCGCCGCCGGTGGTCCTGGGGCACGAGGGCGCGGGGGTGGTGGAGGCGGTCGGGACCGGGGTCACGCACGTGGCGCCGGGCGATCACGTCTCCCTGTCGACCCTGGCCAACTGCGGGGCCTGCGCCGACTGCGACCGGGGCCGGCCCACCATGTGCCGCAAGGCCATCGGGATGCCGGGACAGCCGTTCTCCCGGGGCGGGAAGCCGCTGTTCCAGTTCGCCTCCAACTCGGCGTTCGCGGAACGGACGATCGTCAAGGCCGTCCAGGCCGTGAAGATCCCGGCCGACATCCCGCTGACCTCGGCGGCGCTCATCGGCTGCGGCGTCCTGACCGGTGTGGGGGCCGTGCTGAACCGGGCCCGCGTCGACCACGGCGAGTCGGTGGTCGTCATCGGCACCGGCGGCATCGGGCTCAACGTGATCCAGGGCGCCCGGATCGCGGGCGCGGGCAGCATCGTGGCGGTGGACGCTAACCCGGCCAAGGATGCGGTGGCCCGGCAGTTCGGGGCCACGCACTTCATCGACGCCTCCGCCGTGGCGGACACCTCGGCGGCGGTCCGCGAGATCCTGCCGACGGGCACCGACCACGCCTTCGAGTGCGTCGGCGACGTGAAGCTGATCCGCCAGGCCGTCGACCTCCTCGACCGGCACGGACAGGCGGTCCTGCTCGGCGTGCCCGGCTTCACGGAGGAGGCCTCGTTCCAGGTCTCGTCCATGTACCTCGACAAGACCATCATGGGCTGCCGGTACGGCTCCTCCCGCCCGCAGCGCGACATCGCCCTCTACGCCGAGCTCTACCGGCAGGGAAGGCTGCTGCTCGACGAACTCGTCAGCGAGGTCTACCCGGTCGAGGACTTCGCCAAGGCCGTCGACGACGCCCACCACGGCCGCGTGGCCCGCGGGGTGCTCACGTTCTGACGCGGGGCGACCGCCTCACCGTCGACGGCAGGGCCGGCCCCGGCGTGCAGGGCCGGCCCGGTCCCTCGGCGGCCGGCCCGGGCACGCCGGCCCGGGCGTGCGGCAGGCAGGGCGGGTGCGGGGGCCCGTGCAGCACGGCGCATCCGCCTCGTGACGAGGGTGTCCGCGGTGCGGTCGGTCAGGAACTGAAGCGGCCGAAGCGGCCCTTGTGGAAGAGCAGCGGTTCGCCCTCCCCGTCCGCGCCCATGGCCTCGACCCGGCCGACCACGATCAGGTGGTCCCCGCCGGTGTGCACGGCGTGGATCCGGCAGTCGATCCAGGCGGGCACCGCGGCCAGCCGGGGCGACCCGGTCACGGGGGCCGGGGCGTGGGCGACCCCGGCGAACTTGTCGGCGCCGCTCATCGCGAAGGCCCGGCACAGCTCGCCCTGACCGGCACCCAGGATGTTGACGCAGAACACCCCGGCGCGAGCGATCCGCGGCCAGGTGGTCGACGTACGGGCCACCATGAACGTGACCAGGGGCGGGTCCAGGGACAGCGACGCGAAGGACTGGCAGGCGAAGCCGGCGGGCCCGTCCTGGCCCTCGGCGGGCGGGGCGGTGATGACGGTGACCCCGCTGGCGAAGTTCCCGAGCACGGAACGGAACTCGGCGGGACTGACGGGCGCGCGCTCGTCGTCGCCGACGGCCCGCAGATCGGGGCGCGGCAGCGCGTCGACGTGGCCGGGGTCCGGGTCCCGCTCCGTCGGGGCGGAGGTGGGGGAGCCGACTGACCTGAGGTATCGGACGACGGTGGCCGCCATCCCTGCGTGTCCCATCACCTTCCCGATTGAAGCTGACGAGCCGTCAGATGGGAAGGGGCGTGGGCCGGCGACCCGGAAAGGTGTATCGTCCCGAGTGATTGAACGTGTTCAATCGGTGGGGGTGGGGGCCATGGGCACATCAGAGGCGTACGGGCCGAAGCCGGTTCCGCAGCCAGGGCCGGATCCGGTTCCGCAACCGGCTCCGGCCGTCCGCGCCGGACGGTGGTCACACCTGGCGACCGGGGCCGACCTGGCCTTCATGGCGCAGCTCGTCGTGGCGGGGGCGGTCTTCCTCGCCACCGCCGGCATGCGCGACGACCACGGCACGGGCTTCGCGGGAGGCGCCCTCTCCTACGCGCCCCGGGTGCTCCTCCTGGTCGTGCTCGCCGCGTACCTGCACTGGCTGCTGTTCACCCTCCCCGCGATGGCGCTGGCACGGCTCCTGGGCACCGCGCGGTGGGCGGCGGCCCGGGCGGCGGTGGGCGCCGCCGCGGTGTCCGCGCCCTACGCGTGGGGGGCCGCGGCCCTGTGGGACGTCCCGTTCGGCCGGTCGGCGGCCTGGGTCGCGGGCACCGGGCTGCTCCCGGTGACGGCGGCCTGGTACGCGCGCCACCGGTTCCTGGGGTGGGGCGCGATGGCGGCCCGGATCGGCGCCGTCACCGGGATCGCCCTCCTCCTCGCCGCCTTCGGCGGCTTCCTCCTGGAGCGGACCCGCTGGCACGCGTACGAGGCGCCCCGGCTGGACCGGAGCCGCTACGTCGGGGAGTGGACCGGCGCCGGCGGGGCGTACCGCCTGCGGCTGGGCGAGGACGGCGCGGCGGAGGCCGGCAATCTGCCGCTGGCCGGGGGGCACATCGGAGTGTGGGACAGCTGCTCGGGGACCGGGACGTGGAGGTTCGAGCCGCAGCGCGACTCCGGCGGCCCCTTCCACCGCGGGCCGCGGGACCGCGTCACGCTCACGATCGAGGGCTGCCGCTTCGGCGACTGGGAGGTGGCGGGCACGGCCGACCGGCCCGAGCTGTTCTACGTCGATCGCGATCCGGGCGGCCCGGGCGGCCCGGACGTCACCATCCTGCACCGCCTGTAGCGCGGGGCCCGCTGTTCGCCCGTACGGGTGAACCACCGCCCCCGCAGGACCCGTACGCCGGACAGCCCCGGGAGACGTCGGCATCGTGGCCCCCGGCCCCGATCCACGGCCCCACCCGTCACCCAGGAGGATGCGCATGCTCGGCACCGACTTCCGCACCGGATCGCCCGTCTGGCTCGACCTCGGCAGCCCCGACACCGACGGCGCCGCCGCCTTCTACACCGCGGTCTTCGGCTGGTCCTTCACCGCGCTGGGCCCCGAGGCCGGCGGTTACGGGTTCTTCCAGATCGACGGCAAGACCGTCGCCGCGCTCGGGCCGCTCACCGAGGACGGTGCGAACACCGCCTGGATGGTGCACTTCATGAGCCCGGACGTGCAGGCCACCGTCACGGCCGTCCGGTCCGGCGGCGGGGAGATCCGGATGGAGCCCATGGACGTCATGGGCGAGGGCTGGCTCGCGCAGGCCACCGACCCGCAGGGAGCGGAGTTCGCCGTCTGGCAGCCCGGCAAGACCGCCGGGCTGGGGCGCGTCTCCGAGGAGAACTCCCTGGTGTGGGCGGAACTGCACGTACCCGACCCCGCCGCCGCCATCGAGTTCTACCGCGGCGTCTTCGGCTGGCGCAGCCAGGAGATGCAGACGCCCGGGATGACCTACCGCGTGCTGAGCCTGGCGGACGGCGACCAGCAGCAGACCTCGTTCGGCGGCGTCGCACCGATGGGCGAGGGCGCGGGCGGCGGAGTCGAGAAGCCGCGCTGGGTGCCGTACTTCCACGTCGCGGACGTCGACGCCACCGTCAGCGCGGTCAAGGAGAACCGCGGATCGGTGCTCATGCCCGCGGCCGACGTGCCCGACGTCGGGCGCATCTCGTGGGTGGCGGACCCGTCCGGCGCCGTGTTCGCCCTCCTGAAGCCCGACCCCCGGATGTGAGCGGAGCCGCTGCTACCGCCCGAGGTACTTGGGCGGGCGGCGCTCCACGAAGCTCGCCACCCCCTCGTTCGCGTCGGCGGTGGTCATGTTGATCTCCTGAGCGGTGGCCTCGGCGGCCAGCGCAGCCGCCCGGCCACCGTCCAGGGAGGCGTTGACCAGCTGCTTCGTCAGTGCGAGGGCGCGGGTCGGGCCCTGCGCGAGGCGCTCCGCCCACGCGCGGGCGGTGGCCTCCAGCTCCTCGCCCGGAACCACCCGGTTGACCAGGCCGAGCCGTGCGGCCTCGGCCGCCGGGACGGCGTCGCCGAAGAACATCAGCTCCTTGGCCTTCTGCGGGCCGATCAGGCGCGGCAGCAGATACGCGCCCCCGCCGTCGGGGACCAGGCCGCGGCGGACGAACACCTCGATGAACCGGGCCGATTCGGCGGCGATGACGAGGTCGCAGGCGAGCGCCAGGTGCGCGCCGATGCCGGCGGCCGTGCCGTTGACGGCGGCGATGACGGGCTTCTCGCAGTCGAGCACGGCGGTGATCAGGCGCTGCGCGCCGAGCCGGATCATGCGGGCCACGTCGCCCGCGACCCGCTCGCCCGGTGTGGCGGGGGCGCCGCGCAGGTCGGCGCCCGCACAGAAACCCTTGCCGGTGGCGGTGACGACGACGGCCCGCACGGCGGGGTCGGCGTCGGCCTCGCCGAGCAGGGCGATGACGCGCTCGCGCTGGTCCCAGGTCACGGCGTTCATGGCCTCGGGACGGTTGAGGGTGATCCACGAGACACCGCCCTCGATCCGGTGCAGCACTTCGCCGGCGGGGCCGTGGGGGGCGCTCGTCATGGGCTGGACTCCCGTTCGGGGTGGTGGTGGTTTCCGCGGTGCGTGCGGGTGGGGCCCAGCGCGGGTGGGGCCCAGCGCGGGTGGGGCCCGCGCGGGCGGGGCCTAGCGCGGGTGGGGCCCGCGCGGGCGGGGCCTAGCGCGGGTGGGGCCCGTGCGGGCGGGCCCCGTGCGGGTGGGTCAGCGGCAGACGGCGAGCGCGTCCAGTGCCACCGCCCCCTGCCCGCGCGGGAGCACCATCAGCGGGTTGACGTCCAGTTCCGCCAGGGAGCCGCCCAGCTCCAGCGCCATCCGCTGCACCCGCAGCACGACTTCGACCAGCGCGTCGACGTCCGCCGGCGGCGCCCCCCGGACCCCCTCCAGCAGTGCGCGGCCGCGCAGTTCGCTCAGCATCGCGCGCGCCTGGTCCTCGCCGAACGGCGGGACGCGTACCGCCGCGTCGTGGAGCACCTCCACCAGGACCCCGCCCAGGCCCACGGTGACGGTCGGCCCGAAGAGGTCGTCCTGGGTGACCCCGACGACCATCTCGACCCCGCGCTCCACCATCTGGCACACGAGGATTCCGTCGAGCGGGACGTTCTCGTAGCGGGCGATGTCCGTCAGCTCCCGGTAGGCGTCCCGGATCTGGCTCGCCGAGGTGAGGCCGATCTTCACCAGGCCCAGCTCCGTCTTGTGCGCCAGCTGCGGTCCCGAGGCCTTCATCACCACCGGGTAGCCGACCAGGCCGGCCGCCCGGACCGCGGCCGCCGCGCTGGTCACGAGCTGCTCGCGGGGGACCCGTATCCCGTAGGCCCGCAGCAGCTGTTTCGCCGCGTGCTCGCTGAGCTGCTGGCCCGGGCGCATCAGCGCCTGCGCCTTGCGGTACGAGGGGGACGGGGTCCGCGGCGCGTCCTCGAAGGGGGAGCGGTAGGCGGCGGTGAAGCGGTGGTGGCCGAGGTAGGCGCGGACGGCGGTGATGCAGTTGCCGAAGGTGCGGAAGGTGGCCACCCGGGAGGAACCGAGCAGGGTGGTGCGGTAGGCCTCCTCGGTGCCGACCGGGGAGCCCCAGACCACGCAGACCAGCTTGTCGCTCTGCTCGGCCGCGTCCACCAGGTCCTGCGCGAGCTTGTCGCTCATGGGCGGGAAGGGCCCGGTGATGGGACAGATCAGCACGCCCACGGAGGGGTCGGCGAGGATCGCATCGATGATCTTCCGGCCCCGCCAGTCGCCGACGGGGTGGCCGCCGTTGTCCACCGGGTTGGCGACGTTCAGGTACTGCGGTATCCACTGGTGGAGCTCGTCCTGCTTGGCCGGGGAGAGGGTGGGGAGGCTGAGTCCCGCCTCGGTCGCCAGGTCGGAGAAGTGCGCTCCGGTGCCGCCGGAGATGGAGTACACGACGACCCCGTCGGCCTGCGGTGTGCGGGCCCGGGCGAGCAGCGCGGCGGTGTCCTGGAGCTCGTCCAGTCCGTCGACGCGGATGACGCCGAACTGCCGCATCGCGGCGTCCACGACGGTGTCGGCGCCGGTCAGCTTCCCGGTGTGGGAGGCGGCCGTCCGGGCCCCGGTCTCGGTGCGGCCGACCTTGACGGCGACGACGGGGACGCCGTTGCGGGCGGCCCGGTCGGCGGCCAGCAGGAACGAACGGCCGTCCTTGAGGCCCTCCACGTAGCAGGCGATGGCGCCGACCTCGGGCTGCTCGGCGAAGTAGGAGATGAAGTCGGAGGTTTCGAGGTCGGCCTCGTTGCCCGTGGGAGCCCAGTGGGAGAGCCGGATGCCCAGCTCCTGGAGGGTGTAGACGGGACGGCCCTGGTGGCCGGACTGGGTGATCAGGGCGATCGCCGGGCCGTCGAGGTCGTCGCGGAACTCCTCGAAGGCGTTGAGGTTGGTGTTGGGGCCGAGGAGGCGAAGGCCCGACCGCCGCACGGCATCGGCGAGCCGGTCCTGGGCGGCGGCGCCCGCGTCCCCGGTCTCGGCGAAGCCGGAGGCGAAGGCGACGGCGAACTTGACCTTGGCCTCGGCCAGTTCCTCGATCACGGGCAGCGGATCGCCGACGAGGAGGACGGCGAGGTCGACCTGCTCGGGCAGGTCGGCCACGGACGCGTGGCAGGCCAGTCCGAAGACGGTGGGGCGGGTGGGGTGCACGGGGTGGATCCGGGCGCCGACGCGCTCGGCCCAGGCGATGAGCTGGCGCGTGATGCCGGTGTTCGGTCTGCCCTCGGCGTCGGAGGCGCCGATGACGGCCACGGACTCGGGCCGGAAGAGCCGGTCCAGGTCGGGGACATCGGCGTGCAGGGGCCGTCCGCTGACGTCCAGCGCGACCGTGTCCGAGGCGGACGGCGCCGCCGTGGAGTGGACCGCCGTCCTGGGGGTTTCCCCGCAGGCCTCGACACGTGCGCGGAAGTCGGTGGTGAGGGTGCCGTGAGTAGATCCAAGCATCGTTCCGCCCGCTCCTGCTCGATGAAGCTCAATAACTGACGCGTAGTCAGATTACTGAACTGACGCGTCGTCAGGAACAGTGCTGCGCAGGAAAGTGGTGGAGGTGGTGTGGGGAACGGTGACAGATGCCTCCGGGGTGGGTCCAGGGCGCGATTCGGCCGCTTCCGCGGCCGGCTACGCGAGCGGGTCGACCGGACGCAGGCCGGTGTCCGGCAGCTCCTCGAACGGCTGTCGCGCGACCTGGGGGCCGAGCCGACGGGACAGGGCCCGGGCGATCTTCTCGGCGTCCAGGGCCATCTCGCGGAACATCCCGCTGATGGGGTTGGTGAAGCCGGTGAAGTACAGGCCGGGGGCCTGTGCGGGGGTGCGGGTGCCGTGCGTGCGCGGGCGCCCGCGCCCGTCGAGCACGTCCAGGTGCCCGACCAGGCCCTCCAGGCCGCGACGGTACCCGGTGGCCGCGATGACGGCGTCCGGGGCGATCCGCGTGCCGTCCGCGAGCACCACCTCGCCGCCGTCGAAGGACGCGACGGCGGCGACCGGCTCGACCTCGCCCGCGCGCACGGCGTCGATCAGGCCGACGTCCTGGACCGGGACCGCACCCTCCTTGACCCTGCTGTACAGGCCGGTGTCGGGGCGCGGGAGCCCGTACGCGGCCAGGTCGGGGACGGACGCCTTGGCGACGAGCGCGCCGATCCGGTCCACGAGCCGCACCGGCAGCCGCCGCACCAGGATCCCCGTGCGCTGGGCGGCCCAGCCCGCGGTGGAGCGGCGCACGATGTGCGGGGCGGTGCGCACGGCGACCCGTACCCGCCCCGCCCCGCCCTCGGCGAGGTCGACGGCTATCTCGGCACCGGTGTTGCCGACGCCGACGACGAGCACGTCCCGGCCCTCGTACGGGACGGCGTTGCGGTAGTCGCGGGCGTGCAGCAGCTGCCCGGCGTACGTGTCGCGGCCCGGCCAGTCCGGCAGCGCGGGCGTGTGGTTGAACCCGGTGGCGACGACCACGGCCCGGGCGTCGAGGACCCGGCCGCCGGTGGCGTGCAGGAGCCAGCCGTCCCCGCCGGGGGCGGGGTCGATCCGGGTCACCTCGACGCCGGTGACGATCTCCAGCGCGTGGAACTCGGCGTACTTCTCCAGGTACCGCACCACGTTGTCCCGCGAGACCCACCGGCCGAACCGGCGCGGCATGGCCAGCCCCGGGAGCCCGGAGAGCCGTCGGGTGGTGTGCAGGTGCAGCCGGTCGTAGTGCCCCCGCCATGAGGTGCCGACGGCATCGGACTTCTCGACGACCACCGCGCGCACCCCGCGGGCGCGCAGCGCCGCGGCCGCGGCGAGGCCGCCGGGGCCGGCGCCGATGACGTAGACCGGGCGCGGCTGGGTGGACATCTCGGGGGCTGTGGGGACTGCGGGCATGAGGAGTGATCGTATCGACACACAGCGTTGATGGGTCTCGGACAAGGAGGGAATCGATTGCGGATCGATCACGGCAGGGCCGCGGCGGCCGCCCCGGCTCCGTCGGGACAGGGCGTCCGCGAGGCCCGGACGGTTCCCGGCGGGGGCCTTGCGGGATCGGCGGGGATCCGCTGAACTGACGTACCGTCAGATCAGTGGAAGGGGAGGGCCGATGCAGAGCATCTGGCTCAGTGGGGCCGAGTGGCTCGCCGTGCTCCGGACGGGGCTCGGCCTGTGGTGGCTGGAGAGCTGGCGGCACAAGGACAAGAAGGGCTGGTTCGAGCGCGGCACCGGCATCGCCTGGGCCGCCGACGTCGCGGGCAAGCACCGCTGGCCGTTCGTGAAGGGCGGCTTCGAGAAGGTCGTCCAGCCACGCCCGCGGCTGATGGCGTACGTCGTCGTCTACGCGGAACTCGCCCTCGGTCTGGGGCTGGTGCTCGGCTTCCTGACCCCGGTCGCACTGGTCGGCGGGCTGCTGCTGAACCTGCTGTATCTGGTGCTGATGATCCACGACTGGGCCGAGCAGGGGCAGAACGCGATGATGGCGCTCATCTCGCTCGTCGCGCTCTTCTCGATGGCCTGGCAGACCTGGTCCCTCGACGCGGCGATCGGACTGTTCCTGTGAGTGCCCGCCACGACCTCCCCGAGCCCGACGACTTCACCCGGCCCTACTGGGACGCGGCCGCCGAGGGCCGGCTCCTGCTGCGCCGCTGCGCGGACTGCGGGCGGGCCCACCACTACCCGCGCGAGTTCTGCCCGCACTGCTGGGCCGGTGAGGAGCGGGTGTCCTGGGAGCCGGCGAGCGGCCGCGCCACCCTCTACACGTGGTCGGTGATCCACCACAACGACCTCCCGCCGTTCGGGACGCGCGTCCCGTACGCGGCGGCCGTGGTCGACCTGGCCGAGGGCCCGCGCATGATGACGGAGGTCGTCGACTGCGACCCGGCGGACCTGCGGATCGGCCTGCCGCTGCGGGTGACGTTCCGCGAGGCGGCGGAGGGCGTCAGCATCGCGGTCTTCCGGCCGGACCGCGCGGACGCGGCCTGACCAGGCGCGGCGGGAGGGCTGTTCACGCAGCCACGCGGAATCGGGGTCGGTGTGCGGCTCACCCGCCACGACGAGGATCGGCGCGGTCTCGTCGCCGTCGTCGGCCGCCGCCCTCACCGCCGCCGGTCCGGCGGGGTCCCGCCAGTGTCGCCCCGGTGCATCCGGCGGGCGCTGCGGCCCGGCGGACGCCCGGCCGCATACAGCGGCTGCAGCCCGGCCGCGAGCCGACCGGCCGCGAGCCGTCCGGCCGCCAGTGGACCGGCCGCGAGCCGTCCGGCCGCCAGTGGACCGGCCGCGAGCCGCCCGGCCGCCAGTAGGCCGGCCCCCGCCAGTAGGCGACCGGTCGGCCGTCGGCCGCCCGCGGCGCCGGGCCACCAGCGCGCCGATCCACCTCGGGATGGCCGGAGGAGCGTGCGCCGCGGGGCCCGCGAAGGCCTGGGTGATGTCCAGCCGGCGGTCGGCGTCGGGGCCGGTCGCGGCCAGGCGAGGTCGGCGCGGTGGGCCCGCGGCACCCGTCCGGGGGCTGCACGCAGACCGGCAGGGGCGCCCGCAGCGGCGCCGGGGGCACCGCTGGACATCTGCCCGGCGGCAACGGCCGGGCCGCAGGACACCAGGGCCTGCCCTTCGGATCAGGCCGGATCAGCCCGCCGCGAGCCCGGCATGACCGGGGAGAGGGGCCGTGGCGGCACCGGCAGGAGATCCCAGCGCGTGTCAGGGTGACGCAGGCCAAGGGCCGTCCCGTGATCCCCGGTGGACCAGCGCGCGGCGTCGGATGCGGTGCACCGCACGGCGGAGGGTCGTCCGCATACGGGGCGTATCCGGGCGTCCCGACAACGCGGCGAGGTGCCGTAGCCGGCGTCGCGCGTCCGCCGGGGGTACGGGACGGCCCTCAGGGCCACAGCAGTTCGCGGATCCAGTCGCTGCCGTCTCCGGTGCGGCGGTAGCGCAGCCGTACGTGCCGGCGGGAGGCGTCGCCCTGGAAGAACTCGACCTCGGCCGGGTCCAGGACGTACCGGGTCCAGGTCGGGGCCGGGGCGTCGGGTTCCGTACCGGCCCGCTCCCAGGCAGCCTCGGAGACTCGCCGCAGCTCGTCCACACTGCCGAGCACCTCGCTCTGCCGGCCGGTCAGCGCCGCCGCGAGCGCTCCCCGTGAGCGGACCGCCAGGTCCGCCCGGCTCTCATGCGGCCCGCAGGCGGTGACCCGGCCGCGGATCCGGACCTGCCGGGCCACGGACGGCCAGTAGAAGCCGAGCGCGGCGTCCGGGTGCCCGGCGAGCTGGCGGCCCTTGGCGCTCGTGGCGTGCGAGGCGAAGTGCCAGCCGTGCCCGTCGGCGTCGTGCAGCATCAGGATCCGCACGTCGGGCCGCCCCTCGGCGTCCACCGTCGCCAGGCTCATCGTGTGCGGCTCGGGCTGCCCGGCCGCGGCGGCGTGCAGGAACCACTCCCGGAACAGCGCCAGCGGCTCGGCCGGCGCGGCCTCCGGATCGAAGGAGGGCAGCGGGCCGTCCCACACCCGCAGGGAATGCAGGGTGGCGTGGAACGCCTCGATCTCGGCCGTCTCGTCGCTCGTGATCTCGCGGGTCATGGCGTCCATCGAACACCATCGGAGCAGCTTCGGCGTTCGCCGGATTCCGAGCCTTTGCCGTTCCTATGATGTGCAGCCTTCAACGACTTGAGGTGGGGGCCCATCATGCGCAACGGCGGCAGCAGAACGAACCTGATACGCGGCGGGGCGCTCCGGCGCGCGGCGGTGGCCTTCCTGGTCGCCTGCGCGGCGGTGGCCTGCGGCCCCGCGGAGGGCGGCGGCCCGGCCGTGTCGCCGCCGCCGAGCCTGTCGGCGTCCGCGGCCCCGACGGCCACGCCGACCCCGGCCCCGACCCCGACGGACACGCCCGCACCGGCGCCCACGCCGTCCGCCGTCCCCACGGCCACCCCGACGCCCGCGGCCGCGCCCGCCCCGCCGGTCGTGCGGACGCCCGACGCGAAGCCCGCTCCCACCGGCGGGAGCGGCGGTGCGCCGCGCCCGGCCGCCACCGAGGCGCCGACGAAGGCACCGGCCGAGCCCGCGAGCGGCGGCTGCGAGATCGTCTCCAACGCCGGGAACTGCTACAAGGCGGGACAGTTCTGCCGCAAGGCCGACCTGGGAAGCACCACCCATGCCGAGAACGGCCGCCTGATCCACTGCCGCCTGGACGGCGCCCAGCCACGCTGGACCTACTGACCGCCAACCGGTCCGCGGGGGCAGTGATCCCACGCGCCGGGCGACGGCGGCGTGGCGGGTGACGGCGGCGTGGCGGGAGACGGCGTGCCGGGAGGGGCAGGCGGGAGGGACGGGCGGGCGCGCCCCTCTCAGCCCCGGCCCAGGATCACCGTGCCGGACGAGCAGAACCAGCCTCCCGTGCCCGAGGCCAGGGCGACCTCCGGGCGGCGGCCGCCCCGCTTCGTGACCTGCCGGTCCGGGCCCGCCTCGCCGCGGAGCTGGCGGACCGCCTCGACCAGCAGGAACAGGCCGCGCATGCCCGGGTGGCAGGCCGAGAGGCCACCGCCGTCGGTGTTGACCGGGAGCTCCCCGTCCCGCAGCAGACGGCCCTTCTCCACGAAGGCCCCGCCCTCGCCCTTCGCGCAGAAGCCCAGGTCCTCCAGGGTCACCAGGGTCATGTACGTGAAGGCGTCGTAGATCTGGGCGAGGTCCACGTCCGCCGGGGTGAGTCCGGCCCGCTCGAACGCCGTGCGGCCCGAGACCGCGGCCGGGGAGACCGTGAAGTCCTCCCACTCCGACATCGTCGTGTGGGAGACCGACGTGCCCGCGCCCAGGATCCAGACCGGCTCCTTCGCCGTGTCCGGTACGTAGTCCTCCGCCGCCAGCAGCACCGCGCAGCCGCCGTCCGAGCGGATGCAGCAGTGCAGCTTCGTGAAGGGGTCCGCGATCGTCTCGCCGGACAGCACGTCCTCCACCGTGATCGGATCGCGGAACATCGCGTCCGGGTTGGTCGCCGCGTTCGCCCGGGCCTGGACCGCCACCGAGGCGAGCTGCTCCAGCGTCGTCCCGTACTCGTGCATGTGGCGGCGCGCGGCCATCGCGTACTTCGAGACCAGCGTGTGCCCGTACGGGACCTCGAACTGCAGCGGTCCCCGCGCCCCGAACGAGAGGTTCGACGTGCGCCGCCGCGCCTTGATGTCCGCGCGGGCGGTGGAGCCGTAGACGAGCAGGACGGCGTTCGCGTGCCCGGCGGCGATCGCGTCCGCCGCGTGCGCCGCCATGACCTCCCAGGTGGAGCCGCCCACCGAGGTGGAATCGACCCAGGTGGGCCGCAGTCCCAGGTACTCGGCCACCTCGGCCGGCGCGAGGATGCCGAGGCCGGCCGAGGCGAAGCCGTCGATGACGGAACGGTCCAGGCCGGAGTCGGCCAGGGCGCGCCGGGCGGCCTGCGCGTGCAGGGCGTACGGGGTGGGGCCGTCCACCCGGCCGCAGTCCGAGAGGGCGACGCCGACGACGGCGACCCTGCGGCGTCCGTCACGGGGTGCAGGTGTGGGTCCAGGCATGGGGAGACGGTACATCTGACGCTCTGTCAGTTTCTAGTCCGCGTCCGGGGATCCCCTCCGCTCCCGGAGGTCCCCGACCCCTGTGCATCTGCCGTCCCCCCGCCTAACATGACGGCCCGTCAGATACCCCCGGCCACCGCCGGGAGGTGCCCCCGGGAGGAGCCAGACGATGGACGCCGCCTTCACCGCGGAGCAGGACGAGATGCGCCGCACCCTGCGCGAGATCCTGGGCAAACGCTGTGGTCCGGACGAGGTCAAGGCCGCCGTCCGCACCGCCGCCGGACACGACCGCGAGCTGTGGCGGCAGCTCGCGCAGCAGCTCGGCCTGCCCGGCATCGCCGTCGCCGAGGAGTACGGGGGCGTCGGCTGCACCCCCGCCGACCTTGTTCTGGCGTGCGAGGAGACCGGGCGGGTGCTGCTGCCCTCGCCGCTGCTGGCCACCGCCGCGCTCGCCGTACCGCTGATCACCGCCCTCGGCACGGACGCCCAGCGCTCCGCCCTGCTGCCGCCGCTCGCGGCCGGCGGGCTCACCGCGGCCCTCGCCGTCCCCGGCCCGGCGCTGTCCACGGCCCTCGCCCTGACCGGCGACAACGCCCCCGGCGACTGGGCCGGCGGGGGCCGGGCCGGCGGTGTGCAGGCCCGCGCGGGCGCGGACGGCGACGGCGGCTGGCGGCTGTACGGGGAGGTCGCCCAGGTGCTCGACGGGCACAGCGCCCCGCTCCTGCTGGTCGCCGCGCACACCGGCGGGTTCGCCCGCAGCCGGACCCTGCTGTTCCTCGTACGGGAGGACGCCCCGGGGCTGGTCCGGTCGCGGCAGACCACCCTGGACGAGACCCGCCCCCAGGCGCGCATCCAACTCCGCGACACCCCTGCCGAGTTGCTGGGCGCCGACGCCGGTGCCGACACCGGAGCCGACGCCCCCGGAGCCGACGCCGGCGCGGGCGTCCTCGCCGCCCTGGCCGCCACCGGTCGCACCGCCGCCGCGGTCCTCGCCGCCGAGGCGGCCGGCGCGGCCGGGCAGGCACTGGCCCGCACGGTGGAGTACGTACGCGGGCGCGAGCAGTTCGGCCGGCCCGTCGGCTCGTTCCAGGCGGTCAAGCACCGGCTCGCCGACCTCTACGTACAGGTGCAGGCGGCCCGCTCGGCGGCCTACTACGCCGCCTGGGACCCCCGGCAGGGCGGCCTCGCCCTCGCCCAGGCCCTGGAGGCCCTGCGGATCACGGCGGGCGAGGCGATCCAGCTGCACGGCGGCATCGGCTTCACCTGGGAGCACGACGCACACCTGTACTTCAAGCGGGCGGCGGCCGACGAGCTGCTGTTCGGCCCCGTCCACCGGCTCCGGGCGCACGCCGCCCACCACGCGGGCCTGTTCACCCCACCCCAGGAGAAGGCGGTCGTCTGATGGCTCCCGGCGTCAAGCTGATGCAGAAGGTCTCCTCGACCATGCTGTTCGCCAAGATCGCACCACACTTCATCCCCGCCATGGACAAGGCGGTGCACAAGCTGACCCGCGGCAAGGTCATGCTCAGCGCCCGGATGCTCCCCGGGGTGATCCTGACCGCCAAGGGCGCCAGGACGGGCGAACCGCGCACCACGCCGCTCGCCTGCATGCCGGAGGAGGGAGGCGCCAGCTGGATCCTGATCGGCTCCAACTTCGGCCGCCCGGGGCACCCGGCATGGACCGGGAACCTGCTCAAGCACCCTGATGCGGAGGTGAGTTGGGAGGGCCGGGACATCGCCGTACGGGCCCGGCTGCTGGAGGGCGAGGAACGCGCGGCGGTGTGGCGGGCCGTGCTGGGGTTCTGGCCGCCGTACGCGACGTACCAGGCACGCATCGAGCGGGAGATCCGGCTGTTCCGCCTGGAGCGTCGCTGATCGCGGCGGACGGCCGAGGGGCCGGCGACGGGGGAGGGCGGCGGACCCGGGGAGGGTCCGCCGTTACTTGGTCGGCTTCTTGCCGGTAACGCCCAGGTGGACGAGCAGCGCCAGGTTCGGCTTGAGCTCGGCCTGCTTGACGCCCCAGGTCTGGAAGCCCTTCTGGTGCGAGGCGACCGCGGCCAGCATCGCCACCAGCGACCCCGCCATCGCCGCCGGGCTGAGGTCCTTGTCGACCTTGCCCTTGGCCTGGAGCTCCTTCATCGACTCCGTGAGGGAGTTGGTGACGGAGTTCAGGATCTTCATGCGGATCTTGTAGAAGCGTTTGTCGCCCTCGGCCGCGCCGAGGTCGACGACCCGCAGGATCGCGTCGTTGCGCCGCCAGAAGTCCAGGAAGCCCTCGACGAGTTCCTCGGCGGCCTGCCAGCCGGCCTTGCCGACCCAGTTGCGGCCCTCGACGAGCGCGGTCAACTGCGCGCCCTCGGTGGCCATTTGCTCGGCGATCTCCAGGACGGCGCCCTCGACGTCCGGGAAGTACTGGTAGAAGGTCGCGGGGGAGGTGCCGGCCTTGCGGGCGACGTCGATCACCTTGACGTCGCGGTACGGCGAGGAGCTGAGCATCTCGCTGAGGCAGTCGAGCAGCTTCTGCCGCGTCGCCTGACCGCGCCGGCCGGCCACGCGGCCGTCGACGGTGCGTACTTGTCCTGTCATGCCGTCAGCTTACCGAGGGGTGATCCGCGCGCGATTCGGCCGCCTGCAAATGGGGTTACCCGACACCTGGCCTGGGCGAAGACCGCGCGCCGCACCGCCGCGGGCGGCCGGTTCCGGACAGCTCCCGTGCGGCCGGAGCGACTGGGAGCCGCCATGGAGGTGCCGATTCCGGGTACGCGCCGGGCGGGACCCGGGCGGATCGCGGGCGGATCCTGTGCGAAATCCAGCGGCCGCCGGCCCCGGCCGCCCCGCCCGCTTCCTCTCGAAATCCCCCGATTAGTCTTGTCAACAGGCTGTGGACAAGTTTTCGGGCAGATCATGGCCGAGGGGCACAACGGAAGGAAACGGGCCATGGCCGCATTCGCGGAGGGCACACCCTGCTGGGTGGACGCCTCGCTTCCGGACGTCGAGGCGGGCAAGCGCTTCTACGGTGAGCTCTTCGGGTGGACCTTCGGCGCCGGCGCCGGACCCGAGTACGGCGGCTACACCCAGGCCTACAGCCGCGGCCGCAACGTCGCCGCCCTCGCGCCCAAACCCGACGGCCGTATGCCCACCGTCTGGGGGATCTACCTCTACACCTCCGACGCCTACGCGTGCGCCGCCCGCATCCGCGCCTCCGGCGGCCAGATGGTCATGGACCCCCAGCCGGTGGGCCCGTACGGCGGCGCCGCGCTGGCAGCCGACCCCGGCGGCGCCGTCTTCGGCCTGTGGCAGCCGGGCACCCACCACGGCTTCGAGGCCCAGCAGGAGCCGTACACGTACTGCTGGAGCGAGCTCTACACACGGGCCCGCGACGCCGTCGACGTCTTCTACGCCAACGTCTTCGGCTACGTCCCCGAGGACCAGGACGACGCGGGATCGGGCGTCGAATACCGGCTGTGGTCCCCGCCCGGCAGCAGGCCGGGGGCGGAGACCGCCGTCCTGGGGCGCAGCCTGATCACCGACGCGTTCCCCGAGATCATGCCGGCGCACTTCCTCGTGTACTTCGCCGTCCCGGACTGCGACGAGTCCGTCGCGACGGTGAAGCGGCTCGGCGGCCGCGTCACCGCCGACCCCTTCGACACGCCGTACGGGCGCATTGCGGTCGTCGCCGACAACCAGGGCGCGGTGTTCGCACTGCTCTCCGAGGCGCGTACGGGGCCGACGCCGTAGGCGCCGCCGGGCCGCCCCGGCGGGTCCGCCCGTCCGGCCCCAGCGGACTGTGGCGACACGGCCCCGGCGCGGGCCTGACAGAATCGGGGTTGCGCGACCCCGGGCGGCGCCCGGGGTGAGACGCTGCACGGGGCCGACCGCCGTGCAGCGGCGCGTGCAGGTGGAACGGGCCAGGCAAGGGCCCGTACGGGGAGGTGTGGAGGCGAGTGGTGGAGCAGCTGACGCAGCACGACCCGAGACGGATCGGCCCCTTCGAGGTGCTGGGACGGCTCGGCGCCGGCGGCATGGGGCTGGTCTATCTCGCACGGTCGGCATCGGGACGCCGGGTGGCGATCAAGACGGTGCGCACCGAGCTCGCCGAGGACCAGCTGTTCCGGGTGCGCTTCACCCGTGAGGTGGAGGCGGCGCGCGCCGTCTCCGGGTTCTACACCGCGGCCGTGGTCGACGCCGACCCGCGGGCCGCCGTGCCGTGGCTGGCGACCGCGTACGTCCCGGCGCCCTCCCTGGAGGAGATCGTCAACGAGTGCGGGCCGATGCCCGCCCAGGCCGTACGGTGGCTCGCCGCCGGCATCGCCGAGGCCCTCCAGTCCATCCACGGCGCCGGCCTGGTCCACCGCGACCTGAAGCCGTCCAACGTGCTCGTCGTCGAGGACGGCCCGCGCGTGATCGACTTCGGCATCGCGAGCGGCGTCTCCAACACGCGCCTGACCATGACGAACGTCGCCGTCGGCACGCCCGCGTACATGTCACCCGAGCAGGCGAAGGACTCGCGCAGCGTCAAGGGCGCCAGCGACGTCTTCTCCCTCGGCTCGACGCTGGTCTTCGCCGCGACCGGGCATCCGCCGTACCACGGGGCCAACCCGGTGGAGACGGTGTTCATGCTGCTGCGCGACGAGCCCAACCTGGAGGGGCTCCCGGACGAGCTGCGGCCCCTGATCGACTCCTGCATGCAGATGGACGCCACCCAGCGCCCGACCCCCGCCGACCTCCAGGCGCAGCTCGCCCCGCACCTCTTCGACGGTGGCGACGACAGCGGCACCGCCTCGGCGTGGCTGCCGGGCCGGGCCGTCGCGATGATCGAGGCCCGGCGGGCGGGCCAGCGCACGCCCGCCGCACCGGTCCCCGCCCCCGGCCGTTCCGCGGGGCGCGGCGCCGAGGCCGCCACGCACCGCCGGGAGCCGCGCGGCGGCGCCGACCCCTGGGTCGACCCGCGGACCGGCCAGGCCCTGCCCCAGCGCCCGCAGCACCCGCCGCGGCCGGCGTCCCCGGCGCCGTCCGGGGAGCCCGTGCTGATCGGCGGCTCCCCCGTGCCGATCGGGCCCGGGCCGCGCGCGGGCGCCGCCTCCCCGCCCGCCGCGCACGCCTCCGCCGCGGACTCGGCGACGGGCTGGGTCCGCCCGCCCGGCGGCGGCGCGGTGGCCGGTCCGGCGTCCTCCCCGGCCTCCTCCGCCGTGGTGCCGAGCCCCGGCCCGGCCCCGGACAGCGGCCGCTGGCGGCCCTGGCGCTTCCGCATGTCGAACGAGGTCTGGGGCACCCCGACCGTCGCCGGAGACCTGCTGTACGTGACCTCCTTCGAGGTGCACGCCCTGGACGTGGCCAGCGGCCGCCGCCAGTTCAAGACCCGCGACGTCGCCTGGTCCATGGCCGTCGCGGACGGCCGCATCCACGCCTCCGACGGCCCGTCCCTCTACGCCCTCGACGCCGGCGACGGCTCCGAGCGGTGGCGGCTGAACACCGACGCCTGGGTGTACGCGCTGCGCGCCGAGCGGGGCACCGTCATCACCGCCACGCGCGGCGGCGGCGTCCAGGGCTGGGAGGCCTCGAACGGGCAGAAGCTGTGGGAGCTGACCGGCGCCCAGAGCGATTTCGAGACCCCGGAGGCGGCCCCCGTCCTGCACGACGGAACGGTCTACGTGTGGCAGGACGCGCGGCTGCGCGCACTGGACGCCCGCAGCGGCCTCGAGGCCTGGTCGTACCCGGTCGGCGACGCGGCCTCCTGCGGCAACGTCCCCGTACGGGTCAACCCGGCCCCCGACGGCAACGTCTACATCGCCGCCGGCACCCGCGTGCTGTCGGTGGACCGGGCCTCGGGCCGGGTCCGCTGGCACTTCGAGGCCCCGGCGGTGTTCCTGGCCGCCCCGGCGTTCGCGCCCGGCGCGGCGGTCACCGGCGGCGGGGTCTACCTCGCGGACTACCTGGGCACCGTGTACGCCCTGGACGCGGTCACCGGCACGGACCGCTGGCGCATCGCCACCGAGCCGCGGACCTCCTCGGACCCGGTGCTGGTCGCGAACGGCAACGTCCACCTGGGCGCGGGCAGCGCCCTGTACACGCTCGACGCGGTCACCGGCACCCCGAAGTGGCGGTTCGCCGCGGGCGGCGAGATCACCGGCCCGCCGGTGGTCGCGGACGGCCGGGTGCACTTCGGCTCCGCCGACCACTGCCTGTACACCCTGGACGCGGCGGGCGGCCAGCTGCGCTGGAAGCTGGCCACGGGCGGCGAGATCACCGGGGCCCCGGTAGCCGAGGCGGGCGTGGTCTACGCGTGCAGCAAGGACCGCTGCGTGTACGCCCTGGACGCGGCCAAGGGCACGGGGACGCGTACGGCCGGGTGAGGGGTTTCGGGCCCCTCCGGGTCGCGCGCAGCACCTGGAGTGACAGGATGGACCCCATGAGCAACGTTTACTTCGACATCAACATCGACGGCCAGCCCGCCGGCCGCATCGTCTTCAACCTCTTCGACGAGGTCGTCCCGAAGACGGCGCGCAACTTCCGCGAGCTGGCCACCGGCCAGAACGGCTTCGGCTACGCCGGTTCCGGTTTCCACCGCGTCATCCCCCAGTTCATGCTCCAGGGCGGTGACTTCACCAACCACAACGGCACCGGTGGCAAGAGCATCTACGGCGAGAAGTTCGAGGACGAGAACTTCACGCTGAAGCACGACCGCAAGTACCTGCTGTCGATGGCGAACGCCGGCCGCAACACCAACGGCTCGCAGTTCTTCATCACCACCGTCGTCACCCCGTGGCTGGACGGCAAGCACGTCGTCTTCGGCGAGGTCGTCGAGGGCTCGGAGATCGTGGACCAGATCGAGAAGCTCGGCACCCCCTCGGGCGCCACCCGCGCCAAGATCGAGATCGCGGCCTCGGGCGTCGTCGAGGCCTGATCCCCGCCTGCACGGGCCCGGCGGCCCCGCCCCCTCACCGGGGGTCGGGGCCGCCGCCGCGTGGTCACAGCTTGAGGAGCACCCCGCGCCAGGGCCGGCCTGCGGCGCTTCGGCGCCGCCTGCGTCAGAGCTTGAGGGCCCCGCGCCAGGTCCATCCGGCCCCGACGACCGTCTTGCGCAGCGGGTCCTTCAAGTCCCGGGTGTCCATGCGGAACGACTCGACCTTCCGCGTTCGCCCGTCGGCTCCGCGTTCGAGGGTCCACTGCACCTGCCGGTGGCGGATCGGCCCGCGGCCGCGTTCGCGCCGCACGGTGCGTCCGGGCGCGGCCCCGGCCCGGGTCACCGCCCAGTGCTCGTCCATGGCCCGTACCTCGCGCTCCTGCGGGAGCAGGCGCATCCAGATCTTGAAAGTCCGCTCCACCTGTTGGCGGTTCAGACCCCTCCCGGTGGCGGGTTCCAAGACCTTCCACTCCGCCACCAGGTCGGCGCTGCCGCCGCCTGCCTCACGGACGGTGAACACCACGTCCGTGTCGTTCAGCGCGAGCAGTGCGGCCCGCAGCTCCGTGGTGGGGATCGCGTCGGCGCCGGCGTCGGCGCGCCATGTGCCCATGAACCTGTCCCAGAGCCGTCCCATCGCTACGCCTCTGCCCCGGTGTCGAGGCTGACGGTGCGCAGGAACGCCTGGAAGTCGCCCAGGACGTCTTCCTCCTGCGCCGCGGTAGAGGTCAGGATCAGCCGGATCACCGCACGCCGGTGCGGGTCCTTCTCGTCGAGTACGGCGAGGTAGACCTGGGACTGGACGAGGTCGCGGCGCACACCGGCCCCGACGGCGGACAGGGTCAGCCGCTGGGCGAGGCCCGGGGAGGCCTCGGAGCCGAGATCGCGGCGGCTGGTCACCACCACCGACTCGGCGCCGGCCTCGCGCAGCCGGTCCAAGGACTCGTCGCCCATGTCGGCGAGCGTCGCCCCGTCCGGGCGGAAGTCGCCGTCGGCAGTGATGTTGGCGGTGAAGCCGTCGTCCGGATGTTCGTGCAGAGCGATGAACGCCACACCGGGTGCGCCCACCTCGTCCGGAGGGGCGGACCGCCAGCCTTCGGGCAGGCTGAACTCGATCGGCACGGGTAGGGTCGTGGGCATTTCTAGCCTTCCTTCCAAGAGGGGAGTACATCAGTCGATCAGTCGAACCAGCCGGTGACCTCGTCCTTGACGGAGCCGGCCGTGTCGCCCACCCAGTCGGCCGCGTCAACCGCCGCGTCCTTGACCTTGCCCGGATCGACCGTGAACTCGCCACCGACGGCGCCGCCGATACCGAGGGCGAGGCCCCCCTTGCCGCCGAAGTGGTATTTGCCGTCCTCCCCCTTGCCGAAGTCCCATTTGAATTCCGCGCCCACACCGGCCCAGCCCTCGGCCGTGGCACCGGCGCCGAGCCCGGCGACCTCCCCGCCCGTGGCGACGCTCCCCTTCTCACCGGCGAACGCCGCGAACTTGCCGTTGAAGCCGTCCTTGCCCAGTGTGGCTCCGGCGGAGGCTTCGCCGCCCGCGAACCCCTCGGCGCGTGCGTAGCCGCCCACGTACCCGTAGTTGGCGTGGCCCTCCAGCATCGCCCGGATGCCCACGGACGTCTCGGCCTTGGCGACGAGGCCCTTGTTGGTGAAGCCCCAGTTCGCGCTGGCCCTGGCTCCGAGGTACATGTCGTCGACGCCAGCGAGGGTCAGCGAGCCGTTGGTGTACTCGCCCTTGTAGGTCATGTGGGCCAGATCGGCGTAGAGCTTGAACGACCCCTCCTTGCCGTACTTGGTGCCGGTGAGCTTCATCCCGGCATCGGGCCCGGTGAACGTGAAGCCGTCGTCTTCCTTCGGCTTCTCCTCGGCTTCGGCGGCCTTCGCCGCCTTGGCGTCCTTCACGGCCTTGTCCAGGCTGCCCTCGGCGCCGGCGTTGAAGCCGTCGAGCGTCTCGTCGGCGCCCTTGCCGAGGGCGTCCTTGTTGCTGTCGACGACCTCGGCGCTCAGCGCGAGCTTCACGTTCTGGTCGAGTTCGTCGACCGCCTTCACGCGGTCGTCGATGTGCTTCTGCCACTTGCTGACGGCTTCGCTGATGGTCTTCTGGCCGTCGGGGTCGTGGTGGTACGCGCTGCGCTCGGCGGGAGTGAGCTTGCCCCAGTCGAAGGCGACGTTGCCCCCCTCGGAGACCGTCATGCCGGCGGCTATCGCGTCGTCGCGGGCGCTCTCCAGCTTCTTCTTCAGGTCGGCGAACTGCGTGTGAGCGTCCCGCAGAAGGCTCGCGATCGCCTTCGCCTGGGTCTGCGCGGCCGCGTACTCGTACCGGGTCGCCTGGAAGCGCGTGTGGGCGGCCCCGGCACTGACGCCGGACCAGGAGTCGCCCATGGTGATCTTCTGGACGGTCTCGCCGTAGCGGGTCTCGACCTTCTTGATCTCACCGGCCATCGACTCCCACTTGCCGGCGGCCGTCGTCAGCAGGCTCAGGTCCGTGGTCATGACTTCCGAGTAGGTCAGCACCGCATCCCCCTGTTACAGCATGATCAGCTTCTACTGCGCCACAAGGAACCGGACACGACACGCCTCCCCCGTTGGCCAGGTTTGATCATATGCATGGCAACTGTGCACGGGCCAAGCCCCGGGTGAGCCCTCACGTTTCCTGCACGAGGCGGGCCGCCGAGCCCCGTCCCCGGGCGCGCGAGCGGTGGTAGCGTGGCCCGCCGTTGTCCAGGGGAGGGAATCGGGCCATGGTGGCTGGACGTCGGATCAGGTTCACCGCGGTGCTGGTGGCCGTCGTCTTCGCGCTCACCGGATTCTCGTCACACGGGCACGGGAGCAAGAGCAGTGGCAGCGGCGGAGGCGGATGCTCCAGCTCCAAGAAGCGGAGCAGCTACGACAGCAACAACAGCAGCAGCAGCGGGAGCAACGGCAACGGCAACGGCAGCGGCAACTCGACGCCGTCGCCCAGCAAGAGCGCCGGCCCGCCCGCCCACGCCCAGGTCGTCACCTGCGCCGGCCCCGGCAGCCCGAAGGCCGTCCTCAAGGTGACCTCGGACGCGGACACCGCACGCCTCATCGACGTCCCCGTCGTCTTCCAGGGCGCGTCCGGCGTCGTCGAGCGGACCTCCGTCCGGGTCTCGCTGAAGGCGCGCGAAACCCGGACCGTCACCGCCGCGATGGTCCAGGAGGGCAAGGCGGCCGAGGTCACCGGCTGCGTCCTCGGCACGATCAACTAGGGCCTGACGTCAGACTGCCGTCTGCCCCGCCGGGCGATGCCGGGAGTGCCACGACAGGCGCTGGCGCACCCGCGGCCTCAGCGGATCCGCGGCTCGGGCGCCGCCGCCCGGCGGCCCGTGAACAGGTCCGCCTGCCGCTCCGGCGGCAGATTGCCCAGCGAGATCAGCGCCGGGGCCTGCGCCAGCGCCTGCGCCAGCGCGGCCTGCTTCGCCGACCACAGGGCCCGTACGGTGCCCTGCACGGCCTCCGTCGGATACCCGGCCAGCGTCCGCGCCGCCCGCACCGCCGTCGGCAGCAGCTCCTCCGGCGCCGACAGCTCCGACACCAGTCCGATCTCGTACGCCCGCTGCGCGGAGAGCCGTTCCGCCGTCCCCATCAGGGCCATCCGGGCGGCCTCCCCGAACGGCATCCGCTGCGCCATGTACACAGCCTCGTACGCGCTGACCATCCCGTACGTCGTGTGCGGGTCGAAGTACGTGGCGGTGCGCGAGGAGACGATGAACTCCGACTCGCCGAGCAGGTAGAAGGCGCCGCCGCACGCCATGCCGTTGACGGCGGCGACCACCGGCTTCCACAGGTCGTTCGCCTTCGGCCCGACGGACAGCAGCGGGTCGTCGACCGAGTACGGGGAGGCGGGCTGCGGGACGCGGACGCCCCGGTCGATGCCCGTACAGAAGGCGGCCGGGCCGGCCCCCGTCAGCACCACCGCGCGGACGTCCTCCGCATGGCGGAACCCCCGCCACGTGTCCGCCAGTTCGGCGGCGGTCGCCAGGTCGATCGCATTGTGCTTGCGCTCCCGGTCCAGGGTGACGACCGCGACCCCGCTCTCCTCGTCCCGCTCCACCCGCAGCGTCACGACTTCTCCAGCACCCAGCGCGGCACGGTGATCCCGCCGGTCCGCGTGAACACCACCTGGACCCGGGCGCCGATGCGCAGCCGGGCCGGGTCCACCGAGTTCAGCGGGGCGTCGGGAGAGGTGACCAGGTTCCCGGCGAGGCGGATGTGCGGGGCCTCGGCGAGCTCCACGAGGATCACGTTGTACGGGGCCTGCTCGGCGTACGCGGGGAGCAGCGGCGGGTGCGGCCGTACGTACGACCAGATGCGGCCGCGGCCGGACACGGGCCGCCACTCGGAGTCGAAGGACTGGCAGTGCGGGCAGCACGGTCTGGGCGGGAAGCGGAGCCGGCCGCACGCGGTGCAGGCCTGGACGCGGAGCTCGCCCCGGGCGGCGTACTCCCAGAACGGTGCGCCGTCCTCGTCGGGGACGGGCAGGAGCAGCCCCTCGGCGCGGGCCGCGTCGCCCACGGCGCCCACGGCGCCAGCGGTGTCGGCGGCGCCGACGGCGGCGGTGTCGGTGGTGTCGGCGGTCATCTTCGGCTCCTCAGGCTCGCAGCAGGATCGCGGACGTCGGGACACCCTCGCCCGCCGTCACCAGGCAGGTCGCGGCGTCCGGCACCTGGGCGGTGGAGATCCCCCGGAGCTGCTTGACGCCCTCGTTGATCAGGTTGAAGCCGTGCACGTACGCCTCGGACAGACCGCCGCCGCCCGTGTTGATCGGGAGACGCCCGCCCATCTCCAGGGCGCCGCCCTCGGTGAACGCGGCGCCCTCGCCCCGCCCGCAGAAGCCGTAGCCCTCCAGGGACAGCGGGATGAGCGGGGTGAAGGCGTCGTAGATCTGGGCCACGTCCACGTCCTGGGGCCCGAAGTCGGCGTGCTTCCACAGGTGCCGGGCGGCGGTCCAGGCGGGCCCGGACAGCGGGTCGTCGTTCCAGTAGTTGACCATGCCGTGGTGCTGGGCGGGCAGGCCCTGCGCGACGGAGTGCACGTACACGGGCTTCTGGCGGCAGTCCCGGGCGCGCTCGGCGGAGACGATCACGCAGGCCAGCGCGCCGTCCGTCTCCAGGCAGTTGTCGAAGAGGCAGAGCGGCTCGCTGATCATGCGGGAGGTCATGTACATCTCGCGGGTCAGGGGGCGCTCGTACATCATCGCGGCCGGGTTCTCGTTGGCCCGGTTGCGGCAGGCCATGGCGACGTTGAAGAGGTGGTCGCGGGTGGCGCCGTACTCGTGCATGTAGCGCCGGGCCAGCATCCCGATCTCGTCGGCCGGGCGCAGCAGCCCGAAGGGGCGCGTCCACTGGCCGGGGGTGGGCAGCTGGACGGCGGTGTTCTTCCAGGGGCGCGGGCCGGAGCCGCGTTTGCGCGAGCGCCAGGCGACGCCGACGCCGGCCTGCCCGGTGGCGACGGCGGCCGCGAGGTGGCCGACGGTGGCGCAGGAACCGCCGCCGCCGTAGCCGATCTTGGAGAAGAAGGTGACGTCGCCGGCCCCGATGGCCTTGGCGACCTCGACCTCGTCGGTCTCCTCCATCGTGTACGAGGAGAAGGCGTCGACTTCGGAGGGCGCTATTCCGGCGTCGGCGAGCGCGGCGAGGATGGCGCGGCAGGCCAGTTCCTTCTCGGACTCGGGGAGCCGTTTGGCAAAGGCGGTCTGGCCGATCCCGACTATCGCCGTAGCGTCCTTGAGTGTTGCCGCCATCGCCACCTCCGGGGCTGCACCAGTACTGACAGCCGCGAAGGCTACAGCTAATCTGACGGATAGTCAGCTACTGGGAGGGCAGAGCCATGAGCGAAGACGCGCGGGGGGACCTGCGCTGGGGCAGCATCGCGGGACTGGTGCGCGCGGCGGCCGGCCGCCACGCCGACCGCGAGGCCGTCGTCGACGGGCGCGTCCGCATCACCTATGCGCAGCTCGGCGAGCGCGTCGAACGCGCCGCGGCCGCCGCCCTCGCCGCCGGGATCGAACCGGGGGACCGGGTGGCCGTCTGGGCCCCCAACACCCTGGAATGGATCGTCTCCGCGCTCGGCGCCGTCTCGGCGGGCGCCGTCCTCGTCCCCCTCAACACCCGTTTCAAGGGCTCCGAGGCCGCATACGTCCTGCGGCGGAGCCGGGCCAGGCTCCTCTTCGTCACCGGAACCTTCCTCGGCACCTCGTACGTGGCCTCCCTGCGCCGCGCCGCGGCCGAAGGGGAGGGCCGCGGGCCGCTGCCCGGGCTGCCGCACCTCGAGCAGGTCGTCGTCCTCGCCGACGACGCCCCCGAGTCCTTCAGCACCTGGAAGGAGTTCCTGGCCGGCGGGGACGGGATCGGTGCCGAGGCCGTCCGCGAGCGCGCCGAGTCGATCCGCCCCGACGCCCCCTCCGACATCATCTTCACCTCGGGCACCACCGGCAGCCCCAAGGGCGCCGTCATCACCCACGCCCAGTCCCTGCGCTGCTACGACGTCTGGAGCGAACTCGCCGGCCTGCGCGAGGGCGACCGCTACCTGATCGTGAACCCCTTCTTCCACACCTTCGGCTACAAGGCCGGCATCATCGCCTGCCTGATGCGCGGCGCCACGATGGTCCCCCAGCCCGTCTTCGACGTCGACACCGTCCTCGCCAACATCGCCGCCGAGCGGATCTCCGTACTCCCCGGCCCGCCCACCCTCCACCAGTCCCTCCTCGACCACCCCCAGCGCGACCACCACGACCTGACCGCCCTGCGCCTGGTCGTCACCGGCGCCGCCGTCGTCCCGCTCCAGCTCGTCGAACGGCTCCGCGGCGAACTGCACATCTCCACCGTCCTCACCGCGTACGGGCTCTCCGAGGCCAGCGGCATCGTGACCATGTGCCGCCGCGGTGACGCGGCCGAGGTCATCGCCTCGACCTCCGGACGGGCGATACCCGGAACCCGCGTCAAGATCGTCGACCGGCACGGCCACGACCGGCCCGTCGGCACCGCGGGAGAGGTGTGGGTCCACGGCCACCACGTCATGCAGGGCTACTTCGAGGACCCGGCCGAAACCGCCGCGGCCATCACCCCCGAAGGCTGGCTGCGCACCGGCGACGTCGGAGTCCTCGACGCCGAAGGCAACCTGCGGATCACCGACCGGATCAAGGACATGTTCATCGTCGGCGGGTTCAACGCCTACCCCGCCGAGATCGAACAGCTCCTCGGCCTGCACCCGGACATCGCGGACGTCGCCGTCGTCGGTGTCCCCGACCCCCGCCTCGGCGAGGTCGGCAAGGCGTACGCGGTGCGCCGCCCCGGCTCCACCCTCACCGCAGACGACCTGATCGCCTGGTCCCGCCGTGAGATGGCCAACTACAAGGTCCCGCGCACGGTCGAGTTCGTCCGCGAACTCCCGCGCAACGCCAGCGGCAAGGTCCTCAAACGCGAACTCCGCACCCGCCCGCTCAGGGCGTGAGCGTACTCAGGTCGACGTCCGCTCGGAACGGGACCGCCACCTTGAGCCGGTCGCGATGGATGCCGGTCGGGACGTAGGTCCGGGTGACCGTGTCCAGCTCGTAGACGTGCACGACGGGCTCGCCCTCCTCGTCCTCGACCCGCCAGAAGTGGAGGATCCCGGCCTGGGCGTACTTGAAGGGCTTGATGGACCGGTCGCGGTCGGCCGACTCCTCGGACACCACCTCGATCACCAGGGCGACCTCCTCGGGGAGGTAGCAGGTGCGGTCGGGGTCGTAGACGGCCGTCGCGGCCAGGATGTCCGGTTCGGGGCGGCTCCGCTTGTCGAGGCGGACGGTCATCTCCCGCTCGACCTCCATGCCCTCGGGGGCGGACTGCCGCAGGACGAAGGTCAGGTTCTCCACGAGCCGTGAGTGCCAGGACCGCTGCGGGGACATCATGAAGATCAGCGCTCCGTCGATGAGCTCGGTGTGCCGGGGTGCCTCGGGCAGGTGGTCGAGGTCGTCCGCTTCCCAGCCGCTCGGGCGGGGCGGGAACATCCATTCGGGGAGCTCCGCTGCCATGGTGTCCTCCAGAGGGTGCCGGGCCAGCCTACTCGGCCGCGTGCTTCCCTACCGGCGATCCAGCCGGTTTCCGGGCCAGGAGGAGGCGCCAGCGGGGGGTGCCGTCCGGGCGGCGGCCGAAGGGCTCCAGCGGCAGGGTCTCCACCGTGAACCCGGCCGCCAGCAGGTCGGCGCGGACCCCGCCCAGCGGGAAGGTCCGGTAGTACATCACGAACGGCGGCCGCCACACCGCGTTCCGCACCCGCATCGCCGCGTCGAAGCCCGCCACCGCCCACCACACGGGCGAGGCCGGCGGGATCGGCGCCCCGATCGGGAACGCGAACACCCCGCCCGGGCGCAGGGCCGCGTGGACCCCGGAGAACAGGGCGGGCCGCTCGGCCGGCAGGAAATGCCCGAAGGCCCCGAAGCTGACGGCCAGGTCGTACGAGCCCGCCAGCCCGGACGGCAGCGCCCGCGCGTCGGCCCGTACGAGGTCGACCCGCTCGTCGGGATGCGCCCGCGCGGCCTCGGCCAGCATGCCCGCGCTCAGGTCCACCCCCGTCACCCGGTCCCGGCACAGCCGCAGCAGCATCCCGAGCCCCGCGCCGGTCCCGCAGCACACGTCGAGCCCGGCGCCGAAGGAGCCCTCGTGACCGGCCAGCGCCTCCTCGACGGCGTCGAGCATCCGGTCGGGGGTGCGGAACGGGGTCTGGTCGAACTTGGGCGAGAGCAGGTCGTACCCGCGTTCGACGGACGAGAGGGCCTGGACGGCGAGCTCGCGGACGGTCGGTCCCTGTGAGGTGAACACGGACCCAGCCTAGGGTGCGCCCGCGCCCGGACGCGGGCATGCGACGGCGGCCGCGGTGGCTCCCCCTCCGGGCCACCGCGGCCGCCGTCCCTGTGGTGCGTCGTGCAGGTGGTGCGTCGTGCTCCCCCGCGTCCCCCCGTGTTCCCCCGCGTCCCCCCGTGTTCCCCCGTGTTCCCCCGTGTTCCCCCGTGTTCCCCCGTAGTCCCCCGCGGGTCCCCCGTGACCCCCGTTGGGTTCCCCCGTATCCCCCGTGGTCCCCCCGGTTGGTCCCGGCCCCCGTCATCCCCCGTGGGACCCCCCCGTGGAACCGTCCCCCGTTTCCCCCGTGGGACGTCTTACGGACGCGGACCGGACGCGTGGTTGTCCAGCGTCACGATCTCCTCGTCCGAAGCGTGGTTGTCCTGCGGCTTGTCGAGCGGCTTGATCTCGATGCCGGAGGCGTGGTTGTCCATCGGCGTGATGTCGACGCCCGGTGCAAGCGTGCCGTCGAGCGGCTTGATCTCGATACCCGACGCGTGATTGTCGAGCGGCCTGATGTCGCCGTCGTTCGGCAGGATGTTCTCGTTCGTCGTCATCGGTTCTCCTGATGGTGGGTCGGGCCCGTTCGGCGATTCCCCCGCGGACCGCCGAACGGGTGGTCCTCCAGCCGACTCCCGCGCCCCCCGACGCGGTGAGTCGATGTACCCATCGTGGCCGACGGCGATAAACGAACGATGAATGCCGCGTTCACCCCGCGATCGGTGCAGCTCAGGCCACTGTCCGGCGGTCTAGGCCGCAATCTCGGCAGCCAGCAGGGCCTGCACCTCGGCCAGTTCCGCCGATTTCAGCTGCTTGAAGACGACCTCGGCATCCCGCCAGCACACCCGCGCCCGGTCCCGCTGCCCCAGCCTGCGCAGCGCCTTCCCCAGCACCGTCAGCACCGTCGCCCGGCGCCACTCCCCGCCGATCCCGCGCAGCGCGATGGCCTGTTCGGCGTGGGCGGCCGCCAGCGTGGGCCGGTGCGCCGCCAGATGGGCCTCGGCCAGCCGGAAGTGCGTCACGCCCTCCCACAGCGGCTGCCGGTTGTCGTGGAACAGCGACAGCGCCTCGGTGAGCTGCGTCTGCGCCTCACCGAGGCGGCCGGCCTGGGTGAGCGCGATGCCGAGCGCGTAGCGGCCGTTGGCCAGGCGCAGGGTCAGGCCCATCCGGTCGTATATGGCGATGCCCTGCTCGGCGAGCTCGATGGCGCTCGTCAGCCGTCCCAGGCCGACGTGGATCCGGGACAGGTTGCACAGGGCGCTCGCCTCGCCGATGTGGTTGCCGTCGGCCCGGAAGTTCTCGATGGCCTCCAGCAGGTACCGCTCGCCGTCGGCCCACCGGGCCTGGTAGAGGGCGATGATCCCGCGGTCGTTGGGCGCCCAGCAGCTGGGCAGCGGGTCGCCGGCCTCGCGGGCGAGGTCCATCGCCTGGCGGGCCTCGTCGTCGGCCTCGGCGAAGCGGCCCGCGACCAGGTGCACGTTGGTGAGGGTGGTCCGGGCCCGGCCCTCGGCGTGCGGGTCCTTCGCCGCGTGCGCGGCGTCGCGCAGGGCCACGGCGGCGGACTCGTACTGCTTGGAGTTCGCGCCCGACTCGGCGAGGTCCTTCGCCGCCCAGAGCAGGTCCACGGCCCGGCGCAGCACGTCACCGTGCCCGGTCGGGCGTACGGAGGCCTGCCGGACGCAGGCCAGCAGCGGGTCGGCCTCGGCGTACAGCCAGTCGAGGGCCGCCCGCGGCTCGGCGAAGCGCAGCCCGGGGTAGTGCGTGGCGGACAGGTGCGCGGGCAGCCGGTCGCCGGGCCGCTCCACCGCGTACACCGCGGAGGCGGTGGCCAGGTAGAAGTCCAGCAGCCGGTCCAGGGCGGCGTCCCGCCCGCTCGGCGGCTGCTCGTCGCGTTCGGCGCAGGCGCGCGCGTACAGGCGTACGAGGTCGTGGAAGCGGTAGCGGCCGGGAGCGGCCGATTCGAGGAGGGAGCAGTCCACTAAGGCTTCGAGGAGGTCCTCGGTGTCGTGCTCGGCCCGGTCGAGTACGGCGGCTGCGGCGGCGAGCGAGATGTCGGGCCCGTCGGCGAGGCCGAGGAGGCGGAACGCGCGCTGCTGGGCGGGCTCCAGCTGCCCGTAGCCGAGCTCGAAGGTGGCCTTGACGGCGAGGTCGCCGGCCTGGAGCTCGTCGAGGCGGCGGCGTTCGTCGGCGAGCTTCGCGGCGAGGACGGACACCGTCCAGGTGCGGCGGGCGGCGAGCCGGGAGGCCGCGATGCGGATGGCGAGCGGCAGGAAGCCGCAGGCGCCGACCACGTCGAGGGCGGCCTGGCGTTCGGCACCGACCCGCTCCGCACCCACGATCCGGGTGAAGAGCTGGAGGGCCTCCTCGGGACTCATCACGTCCAGGTCGACGAGATGGGCCCCGGCGAGGCCCGCCATGCGGACCCGGCTCGTGACGAGGGCGGCGCAGCCCGCGGTGCCCGGCAGGAGGGGGCGGACCTGGGCGGCGTCGCGGGCGTTGTCGAGCAGGACCAGGACGCGGCGGCCGTCGAGCGTGGAGCGGTACAGCGCGGCCCGCTCGGCGGCACTGTCCGGAATGGCCGTGTCGGGGGTGCCGAGGGCGCGCAGGAACGAGCCGAGGACGGCGACGGGCTCGGCGGGCCGCGGCTCGGTGCCCTGGAGGTCGACGTACAGCTGGCCGTCGGGGAAGTGCGGGCGGGCGGCGTGCGCGACGTGCACGGCGAGGGTGGTCTTGCCGACACCGCCGATGCCGGCGAGCGCGGAGACGGCCATCACCTGGCCGCCGACACCGGCCAGGATCTCGCCGAGCTCGTTGACGAAGGTGGTACGGCCGGTGAAGTCGGCCACGGTGGCGGGCAATTGGGCAGGCCTCACGAGTGCGGGCGCGGCGGCCGGGGCCGGGTCTTCGGCGCAGGCGAGTTCGGCGTCCGCGCGCAGGATGCGCTGTTGCAGTGCGGACAGCTCGGGGCGGGGGTCGACGCCGAGTTCGTCGGCGAGGAGCCGGCGGGTGTCCGCGTACACGGCGAGCGCCTCGGCCTGCCGGCCGCTGCGGTACAGGGCGAGCATCAGCAGCTCGCGCAGCCGCTCGCGCAGCGGGTGGGCGGCGGTCAGCGCGGTCAGCTCGGAGACGGCCTCGGCGTGCTGGCCGACCTCCAGGTCGAGGTCGAGACGGGTCTCCAGCAGCTGCAGCCGCCATTCCGCGAGCCGGGTCCGCTCGGTCTCGGCGTGCGGGCCGGGCACACCGGCGAGCGGTTCGCCGTCCCACAGGTCCAGGGCGCGGCCGAGCAGCGTGCGGGCGAGGCTGCGGTCGCCGGCGCTGCGCGCCTGGTCGGCGTCGGCGGCGATGCTGCGCGCGACCGCGAGGTCGAGGGCTCCGGCGGGGGTGTGGATGGCGTAGCCGCCGGACTCGCTGACGAGCATGCCGGGCGGGAGGACCTTGCGCAGGCGGGAGGCATACGTACGGATCGTGGCCAGGGCCTGCTGCGGCGGGTCCTCGCCCCAGATGGCGTCGATCAGCTCGGGCGCGGTGGCGGTCCGGCCGCCGCGCAGCAGGAGCGCGGCGAGCAGGGCGCGCTGCTGCGGGGTCCCGGAGGGCAGCGTCTCGCCGCCGCGCCAGGCCCGGATCGGCCCGAGCACGGCGAACCGCGTCCCGTCGGCGCACCCGTCGGCCTCGGCGCCGGCCGCCCCGACGGCCCGCGCGGGCGAGGGCACCCCGGGCAGGGCCCCGGTGGGATCGGCAGCCGGCGCGGCGGTCCCGGCGCCGGCCTCCGTCTTGGCACCGGCCGTGGTCCCTGCGTCGGCCGTGGTCCCTGCGCCGGCCTCCGTACCGGCGTCGGCCTCCGTACCGGCGTCGGCCGCGGTCCCTGCGCCGGCCGCGGTCCCTGCGCCGGGCGCGAGGCCGGACGCCAGGCCGGCCGCGGGCTCGGGCGTGACGGCGGGGTCGGAGCCGTGCGTACCGGCCGCGGGGTCGGGCGAGTTGGCGGGCCGGGCCTCGGTCGTGGCGTCCGGCGCGGCAGCGGAGTGGCGCCGGGCTGCCTCGGGGTGGTTCCGCTGGTGCGGGATGGCCGGTATGCCGTCCATCTGTCGTCCCCCCTGCCTTCCGTCGGTGTAAGGGCCAGTCTGCCCTGTCTTGCGCTTACCCGTCAGCCCGTGTCGGACCGATCACCCGCCAACTAGCTGACGGTTCGTCAGATCGACGCTACCGTAGTCCGCATGGAGACCTTCCCGAAGATCATCTCGGTGGACGACCACACGGTTGAGCCTCCCCACGTCTGGCGGGACCGGCTCCCGTCCAGATACCGGGACTCCGGCCCCCGGATCGTCCGCGCCCCCCTGAAGGAAATGACCTTCCTCGGTGGCAAGTTCGCCCCCGTGATGGGTGCCAAGGGCGACGACGGGCCGATCGGGGACTGGTGGGTCTACGAAGACCTGCACCGCCCCCTCACCCGGCTCGACACCGCCGTCGGCTACGACCGCGACGAGATCAGGCTGGAGGTGATCACGTACGAGCAGATGCGCCCGGGGTCGTTCTCGGTTCCCGACCGCCTCGCGGACATGGACGCCAACCACGTCCAGTCCGCCCTCTGCTTCCCCACCTTCCCCCGCTTCTGCGGCCAGACCTTCACCGAGGCCAAGGACCGCGAGCTCGGGCTGCTCGGCGTCCGCGCCTACAACGACTGGATGGTGGAGGAGTGGTGCGGCCCCGACGCCGGCGGCCGGCTGATCCCCCTCACCCTCATCCCGCTCTGGGACGCCCGCCTGGCCGCCGCCGAGGTCCGCCGCAACGCGGCACGCGGCGTCCGCGCCGTCGCCTTCTCCGAGATACCGCCCCACCTCGGACTCCCCTCCGTCCACACCGATGAGTGGGACCCCTTCCTGGAGGCGTGCAACGAGACCGGCACGGTCATCGCCATGCACATCGGCTCGTCCTCGCGGATGCCGTCCACCTCGGCGGACGCCCCGCCCGCGGTCGGCTCCACCATCACGTTCGCCAACTGCTGCTTCTCGATGGTCGACTGGCTGATGAGCGGCAAGTTCGAACGCTTCCCCAACCTCAGGATCATGTACGCGGAGGGTCAGATCGGCTGGATCCCGTACATCCTGGAACGCGCCGACGTGGTCTGGGAGGAGAACCGCGCCTGGGGCGGCGTCGCGGACAAAGTGCTGCGCCCGCCGTCGGAACTCTTCGCGGAACACGTCTTCGGCTGCTTCTTCGACGACCCCTTCGGACTGAAGAACCTCGACTCCATCGGAGTCGCCAACGTCCTCTACGAGACGGACTACCCGCACTCGGACTCGACCTGGCCCAAGTCCCGCGAGGTCGGTGAGGCCCAGATGGGGCACCTCACACCCGACGTCGTCGAGCGCATCGTCCGCGGCAACGCCATCGACCTGCTCGGTCTGACCCCGGAAGGGCTGTGGCCGGGGGCATAGTGGTCCCCTTGCGGCGAGGGCGGACGACAAGGCATGCTTCGCCGTAGCAAAGTGGGAGGGGTGGTGGCGGTGGACAAGCGGACCGTGGTGACCGGGGTGTTGTGCGCGGTGGCGGCGCTGGGCGCGTCCGCTGCCATGACGAAGGTGGTGCCGGCTGCGGAGGGCCGTTCGGCCCCGCAGGTGAAGGCGGCGGCTCCGGCGAAGCCGTCATCGAGCCCGTCTTCGCGATCGCAAGCGGGGAAGGAGCCGCAGCTGAACACCTCGGGCACCCCCCGGCCGGGTAGCCCCGCCGCCTTCACCGGCGCCCTCTTCGAGGGCGGTGTGCAGGGTGATCACTTCTGCACCGCCACCGTCGTGCACAGCCCGGGCAAGAACCTGATCGTCACCGCTGGCCACTGCCTGCTCGCCGGGAAGCACGACGGCGGCGGAGCCGTCTTCGCACCCGCGTACGCCAACGGCGGCGCCCCGTACGGCGCATGGACGATCCAGGAGGTCTACGAGGACCCCCGCTGGTCCGAGGACTCCGACGACGACTACGACCTCGCCTTCGCCCGGCTCGCCCCGGACGCCTCCGGCCGCAACATCGAGGACGTCACGGGCGCCGCGACCCTGGACACCACGAGCCGCTCCGGCGAGGAGATCACCGTCACCGGCTACCCGGCGGACCGCAAGGTGCCCCGGACGTGCACGGCGTCGGCGATCCGCGAGACCCCGACGGAACAGCGCTTCGACTGCGCGGACTTCCCGGGCGGCACGAGCGGCAGCGCCTGGCTCGCCCGCGACGGGAAGATCATCGGCATCCTGACGGGCGGCGACACGGACGACGTCTCGACCAGCACCATCCTGGGCGACTACGCGGCGGCGCTGTACGCGAAGGCGACCACCGCCGCCCGCTAGTCGTGTCGTCAAAGGCCCTCCGGCCGGCGGGGCCTGGTCGGCACTCCCCGGAGGCGGGGCGCACGGGGCGGGTCAGACCACCAGTCCGAGGTGGACCGGCCCGGCCGGCGCGTCGGCCAGCAGGTCCGCGAGCCGCGGCGGCCACAGGGGCTCCCCGAGCGTGGCCAGCGCCTGCTGCGAGAGCCACCGCCAGTGCGCGTCGGGCGACTCGGGCACGGGGTCGCGCCGCGGGCCGGTGGTCACGTAGATGTGCTCGTGCTGGCGGACGGGGATCCCCTGGTGGGTGAAGTCGTGCTCCCAGGTGCACAGCAACCGCTGCGGTTCGAGATCGGTCCACCCGGTCTCCTCCCGCAACTCCCGCCGCACGCACTCCTCGGGAGTCTCCCCGGGATCGATCCCGCCGCCGGGCGGCAGCCAGTGGATGCCGACCTCGATGTTGTTCTCACGGAAGAGGAACACCGACCCGCTGGGCGAGAGAATCACAATGCGGGCTGCCTGCCTGGGAGTTCTCATCAACTCAGCGTACGACGCCCGGCCCGCGGGAGCGATGGCGCCGACGGTCCGAGGCCCGGCGGTGGAGCGCCGGCCGCTCGTTGCGCCCGGTGCCCTCCGTCCCTCACGCCGCCCGGAGGGCCGGGGCGGGGGAGAGGCGGGCTGCGCGGACCGCTGGTAGAGGCCTGCCGGGGTGCCTGTGGCCAGGGTTGATGCGAAGCCGCCGGTCACCGCCCACAGGGGGACCACCCGGGGGAGGTCGCCCGCGGGGCGTAGACCGCCGTGGCCGCCGCGCCGAGCGTGATGCCCCCCAGGCCGCCGAGCCCCGGCAGGAGCAGGGACTCCGTGACGAACGGGATTGCGCACCTGGCCCTTCGTCGCACCCACCGGCGCAGAGGGAAGTGGCTACAGACGGAACCGGCGGAGGCGGCGACCGGCGCGGACGCGGTGGCCGGGCCCGGCCGGGAGAGCAGGACCGATGCCGGGACCGGGCCCGGGACCGGTCATCGTGCGGCGCCTGGTCCCGGCGGCCGTGCCGGGGGACCGTGCCCTGCTCGGGCACCGGGTGCGGAACCTGCTGGTCAATGCCGTACGGCACGACCGGCCCGGCGGCCGGATCGCCGTGGCCCCCTCCGCCGACGGGGTGCTGACGGTGTCCCACCCGGGCCCGGTCATCGACCCCGCCGACGTGCCGCGGCTGCTGGAGCCGTTCCGGCGGCGCGCCGGGCGTCGGCACACCGCGGGGGAGGGCGCCGGGCCGGGACTGTCGATCGTCGCCCCGATCGCGCGGGCGCACGGCGCGAAGCCGGTGGTGCGGGCCGATCGGGGACCCGGGCGCCGGGCTGACGGTCCGGGTGCGCCTTCCGGGGAGACCCGCGCCGCACCGGACGGCGTCGTCTCAGGAATCCTGATGACCGCGTGTGTACCGTCGGAGGCATGAGCAAGCACCCCCGAGCCGGCTCCCGCATTCCCCACACCTTCCGCAGCCTCCGGTTGCCCCGACGCGGCGCCGTCGCCGTCGCAGCCGCCGTGGGCCTGCTGGCCCTCGGAGCCGGCTGGGCCTACACCGTCCAGGACGGTGATTCCGGCGCCACGGTCCAGGCCAGGACCGGGGACCGCCCCGGGGACGGGGCCGGCGCCCCACGCCCGGCCGGTACCGCCGACGCCGCCCCCGCCGATTCCGCCCGAGCCACCCGCGGGACGCGCGGCGCCCCGGGGGCGCCCGGGGCCCCCGCGGTTCCGGGCGCCCCCGGGACCGCCGCTGCGTCCCCCGACGCCGACCGGGGGCTCCCCGACGTCAGCGACGAGACCCGGGCGAAGATCCCGGCCACCGCCCGCCAGCTCCTCCTCGTCACCGGAAAGGGGACGGACTCCTCGGAGTCCACGGCGGCCCTCTACACCCGGCCGTCGGCCGGCGCGGACTGGGTCCGGAGCAGCGAGAGGTGGCCCGCGCACAACGGTGCCAGCGGCTGGAACGCCGCCGAACGCGAGGACGGGGACCTCACCACCCCCGTGGGCGTGTTCACCCTCTCCGACGCCGGCGGTCTGCTGGAGAAGCCCCCGGGCACGAAGCTCCCGTACGACCACAACCGGCTCTTCGTCCCCACCGGCCGGGGCGTGAACGGGGAGTCCCTCGCGGGCGCCTTCGAGTACGTCGTCGCGATCGACTACAACCGCCGGACGGGGTTCTCCCCGCTGGACCTCGTCAAACCGGAGGGTGAGGACAAGGGCGGCGGCATCTGGCTCCACGTCGACCACGACGGACCCTCACAGGGCTGCATCGGCATCCCGAAGGAGGCCATGAAGAAGCTCCTGGGCACCCTGGACCCGGCGGCGAAGCCGGTCATCGTGATGGGCCCGGCCGGCTTCTGACCTCCCGGTCCCGGGCCGGGTGCGGGCCGGACGCCGGATCGCGCAGGAGCAGTCCGATGTACGCCAGGTCGAAGAGGCTGCACATGACGCCCAGCCCGAGGACGAAGGCAGAGCCCTCGACGACCCCGAACAGCAGGGTCGGGGCGAGCGTCCCCAGCCACTTGGCGACGGCGATCACGAGGGACTGCCCGCGCGGCCCGCGCCGGCCGGCGTACAGGGCGACGAACAGGCCGGACATCAGCAGGTTCTGCAGGAACGCGGCGTACCGGGTGGCGTCGTGCGTTCCGAAGTGCGCGAGGAACAGCCACTGCACGGCGAAGCCGCTGCCGAACACGAGGACGCTCCACGCCGCGAACAGCGGGCGGGTGACGAAGCCGGGCAGCTCGGCGCGCCCGAACCGCAGATACGTCCAGATGATCGCGATGTCGGCGGCCGCCCACACGACGTTGACGACGCCCTGAGCGCTGACCCCGCCCGTGAACTCGCTCACGGCGTAGGTCGCCTCCCACGCGAAGTTCAGGGCGAGCGCGGCGACCGGCATCGCGTACGTCCGGTCCCGCAGCCCGACCCGGATCGCCTCCACGTACACGACGGTCCAGGCAACCCCGCTGACCAGGGTGAGGAACAGATCCACGGCATCTCCCCCGCTCGTACCAGAGGGGGAGGGTACCGGGCGGGCGGGCCGGGCGCAGCGGTGTGCGGCGCCGCGGCGGCCGGGTCCGCGGGGCGGTCCGCCCGGCCGTGAGCGACGTCGTCCCTATTGCCTGACGGACCGTCAGCTACGACGATGGCCCCGGCGCCGACGGCAACGCCGGAGGCGGCGGCACGGGGCGGACGACGAAGCGGAGGCGCCATGGCGCGCGTGTTTGCGGAAGGCCGGCTGGTCTACGGGATGCAGCTCCCGGTCCAGTCGCAGAGCACCATCTACGCCGAGCCCTGGGAGGCCTCGGCGACCGCCCTCGACCTCGCAGAAGTGGCGCGGGCCGCCGACCGGGCCGGCTTCGGGTACCTCGCCACCTGCGACCACGTGGCCATCCCGCGCCGACTGGCCGGAGCCATGAGCACCGTCTGGTACGACCCCGTGGCCACCCTCGCCTTCCTCGCCGGGATCACCGAGCGCGTCCGGCTGCTGAGCCACGTCGCGATCCTGGGCCTGCGCCACCCCCTGCTCAGCGCCAAGCAGTACGCCACCGTCGACCACCTCTCGGGTGGCCGGCTCATCCTCGGCGTCGGTGCGGGCCACGTGCAGGAGGAGTTCGACGTCCTCGGCGCCGACTTCGCCGGGCGCGGGGCCGTCCTCGACGAGACCCTGGACGCGCTGCGCGCCGCCCTCGGGCCCGAGGAGTACCCCGAGTTCGAGGGCGAGCGGTTCGCCTTCAAGGACCTCGGGCAGTTGCCGCGCCCCGTCCAGTCCCGCGTCCCCGTCTGGGTCGGCGGCTCCTCGCCGGCCGCCGTCCGCCGGGCCGCGCTCCGCGGCGACGGCTGGCTCCCGCAGGGCGACCCGCGGGACCGGCTCCCGGCGCAGATCGCCCGGATCAGGGAACTGCGCGCGAAGGCCGGGATCGCCGACCCCGTCGAGTTCGGTGCGATCACCGAGGCGCTGTACGTCGGCGAGCCCGGCTGGGACACCGGCCGGCGCACCCTCACGGGCAAGGCGGAGGCGCTCGCCGCGTCCCTCCGCGAGTACCGCGCGCTCGGCGTGGACCAGATCCAGGTCCGCTTCCGCAGCCGTGACCGGGCCGAACTGACCGACCAGATCACCGCTTTCGGGGCCGAGGTCGGCCCCCTCCTCAACGACTAGGCCTTCAGGGGGCACCGCATGGGCAAGCTGGACGGGCGCGTCGTCGTCATCACGGGCGCGGCGCGCGGCCAGGGCGAGCAGGAGGCCCGGCTGTTCGCCGCCGAGGGCGCCAAGGTGCTCCTCGGTGACGTGCTGGACGAGCAGGGCGCCGCCGTGGCCAAGGAGCTGGGCGAGGACCGCGCCCGGTACGTACGGATGGACGTGAGCCGGGAGGAGGACTGGGCGGCGGCCGTCGCGGCGGCCAAGGAGGCGTTCGGCCGGATCGACGGGCTGGTCAACAACGCGGGCATCCTGCGCTTCAACGAGCTGGTCTCGACGCCGCTGGAGGAGTTCCAGCAGCTGGTCCAGGTCAACCAGGTCGGCGCGTTCCTCGGCATCAAGACGGTCGCCCCCGAGATCGAGGCGGCCGGCGGCGGCACGATCGTCAACACGTCTTCGTACACGGGCCTGACGGGGATGGCGTACGTCGGCTCGTACGCGGCCACCAAGGCGGCGATCGTCGGCCTGACGCGGGTGGCGGCGCTGGAGCTGGCCGCCAAGGGGATACGGGTCAACGCGATGTGCCCGGGCGCCGTGGACACCCCGATGGCCAATCCCGGGCTGCTGGACCCGGAGAACACGAGCGACGAGGCGCGGGAGGCGATGGCGGAGCTCTACCGGCGGGTCGTGCCGATGGGGCGGGTGGGCCGGCCCGACGAGGTCGCCAGGCTGGCCCTGTTCCTGAGCAGCGAGGACTCCTCGTACATCACCGGGCAGCCGTTCGTCATCGACGGCGGCTGGATGGCGGGCGTCAGCATCCTCTAGGTGTCCTCCGAAGCGTATCTGATGAGGCGTCAGGTATTGACGCTGCCGCTTCCGCGGTGGAACAGTCGATCCATCAAATCTGACGACGCGTCAGAAATCAAAGGACGGTGAACCCCCTTGGAATTCGGGCTCTTCGTGCAGGGATACGTGCCTGAGGCGCGGTCCAAGGTCGACCCCGAGGCGGAGCACAAGGCGCTGATCGAGGAGACCGAGTACGTCATCCAGGCCGACAAGTCCGGCTTCAAGTACGCCTGGGCCTCCGAGCACCACTTCCTGGAGGAGTACTCGCACCTGTCGGCGAACGAGGTGTTCCTCGCCTACCTCGCCCACGCCACCGAGCGCATCCACCTCGGCTCCGGCATCTTCAACCCGCTGGCCCCGGTGAACCACCCGGTCAAGGTGGCCGAGAAGGTCGCCATGCTGGACCACCTCTCCAAGGGGCGCTTCGAGTTCGGCACCGGCCGCGGCGCGGGCAGCCACGAGATCCTCGGGTTCCTGCCCGGCATCACGGACATGAACCACACCAAGGAGATCTGGGAGGAGACCATCGCCGAGTTCCCCAAGATGTTCCTCCAGGAGGAATACGAGGGGTTCCAGGGCAAGCACTGGTCGCTGCCCCCGCGGAAGATCTTCCCCAAGCCGTACGGCAAGGCCCACCCGGCCATGTGGTACGCCGCCGGCTCCCCCTCCTCGTACGCGATGGCCGCGAAGAAGGGCCTCGGCGTCCTCGGGTTCAGCGTCCAGAAGGTCTCCGACATGGAGTGGGTGCTGGAGCAGTACAAGACGGCCATCCAGGAGGCCAAGGCCATCGGCGCGTTCGTCAACGACAACGTGATGGTCACCTCCACCGCGATATGCGCCGAGACGCACGACAAGGCGGTGGAGATCGCGGTCAACGCGAACATGAACCGCTTCCAGTCACTGGTCTTCCGCTACCACGACACCTTCCCGCGACCCGAGGCGATCCCGCAGTGGCCCGAGACGCTGCCCGAGTACAACGCGGAGATCATCGAGCTGCTGATCGCCGAGGAGCTGCTGATCTGCGGGGACCCGTCCGAGGTGCTCGCGCAGTGCAAGCGGTGGGAGCAGGCGGGCGCCGACCAGCTGTCCTTCGGCCTGCCGACTGGCGTCTCGTACGAGGACACGATGATCACCGTCAAGCTCATCGGCGAGCACGTCATCCCCAAGATCGACACGGACCCGGTCCACCGCACGACGCGCTTCCGCCAGGCCGCGTAGCAGCCCTGCGGGCCCCCGTACGGGGACGGCGTCTTCCCGGACCGCCGCCCCTGCCGTGCCCCGACCGGGCGGCCACCGGCCGGGGCACGGAGGCTCCGTCCATCGGCTGCGGCGCCGCCGTCGGGGGCTCGGCCCCCGAACCCCCGCGCCTCAAACGCCGGCGGGGCTGGAAATGCCCCGTCGGGGCCAGAGCCAGCCTCGCCGGCGTTTGAGGCGCGGGTCCGGGGCGGAGCCCCGGGACGCGGCGCGCAGCGTGAACACCGGCCGCAGCCAAAACCAGCCCCGCCGGCGCTCGAGGCACGGAGGTCCGGGGCGGAGCCCCGAGAGAAGGGACGTCATGCTCGACCACGTCATCAAGGGCGCGACCGTCGTCGACGGCACCGGCGCCCCCGCACGCGTCGCGGACGTCGGCATCCGCGACGGCCGCATCGTCGCCATCGGCACCCTCACGGAGGAGGCTCGCACCAGCGAGGACGCCACCGGTCTGGTCCTGACCCCCGGCTTCGTCGACCCCCACACGCACTACGACGCCCAGCTGTTCTGGGACCCGTACGCGACCCCCTCCATGAACCACGGCGTCACCACCGTCGCCGGAGGCAACTGCGGGTTCACCCTGGCCCCGCTGCACCCCGACCGCCCCGAGGACGCCGACTACACGCGCCGCATGATGAGCAAGGTCGAGGGCATGGCCCTCAAGGCCCTGGAGGAGGGCGTCGACTGGACCTGGTCCACCTTCGGCGAGTACCTCGACGCCCTGGAGGGCCGGATCGCCGTCAACGCCGGCTTCATGGTCGGCCACTGCGCCCTGCGCCGGTACGTCATGGGCGCGGACGCCGTCGGCGGACAGCCCACCCCCGAGCAGATGCAGCAGATGCTCGGCCTCTTCCACGACGCCATGGACGCAGGCGCCTGGGGCCTGTCCACCACCCAGTCCGCCACCCACTCCGACGGGGACGGCGCCCCCGTGGCCTCCCGGCACGCCAAACCGGCCGAGCTGATCGCGCTGTCGAAGGCCGTCTCCGAACACGAGGGCACCCAGCTCGAAGCGATCGTCGCGGGCTGCCTCGACCAGTTCGCCGACGAGGAGATCGACCTCTTCGTCGAGATGAGCGCCGCCGCCGGACGCCCCCTGAACTGGAACGTCCTCACCATCGACGCCGCCGTTCCCGAACGGGTCCCGCGCCAGCTCGTACCGAGCGAACGCGCCCGCAAGGCCGGCGGCCGCATCGTCGCGCTCACCATGCCGATCCTCACCCCCATGAACATGTCCCTCGGCACGTTCTGCGCCCTGAACCTGATCCCCGGCTGGGGCGAGGTCCTCGGACTGCCCGTGCCCGAACGGATCGAGAAGCTGCGCGACCCCGAGGTACGGGCCGAGATGCTGCGCCGCGCCGACAGCAAGGAGGCCGGTGTCTTCCGGCGCCTGGCGAACTTCGGCCGCTACGTCATCGGGGACACGTACAGCGAGGAGAACGAGGGCCTGTCCGGACGGGTCGTGAACGACATCGCCGCCGAGCGCGGCCAGGACCCCTTCCGGTGCCTGGTCGAGATCTGCGCCAACGACGGGCTGTGCACGGTGCTCTGGCCCATGCCCACCGACAACGACCCGGCGAGCTGGGCGCTGCGCGCCGAGACGTGGCAGCACGAGGACGTCATGCTCGGCGGCTCCGACGCCGGCGCGCACCTGGACCGGATGTGCGGGGCCCCGTACACGACCCGTTTCCTCGGGGACTGCCTGCGCGGCCGCAAGCTGGTGCCGCTGGAACGGGCGGTGAAGATGCTCACGGACGATCCGGCGCAGCTGTTCGGGCTGCGCGAGCGCGGCCGGATCGCCGAGGGGTTCCACGCGGACCTGGTCCTCTTCGACCCGGAGCGGATCGAGGCCGGCCCGGCCACCCTCGTCCACGATCTGCCGGGCGACAGCCCGAGGCTGGACGCCCGCGCGATCGGCATCGTGTCCGTACGCGTCAACGGCGTCGAGACCATACGGGACGACCGGATCACGGGGGCGGTCCCCGGGACCGTGCTCCGCTCGGGCCGCGACACGAGGACGGTGAGCACGCGATGAGCGGCACCCCGCAGCAGAAGCTGTACATCGCAGGCGAGTGGGTGGAGCCGGCCGGCGGTCACTACGACGTGGTCAACCCGGCGGACGAGACGGTGGTCGGGCTCGCGCCCGAGGCCTCGCGCGGTCAGGTCGAGGAGGCGGCGCGGGCGGCGGCGGAGGCCTTCGAGGGCTGGTCCCGTACGGCCCCGGAGGAGCGGGCGGCGGTCCTGGACCGGGCCGCGGACATCATGCAGCGCGAGTACGAGCCGTGGTCGGCCCTCGCCCGGGCGGAGACGGGCGCGCCGACCGCGATCGCGCGCGGCATGCAGGTCGGGGTGGGGGTCGCCCGCTTCCGGCGGTACGCGAAGGGAGCCCTCGAACCGGTCGAGCGCGGGCTGCCACCGCAGGTCACCGAGGCCGGCCCGATGGGCAGGGCGAGCGTCCTGGGGGCGTTGGAGGTGCGCCAGCCCGTCGGTGTGGTCACCTGCATCACCTCGTACAACAACCCGTGGGCGAACCCGGCGGGCAAGGTGGCCCCGGCCCTGGCCATGGGCAACACGGTGGTGGTCAAGCCGGCGCCGCAGGACCCGCTGTCGGTGTTCAAGATGGCCGAGGCCCTGCACGAGGCGGGCGCCCCGGCTGGTGTGGTCAACGTGGTCTGCGGCGCCTCGGTCGAGGTCGGCGAGGCCGCGGTGGACTCCCCGTACGTGGACATGGTGTCGTTCACCGGCTCCACGGGTGTCGGGCAGCGCATCGCGGAGGTCTGCGGCCGCTCGATGAAGCGGCAGCTGATGGAGCTCGGCGGCAAGGGCGCGGCGATCGTCTTCGAGGACGCCGACCTGGACGCGGCGGTGACGGGGATCGGCACCACCTTCTCCTTCTACAGCGGGCAGATCTGCACGGCACCGACGCGGGTGATCGTCCACCGGGCGGTCTACGAGCGGCTGGTCGAGAAGCTGACCGGCTACCTGGCCTTCATGAAGGTCGGCGACCCGGCGGCGGCGGGCACCGTGGTCGGCCCGGTGATCTCCGCGGCGCACCGGGACCGGGTGGAGTCGTACGTCGAGCTCGGCCGCAAGGAGGGTGCGCGGATCGCGTACGGCGGCGAGCGTCCGGTGGTCGGGGAGGGCCGCGGCTTCTACGTGGCGCCGACGCTGCTGGTGGACTGCACGAACGACATGAGGGTGGTCCGGGAGGAGATCTTCGGCCCGGTGGTGGTGGTCGTGCCGTTCGACGGGGACGAGGACGAGGCGGTCCGGCTGGCCAACGACAGCGATTTCGGCCTCCTGAGCTACGTGTGGTCCGGGGACTCGGCCCGCGCGTTCCGGGTGGCGCGCCGGCTGCGGGCGGGCGGGGTCGGCGTGAACACGATCGGCCGGAACATGGAGGCGCCGTTCGGCGGCTTCAAGCGCTCGGGAGTCGGGCGGGACGTGGGCACGTACGCACTGCACGCGTACAGCGAGATGCAGTCGATCGTCTGGACGGCCTGAGGTGCAGCGGCCTGAGTGCAGACGACCTGAGGTGCCGAGCGCGACGCGCTGAGACCCAGGTCACACGGGAAAGTTCAAACGCGTACAAAAGGGATACGGCTGCGGTTTCCGCATTCCGGAACGCGGTGTCCGCCCCCTGGCGCACAGGGGGCGGACTGGTGTGTGAACCTTTCATTACATGCTGGTGAAGGGAGTGGGGTGTCGATTCGAAGGTGTTCCCGTCGGTAGCCGCTCGGAGTCAAGGCCTCCGGATATGGAAAACGCAGCCTCTAACGTCCTGACCCATGACACAGCTGGACGAGCGGCCCCGGGTCGCGGACACGATGAACGGCGTCGCCGGCGGCGGGGCCGGCGAGGCCGCCGACGACGCGGGGGTGCGCGGCAAGGGGCTGGGCAAAGGCTCCGTGGGCCTGGTGGGAAGCGCCGTCATCGGCATCTCCACCGTCGCCCCCGTCTACTGCCTGACCTCGACCCTCGGCTCCACCGCGGGCGAGGTCGGCGTCCAGATGCCCGCGGTCTTCCTGGCCGGGTTCCTGCCCATGCTGCTCGTCGCCTTCGCGTACCGCGAGCTCAACAAGGCCGTCCCCGACTGCGGCACCTCCTTCACCTGGACGGTGAAGGCGTTCGGCCCGCGGATCGGCTGGATGTGCGGCTGGGGCCTGGTGATCGCCACGATCATCGTGCTGTCCAACCTGGCGGGCGTCGCGACCTCCTACTTCTGGCTGCTGGCCGGCGAGATCACCGGCAACCCGTCGATCGCCGCCCTGGACGACGGCAAACTCGTCCACATCGCCACCTGCCTCACCCTCATCGCCGCCGCGACCGCCGTCAGCTACCGCGGCATGACCGCCACCAAGGGCGTCCAGTACACCCTGGTCGGCCTCCAGCTCGCGGTCCTCGCGCTCTTCGTCGCGATGGCCCTCCAGAAGGCCTCGGCCGGCGGCTTCGGCACCGGCGTGGACTTCTCCTGGCAGTGGATGAACCCCTTCGCGGTCGAGTCCATGGGCGCCTTCACCGCCGGGCTCTCCCTCTCCATCTTCATGTACTGGGGCTGGGACACCTGTCTGACGGCCAACGAGGAGACGATCGGCTCCGCCAAGACCCCCGGCCGCGCCTCCCTCATCGCGATGGTCGTCCTGGTCGGCTCGTACCTGGCCACCGGCGTCGCCGCCCAGATGGCCGTCGGCTCCGGCACCACCGGCCTCGGCCTCGGCAACCCGGAGACCTCCGGCAACGTCTTCGCCGCCCTCGCCGGTCCGGTCATGGGCCCGGTGCTCGGCATCCTGCTCTTCGTCGCCGTCCTCGCCTCGGCGACCGCCTCGCTCCAGACCACGTTCATCCCGGTCGCCCGCACCGTCCTGGCCATGTCCACGTACGAAGCCCTCCCGGCCTCCTACGCCAAGGTCCACCCCCGCTTCAAGACCCCCGGCCGGGCCACCGTCATGGCGGGCGCCGCGACCGCCGCCTTCTACACCGTGATGACCCTGGTCAGCGAGAACGTCCTGACCGACACGATCTTCGCGCTCGGCCTGATGATCTGCTTCTACTACTCGCTGACGGCCTTCGCCTGCGCCTGGTACTTCCGCGGCGACCTCCGCCGCTCCGCCCGCGACCTGTTCTTCAAGGGCGTCTTCCCGGTGCTCGGCGGGCTCCTCCTCGCCGGCGTCTTCCTCAAGACCCTCGTCGACATGTGGAACCCGTCGTACGGCTCCGGGTCCACCGTCCTCGGCGTCGGCGGCGTCTTCGTCATCGGCGTCGGCCTGCTCGCCCTTGGCCTGGTGATCATGCTGGTCACCGAACGCCGCAGCCCGGCCTTCTTTCGCGGCGGGATCCTGACGAAGTCCACCCCGGCCCTGGTCGTCGAGGACTGACCCGGCGGTCCGGGGCGCTCCGGGCGGTCCCGGCGGTTCCGGCGGACCCGGCGGTCCCGGCGGTCACCCGAAGTGGGACGGGGCGGTGACCCGTGAGGCCCGCGGGTCGTTCTGCACGGCATGAACGCCATGAAGCGCCGCCTCGCCGCCCTGGTCCTCACCAGTGGCGCCGCCCTCGCCCTGACCCCCGTCGCCGCCCACGCCGACGGGCCGACCATCGAGGGGCAGCCCGTCACCAAGCGCATCGGCCAGATCGCCAACCACCCCGGCCAGGCCGTGGACGACACGAAGACCGCCCTCGCCGTGACCGCCTCCGCCGCCGGCTCCGCCACCAAGGCCACCGACGCCTCCCTCACCGGCGCGGGCAGCGCCCTGAGCAGCGGTCTCCCCAAGCCCCCGGCGGTCCGCTGACCGACCGGGAGGTGACGGTCCACGGCCGGGCCCTTGGGGGGAGTCGATCGTTGAGCAGCCCATGATCCTCTGGTTGCTCAACACCTTCAGCACCTTCACCCTCGGCATCCTCCTCGTCGGCGGCTTCGTCGCGCTCGCCGCGGGCGGCAGCGTCGCCGCCCGCCGCCGCTTCCCGCACCTGGCCGGCGGCGAACACAACGAGATGGTCGGGGTGGCCCTCGGCATGTTCGGCGCGATCTACGGCATCATCCTCGCCTTCGTCGTCGTCACGCTCTGGACGCAGCTGGAGAACACCGAGACCGTCGTCGCGACCGAGGCGACCGACCTGGCCCTCGTGGTGCGCAGCGCCGAGGCCTTCCCGCCGGCCGAACGCGCCGGCGTGGAGCGCGCGGTGGGCGACTACGTCCACGCCGTCGTCGAAGTGCAGTGGCCCAGGATGCGCGACGGCCGCCCCAGCTACGACGCGACCGCCGAGCAGACGCACGGCCTCTACCGGGCGTTGCAGTCGTACGAGCCCAGCGGCACCCGCAGCGAGACCTTCTACGAGGAGGCCGTCGGCCGCATCAACGACGTCGCCGCCCAACGCCGAGCCCGCATCTCGATGGCCGAAACGTCCCTGCCGGTGCTGCTCCAGGTCCTGGTGTACGGGGGCGCGCTCGTGATCCTCCCGCTCACCTTCCTGTTCGGCCTGCGCAGCCTGAAGATGCAGCTGCTGTTCGTCTCCGCGGTGGCCGGGCTGATCGGCTTCAGCCTGCTGCTGGTGATGGCGCTGGACCGGCCGTTCGCGGGCGACCTGAGCGTGAGCCCGGCCCCGTACAAAGAAGCGGCGCTCGCCCAGTTCTGGCCGGCGCGGTAGCGGCTCAGCCCCAGGTGCGGGAGCACAGGTGTCCCGCTTGGTCGTGGTGCCGAGGTGCCGGGCCGCCTCCGCCAGGGCCTCGTCGTCCAGGTCGATCACGAGGCGGTAGCCGTCGGGGTCGGCGACGGTGACCCCGTACGCGTCCCCGTACGCGGCACCGTGAACGCCGCCCTGCGGGACCGACCGGCGCCGCAGAGCGGCCGCGGTCGAGCGCATGCGGCAGATGGTCGCCGATGGCGAGATCGACTTCTCGGCCATCGACGGCGGCGACGCGGGCGCGCGGGAGCAGGGAAGGCAATCCGCCGCGTGAGCGAGGGCTTCCTGATCGATACGAGCGCACTCGTCCGCTTCTACCGCCGGCAAGCCGCGCCCGCATGGGACGAGGTGGTCACCTCGGGAGTCGTGGGGCTGTGCGAACCGGTGCGCCAGGAGTTCCTGCGCGCCGTCGGGGGCCGCCCGGCCTACTACGAGGCCGACGGCCTGCTGCGGGAGACCTTCCCGTACTTCGTGGCCCGCGACTCCGTCTGGGAGGACGCCTCGGCACTCCAGCAGAGGATGGCCGACGAAGGCCGCCACCAGTGCGCGAGCCCGGTGGACCTGCTCGTCGCCGTCACCGCGCAGCACCACAAGCTGACCGTCCTCCACCAGGACGCGGACTTCGAGACCATCGCCCGCATCACGGGCCAGCCCGTGCGACGCATCGCGGACTGAGCGCGCCGCACCGCCCGAGGTCAGGGCTGCCAGCGGGGGGCGTTGTCGTTCGGGGTGTCGGGGCTGGCGAAGTGGAAGGGGACGCCCAGGTGGGTCGCCAGGGCGGTGCCGGCGCGGGTGGCCACCGTGGCGGACGGTTCGGGGCCCGTCGCGGTGTCGCCGAGGGAGCGCAGGGCCGCGTCCCGGTAGACGGTGGCCAGGGAGTGCTCGCCGGGCGGGTCTGCGGTGACGGCCAGCAGGATCACGAACCAGTCGTGGACCGTGTCCCCGTCCCAGACGGCCTCGACCGCCACCACGCGTCCGGGCAGCCCGGCGGCGCGGGCCGTCAGGGACTCGAGGTCGACCGGGCAGTCGGGGGTGCGGGCGATCCGGTCGCCGAAGTGCCGGTATCGGTCGCCGACGAGGAACTGGGCGTGCGCGAGGCCGAGGCCGCCCGCGCGGCCGGCCTCCCAGGCGGTCCGGACCGCCTGCATGAAGTGGTCCTGCAGCACGTACCCGTCGACCTGCGTGCGGACGCCCGCCGGCAGCCGCTCCCACCAGTGGCCCCACTCGCTCATGCCGCTCCCTCCGGGACGAAGACGCTGACCCGGTGCGGGGTCGGATGGGTGAGGCGGCCGCAGAACATGTCGATGCGCACGTACTCCGGGTCGGTGACCCCGCCCTCCGCATGGAGGCGGCGGAGGTACTCCTTCAGCTCCCCCTGGTCCCGGGTCGAGAACAGCGGTTCCCAACGGCCCGGTACGTCCCGCAGCCGGCGCTGGGCCCGCTCCCTGCTCTGCTTGCGCTGGCCCGGCATGTGGATCAGCCCCCTCCCGGGGCCATGGTCGGGCCTCGGCCTCGCCCGCGTCGACCGAATTTGGAACCGGTCCGCAGGTCAGAGGTACTGCGCGTAGTCGTCCAGCACCCGCAGGATCTCGGCTTCCCTGGCCGGCGGGAGCTGCAGGACGACCTCCTCGATGCCCAGGTCGGCGTAGTGGCCGAGCTTGCCCGGGTTGGGCTGGACCGCGTACGGGACCACCTGGAGGTCCTTCGGGTCGCGGCCCGCGGTCTCCCAGACCTGGCGCAGCACCGGCATCGACTCGGAGAGGCCGCCGCCGCCGATCGGGAGCCAGCCGTCGGCGTGGTCGGCGATGGCGGCGAACAGCTTCGGGCCGGCGGCGCCGCCGATCAGGGTGCGGGGGCCGTACAGGGGGTGGCCGGGACCGAGTTCACGCGGCGGCTGGACCGGCTTGGGGTGGGCCGCACTGGCCTGGACCGTGCAGAACTCACCCACGTGGGCGGTGGGTTCCGGAGCCCACAGGGCACGCATCAGGGCCATCCGGTCCCTGACGAGTTCGCGGCGGGTGCCCCAGTCGACGCCGTGGTCGGCGGCCTCCTCGACGTTCCAGCCGTAGCCGATCCCGAGGGTGAAGCGGCCGCCGGAGAGGTGGTCCAGCGTGGCGATCTGCTTCGCGAGGTCGATCGGGTCGTGCTGCGCGACGAGGGTGATGCCGGTGCCGAGGGCGAGGCGCTCGGTCACGGCTGCTGCCTGGCCGAGGGCGACGAACGGGTCGAGGGTGCGCCCGTACACCTCGGGGAGGTCGCCGCCCATCGGCGCGGAGGTGTCGCGGGAGACCGGGATGTGCGTGTGCTCGGGGAGGTAGAGCCCCGCGAACCCGCGCTCTTCGAGGGCGCGGGCGAGACGGACGGGGGAGACGGTCTGGTCGGTCAGGAAGATGGTCGTGGCGATCCGCATGGCTGAGGGCACCTCCGTGGTTCCCGGGGTCGGCGAAGGGCCACGCTACGGCCTGCCGGGCGCAATGTTGAGGGGACGTCAGCAGACGGGGTAGCGGGCCGTCCAGCCGGAGCCGCTGCCGGAGGCGGCCGGGCCGTGCAGGGAGGGGCCCTGGGTCATTTCGAGGGCGAAGTCGTCGGCGAGTTCCAGCAGGGTGGCGCGGCCTTCGAGGACGGCGAGCCATCCGCCCGGGAGGGCGGTCTCGCCGTGCAGGGCGCCGAGCAGTGCGCCGCAGAGGGCGCTGGCGGAGGCGGGGTCGCCCTCGTGCGTGACGGCGAGGCGCAGGCCGTGCGGGACGTCTTCGGCGACGAGCGCGCAGTAGACCGCGACGGCGAGGGCGTCCTCGGCGTGGCCCTCGGCGTGGCCCTCGGGGTGGCCCTCGCCCCCGGCGGAGGCGAGGGCGGCAACGGATTCGGGGGAGGGCGGGCCCTGCGGGACGGCCGCGACGGCACGCTGGAGGGCGTCGGTGACGCCCTGGTGGCCGGCGCGGGACCCGAGCAGGCCGAGGGTGCGCTGGATGGCGGCGTCGAGGGAGTCGCCACGGGTCAGGCCGTGGACGATGACGGCGAACGCTCCGGCGGTGAGGTACGCGCCGGGGTGGCCGTGGCTCTGCGCGGCGCACTCGGTGGCGAGTTGGAGGACCAGTGCGGGCTCCCAGCCGACCAGCAGGCCGAACGGGGCCGAACGGGCGGCGGCCGCCGCGCCGCGGGCGGTGGGGTTCTTCGGCCGGTCGAGGGTGCCGAGGATGTCGTCGGCGAAGCCGGTCAGGGAGGCGCGGTCCGGGCTGCGGCGGGCGTAGAGCCACTCCTGCGCACCGAGCCAGCCGTTGTCCCGACGGCGCTCGTCGGGGCCCCAGTCGCGCTGGGTGGCGGCCCAGCGCAGGTAAGCGCGGTGGATGTCGGTGGGCGGGTGCCAGGCGCCGGTGTCCCGGCGCACGTGAGCCCGTATGAGCCCGTCGGCGGTGAACAGGCTCAACTGCGTGCCGGCGGTGACCAACCGGCCGGGGCCGACGGTCCGGGCCGGTCCCCCGTGCGCCGGGACACCGCCGACGCCGCTGACCGGGGCGACGGGGTGTGCCGGGCCCTGTGGGCCCACGAGGCCGTCGGGACCGGCGGCGCTGACCGGGCCGACCGGGCTGGCGAGGCCAACGCCGCTGGTCGGGTCGGCGGGGTGGGTCGAGCCGTACGGGCCCACGAGGCCGTCGGCACCGGCGGGGCCGACCGGGCCGACGCCGGTGATCGGGCCGACCGGGCCGGCGGCGTCGGTCCGGTCCTGCGGGCCGGTCCGGCCGTGTGGGCCGTGCGTTTCGCGGGCCGCGGGGGCGCCGAGGGCGTCACCGAGGGCGGCACCGAGCAGGGTCCCGCGGACGCGGCTCCGGAAGTCCTGCTGCTCGGCCCGGCCCCAGAGCCCAAGCCCCAGCCCCCTCCCGTGGGTTCCGGCCCGGGCCGCGATCCCGGCCGCCCGCCCGGCAGCCCCGGCTCCCGCCAAGATCCGCCCCTCGCCCCGACCGCCGGTCCCGGCCCCCGGGCCGATCCCGGTGCCGGGCGCACCCGCACCCCCGGCTCCCGTCCCGGCCCCGGCATCGGCCGCGGTCCGGGCTCCGGGCGCAGCGGCGCCCCCGGCCCCCGGGCCGAACTCGGCCGAGGCCCCGGCTCCCGCCGCAGCCCGGACTTCGGGCGCGGAGCCAGGCCCGGTTTCCACGGCGGTCCCGCCTCCGGCCCCTGCGCCTTCGGCCCCTGCGCTTCCGGCCCCTGGGCCGGTCCCGTCCCCTGACCCTCCGGCCCCTGGGCTCATGCCGCCGCCTGGGCCGGTCCCGGCCCCGGGCGCCGGGCTGGGCCCGGCCGTGGCTGCCGCCGTCCGGAGGGCTTCCAGGGCGTCCAGGGCGCCGAGGGCGGTGGGCCGGGGCGTGGTGCGGGAGCCGGCGTCCGGGGCGTTCCCGGGCGGGGGTGCGGGGGTCGACGGGCCCCCGGTGGCGGGGCCCGGGCTCGGTGTTGGTTCGAGTGCCCTTGCGGCCGTCGTGTCGTCCATCGCGATCCCCCTGCCCCGCCCGCCCCGGCATGCTCCGGCAAGCTCTGGCGCGCACTGTAATGGACACGCCCAACCTAATCCGGAGGTAGGCGGTCCACTAGCTCGCACGCGAGTCGAGAACGGCTGGAATCCGTACCGCGGTGAGGAGGCGTCTCGTTTCCGAGATGCACGAAGGGGGCGGCATCCGTGCAGGCAGTGAACCTCGGTCGACAAGTGGCACGTTTTGCCGCTCGCCTTGGAGTCGGTCGGTTTCGGCCATGTCTCGTTCATCCAGAGTTCTTGGACGGCCAACAGCCTCGACGGCATGAAGAAGGCCCTTCTCGCCGCGACCGCCGTCGCCTCCGCGCTCACCGCCTCATTGGTCGCGGCCCCCGCCGCCACCGCCGCCGCGCCCTCCACCGGGTGGGACCTGCCCTGGACCACCCACCACCACAGCCGGACCTCCGTCCCCTTCACCGAGGCCACCGTCACCGCCGCCCCCGCCGCCCCCGGCGCAACCGCCGGTACGGGCGGCACGTTCACCCTGAAGTGGAAGGCCCCGGGCACCAAGCGGGTCGAGATCAAGGCGAACGGCAAGGTCGTCGCCCAGGGCGGCCCCGAGGGCACCGCCACCGTGTCGGCGCTGCCCGCCGCCGACCGGCAGTGGTTCGACTTCACGCCCGACCGCGGCGTCGGCCTGCACCTCGCCGACCGGCTGGTCAAGCTGGAGGGCACGGCCAACCTCCGTGACGCGGGCGGCTACCGCACCACCACCGGCCAGTGGGTCAAGATGGGCGAGGTCTACCGATCCGACGCCCTCAGCAAGCTCACCGCCGCCGACCTCGCCAAGCTCCAGCGGCTGCGCGTGAGGACGGTCTTCGACCTCCGCATGGAGAGCGAGCGCACCACCGACCCCGACAAGGTCCCGGCCGGCGCCACGTACACCGTCGCCGACGTCTTCGCGGGTTCCGGTTCCTTCCAGGCCATGCCGAAGTCGCCCGACGAGGCCGTCAAGGCCATGGTCGACGCCGAGAAGGCGATGGTCTCCGGTGACGGCGGGAAGAAGGCCTACACCCAGGTCTTCGAGGGCCTGGAACGCGACCGCGACCGTACGGTGCTCTTCCACTGCACCGCCGGCAAGGACCGCACCGGCTGGGCGAACGCCGCCCTCCTGACCGCCCTCGGCGTGCCGGGCGACACCGTCATGGCGGACTACCTGGCCAGCAACGACTACCGCAAGGCCGCCAACGACGCGATCCTGTCGCACCTGCCGGCCGCGCAGGCCGCCGTCTACAAGCCGATGCTCGACGTGCGCCCCGAGTACCTGAACTCCGGCTACGACGAGGTCAAGGCGGAGTACGGCACCTTCGACCGCTACCTGAAGGACGGGCTCGGCATCGACGCCCGCGAGCTGAAGCAGCTCAAGAAGGATCTCCTGGTCGGCTGAACCGGTCCGCCGGTCCGCCGGTCCGCCGGTCCGTCAGGACGTCAGGACGTACGGAAGGGCCCGGCCGGGGTCGCTCCCGGCGGGCCCTCCCGCGTGGCCGCCGTGCGGCGGGCTCAGGACCTCAGTGGGCGCCGAGGTGGCTGTAGTTCGCCCACTCCTTCTCCTTCTCCTTCTGGCAGCTGTCGGTGTACAGCGGGCCGACGGCCTTCGGGACACCGGCGAAGTGGGAGCAGTTGGACGCGGCGGCCGCGTGACCGGCCTTGAAGGCGTCGATGTCGACGCCGTCGGCCAGGGCGGCACCCGCGGCACCCAGCAGGATGCCGGCGGCCAGGGCGGAAGCGGTGAGGGCGGTACGGAAACGCATGACTCTCCCGGAGATCTCTTCGAGGGCGCGCCAGCTCATCTGCGCGTCGGCCGGTGCAACAGCCCGCACCGACCCCGGGGAACGGCCATTCACCCCAATGGCCCGGGCAGTATCGTTTCGACAGCGCCCATTGGCGGGACACGGGAGCGCGGTCCCGCCGGCACCCCTACTCCAGTACCGGCAGCAGCTCCGGCAGGTGCCCGTCCGAGGCGAGGGCCGCCCGCCGCCGTTCCTCCGGCACCTCCCCGTACAGCGTCGTACGCGGCTTCGCGGGCCGCCCCGCGGCCTCCGCGACGGCGATCAGGTCCCGTACGGACTTGTACGAGCCGTAACTCGATCCGGCCATCCGGGAAATGGTCTCCTCCATCAGCGTGCCGCCGAGGTCGTTGGCCCCCGACCGCAGCATCTCGGCCGCGCCCTCCGTGCCCAGCTTCACCCAGCTCGTCTGGATGTTGGTGATGTACGGGTGCAGCAGCAGCCGCGCCATCGCCGTCACCGCCCGGTTGTCGCGGACCGTCGGGCCGGGCCGGGCGATGCCCGCCAGGTACACGGGGGCGTTGGTGTGGATGAACGGCAGCGTCACGAACTCGGTGAAGCCACCGGTCTGCTGCTGGATCCGGGCCAGCGTGCGGAAGTGCCCGAGCCAGTGCCGCGGCTGGTCCACGTGCCCGTACATCATGGTCGACGAGGACCGGATGCCCAGCTCGTGCGCCGTGGTGACGACGTCGATCCAGTCCGCCGTCGGCAGCTTGCCCTTGGTCAGCACCCAGCGGACCTCGTCGTCCAGGATCTCCGCCGCCGTGCCCGGGATGGAGTCCAGGCCGGCCTCCTTGGCCGCCGTCAGCCACTCCCGTACGGACATCCCGGTCCGCGTCGCGCCGTTGACGACCTCCATCGGGGAGAACGCGTGCACGTGCATCCCCGGCACCCGCGCCTTCACCGCGCGCGCGATGTCGAAGTACGCCGTGCCCGGCAGGTCCGGGTGGATGCCGCCCTGCATGCAGACCTCGACCGCGCCCACGTCCCAGGCCTGGGCCGCCCGGTCGGCGACCTGGTCCAGCGACAGCGTGTAGGCGTCGGCGTCCGTCCGGCGCTGCGCGAAGGCGCAGAACCGGCAGCCGGTGTAGCAGACGTTCGTGAAGTTGATGTTCCGCGTGACGATGTACGTGACGTCGTCGCCCACCACCGACTTGCGCAGGTCGTCCGCGATCCGGCACAGCGCGTCCAGCGCCGGGCCGTCCGCGTGCAGCAGGGCGAGGGCCTGGTCGTCGGTGAGCTTCACCGGGTCGTCGGCGGCCTGCGCGAGCGCCGCCCGCACGTCGGTGTCGATGCGCTCGGGGACCATGCCGGGCGCCGCCGCCTCGCGCAGTGCCTCCCAGTCGCCGTACACCTCGTCGAAGTCGGCGCGCCGGTCGCCCGTGCGGCCCTCCGAGTCGATCGCGGTGTGCAGGTCGGTGCGCCCCACGGAGGTGAACGCCTCCTCCGGCTCCTGCCACGGGTGCCCGGTGACCACGGCGTCCGGGTTCGCGAGCCCCGTCTGCGGATCGGCCAGTGCCCGTACGTGCGGCAGCAGCCGCGGGTCCAGCCAGGGCTCGCCGCGCTGCACGAACTCCGGGTACACGCACAGCCGCTCGCGCAGCTCGAAGCCGGCCGCGGCGGACTGTTCGGCCAGTACGTCGATCTGCGGCCAGGGCCGCTCGGGGTTCACGTGGTCGGGGGTCAGGGGCGAGACGCCGCCCCAGTCGTCGATACCGGCCCGGATGAGCCGCGCGTACTCCCCGTCGACCAGGTTGGGCGGCGCCTGCAGACAGCCCGAGGGCCCCATGATGTGCCGGGCGACGGCGACCGTCGCGACGAGGTCGTCCAGCTCGGCGTCGGGCATGCCGCGCATCGCCGTGTCCGGCTTGGCGCGGAAGTTCTGGATGATCAGCTCCTGCACGCCGTGGTACGAGCGTGCGACCCGGCGCAGCGCGAACAGTGACTCGGCGCGCTCCTCGTAGGTCTCCCCGATGCCGATGAGCAGCCCTGAGGTGAACGGGACGGAGGACCGTCCGGCGTCCTCCAGCACCCGCAGGCGTACGGCCGGCTCCTTGTCGGGGGAGCCGTGGTGCGGGCCGCCGGGCTCGGACCACAGCCGGGTGGCGGTGGTCTCCAGCATCATGCCCATCGAGGGCGCCACCGGCTTGAGCCGCTGGAAGTCGGCCCACGACATCACACCCGGGTTGAGGTGGGGCAGCAGGCCCGTCTCCTCCAGGATCAGGATGGAGACGGCCCGCACGTAGGAGATGGTGTCGCCGTACCCCTGGGACTCGAGCCACTCCCGTGCCTCGGGCCAGCGGTCCTCGGGCTTGTCGCCGAGGGTGATCAGCGCTTCCTTGCAGCCCAGCGCGGCGCCCTTGCGGGCAACGTCGAGGACCTCGTCGGGGGACATGAACATCCCGTGCCCGGCCCGGCGGAGCTTGCCGGGGACGGTGGCGAAGGTGCAGTAGTGGCACTTGTCGCGGCACAGGCGGGTGAGGGGGATGAAGACGCTCTTCGAGTACGTGATGACGCCGGGCCGCCCGGCGGCCGCGAGGCCGGCGTCGCGGACCCGGGCGGCGGAGGCGGCGAGGTCTTCGAGGTCCGCGCCGCGCGCCTGGAGGAGTACGGCCGCCTCGGTCGCGTCGAGCGCGACGCCGTCGCGGGCCCGCCTGAGTGCGCGGCGCATCGCGTTTTCGGTCGGAGTCGTCATGCGGTGAGCATACGATCCGGCGTCCCCGCCGCGAGCGGGCTCCTCGTCCTCATCGCATCAGCTCACCGGCGTTGACCAGGAGGGATTGGCCGGTTATCGCCCGCGCACGGTCGGAGGCCAGGAACACGGCGGCGTCCGCCACGTCCCCGTCGGTGGCCAGGTCGGGCAGCGCCATGCGCTGCGTGAGCCGGGCGTGCACCTCGGCCTCGGGGACGCCCTCGGTGTGCGCGGTGAAGGTGACGAAGGCCTGGACGGGCGGCCCCCACATCCAGCCGGGCAGCACGGTGTTGACCCGGATCCGGTGCGGGCCGAGCTCGCGGGCCATCGAGTACATGGCCGAGGTCAGCGCCCCCTTGGAGGCGGCGTACGCGGCCTGCTGCACCTCGTTGGGTGCGGCCACGGCGGACTGCGTCCCGATGATGACGACGGACCCGCCCCGCTCCTTGAGCGCGGGCAGACAGGCGCGGGTCATGCGCAGCGTGCCCAGCAGGTTCACGTCGATGATCTGCTGCCAGGTCCCGAAGTCGGCGTCTTCGAGCCCGCCGAAGTAGGAGTCCCAGGCGGCGACGTGCACGACGGCGTCGATGCCGCCGAACCGCTCGCGGGCGAGGGCGGCGAGGGCCGCGCACTGGGCCTCGTCGGATATGTCGGTGGGCAGGTGGGCGGTGTGCCGGCCGTCGGGGTCGATCTCGGCTGCGGACTTGACCAGATTGGCCTCGGTCCGCGCGCCGAGCACGGCGTTCCCGCCGTCGCGTACGACGGCGGCGGCCACCTGGTGCCCGAGCCCGGCCCCGACGCCGGAGACGATGACGGTCTTCCCTTGCAGCAGCATGCGTGTGCCTCCCCGGCGCCGGACCTGTATGTGACGGCGCGTCAGATTAAGGGTGTGGCGCCGAGGAGGGAAGGGGGTGGTCCTGATGTGCGGCGAATCGTTGCGCCGTCAGCCCGTGTACGCGATGAAGCCGACCCAGGCGGCCGCCCCGAAGGAGACGTGCGGCCGGGCGGTGTCCTTGGAGTCCCGGACGAGCACGGCGGTAGGAGTGGTGCCGACTTCGACGCAGTCGTTGACATCCCCGCTGTCGCTGTAGCTGCTCTTCCGCCAGGCCACTTCGACGCAGTCGTTGATGTTGTTGGAGCTGCTGTAGCTGCTCTTGAACCATTCGAGCTCGGGCTTGCCGTTCATGTCTCTCCCAGCACTTGCTCGATGAAGGCCAGTGACTCCCTCGGGGTGAGAGCCTGGGCCCGGATCATTCCATAGCGCAGCTCAAGAATCCGAAGGTGTTTTGGGGCGGTGATCGGACGGCCGCCGGCCTGGTCTTCGTCGCGTCCGACGCCGGAGCCGTCCGGAAGCCTCAGCGATTCCGCGTAGCCGGCCATTCCCGCGTGGCCACCTCGCTCCGTCGGCATGACCTGGATCGAGACATGCCGGAGCTGCCCCACCTCTAACAGGTGTTCCAGCTGTCCACGCATGACGTCTGCACTGCCGATCCGTCTGCGGAGGGCCACCTCTTCCTGCACGAACGTGAGGGCGGGGGCGGGCGACCGGCCGAAGATTTCCTGCCTCGCTATCCGCGCTGCTACGCCCCGTTCCACCGCCTCCGGCGTGTACGCCGGCCAACGTGTCTCGAACAGTGCCTGTGCGTACTCCGCCGTCTGCAGCAGCCCATGGACAGTGTGGATGCTGTACGCGCCGATCTCCACGGCCCGGGCTTCCAGCTTGGCCAGGTCCCGCACCCGTTTCGGGTAGCGGGCCTGTTCCACGTCGTTCTTCATCGCGGCCACACGGCCCCCGGCCGACAAGACCTCGTCCACTTTGTCCAGGTACTCGGAGCGGGGGATGCGTGTTCCCGCTTCGACCTTGCGGATCAGGTCCTCGCCATAGCCCATGCGGGACGCGAACTCCGCCACGCGCAGGCCGGCGGCCTCCCGCCAGACCCTGAGGTTGCGGCCCACGGCGGCCACGACCGCCGCGCCCTGCTCGTCCTCGGGGTCGATGTCCCAGCCGGACTCGTCCCTGTCCTCGGCCTCGCTCATCCGTCCAGGCTATGGACGGCCCGACGTGGCGGAGACATGAATGACGAAAGTGTCAACTCCCCTGTTCGGACCGCGTGGTGGGAATGTGCGTGGCGGTGGCGTAAGGGACGGTTCGGCTCGTGGCCAAAGACCAAAGAACTGGGGAAAGAGCCAGACCGAACCCCTCCAGCCTCCCCGTTCGACGCAATCGCTCGGTCGGGTGAATCTGCCAACTGGGCTGGATTCGAGCGGGGTTGGCTGGCATATGCTCGCCGCGACAACTCCAGACATGAGACGGCCCCCGGCGGGACGGCAATCCCGGCCGAGGGCCTGATCCAGCGAGGAAGCGAAACCTTCCCGATGGCCTTTCAGAAGCTTAACGCGGTCATGCCCGCATCACCCCGTGTCCCGCGCGGAACCCCCCGATCCGGTGGCGTTTTCGGCGTCCGGCACTCCAATGTCCCGCTCACGGGCCACTTCACCGTCGTGAGCAACCTGCTCGCCCAGAGCCGGGAGCTGTCGCTGCTCGCGATGGGCGTCGGCCTGCACATCCAGTCGCTGCCCGAGGGCGCCCGGGTCAGTATCCGGGTGCTGGCCGAGCGCTTCCCCGAGACCGAGTACCGCATCGGCCGGGCCCTGGGGGAGCTGGAGGCCGCCGGATTCCTGCGCCGCACGCGGCTGAGGATGCCCGGCGGCAGCATCGTCACCCGCACCGTGTCCTACAACCTCCCGCTGTCCGAGACCCCGCCGGACCCGGAACCCGACCCGGACCGGGGCCCGGACCAGAACCAGGCCCCGGACCAGGACCCGGAGTCCGACCCGGACCAGGACCCACAGCCGCCGAGCCCCGCCCCCGAACCGCCCTCGCCCGCGCCGGAGCCCGAGCCCGCGCCCGAGCAGGTGACCGGTGCCGAGCCGCCGGGTGATCCCGTACGGGACCCGCGGCCCGCCCGGCCGGTCCTGCGGGTGGCCTCGGAGCTGCTGGCCGGGCTGCGGATCCGCGAACCCCGCCTGCTGCTCGCCGAGCGGGACGTCGAGCGACTCGTGCCCGGGGTCGTCGAGTGGCTGGAACGCGGGGCCGCCTACGAGGCCGTACGGCGTGCCCTCACCGCCGACGTACCGTCCGACCTGCGCAATCCGGCCGGGCTGCTCGCGTACCGGCTGCGCGCCGCCATCCCGCCCCCACTGCCCGAACGCGACCGGGGGTCCGCCTCCACCCCGCCCCCCGACCGGGTGATCCACCCCTTCCGGACTTGCGACGGCTGTGAACGCGCCTTCCGCTCCCCGACCCCCGCCACACACTGCGGCGACTGCACGGCCCACGGCCGGAAGGCTGCCTAGCATGAAGGTGATGATTCGGCCCCCTGGGCACGGACGAGGAGCCACCATGACCATCACTCACGACGGCGAGCGACGGCCGAACTTTCAGTACCGGGTTCTGCGCGACGTCATCGAGCAGGTCGAGGACACCGTGCCGGGGAAGCTTGAGATCACCAAAGAAGGGATCGTGCACGACATGATGTCCCCGGGGCGCCCGCACGAGCTGACCGCCGGGCTGGTGAGCAGGCGGCTGGAGAAGGTCGCTCCGGAGGGCGTCTGGGCGCACCTGGGCACTCCTGACGTCGAGGACGAACCAGAGGGGATCATGCGGCATCCCGACATCATGGTGATCGCCCGCGAGGACATGGAGGGACAAGGGGCGTTCGACCCCCGCACCATCATCGCCGCCGTCGAGATCGTTTCCCGTTCCAACCCCGACAACGACTGGATCGGCAAGGTCCGGGACTACCCACTCCTCGGCATCCCCGTCTACGCCGTCTTCGACCCCCGCACCGGCACGGGCGCCGTCATGTCCGACGTCCACGCGACGCCGGTAGGCCCCCGCTACGCGACCCGCAAGGACTTCGTCTACGGCGAGGACGTCACCATCGCCGACTGGACCATCTCCACCGACGGCCTGCCCCGCTACGCGGAGCCGGGGGAGTAGGCCGCCACCGCCCCCGCCAGGCGGGTCAGGCCCTCCGCGACCTCGGCCGGGGTGTGCGTCGTGAAGGACAGGCGCAGGGTGCGGGGGTCCGGGGTGCCCGTATGGAAGGGGGCACCGGGGACGTACGCCACGTCGCGGGCGATCGCCGCCCGCAGCAGTGCGCCCGCGTCATGGCCCTCCGGCAGGCGGGCCCACACGAACATGCCCCCCTCCGGGCGGTTCCAGGACGAGCCCGCCGGAAGGGCCGCGCCCAGGCCCGCCAGCAGCGCGTCGCGCCGTTCCCGGTAGGCCGTCCGGACCGTGGCGATGTGCGCGTCGAGGTTCACCGCGCGCAGGTAGTGGGCGGCCGCCAGCTGGTCCACCGTCGAGGTGTGCAGGTCCGCCGCCTGCTTGGCCACCACCGCCGCCCGCCGCAGCGCTGCGGGTGCACGGAGCCAGCCCAGCCGCAGCCCCGGGGCCATGACCTTGGAGAAGCTCCCGAGCAACGCCGTGCGGTCCTCCGCCCCGGGGTGCGCGGCGAGCCATGGGACCTCCGCCCCCTCGAACCGGAGCTCCCCGTACGGGTCGTCCTCCACGAGCCACAGCCCGCGCCGCGCCGCGGTCTCCGCCACCGCCGCCCGCCGGGCGGCGGGCAGGGTGCGCCCCGTCGGGTTCTGGAACGTGGGCACCGTGTACAGGAGCTTGGGCCGCTCCCGGGCCACGACCTCCTCCAGCGCGTCGGGCCGGATGCCCCGCTCGTCGCAGGGGACCGGTATCACGCGCGCCCCCGCCTGCCCGAAGCACTGGAGCGCCGCGAGGTAGGTGGGGTTCTCGACGAGGACGGCGTCGCCGGGTTCGACGAGCGTCGCGGTGATCAGCGCGAGGGCCTGCTGCGAGCCGGTGGTGATCAGTACGTCGTCCGCGCCCGTCTCCAGGCCCCGGGCCGAGGCCCGCGCGGCCACGGCCTCCCGCAGTTCCGGTGCGCCCTCGGTGGTCGAGTACTGGAGCGCCCGGCCGCCCGATGCCGTGAGCGCGGCGTCGTACGCGGCCCGCAGTCCCTCGGTGTCGAAGAGCTCCGGTGCGGGCAGGCCGCCGGCGAAGGAGATCACCCCGGGGCGCGCGGTGAGCGCGAGGATCTCGCGGACGGGCGAGCCGGCGGCGGCGACGGCGCGGGCGGCGAACGCGGGCGGCGGGAGGGTGACGGTCGCGGGCATGGTTCTCCTTCGGCGGAGGCGGGTGCGCGCATCCTAGACACGGAAGTGTGTAGACGGCACCTATGTGTCAGGGAGTGGAACGCGGCTTCGGGTCTCGTCATCTGACGCCACATCAGCTAGACCGTTGGGCATGACGACACACGAGCACCGCGAGGACACCCGGGCCGGGGACTACGCCGAGCTGGCGGCCGTCGGACCGTACGGGGTCCGCCCCGGCCATGCGCTGATCACCATGGTCGAACCGCACCCGGGCCACGAGTACGCGTACAACCGCTGGTACGAGGACGACCACTACTACGCCGGCGCCATGGCCATGCCCTGGATGTACGCGGGCCGCCGTTGGGTCGCCACCCGCGAGCTCCAGGAACTGCGGTACCCCGAGAAGTCGGCCGTCGCCCAGCCCGTCACCGCCGGGTGCTACATCTCCACGTACTGGGTCACCGAGGGCCGCTACGACGAGCACATGAAGTGGACCGTCGGCATCAACAAGCGCCTCAACCGGGACGGCCGCGTCTACCAGGACCGCACCCACGTGTTCACGTCCTTCCAGGACCACGAGGCCACGGTCTACCGCGACGGGGCCGCCGGACCCCGGGACTTCCACGCACTCGACCACCCGTACGCCGGCCTGGTCGTCCAGGTCGTCGACGCCGACGGCCCCGAGCAGCGGGCCGAGCTGCTGGAGTGGTTGCGCTCGCGCGCCCTGCCGAAGCGGCTGCACGGCTCACCGGCCGCGATGGTGACGGTCTTCCGGCCGACTCCGCTGCCCGGTGACCGGATGACGTACGTCAAGCAGGTCGAAGGGGTCCACACCCGGTTGACGCTGCTGTGGTTCCTGGAGGCCGATCCGCGCGCCTGCTGGGACCGGTTCGCAGGGCTGGACACCGAGGTCGCGGAGGCCGGACTGGGGCGGGTGGAGCTGGTGGCGCCGTTCATCCCGACGGTGCCGGGCACGGACCGGTACGTCGACCAGCTCCGCTAGACGGAACGCGGGGCGGAACGTCGGGGCGCGGAACCGCGGGGCCGGGGGGGCCGGACATGGCCGAGCCCCCTCGGCCGGGACGGCGGGCCAGTCGAGAGGGCTTCAGTCAGTGGTGCAGGTGGTGCAGGTGGTGCGAGTGGTGCAGAGGGGACGGTGGCGTCGTGCGCCGAAACGTTCAGGCCAGGCGTCCCAGTCGGCCTTCGGTGACGTCCGCGACGAACGAGGTCCAAGAGCCCGGCGCGAAGGTGAGGGAGGGGCCGTCCTGCACCTTCGAGTCGCGGACCGCGATGGCCTCCATGACGGGGGACTTGACCTCGACGCAAGCGCCGTTCCCGCCGGAGTAGGAGGACTTGATCCAGTTGGCCGTGGCGCCCTGACGAATAGCCATGTTTCTCTCCGGTTCAGCGAGTTGTGCCAGTGAGGCGTCGGCCATTCCGGTTTCCCTGACCGACGTGATCGACGCTACCGGCACCTCCCGACGGGTGAAGAGGTCATTCACCCGACCGGGTGGCATATTCCATTCAGGCCTTCTGTGGCCGGGGAGCGACGGTGTACCGTACCGGCCCCCCTCGCCACCTGCCCGGCGACACGTGTCCACTGCCTCCGGTTTTACCTCCCCTTGCCCGCATACTCGTCGATGATCTCGGCGATGAACTGGCGCGTCTGCTCCACGTTCAGGGCCTGCGCGCGCAGGTGCTCGTACATCACGCTGTACTGCTGGACGTCGTTGGCCTTCTCCAGGTACAGGTCGCTGGTCACGCCCTCGATGTAGACGACCGTCGAATCGGACGCGTCCGGGAATTCCAGGATGGCGTACTGGCCGTTGACGCCCGGGTGGGCGCCCATCGAGAACGGCATCACCTGCACCGTGATGTACGGCTGTTCCGACTGCTCTATCAGGTACTCCAGCTGTTTGATCATCAACTGGGGGTCGCCCACGTGCCGGCGCAGCGCGGCCTCGTCGATGACCGCCCACAGCCGCAGCGGCCCGACCTCCGGATTGTTGTTGTCCGTCTCGGAGAGCCGTTTCTGCCGGTGCATCCGCACCTGGACGCGCTTCTCCACGTCGAGCGGGGCGGTCTCCGGCAGCGCGCCGCGGATGAGGGCCTGGGCGTACTCCGGGGTCTGAAGCAGGCCGGGCACCATCTGGGGTTCGTAGGTGCGCAGGCTGGCGGCATCGGTTTCGAGGCCGATGTAGACGCTGTACGGGATGTCGCCGAAGGCGTGCCACCAGCCCTGCTGGCGGGAGTCCTTGGCCATCTGCATGAGCGAGTCGACGAGCCGGCGGTCCTCCACCTCGTACACGTCGCACAGGTCGCGGACGTCGCGCTGGCTGATGGAACGGCGGCCGTTCTCCAGCCTGCTGATCTTCGACTGGGAGACGAGCAGGCGCTCGGCGACCTGCTCGGCCGTCATGCCCTTGTCCTCGCGGAGCTTGCGCAACTCCATGCCCAGTCGGCGGCGTCGGACGGTGGGATTGACATTGGACGCCACTTGAACGGCACCTCCGCCTTCTTCTGGTTCTGTCTCTCTGCGTGTCTGATGGTGAGCAGACTGCCACCGAAGGGCGGGGCGGCGCCGGAGAACGGCCCGGAAACGCAGACGCGCGGGACGGCGGGGCCGGCGGACCGGCCTCGCCATCCCGCGCGCTGGCGGCTCCCGAACCGGTTCGCCGGGGACGCCGGTTGCGGCGATGACGGTTCGGTGGAGCGGTGGAGCGGTGAATCCGTGGAGCCATGGACCGGGTGGATCAGGTGGGTCGGGTGGATCTGGTGGATCAGTGCGCGGCGGCGCGGGCCATTGCGCCCGTACGGCGCGCCTGGAGCGGAACGCCACTCGCCGCCGCGGCCCGCGCGGTCGGCGGGTTCGCCGGTGCACGGTCACGGCGCGGCTGCGCGGCCACACCGTTCTGGACGTCCATGACGGCGTGCGCCACGAGACCGCCCATCGGGTCGTGCCGGATCAGGTCCCGCAGCCGGGACCTGGACGACCGCCCCTCGTTGCCGGGGTACAGGTGCTTGCCGAGTCCGACCGCGTGGGCCAGTGCGGCGAGCGCCGCGGTCCGCGGGTCCGGCGGTACACCGGTGCGGATCGCACTGTCGAGCCGGGAACGGATCTCCCGGCTGATCGCCGTGTCGGTCGCCTGGTAGCGAGTCGTCGGCAGCACTCCGCACATCTGGCCCGCGACGGCATGCACCATGCCGCAGCGCTCCAGATGCGCGAGGTAAATCTGGCGGAGCCCCAGCCGGGGTCCACCGATCCAGTGGACGGCCCGTACCGGGCTGCCGCGCCTGCGCAGCAGTTCCAGTGCGGAGTCCAGAGTCGGATCTCCTGTCGGCCGTGGCATCACCACGGCGATACGATCCCCGTCAGGGGCTATCCGTCCTGCCAGAGCCAGCTCTACTAGCTGTGCCCCGGCCAGGCCGAGGTCGAGCGACTGCGGCTGCGCCGTGGTACCCGTGGTCGGGTCCAAAGCGAGCAGCAGAAGCTCCTCCGGAATTGTTCTGCGGCTCCTGCCCATCCATGCCTCCCCGCGTGGATGAGTGACAGGGTGACGCCTCTCACATTCATCTGTCGAGAGCGCCTGGTCGCTTTGTGGGGGAACCAGCGCTATGTCGTTCTCGTCTAGCACGAGGGCGATACCCACGACACGGGACACTGTTAGACATTCGGACAGCCGGACGCGGCGCGATCGAGGAGGAACTGGTGGCGGGCGAGTCCCCCGACAAGTCGGTTGATGAAGGAGCGCCGGGGGCGGCGAAGTCCTCCGCGGAGCGTGACCCGAGGCTGTCGGTGTTCCGGCCGCGGGACCCCGAGTCCGGGACGGATCCGCTGCGCGAGGCGGTGGCGGCGTGGGTCGCCACGTCCGAACCGGAGTCCTCCGGACGGGTGGACTCCGACTCCGACTCGTCCGAAGCCCCCCGCTCCCCGAAGCCGGATTCCGCTTCCGCCCCGGCACCCGCCGAGACCGCCACGCCCGCGCCCGCCGACAAGCCGACCGGGCCGGCCGAGCCGACGGCTGCCGGGACTCCGGCGGACGAGGGCGAGCGCACGGCCGTCTTCCGCGCCGTGAAGCCGGCTTCCGCTTCCGCGAAGGCCGGCGCGGATGCCGCCGCCACCACCGTCAAGCCGGAGGCGGACGATGCGTCGGCCAAGGGTGGTTCGGACAAGTCGGCTGTGGCCGGTGCGGGTGCCGGTGCGGCGTCCGCCGGGAAGCCGGGTGGGGACGACAGTGAGCGTACGGCCGTCTTCCGGGCCGTGAAGCCGGGTTCGGGTTCCGGTTCGGCCAAGGCCGGCGCGGATGCCGCCGCCACCACCGTCAAGCCGGAGGCGGACGACGCGTCGGCCAAGGGTGGTTCGGACAAGTCGGCTGCGGCCGGTGCGGGTGCCGGTGCGGCGTCCGCCGGGAAGCCGGGCGGGGACGACAGTGAGCGTACGGCCGTCTTCCGGGCCGTGAAGCCGGGTTCGGGTTCCGGTTCGGCCAAGGCCGGCGCGGATGCCGCCCCCACCACCGTCAAGCCGGGCGCGGACGATGCGTCGGCCAAGGGTGGTCCGGACAAGTCGGCTGCGGCCGGTGCGGGTGCCGGTGCGGCGTCCGCCGGGAAGCCGGGCGGGGACGACAGTGAGCGCACGGCCGTCTTCCGGGCCGTGAAGCCGGGTTCGGGTTCCGCTTCGGCCAAGGCCGGGACGGACGCGGCTGGGGCCGGCAAGCCGGAGGCGGACGATGCGCCGGCCAAGGGCGGCACCGACAAGCCGGCTGCGGCCGGGGCGTCCTCCGGGAAGCCGGGTGCTGGCCGAGCCGCGGGCGCCACCGGCGAGGGTGGTGCGGATGCCGGTGCGGCGTCCGCCGGGAAGCAGGGGGCGGACGACAGTGAGCGCACTGCCGTCTTCCGGGCTCCGAAGGTGGATTCCGCTTCCGGTGGTGCCAAGCCCTCCGACGAGTCCGCGGACAGCGAGCGCACCGCCGTCTTCCGGGCCGTGAAGCCGGAGGCAAAGGCTCCGGATAAGCCCGTCGCCTCCCGGCCCGTGCCGCCGAAGGCGGTCGGCGGGGAGCGGGCCAGCACGTTCGTACCGCTGCGCAAGGACGAGGACGAGCGCCCGGCCACGAAGCCGACGGCCGCGCAGCCGACGACCGCCAAGCCGACGGCCAACCCCGCGGCACCGGCCCCGGCCAAGCCCGAGGCCCCGGCCTCAACCCCGGCCCCCGTACCCGAGCGGACCGAGCGGACGACGCAGCAGCCGCTGCCACCCAAGCCGCCGCTCGACCTGCTCGCGGACCTCACCAACAACCCGCCCCCGCCGCCGAGCCCCCTGCGCACGTTCATCCGCCGGTTCAAGATCTACGCCCCGTTGGTCGTGCTCCTCGCGGTCATCCTGGCCGTGGTCCAGCTCGTGCGCCCGCTGCCCGAGCCGAAGCTCACGATGACCGCGAAGTCCTCGTACACCTTCGACGGCGGCAACCCGGTCCTGCCCTGGCCGAAGGAGGGCCAGGGCTACATGGCCGCCGCGGGCCTCGGCACCGTCGGCAGCTTCGGCGATCAGAAGCCGGTCGCCATCGGCAGCGTCGCGAAGACCATGACGGCGTACGTGATCCTGAAGGACCACCCCCTCAAGAAGGGGGAGAAGGGTCCGATGATCGACGTCGACAAGACGGCGGTCGACGACGGCGCCAAGAGCTCCGAGGGCGAGTCCACGGTCGGCACGCTCAAGGCGGGCGACAAGATCTCGGAGTACGACGCCCTCGCCGCGATCATGATCCCTTCGGCCAACAACGTCGCGCGGCTGCTCGCGCGCTGGGACTCCGGCGGCGACCAGGACGCGTTCGTCAAGAAGATGAACGACGCCGCCCGGGAACTCGGCATGGCCAACACCACGTACACGGACCCCTCGGGTCTGGACGCGACGACGGTCAGCACCGCCGAGGACCAGGTCAAGCTCGGCCTCAAGGTCGTGGAGATGCCGGAGCTGGTCGCGATCACCAGGCTGCCGGAGTGGACCGACCCGTACGGCAAGAAGTGGCGCAACTACAACACCCTCATCCCGGGCAACGGTGCGCTCGGCATCAAGACCGGCTCCACCACCAAGGCCGGAGGCAACCTGCTCTTCGCCGCCGAGAAGAAGGTCGGCAAGACGAACCAGCTGATCGTCGGCGCGGTGCTCGGCCAGTACGGCGTCCCGATCCTCGACACGGCGATCGCGGCGAGCAAGCAGGTCATGCTGGCCACGCAGAAGATGCTGGTGAACGCGCCCGTCGTGAAGAAGGGCGATGTCGTCGGGTACGTGGACGACGGCCTCGGCGGGCACACCCCGGTCATCGCGACCGCTGACGTGGAGGCGGTCGGCTGGCCCTCGCTCACGGTCGACATCAAGCTGGCCGACGGGGACGCCAAGCTCCCGCAGACCGCCAAGGCGGGCACCGAGATCGGCATGCTGACCGTCGGCGAGGGGGCCAGCCAGGTGAAGGTGCCGGTGGCGCTGCAGAGTGACCTCGTCGCGCCGGGTATCGGAAGCAAGCTGACCCGTATCGGCTGACGAGTGCGTGCGGCGGCGCCCCGGGCAACCCCGGGGCGCCGCCGCGCGTCCTGGGACCCGGGGAACGGGCCGCAGAGAATCCGGGGAGTCCGGGGAGTAGAGCAGTGACCACCGCTGAGCAGCACAGCCAGGGCCGGGGCACACCGGCAGCCGCCGGCCGCTCCGGTGTGCCCGCGTCCGCGTCCGCGTCGGGGCCGGCGTCAGGGCCGGCGTCCGCATCCGGGCCAGCCTCCGCCTCCGACGTGCCCGAGGCCGAGCCCGGCGGCATAGGGGCCCCGGGCACGGGGCGGGCCCTCGGCCTGGCCCGCCGGCACCCGGTGGTCGTCGCCACCGCGCTGGCCGCGGTCCTGCACGTGGTGTGGTTCTTCTGCTTCGCCAACAGCGGCGGCGACCTGGCCGCCCAGGACGCCTGGGCCGAGTTCGTCGGCCGCCATCCGGACTCGGCGTACAACCTCGCCTGGTACGGCGGCATGCACCCCGTCTCGTACAGCGTCGTGTCCCCGTACGTGATGTACATGATCGGCGTGCGGACCACGATGATGGTCGCCGGAACGGTCTCGGCCGGGCTGCTCGCGCTGATCCTGACCCGCTGCCGCGGCGCCGTCCGCGAGCCGCTGTGGCCGGCCCTGGCCGGGGTGTACGGGCTGCTCTGCAACGCCCTGTCCGGCCGGGTCACCTTCGGTCTCGGCGCGATGTTCGCGCTCGGTGCGGTCGCCGCCGTGTTCTGCTGGCCCCGCAAGTGGGCGGAGCGGCGCTGGGCCAAGGCGGCTGTGGCGGCCCCGCTCGCCGGGCTCGCGACCGCGTCCAGCCCGGTGGCCGGGCTCTTCCTCGGGGTGATCGCGGCCGCGCTGTTCCTGTCCGGGCGCCGGCCGGGGGCGTACGCGCTGGGCCTGGCCCCGGTGGCGGTCGTCGGGCTGTCGGCGTGGCTGTTCCCGTTCTCCGGGACGCAGCCGATGAAGCTGGGCTCGGCCGCGCCGCCGTTCCTGTTCGGGCTGGCGATCCTGTTCCTCGTACCGAAGCGGTGGAAGACCGTCCGGATCGCTTCCGCCGTCTACACCTTCGGGGTGCTGCTGACCTGGGCGATCGACTCGCAGGTCGGCTCGAACGTGACCCGGATGGTCATGCTGTTCGGCGGGGCGGCGCTGCTCGCGGCCCTCCCGTACCCGGTCCCGCGCAGCCGGCACTGGTACGCGGTGCTCTTCGCGTTCGTCGGGATCAACGTCTGGATCACCACGAACAGCATTACGGACATCGTCCGTACCACCCCGGTGGCCGCCTGGAACCGGGAGCTGGCCCCGCTGGTCGACCAGCTGAAGAAGGCGGGTGCCGAGCGCGGGCGGGTGGAGGTGGTTCCGGCCAGCAGCCACCGAGAGTCCTCGGCCTTCCCCGCGTACGTGAACCTCGCGCGCGGCTGGAACCGGCAGGCGGACCTGGAGCGGAACCCGCTCTTCTACGACGACACCCTCAGCGCCGACAGCTACCGGGAGTGGCTGGGCCGCTGGGCCGTGCACTACGTGGTGCTGCCGGCCGACAAACCCGATTCCGGCGGGGAGGACGAGGCCGAGCTGGTGCGCGGGGGGCTCCCGTACCTCCGGCAGGTGTGGGGCGACGAGAACTGGAAGCTCTTCGAGGTCGCCGAGCCGACCGACCTGGTGTCCGGGCGGGCCACGGTGGTCCGGGCCGGCGCGGACCAGCTGGTCATCGACGTGCAGGCGGCGGGGCGGGTGCTGGTGCGGATCCCGCACTCCCCGTGGCTGGGCCTGGTGGACGGGTCGGGCAAGGCGGTGCCGCCGCCGCAGGAGACGTTCGCGTCGAAGGCGCGCGGCGGGGGCGGGAGCGGCGGCTCGGGCTCGGGCACCCTGCCGAAGGAGTACGCGAACACGGCGGGGTGCCTGTTCAAGGCGGCTCCCGACCCGGCGGGCGACGTGTGGACGGAGCTGCTGGCGCCGGGGCCGGGGGTGTACCGGGTGGCGGCGAAGTACCAGCTGCCGCGCGGTACGCCGTGCCCGGAGGAGCTCACGCGCCGGCTGGTGGAGCAGCCGGAGCGGCCGAGCCCGCCGCGTCCTTGATCGGGAGTTTTTACATGCGGTCCGGGTGCGTTGCTCCGCATATCTGCATACGATCCCAATAGTCCGATTGGGTGCTTCCCGAAGGAGTTGACGACGGGATGAGCAAAGAGCAGCAGAAGCGGGATTTCCGAGAGGCCTTCCAGGTCTCGGAGCCGGATCGGCCGCCGCGTCCGGCGGGCCACGGCTTCAGCGGGCCGGTACGCAGCAAGGTCAAGGGCGGACTGCACACGAAGGCGGCCCTCAAGCGGGCCGGCACTCCGCAGGGTGACCGCATCGGCGAACGCAGCAGAGGCCTGAGCTGATCCCACGCCCCGCGCCCCCGCGGCGCGCGCTGCCCGCCCTCCCGGTGTCGCACCGGGAGGGCTTTCGACCGACAGGTATACGCCGAGACGCAGCGCCCCCAGCCGCGCCTGCCGACGTGCGGCGGGCGCCGGCGAGGACGGCCACCGCACGGACAACGGGATCTTTCTACGCCGACCTGACGCCGTAACCCCAACGGCCGACGGAAAAGGGCCGGTTCGAAGGATCCCCCTCCGAACCGGCCCTCACGTGCCGTGCCCCCGGCAGGATTCGAACCTGCGACACCCGCTTTAGGAGAGCGGTGCTCTATCCCCTGAGCTACGAAGGCGGACTGGCCACCGACAGACTAGCGGATCGTGTTGCGCGAATGCGCCCCAGTAACCGGCGGGTGGAATTCTGCCCGGCCCGGTTTGAGGCCGGGCGGCCAGGTTCATGGGACAGGCATGGACTTCCTTCGTCCCGCCCGGTGGGAGGAGGCGCTGGCCGCCAAGGCCGCGTACCCCACCGCCGTCCCCATCGCCGGCGGCACCGACGTGATGGTCGAGATCAACTTCGACCACCGGCGTCCGGAGTACCTCATGGACCTCAACCGCATCGGCCTGCTCCAGGAATGGGAGACCGGCGAGGACGTCGTACGGCTCGGCGCGTCCGTCCCGTACACGCAGATCATGGAGCATCTGCGCGCCGAACTCCCGGGGCTGGCCCTCGCCTCGCACACCGTCGCCTCCCCGCAGATCCGCAACCGCGGAAGCGTCGGCGGCAACCTCGGCACCGCGTCCCCGGCCGGTGACGCCCACCCGGCGCTGCTCGCCGCCGGCGCGCAGGTCGAGGTGGAGTCCGTACGGGGCTCCCGGCTGATCCCGGTCGACGCGTTCTACACCGGGGTCAAGCGCAACGCCCTCGCCGCCGACGAGCTGATCAAAGCCGTGCACGTGGCGAAGGCGGACGGGCCCCAGCAGTTCTCGAAGGTCGGCACCCGCAACGCCATGGTCATCGCCGTCTGCGCCTTCGGGCTGGCCCTGCACCCGGCGTCCCGCAGCGTCCGTACGGGCATCGGTTCGGCGGCGCCCACCCCGGTCCGGGCGAAGACGGCCGAGGAGTTCCTGGCCGCGGCCCTCGACGAGGGCGGCTTCTGGGAGTCCCGCAAGGTCATCACCCCGTCGATCGCGAAGCAGTTCGGCGATCTCGCGGGCGCGGCCTGCAACCCGATCGACGACGTGCGCGGCACCGCCCGGTACCGGCGCCACGCCGTCGGCGTCCTGGCCCGCCGCCAGTTGCTGTGGGCCTGGGAGGAGTACCGCGGGGAGCGGCGCCGCGGCCGCGGTGGTGCGTGACGCCGGGGTCAGACGCCCATGGGGGTGTGGAGTTCCACGACGACCTCCACCTCGACCGGCGCGTCCAGCGGCAGCACCGCCACGCCCACCGCGCTGCGCACGTGGATGCCCGCGTCTCCGAAGGCGGTGCCGAACACCTCGCTGGCCCCGTTGACCACGCCCGGCTGTCCGGTGAACCGCGGGTCGCTGGCCACGAAGCCGACCACCTTGACCACGCGGCGGACGGCGGACAGGTCGCCGGCGACGGAGGCGATCGCGGCGAGCGCGTTCAGGGCGCACTGCCGGGCCAGCCCGTGGGCCTGCTCCTCGGTGACCTCGGCGCCGACCTTTCCGGTGAGCGGGAGCGCGCCGTCGACCATCGGGAGCTGGCCGGAGGTGTAGACGTGGTGCCCGTTGACCAGGGCGGGTACGTACGCGCCCAGCGGGGCGAGGGCCTTCGGGAGCGTGAGCCCGGCCGCGGCGAGGCGCTCTTCGGGGGTGCCGGTCATACGAGTCTCCTGGGGGTGCTCATGGACGGTGGGGGAGGGATCGGGGACGGCAGGGAGGGGCCGGGACGGGCAGGGACGGGCGCGGTTGTTCAGGGGCGGGTGATGCGGACCTGGAAGCTGCCGTCGCGCAGCTCGCCCACCACCGAGATGCTGACGCCGGCCTTGTCGTCGGTGAAGGTCTCACCCGGCTTGAACGGCGCGTCCGACAGTTCTCCGTGCACGTTGGGCCGCCGGGTGCAGCCTCCGCTGCCGACCGCGCTGTCGGAGACGGTGACGGGCCCGCGTCCGGTGTCCACCTGGGAGTCCACCTTGTAGATCAGGACGCCCGGCTTGCAGACGGCCTCGTCGTTCCCGGCCCGGGTGCGCACCTCCACCGCGTACCCGGAGGTCTCCGAGAGCGGTACGAAGGCCAGCTTCGTGCCGCCCTCCACCCCCAGCGGAGTCAGGGTGTGGTCGCTGACACCGGGTTTCGCGGCGCAGCTGATCTGCGAGCTGTCCAGCCAGCCCAGCTTCCACTTGTGCCAGCCCAGCAGGTCGTTGTTGGCACCCCAGTCCTCGCTCATGATGTCCCAGTGCCCCACCGCGCCCCCGCCGTCGGCGGTGTACAGGTCGGGCAGCCCGAAGACGTGCCCGTTCTCGTGGGGGAGCACCCGGTATCCGGTCTCCCGGTAGGTGCCCGACCCGTCGTCCTGGCGGCTGTAGACGAAGGACGTGTTGGCGAGCGGCACGCCGTCGGCCATCGGGGCCTCGGCGTTCCCGGAGAAGGTCACCGAGAGCACGGTGTCCAGGGCGGACGGGCCGGCGTTCGGTGTGACGAGGATGTTGACCAGGTCGTAGCGGCTGAAGTCCACCTCGGAGTCGGCGGCCTTCACGATGTGTTCGACGAGCTGCCGGTAGCCCGGTTCGTACGCGGACCCGCGCTCGATCCCGTACGCGGCGAACGGCATCGGCATCCGCAGCCAGGTCCTTATCGGAGCCTCGGCCCGGTAGGTGAGCCGGCCGTAGGAGCTGGTGCGGAACCAGTCGGAGGTCTGGGGGAAGAACTCCGCGAGGCGGTCGAGCGCGGTGCCCTCGCCCTTGGCGTCCGGGAAGTCGATCATCAGGTTCAGGGCGCGGACCTCGCCGGTCGACCGGGAATACCCGGGTGGGGTCGGCAGGCCCTCGGACATCTGCACGCCCATCGTGCCGGTGATCCGGCAGGGCGCCAGTGCGGACTCGGCGGTCGTGGCCGCGGGCCCGGCCGTGGAGTGGCTGCGGTCGGATATCCCGGTGCTCGCCGTGGCCGTGATGCCGAGGGCCAGCACGGTGAGGCCGATGTACGCGCCGGCGCGGCGTGGTGCGCGTATCCGGCGGCGGGTCTGCGGCATGGAGATCGCCTTCGGGTCCGCGGCAGCCGGCCGGGCCCGGACTGCTCTCTGTGCGATCACCCTCCGTCGGCTGCGGCGCACCCGCGCGTCGGGAGCGTCCGAACGGGAACCCTGCCGTGACTCAGGTCACACGAGGGAGTGAAATAACCGGGGACTGGATCCCCGTTTGTACGGGAGTCCCGCAAAGCGGGGACCGGCTCCCCGTTTGGGGGCGGTACGAACTCCAGGCCCAGGGAGGCCTCGCATGAAGCGCCCCACCACCCCCGTGGCGGACCCGTCCGCCGCGGAGGCGGCCGTGGACCCGTCCGCCGCGGAGGCGGCCGTGGACCCGTCCGCCGCGGAGGCGGCCGTGGACCTGTCGGCCGCGGAGCCCGCGCGGCTCCCGCGACCGCGCGCGGACGCCGTCCGCAACCGCGAGCGGATCCTGGTGGCGGCGCGCGAGCTGTTCGTGGAGCAGGGTTCGGCCGCGCCCTTCGACGAGGTCGCCCGCCGGGCGGGCGTCGGCAACGCGACCCTCTACCGGCACTTCCCCGACCGGGCCGCGCTGGTCCACCACGTCGTGCTCTTCGTCATGGACCGGGTCACGGCCCAGGCCGAGGACTCGCTCGCCGAGGAGCCCGACGCCTTCGCCGCGCTGTGCCGCTTCACGCACGCCGCGGCGGACGAGCGGATCGGCGCCCTGTGCCCCATGCTCTCCGGGGACTTCGACCAGGAGCACCCCGAACTCCTCGCGGCCCGCGAGGCCTTGGCAGAAGCCGTCGAGGTCCTGGTGACGGCCGGCCAGGAGACCGGGCTGATCCGCACGGACGTCGGCGTCGGCGACCTGATGGTCGCCCTCTCCCAGCTCAGCCGGCCGCTGCCGGGCATCGCCTGCCTGGACGTGGACGGGTTCGTCCACCGCCATCTCCAGCTGTTCCTCGACGGGTTGCGGGCGCCGGCCCGCTCCGAACTGCCCGGTTCGGCGGCCACGCTGGAGGACCTGAGGCAGAAAACCATGTGACGCCCCGAGCCGCGACCAGTAGCGTCGTAAAGCTGTCTTAAACGTTGTTTTTCAGTCATTCCGCACAGTGAAGTGGGTACCCCCATGCCAAAAACAGCCGCGGCCCTCGCGCCGGCTGCCGCCGATCCCAGTCGCTGGAAGGCGCTCGTCTTCATAGCCCTGGCGCAGCTGATGGTCGTGCTCGACGCGACCATCGTGAACATCGCCCTGCCGTCGGCCCAGACCGACCTCGGCATCTCCGACGGCAACCGCCAGTGGGTCATCACCGCGTACGCGCTCGCCTTCGGCGGGCTCCTCCTCTTCGGCGGCCGCATCGCCGACAAGTGGGGCCGCAAGAACGCCTTCATCGTCGGCCTGGCCGGTTTCGCCCTGGCCTCCGCGCTCGGCGGCGCCGCCAACGGCGAGGCGATGATGCTGGGTGCCCGAGCCCTCCAGGGTGCCTTCGGCGCACTGCTCGCGCCGGCCGCCCTGTCCCTGCTGGCCGTCATGTTCACCGACGCCAAGGAGCGCGCCAAGGCCTTCGGCATCTACGGTGCGATCGCCGGTGGCGGTGGCGCCGTGGGCCTGATCCTCGGCGGCTTCCTGACCGAGTACCTGAACTGGCGCTGGACCTTCTTCGTCAACATCCCGTTCGCGATCGTCGCGGCCGCGGGTGCCTGGCTGGTCATCCGTGAGCCCGCCGGCGGCCGCAACCGCGCCCCGCTGGACATCCCCGGCGTGGTCCTGTCCACGCTCGGCCTCGTCGCGCTGGTCTACGGCTTCACCCGCGCCGAGTCGGCCGGCTGGTCCGACGCGGTCACCGTCGCCATGTTCGTCGGCTCGGCGGTGCTCCTCGCGGCCTTCGTGTTCGTCGAGTCCCGCGTGAAGTCGCCGCTGCTGCCGCTGCGCGTCCTGCTGGAACGCAACCGCGGCGGTGTCTACCTCTCCCTGGGTCTGGCCGTCATCGCGATGTTCGGTCTGTTCCTCTTCCTCACCTACTACCTCCAGGTCGTGAAGGGCTTCTCGCCCGTCAAGACCGGCTTCGCCTTCCTGCCGATGATCGCGGGCATGATCACGGGCTCGACCCAGATCGGCGCCCGCCTGATGACCCGGGTCCCGCCCCGGCTGCTGATGGGCCCGGGCTTCCTGCTCGCCGCCACCGGCATGCTGCTGCTGACGCAGCTGGAGGTCGGGTCCTCTTACCCGGCGCTGATCCTGCCGGCGCAGCTGCTGCTGGGTCTGGGCATGGGCACGGCGTTCATGCCGGCCATGTCGCTGGCCACGCACGGGGTGAACCCGGCCGACGCCGGTGTCGCCTCCGCCATGGTCAACACCTCCCAGCAGGTGGGCGGCGCGATCGGCACCGCCCTGCTGAACACGATCGCCGCCTCGGCGACGACCGCGTACCTGACCGACCACGCGGCCGCCGCCGCGGCCGGCGGCCCGGCGGCGAAGCTCGTCCAGGCCCAGGCGATGGTGGAGGGCTACTCCACCGCCATCTGGTGGGCGGTCGGCATCCTCGCCGCCAGTGCGACCATCGCCCTGACGCTGATCACCACGGGCCGGCCGGGCGCCGGCGGCCCGGTCGCCTCCGGTGACGGCGCGGGTGCGGACGCCGACGTGAAGATCCCGGTGATCGCTCACTGACGCGCCTCGGGGTACTCCCGGGAATGACTGAGGGCCCCGCGTCGTTCAAATTTGAACGACGCGGGGTTTCGTCGTCTCCGGCTCGTGACCGGCCCCGTGCAGACGGACGAGGAGCACCCCATGACCACACCTGCGGCCCCCACCCCCGGAGCCACGCCCGACGCGATGCCCGGAGCCATGCCCCACCCCACGCCCGAGGCCACGCCCGGCCTCGTGCCGGTCCCGGCCCGGATGCCGGCGCTCTACCTGAGCCATGGCGCCCCGCCGCTGGCGGACGACCCCGTCTGGCCCGGCGAGCTGGCCGCCTGGTCCGCCTCCCTGCCCCGCCCCCGGGCGGTCCTGATGGTCTCCGCGCACTGGGAGGAGGCCCCGCTCGCACTCGGCGCCACCGACCCCGTCCCCCTGGTCCACGACTTCTGGGGCTTCCCCGAGCACTACTACCGGGTGCGCTACGACGCGCCGGGCGCCCCCGCCCTCGCCGCCTCGGTACGGGCGCTCCTGCGGGCCCCGGGCACCCCCGTCCAGGACATCCCCGACCGCGGCCTCGACCACGGGGCGTACGTCCCGCTCGTGGAGATGTTCCCGGAGGCCGACGTGCCGGTCCTCCAGATCTCCCTGCCGACGCTGGACCCGCGCCGCCTGATGGACATCGGCCGCACGCTCGCGCCCCTGCGCGACGAGGGCGTCTTGATCGTCGGCAGCGGGTTCTTCACCCACAACCTGGCCGCGCTGCGCCACACCGGGCCCGGCGTGCCGTCCTGGTCGGCGGAGTTCGACGCCTGGGGCCGCGAGGCGCTGGCCGCCTCCGACGTCGACGCCCTGCTGGACTTCGAGGCGAAGTCCCCGGCGGGCCGGCTGGCCCACCCCCGTACGGAACACTTCGCCCCGCTCTTCGTCACCCTGGGCGCGGCGGACGCCCATGGTGACCTGGCCCGCCGCTCCGACCCGGTCGAGGGTTTCTGGATGGGCCTTTCGAAGCGTTCGGTGCAGTTCGGCGGGTAATGGGTTGGTTGTCCAGGCAACCAGAAGCCGGCCGGAGCCGTCTTCAGGGACAGAGCCACGGCGTGGCCGGCCAGGGACGGGGCAGGATACTGCAAGATCTCGAAAATAGAGGGACGGCGTGGGAATTCTGTCCCGATTCCAGTCGTTGTTTCCTTCGGAAGCGGGCACTCGGGAGAGTGTCCAGGGACGCGGAGCCGCGTTCCAGCAGCCGCACCGCGACCTAACTCATTGCAAGGGAGCACGCATGGCAACCCGCGCCGTCGCCCGTCGTCAGTCCAGGGGCAGCGCCCGCGCTGTGAGCGGGGAGATCGCCGACCGCGACCTGGTGGGCATGTACCTGGACGAGATCGCGCGTACCCCGCTGCTCGACGCGGCCAAGGAAGTGGAGCTCTCACAGATCATCGAGGCGGGCGTGTACGCCCGGCAGATCCTCGACGGTGAGACGGACCGCGAGGGCGAGACGCCGGCGCGCGAGGAGCTGGAGGCCCTGGCCGCGGAGGGTGAGCGCGCCAAGGAGATCTTCATCCGCTCCAACCTGCGCCTCGTCGTGGCCGTCGCCCGCCGCTACCCGCGCAGCGGCCTGCCCCTGCTCGACCTGATCCAGGAGGGCAACGCCGGCCTGGTGCGCGCCGTCGAGAAGTTCGACTACGCCAAGGGCTTCAAATTCTCCACGTACGCCACGTGGTGGATCCGCCAGGCCATCACCCGCTCCATCGCCGACCAGTCCCGCACCATCCGCCTGCCCGTCCACCTCGTCGAGGAACTCGGCAGGATCCGCCGCATCCAGCGCGAGTTCAACCGGGAGAACGGCCGGGACCCCGACCACGCGGAGATCGCCGCCGAGCTGGACTCGACGGAGAAGCGCGTGGGCGACGTACTGGACTGGGCGCGCGACCCGGTCAGCCTGAACATGTCGGTGGACGACGAGGGCGAGACCCAGTTCGGCGACCTCCTCGAAGACACCTCCGCGATCTCCCCGGAGCAGTCCGTCCTCTCCCTGCTGCGCAGCGAGGAGCTGGAGGACCTGCTGGGCAAGCTCGACCAGCGCACGGCGTCGATCATCAAGATGCGGTACGGCATCGACGACGGCCGCGAGCGGACCCTGACGGAGGTCGGCAAGCAGCACGGCCTGACCCGCGAGCGGATCCGCCAGATCGAGAAGCACGCGCTTCTCGAACTGAAGCGCATGGCGCGCGACACCGGCTTCGACGCCGTGGCCTGACCGGCCCGCGGCGAAGCCCCCCGAACGAGCCCCCGGTGCCTACCCCCCCAGGCGCCGGGGGCTCCCGCTACCCCTGCGGGGGCGCCGCCGCGTTCAGGCGGCCGGCCAGCGCGCGGGCCGCGGAGGCCAGGAAGTCCGGGGTGTGGACCGTGAAGGGCACCGCGGTCAGCGCGAGCCGGGCCGCCGTCCACTCCGGGGACTCCGAACTGCGGAACCGGACCCTGCAGCCCCCGTCCGAGGGTTCGGCGTGCTGCTGCAGCCACACCGGCAGGACATCGGCCGGAGCCTCGAAGGAGACGTCCACCGCGTACGTCTCCCCGCCCCGCATCCCGCGCCGTACGAACTCCGCCGCCTCCATCGGCAGCTCCCGCGGGGTGAACCGCGCGCCCGTCGCGAACGGCTCCGCCACCCGGTCCACCCGGAAGGTCCGCCAGTCCTCCCGGTCCAGGTCGTACGCCATCAGGTACCACCGGCTCCCCGTGCTCACCAGCCGGTACGGTTCCACCAGCCGCCGCGAGGCCACGCCGTCGCGCGCCCGGTAGGCGAAGCGCAGCCGCTCCGGCCCGGCCACCGCCGACGCCATCGTCGTCAGCGTCCTGGGGTCGATGCTGGCCCCGTCACCGCGGGCCACCGCGATCGTGGCCGACTGCAGCGCGCCCACCCGGTGCCGCAGCCGCCCCGGCAGGACCTGTTCCAGTTTCGCGAGGGCCCGTACGGAGGCCTCCTCGACGCCCTCGATCGCGTGCCCGGCACCCGCCCGCAGGCCCACCGCGATCGCCACCGCCTCCTCGTCGTCCAGCAGCAGCGGCGGCATCGCGGCCCCCGCCACCAGCCGGTACCCGCCGTCCGCCCCCAGCGTCGCCTCCACCGGGTAGCCCAGCTCCCGCAGCCGCTCGATGTCGCGCCTGATGGTCCGCGGGCTCACCCGCAGCCGCTCCGCCAGCTCGCTCCCGGGCCATTCGCGTGGCGTCTGGAGCAGGGACAGGAGGGTGAGCAGTCGTGCGGGGGTGTCGGTCATGCGATCCAGATTGCCACGGGAAATAGGACACCATCTGACCTAGATCCCGTCTAAGTTTCTGCCATGACCACCGAGACGACCTCGCCCGCCCACCGCCGCCGCTGGCTGGCGCTCGCCATCGTGATGACAGCGTCCTTCATGGACCTCGTCGACGTCACGATCGTCAACATCGCGATACCCAGCATGCGCCAGGACTTCGGCGCCTCGACCAGCGCGATCCAGTGGATCACCGCCGGGTACGCGCTCGCGTTCGCCGCCGGCCTGATCACCGGCGGCCGTCTCGGTGACATCTACGGCCGCAAGCGCCTGTTCCTCGTCGGCGTCGCCGGCTTCACCGTCGCCTCGCTGCTCTGCGGCATCGCGGCCGACCCCTCGATGCTCGTGGCCTCCCGCCTCCTCCAGGGGGGCATGGCGGCCCTGATGGTCCCGCAGGTGCTGGCGATCATCCACGTCACCTTCCCGCCGCACGAGCGCGGCAAGGTCTTCGGCATGTTCGGTGCGATCGTCGGCCTCGGCGCGGTCTCGGGACCGATCCTCGGCGCCCTGCTCACCGAGTGGAACCTCTTCGGCCTCGAATGGCGCACGATCTTCCTGATCAACCTGCCCGTCGGCATCGCCGCCGTGATCCTCGGCCGCAGGTTCATCTCCGAGTCGAAGGCCCCCAAGGCCCTGCGCCTCGACCTGGTCGGCGTCGTCCTCGCGACCCTCGCCCTGGTGCTGCTGATCTTCCCGCTCACCCAGGGCCGGGAGAACGGCTGGCCGCTGTGGGGCTTCGTCTGCATGATCGCGTCGCCGGTCGTCTTCGCCGTCTTCCTCGCGTACGAGAAGCACAAGATCAAGAAGGACGGCTCCCCGCTCGTCGAGCTCTCTCTCTTCAAGGTCAAGAGCTTCGCCGGCGGCATCGCGGTCCAGCTGACCTTCGGTCTGGTGACCGGCGTCTTCTTCCTGGTCTGGACGCTCTACATGCAGATGGGCCTCGGCTGGACCCCCCTGCACGCCGGCAGCACCGGTATCCCCTTCTCGATCGCCGTCTCCGTCGCCGCAGGCCTCTCCGTCGAGAAGCTCGTCCCCCGCTTCGGCCGCAAGGTGCTCCAGGCCGGCGCTCTGGTGATGGCCGCGGGCCTGCTCCTCTACATCTGGGAGGCCCGGCACTACGGGATGGGCATCGCCTCCTGGCAGATGGCCGCCCCGCTGGTCGTCATGGGCGTCGGCATGGGCCTGATCGTCGCCCCGCTGAACGACACCATCCTGTCCCAGGTGCCGCGCGAGCACGCCGGCTCCGCGTCCGGCCTGATCAACACGACGGGTCAGATGGGCAATGCGCTCGGCCTCGGCCTCACCTCCGTCGTCTTCTTCGGGCTGATCGACGACGACCGGGTCCTCGGCGCGCCGTACGTCAACGCCTTCCACAGCGCGCTGTGGTGGATCGTGGGCGTGCTGGTGGTGATCTTCGCGGTGATGTTCCTGCTGCCGCGCAAGTCCCTCCCGGTGGAGCAGCGCGAGGGCGGCTCCGAGGCCCCCGCAGCCGCTCCGGAGGCGGTCCCCGCCGCGTAACCCGCGCCGGCACCTTCCGACGGGCATGTCCGCCTCTGTTGGCGGACATGCCCGTTTCCCGCTTCCAGGCCGTCACCTCACCCGGGCGCGCAGTTCCATCGCCCCGCGGGCGGCCACCTCGCTCTCGTACACCTCGCACATGTGCCGCCCGTCCGGCGTCGCCGTGTGCTCGACCTCCCAGAGGCTGAGCTCGCTCCCGTCCAGCAGCACGAACGAGTGCTCGTAGAGGCTGAAACCCGCGCCCCGTCCGTCCGCCATGCAGTGCCGCGTGCCGAACGCCTGGGTGATCTGGTGCGCGTACGCCGATCTCAGCAGCAGCGCCGTCCGCTCGCCGGGCCGGTCCGGGTTCTCCGCACGCCGCAGCACCCGGCGGGCGTGGTCGGCGGACTCCTCCACCGCGTACTCCCGCTGCCGCTGCGCCGGCGGGGCCGCCGCGAACAGCGCGCTCAGCGCCGCCGCATCGTCGTCCGCCTGCTCCTCGACGGCGGCCAGCACCGGATCCAGCGCCGGGTCGAAGGCCGGCTCGGCCGGGGCCTCGCCGAACAGCCGGGCCACGGCCAGGGAGGCCTCCGCCTTGCTCACGAAGACCTCGTGCCGGATCGTCCGGTCGCCCTCCAGCCGGTACGCCAGCTCCCACAGGGACGCCGAACCGCCGTCGGACAGCAGGTACGTGTGCCGGTGGGTCTCCCGCCACGCTCCCGCCGCCGGACTGCGGTGGGTGGTGTGGAGGGAGGAGCTGTGGGCGAGCGCCGTGCCGAGGCGCTCGACCAACCGGTCCGGCAGGTCGAAGGAGTTGAGGGCGCGGCCCAGGAGTCGCTCGAGGTGCGCCTCGGTTGTCTCGTACGGATCGCTCAAGGTGGGTCTCCAGGCCGTCGCAGCTAGTGACTTCGCGGAAGCTCAACGTAGCCCCTGGGTCTGACATCACGTCCGGGGTTCGGTAAAACGTCCGGGAAGCATCCGGGGTTCCCGCCACACCTTCAGGTCAACTTGCCCAGGGATGTGCATGGTTCGACCCGGTCTGTGCGGGAGCGGGGGAACATGGGCCGTATGGCAACGAAAACAGTGGACCTTCCCCGCCAGCAGGGGCGGTCCCGCAGTGAACACGAGGGCGAACCGCCCGCCACCCCACGGACGTTGGCCTGGCTGCTGGCGCTGACCGGAGCCGCCGGGGTGCTGGCGTCCTGGGTGATCACCCTCGACAAGTTCCTCCTGCTGGAGGACCCGGACTTCAAGCCCGCCTGCAGCCTGAACCCGGTGGTCTCCTGCGGCAGCGTCATGAAGAGCGACCAGGCGGCGGCCTTCGGCTTCCCCAACCCCCTGCTCGGGCTGGTCGCGTTCGGGGCCGTCGTGTGCGTCGGCGCGGGCCTGCTGGCCGGGGCGCGCTACCGCGGCTGGTTCTGGCTGGGACTGAACGCCGGCATGGTCTTCGGAGTCGGCTTCTGCACCTGGCTGATGGTCCAGTCGCTGTACGAGATCAACGCGCTCTGCCTGTGGTGCTGTCTGACCTGGGTGGCCACGCTGCTGATGTTCTGGGCGGTCACCGCCCACAACGTCCGTACGGGGACGCTGCCCGCGCCCCGGCCGGTGCAGGGGTTCTTCGCCGAGTTCGGCTGGGCCCCGCCCGCCCTGCACATCGGAGTGATCGGGATGCTGGTCCTCACCCGCTGGTGGGATTTCTGGACCGGGTGACGGCCCGGCGCGCACGAGGGCCCCGGCAGCTGGTGGCCGCCGGGGCCCTCGTCACATCGCTCCACGGGCGCAACGGGCCCGGACCGCAGAAGGAAGCGGAGCGGAGATCAGCTGCCGATGGAGCCGTTGCCGGACAGGACCGGGATGTTGTCCAGGATGTGCGAGAGCGGCTCGTCGCCCTTGGCCTGGGTGGAGTTCTCGGTGCACTGCTGGTTCATCGGGTTGGACAGGACGTTGATGTCCTGGACGCCGATGTTGAGGGCCGCCAGGATCGACTGGGCGTTGACCTTGACCGGCAGACCGATGCAGGGCTTGTTCAGGGTGCCCTGGACCAGGCCGAGCTGCGGGCTCTGGTCGCCCTTGGTCTTCTGGTTGCCGTAGATCTGCGAGGCACCGTTGCCGTTGACGGTGTTGACGCCGTTGTCGTTGCCGATGGCCATGGCCGGGGCGGCGGCAGCGGCGCCGGCGCCGACAGCGGCGGCGGTGACGGCCGCAGCGGTCATGATCTTCTTGAACATCGTTGGTCCTTTTGTCGCACGGGTGCCCGCTAGTGGAGCGCCCTGGTCAACTGCCCCGTCAGGGGGTTGGTTCCGCTGCTTCACTCAAACGGCCCGCCTGGGGGGGAGTTTTCCCCACCCCGAGTGAGCCCTCTGCGGACGCGTGCGCGAAGCCCGTACGCAGCCCGCAGCGACGGCGCGGCCGTTCAAGATCCTGTTGCGCTCCGTAGAAGGTGTTCGCACGGTGGGTAAGGAAGCGGATCGCCCGGGTCCGCTTCTGTGCGACCACCGAAGGAATCGCCATGTACCGCACGAAGCCGTCCCGCATCCGCGTCCTCGTCCCGTCGGCCCTCGCCGTCGTCATACTCTCCGGCGCGGCCGCCCCCGCGGGCGCCGCGGACGGCGGTACGGCGGACGCCGCCAGGAAACGAGTCGCCGCGGCCCAGCAGCAGATCGACCGCCGCGTGGCGGCGGCCGGACCCGTCGACGACCTCCTCGCCGGGATCAGCGCCGTCCTGGACGGGCTCACCAAGTCCCTCCAAGGCCTGCTGCCGGGGGTGACGCTCCCGCCGATCAAGCTGCCGACCCTGCCGACCCTGCCGGACCTCCCGGAGATCCCGACGCTGCCGATCGACCTCCCGTCGATCCCCGGCCTCCCCTCCATCCCCTCCACCCCCTCGATCCCGATCCCCGAGATCCCGATCCCGGAGATCCCGATCCCCGAGATCCCGGACGTCCCGATCCCGGAGATCCCGGAGATCCCCGACGTCCCGGTCTCCAAGCCGGCCTCTCCCGTCCCGAAGCCGGCTGCTCCCGTCGCCAAGCCGGCGGCTCCGGTGGCCAAGCCTGCCGCCCCGGCGGTTCCGGCGAAGCCGGCGCCGGCCAACCCGGTGCTCACGCCGGTGGAGATCGTGCCGGAGGTTCCCGGCCTTCCGTAGCGGCAGGCCCTGGCACAGGGGCGGCCGAAAACCGTACGCGGTTACGACTATTGAGCTGAACAGGTCTGATTGCGCACGAGGCCGTGTCGTCTGGGACGCTGGACCGTTTCGCTCGGTGTGAGCCCCGCGTCGGGGCAGAACACATCGAACAGAAGGTGCACTTCCCATGAACTCTGCCAAGAAGGCCGCCCTGGTCCTGGCCACCGCCGGTCTCGCTGCGGCCGGTGCCGCCGGCTCCGCCATGGCCGACTCGTCGGCCGAGGGCGCGGCCGTGGGCTCCCCCGGTGTCCTCTCGGGCAACCTGGTCCAGGTCCCGGTTCACGTTCCGGTCAACGTCTGCGGCAACACCGTCAACGTGATCGCCCTGCTGAACCCCGCGTTCGGCAACGTCTGCGTCAACGACTGACGTCAGGCGGCACACCTGACTGTGGGCGCCATCGGCCTCGCCGGTGGCGCCCACAGTCTTGTCCGCCGCGGTTTCCGGCGGGGGCGGGTGGTGGAACGGCTCAGTGGGCCCCGCCGTTGAGCTTCACGCCGCCGAGGAGCGGGGAGGCCTGCGTGACCCCGTTCGCCACGCCGAGGACCTCGCCCGGCGCATTGTTGCGGATGTTGTTGACGCGTTGCGCGGTCTCGAAGACCTTGCCGACGGTCTCACCCTGCTCGGCCACCCCGTTGCTCAGGGTCTGCGGGAGCGACTCGGTGACCGGGGCGAGCGAGTTGACGGCATCGGTGGCGCCTCCCGTCAGGCTCATGGGGGGCATCGCGGCCGGCGCTTCGGCGGCGAAGGCGGGAGCGGTGGCGCCGAGCGCGGCAACGGAGCCGGCGATGACCGCGGCTACCTTCGTGAGCTTCATTATCGAAATCCTCTTCTTTCATGGACAGAGGTGTCAGCGGCCGCCGTCGCGCCGCTTCGCTTTCGCCCTGGGTAACGATTCCCCGCCGTTCCGGAAACGCGTACGGCAACGGCCGGAGAACCCGTCAGGGGATTCTCCGGCCGATATTTCTTCCGATTACCGTTATTGCCGGTCAGGAGATGCGGGACCGCCGGTAGAGAATGGCGCCGCCCAGGACCAGCGCCGAGGCGAGGGCCGCCGCGGCGCCGGGCCGGCCCGCCCCGGTCTCGGCGAGCGCCGGAGCCGACACCTGCGCGGGAGCGGGAGCGGGTACGGGCGCCGGAGCCGGCGCGGGGAGCGGCGCGGCAGGCGTCTGTCGGACGGACGCCGGTGCGGGCGCGGGAGCCGGTGCCAGGTGGATGGGGGTGTCACCGCCGGGGGCGGCCGGCGGCTGGTCGGCGGGACGCACGACCTCCGGAGCGGGGGCCGGAGCGGGGTGCTCCTCGAACCGGCTGCCGTGCGGCGGTGCGGGGACGGGCGCCTCCTCGGCGACCGGGGCCGGAGCCGGCAGCGGCCGGGGCGCCTCGTGGACCGGAGCGGGCGCCGGCAGCGGTACGGGCGCCTCGTGGACCGGGGCCGGCAGGGTCACCGGGTGGGCGGGGGCCGGGGGCGGCGCGGGCGTGTGCACCACGGGCCCCTCGTGGGCCGGGGGCTCGGTCACCGGGTGGGGGAGGGGCTTCGGGGCGGGCCGCGGGACGGGCTTGGGAGCCGGGTGCTCCGCCTGGGGGCCGGGCCTGGGGCGGGGCCGCGGCTGCGGCCGCTCGGGCGCCGGGGGAGCGTGGTGGGCCACCGGTGCGGGCGCCGGGAGGGCGTGCGGGTGGTCGTCGCACTCCTTCTCGTCCGGGCTTCCGTAGCCGCCCTGCCCGCCGGGCTTGGCGTGCCGGCCGGGGCCTGCGTGGTCGCGGTGGTCGCGGTCGTCCTCCCCGCCGGGACCGCCGTAGCCGCCCTCGTGCCGGGACTCCTCGTGCCGGGACGCCTCGTGGCGCGGTGCCGCGTGCCGCGGCGGCTGCGGGCGCGCCTCCTCGTGATGCTGTTCCTCGTGCCGCGGCGCCTGCGGGCGCGCCTCCTCGTGACGCTGTTCCTCGTGGCGCTGCTCCGGCAGCGCGTGCCGGCCGCCCTGGCGGTCTTCGAGGTAGTGCCTGAAGGCTTCGGCGTGCTCGGGGCTGAGGTAGCGCTCGTAGTCCCGGTCGTCGTGGTGCGCGTCCGAACCGGTCGTGGTGGCGCAGGTGTTCCCGAACGCGGGGTTGAGCGCCGCACCGCCGTCCACGCTGTTGCCGCACACGTTCGGCGAGACGGTGATCGGTACCGCGATGCTGTTGCCGGACAGCACCCCCGGCGAATGCGAGGCCTCGGCCGTCGCCCCCGGGTGCGCGTAGACCGCGCCGGTCGCGATCGACAGCAGGCTTGAGGCGGCCGCCGCCGTGAGCACTCCCTTGCCCAGTACCTGTCGGCTGAGTACCTGTCGCATGGGTCCTTCCCTGTCTACCGGCTCCCGCCGGTGCTGAATCGAAGGTGGCCTCGGAGTGCACCGCCGTGCACTCCGAGGCCACCCCGAGGAGGTTTGCCCTTGCGGGCGAAAGTGCTTCGTCAGGCGTTGACGCAGGTGTTGCCGAAGGCGGGGTTCAGCACGCCGACCACGTCGACCGTGTTGCCGCAGACGTTGACCGGGACGTGCACCGGAACCTGGACGAGGTTGCCGGACAGGACGCCGGGGGAGCCGACGGCGTTGCCCTCGGCGACCGCGTCGGCCATGGCGGGGGAGGCGGCACCGGCGGCCATCAGAGCGCCGGCGGCCAGCACCACTGCCTTCTTGTACGTCATTTTTCTTCAATCCTTCCCGCAGGGGCTTGTCCGCTGCAGCAATAACAACGAGTGGGTCAGGAAAAGGAAACCGGAAATCTTCCCGGGTGGCTCCGCAATTCACCCCGGCGTTCGTGGCCCGGAATTCGGGACGGATTTACGCGGTATTCGCGGTGCCGACAAGCGGCGAGGCCGCCGCGACCCGGAGGGGTGCGACGGCCTCGCTGGGCGCGGGGTGCGGTCAGCTGCCCGCGGAGACGTTGCCGGACAGGACCGGGATGTTGTCCAGGATGTGCGAGAGCGGCTCGTCGCCCTTGGCCTGGGTGGAGTTCTCGGTGCACTGCTGGTTCATCGGGTTGGACAGGATCGGGATGTCCTGGACGCCGACGTTGACGAGCGCGAGGATCGACTGGGCGTTGACCTTGGCCGGCAGGGCGATGCAGGGCTTGTTGAACGAGCCCTGGATGAGCGCCATCTGGGGGCTCATGTTGCCGTAGGTGGCCTGGTTGCCGTAGATCTGCGAGGCGCCGTTGCCGTTGACGGTGTTGACGCCGTTGTCGTTGCCGATGGCCATCGCCTGCGGAGCCAGGGCGGCGCCGATGCCCACGACCGAGGCGGCAGCAGCCGCGGTGGCCATCATCTTCTTGATCATTGTCGTCCCTTTTTTGCTGGATGCCCGGTAGTGGAGCACTCGGATCAACGGGCATGCCCCGGTTCGGGTTGCGTGGCTTCACCCGGATGCCGTCGTTGCGGGCGGCGCGGTTGACGAGTGGACTGACGGCCGGAGTCGACGGTCAGACGTTGACGCAGGTGTTGCCGAACGCGGGGTTCAGCGCACCGACCAGGTTGACGGTGAGCGCGCAGACGTTCACCGGGACGTGGACCGGGACCTGGACCAGGTTGCCGCTCGCGACGCCCGGGGACCCCGCCGCGAGGCCCGCGGCGTCGCTGTCCGCGGAGGCGAGACCCGCGCCGCCCACCAGCGCCGCGGTGCCGGCGACCGCCAGGGTGGTGGCGCGCATCAGCCTCTTCTTCATCTCCGATTTTCCTTTCGGTTCGAACAATGGTGCACGGCATAACGACCCGCCCCCTGCGAGGGTGCGTGTTATCGCCCAAAAGGCCGTACGAGCGAGTCCGGCGTGATTTCCAGCCTGATTTCTGCCAAAGTTCACTCCTGTTTTGTCCCCTTGATCGAAAATGGAGACGGGGTCATGGGCTCGTCCCGCAGAATCCTCGGCACGCTCGGTCTGCTGTCCTGCCTCGTCCTTTCGGCGAACGTCCCCGCGTCCGCCGCCGCCCCGCCGGGGCCGGCCGTTCCCGCCATGCGGGAGATGGCCAAGGTCCCCTTCACCCAGCGTTACCAGGCCGTCCAGCGCGGCGGGCTGGTCCGCGCCTCCAACTCCTCCATCGCCTGCCGCCGGGAGGAGGCGCCGGACGCCGAGCCGTGCGCCGAGGTCAAGCGCGGCGCGGCAGGGGTCAACAGCGACTTCGACATGTTCTACAGCGAGGTCGACAAGGACCCGGACACCTACAACTCCACCCGGGCCGAGCTCAAGGTCCCGCCGGGTGCGAAGGTCTCGTACGCCCGCCTGTACTGGGGCGGGAACCTGCGGGTGGGCGAGCAGAAGCCGCCGGAGGACAACGGCCGGGTGCTGGTCGCCGAGCCGGGCGGCGCGTACAAGGAGGTCCTCGCCGACACGGTGATCGGCCACCGCTCGGACGCGGGCAGCGATGCCTACCAGGCCTCGGCCGACGTGACCCCGCTGGTCCGCAAGGGCGGCGCGGGGATGTGGACGGTGGCCCAGCTGAACATCGCGATGGGCAACTCCGAGGTCGGCGCCTGGGGCGGCTGGACGCTGGTCGTGGCCTACGAGCACCCGCAGGAGCCGGTCCGCCGGATCTCGGTGTGGGACGGCTTCGAGGCGCTCACCGCGGGTGCGGGCGAGGCCGCCGGCGAGACGGTCGAGATCGCCGGCCTCGACGCGGCCGCCGGGTCCGCGGGCAAGGCCGGGGTGGTCGCGTACGACGGGGACCGCGGGACCCTCGGGGACTCACTCACGGTGACCTCCGACCGTGGCCGCCGGGTCAATGTCAGCGATGCTGAAAATCCTTTTAATGATGTTATGAATTCCACGATCACGGAATTCGGGCATCCCTCGTTCGTGCGGCAGCCCGAACACGTGAACAATCTCGGATATGACGCGGACGTGTTCGACCTGAGTCCCGCCCTGTCCGGTGGTGCCCGCAGCCTGAGCTTCAGGTTCACGGGCGAAAGCCAGGGTCAATTCCTCGGCGTGCTCTTCGTTCAGACAGACGCGCGCCGCTGAACGTAGGAGACCGCTCCGCGTGCCGACACAACCTCCCCCTGCGCAGCCCTCCCCGGCGCAGCCCCCGATCCCCCGCCCCCTGTCCGTCCTGCACCTCGTCCAGCCCGTCGACGGCGGCGTCGCCCGCGTCGTCGTCGACCTCGTCCGCGCCCAGACGGCCGCCGGCCTGCGCACCGCCGTCGGCTGTCCGCGCGGCGGGCTGCTCGCCGACGCCGCACGTGCGGCCGGCGCCGAGGTGCTCACCTGGCGGGCCGGCCGGGCGCCCGGACCCGAACTGCCCGCCGAAGTGCTCGGCGCCCGGCGGGTGATCCGCCTGGTCCGGCCCGACGTCCTGCACGCACACAGCGCCAAGGCCGGACTGGCCGGACGGCTCGCCGTGCGCGGCGCCGTGCCCACCGTCTTCCAGCCGCACGCCTGGTCCTTCGACGCCGTCGGCGGAGCCACCGCCGCGCTCGCCCTGCGCTGGGAGCGGTTCGGGGCCCGTTGGGCCGACCGGGTGCTCTGCGTCAGCGAATCCGAACGCCGGGCCGGCGAGGCCGAGGGGATCACCGCCCACTGGTCCGTGATCCGCAACGGCGTCGACCTCGACCACTTCCGCCCCGGGGGCCCCGACCGCAACGCGGACCGGTCCCGGGCGCGTACCGAACTCCCGTTGCCCGCCGCCTTCCTGGGGGACGGACCGCTCGCCGTCTGCGTGGGCCGGCTCTGCCACCAGAAGGGCCAGGACATCCTGCTCCGGGCCTGGCGGGAGGTCCTCGGAAACCTCCCCGAGGCCCGTCTCGTGCTCGTCGGCGACGGCCCCGACACCGAACGGCTGCGTCGCAGCGCCCCGCCCGGAGTGCTCTTCGCCGGGGCCGCTCCCGACATCCGACCGTGGCTTCGGGCCGCCGATCTCGTTGTACTGCCGTCGCGGTGGGAAGGCATGGCGCTCGCCCCGCTCGAAGCCATGGCCTGCGGCCGACCGGTCCTGGTCTCCGACGTCAGCGGTGCCCGGGAGAGCCTGCCGCCCGGCCAGGGACGGCTCTGCCTGGTACCGCCGGAGGACCCGACGGCCCTGGCCAAGGCCCTGGGACGGCTGCTCGCCGAACCGCGGCTGCTCGCCGAACTCGGGGAGCAGGCCCAGCAGCACGCCCGGACCGACTTCGACGTGCGGCGGACCACGGACGCGGTCACCGGTCTGTACCACGAACTGCTGGGCAGGCCCCGGCCCTTGAACCAGGAGCGCATCAGCCGATGACGATGGACAGCGCACCCGCCCGGCACACGGGGCAGGGCGGCACGGGGCCCGCCGGCGGCACCGCCGGCACCGCATCCGTCCGACGGTCCGTGACCGCCATCCACCCCCCGCGCCGGCCACGGGCCGACCCGGCCCGGCCCCTGGCGCGGCCGCAGCGGGTCCGGCGCCGCGACGGGGTCGTCCCGCTGCTGACCGCCGACGGGCTGGCCGCCGTACTCGCCACCGCCGCCGTGGCCCGGCCCGGGGCTGCGCTGCCGCCCGAGGCGGCCGCCCCCGTCGCCGTGCTGGCCGCCGCGCTGCACGCGCAGGCCGGGCTGTACCGGCCGCGGCTCGCGCCCTCCGCACTGCTCGAACTGCCCGCGCTGGCCGGGCGGGCCGCCGTCCTGTGGTGCGGGGTCGCCGCCGTGACCGCCGCCGCGGCACCCGGCCGGGCCCTGGGCTGGTACGCCCTGCTCACCGCCGTCTGCCTGCAGACCGTCCTGACCTGCGCGGGACGCGGCTTCGCCAACGGGCTCCGGAGCCGCTCCGCCCGGCGCCGGCCCGCGTCCGCCCTGGTCGTCGGCCCCGGCGCCGGGGCGAGCGCGGTCGCCGCCGCCCTGCACGGGCGCCCCGAGTACGGGCTGCGGCCCGTCGGGCTCGCCGACACCGGCTCCGCCGAGGAGGGCGGCGCCGGCGTGCCGGTGCTCGCCACGCACGAGGACGTCCGGCGCGCCGTCATCCAGAACTCGGTCCGGCACGCGGTGTTCACCCGCCCGCCGGAGGCCGACGAGCGCACCGCCTCCCTCGTCCGGCTCTTCCACGACCACGGCTGCCGGCTCTGGCTGGCCGACCCGGCCGGCACCGCCAAGGTGACCGGGATGCGGGTCGCCCAGCCTGCCGACCAGCTGTGGGGGTACGCCGTACAGCCGCTGCTGCCGCGCCCGTCGAGGCCGGTGGAGCGCTGGGTGAAGCGGGCCGTCGACGGGGTGCTGGCCGCACTCGCGCTGATCGTCGCGGCGCCGGTGATGGGCGCGTGCGCACTGGCCGTACGGATCACCGACGGCCCCGGGGTGATCTTCCGTCAGGAGCGGGTCGGCCTCTACGGGCGTTCCTTCACGCTGCTGAAGTTCCGCACCCTGCGCGCCGACGAGCACGAGTCCGCCACCCGGTGGACCGTCGCGGGCGACCACCGGATGAGCCCCGTCGGCTCCTTCCTGCGCAAGTCCTCGCTGGACGAGCTCCCACAGCTGTGGAACGTCGTCCGGGGGGACATGAGCCTGGTCGGACCACGCCCCGAACGGCCCTTCTTCGTCGCCAAGTTCGCCGCGGTGCACCCCGGCTACGAGGCCCGCCACCGGATGCCCGTCGGCATCACCGGGCTCGCCCAGATCAACGGCCTGCGCGGGGACACCTCCATCGAGGACCGGGCCCGCTTCGACAACCACTACATCGACACCTGGTCGCTGTGGCAGGACCTGTGGATCCTCGCCCGCACCGCGGCCTCCTTCTTCCGCTTCCGGCTGGGGGGCAGCTGATGAGCCTCGCGCTGTCCCCGGTCGGGGCCCGGCCCGACGCGGCGGGGCTGCTGCGGCGCCACTGGCCGCTGCTGCCGCTCGCCGCGACCGTCCTGCTGCTGCTCGCCCCGATCGCGGCGGGTGACGCGAGCACCTCCGGCAAGGTCGGCCCGGCCGACGCCGCCTCGCTGGTGCTGGTGGTGGTGTGCGCGGTGCAGGCGCTGCGCGGCCGGGTGCGGGAGCTGAGCCCCCTGGCCGTGCTGGTGCTCGGCGTGCCCGCCGTGGGCCTGGCCGTCGCGACCGTGACCGCCGGGGACCCGCACGCGGCGCTGCCCGGCTTCGTGCGCTACCTCCAGGTGTTCGTCCTGGTCCCGGCGGCGATCGTGCTGCTGGTGCGCGACGCCGGGGAGTTCCGGCTGGCTGCCGGGTGCTTCGTGGTGCTGGCGCTGGTGCAGGGCGCGGTGGGGGTCGTGCAGTACGCGACCCACACCGGCGCCTCGTACCAGGGCGAGGACGTCCGGGCCGTCGGCACCTTCGGCCCCGGCGACGTGATGGGTATGGCCACGGTCGTGGCGTACGGGCTGGTCGTGGCGACCGCGGCGGCGCTGGCCCCGGGCCTGCCGGCCCGGGTGCGACGATCGGCGGGGGCCGCCGCCCTGGTGCTGGTGGTGCCGCTGGTGCTGTCGTTTAGTCGCGGTGCGTGGATCGCCACGGCCGGCGCGGCGGTGCTCGTGATGGTGCTGGCGGGCGTCCGGCGCGCGCTGAAGGTCCTCCTCGCACTGGCCGCGGCCGGCGTGGTGCTGGTGGGCGGCCTCGGCGTCGGCTCCGAGATGGTCGCGGAGCGGCTGACCTCCATCACCCAGGTCTCCAGCGCCCCCGACCAGTCGGTGACCGACCGCTACACGATGTGGGCCGCGGCCGAGTCGATGTGGCGCGAGCGCCCGGCGGCCGGCGTGGGCCTCAAGGGCTTCCCGGCCAACCGCGACGGGCACTCCTCGCTCGGGCTGTCCTCCGGCAGCGACACCGCCGGCGCGGGGCAGGCGTACATCCGCCAGCCGCTGCTCTCCCCGCACAACATGTACCTGCTGGTCCTCAGCGAGCAGGGGCTGATCGGGCTGACCGCGCTGGCGGGCGGCTGGGCGGCGCTGCTCGTCGCGGGCCTGCGGCGGTGCGTCACCGGCGGCTCCGCGCTGCGCGACTGCGGGCTGATCGCGATCGGGCTGTTCGTCTGGCAGCTCACCGACTTCCTGTACGCGGACATCGGCGGCCCGTCCACCGTCCTGACCGGGGTGATCATCGGCCTGGCGGCCTGGTGGGCGCTGCCGTCGCCCTCCGGGGACGACGCGGTTCCCGGCGGCCCCGGCCGGCCGGGGCCCCGCACGGCCCCGCGCGCGGGACGCGGTCCGGGCGAGGCTGCTGCCGCGGGCGGGCGCACCGGCCTCGCGGCTGCACCGCGCGCCGTTCCGGGTGCGGACGGCCGGTGACCGATACGACGCCCTGGCGGCCCGCCTCCGGCCCTCCGGCCGGGGCGGGCCCCGCCCGCGTCCCGGGCAGGGCGGGCCCGCCCTCCCCGGCGGGCCCGCACGGCTCCACCGGACCCCGGCCCCCGACCGCCGCGGGCACCCCGGCCCCGTCCGGGTACCCGGACGGGCCCGGGGCCCGAGCGGAGCGCGGGGTCCGGGTGGCCGCCCGGGCCGCGCGCCGCGGGCTGCCCGAGGGCCCGGGGCCCGGAGGGGACGACCCGGCCGCCGCCGCCCGGGGGACCTCCCCGGGCGGGAGTCCGGCTCCGGCCCCGCTCGGGCGGTTCCTGGCCAAGGCCGCCGCCGTCACCGCCGGGCTGACCGCCGCCGGGGCGGTGTTCGGGCTGTTCCGGGACCAGACCATCGCGCACCTCTTCGGGGCCGGGCACGACAGCGACGCCTTCCTGATCGCCTGGACCGTGCCCGAGATGGCCTCGACCCTGCTGATCGAGGACGCCATGGCGCTGCTGATGGTGCCCGCGTTCAGCCAGGCCCTGGCCCGGCGGGCGGCCACCCGGGCCGGGCTCACCCGTAAGGAGGCCCGGGCCCAGGACCCCGTACGGATGCTCGTGGGGGCGAGCCTGCCGCGGCTGACGCTGTTCCTGGCCGCCGTCGCCTCGGTGCTCGTCGTCGCCGCGCCGCTCGTCGTCGCCGTGCTCGCGCCCGGACTGCCCGATCCGGCGCTGGCCGTGGAGTGCACCCGGATGACCGCGCTGACCGTGCTGTCCTTCGGGATCGCGGGGTACTTCAGCGCCGCGCTCAGGGCGCACCGCTCGTTCGTGCCGCCGGCCGCGATCTACGTCTCGTACAACGTCGGGATCATCGGGACGATGATCGCCCTCCACGCGGTGTGGGGGGTGCGGGCCGCCGCCGCCGGCGTTGCCGTGGGCGGCATGCTCATGGCGCTCGTCCAACTGCCCGCGTTCATCCGGAACGTGGGCTTCGGGCCGCCGCGCGCCGAGGGCGCCCCGCGCAGCCAGCGCGACCGGGACCGGCCCACCCTCATCGCGTTCGGACTGATCGCCCCGGTGATCTTCTTCGCGGTGTTCCGGCAGTCGCAGGTCCTCGTCGAGCGGTTCCTCGCCGCCTCCCTGCCCCCCGGGGCCATCTCGCACCTGAACTACGCGCAGAAGGTCGCGCAGATGCCGATGGTGCTCTCCCTGATGATCTGCACCGTCACCTTCCCCGTCGTCGCCCAGGCCATGGCCGGCGGAGAGCGGGAGAAGGCCCGGCGGCGCGTCGAACAGGACCTGGCCCTGGCCTCCCTCGCCGTCCTCATGGGCAGCGCCCTCGTCATCGGGTACGCCCCGCAGATCATCCAGGTCCTCTTCGAACGCGGCGCCTTCACCCACCGCGACACCCTGGCCACCGCCGACGTCATGCGGGTCTACGCCCTCGGCCTCCTCGGCCACTGTCTCGTCGGGGCACTGTCCCGGCCCTTCTTCTCGACCGCCCGGCCCACCTGGTTCCCGGCGCTCGCGATGGGCGCCGGACTCCTCGTCAACATCGTGGCCGGGGCCTTCGCCGTCCGCTGGTGGGGCACGTACGGGATCGCCGGCGCCAACGCCGCCGGCATCTCCACCACCGCCGTCCTGCTGCTCACCGGGCTCGGCTCGCGGATCGTCGCCATCCAGGTCCGCCGGGTGGCCCTCAGCATCGGACGGCTCTCCGTCGCCGCCGTCGGAGCCTGCGGCACCGGCTGGATCGCCGGGCCGATGATCCCCGACCCGCTGCTCAGCACCGCACTCGGCTGCCTGCTCGTCCCGGCCATGTTCGGCGCCTGCGGCATGGCCATACGGGCGCTCGAGATCACCGCCCTGCCCGCCCAGATCGCCCAGATGACCCAGAGGTTCCGCAATGCCCGCTGACACCCGCACGGCGCCGGCCGCCACGATGGCCCCCGCCCGCCGGACCGCCTTGCCGTGGGTCCTGATGTACCACTCGGTCGCCGAGTTCACCGACCCCGCCGAGGACCCGTACGGCATCACCGTCACCCCGGCCACGCTGGAGGCCCAGCTGCTGTGGCTGCGCTCGCGGGGCCTGCGCGGGGTGTCCGTCGGCGAACTGCTGCGGGCCCGGGCGGCCGGCCGCGCCGCCGGGCTGGTCGGGCTGACCTTCGACGACGGCTACACCGACTACCTCACCCGGGCGCTGCCCCTGCTGCGCCGCCACGACTGCACCTCGACGCTGTTCGTCCTGCCCGGGCGGCTGGGGGTCGACAACGTGTGGGACCCGCTGGGCCCGCGCAAGTCCCTGCTGACCGCCGAGGGAATCCGCGAAGTCGCCGCGGCCGGGCAGGAGATCGGCTCGCACGGACTGCTCCACCAGGACCTCACCGCGACCGCCGACGACGTCCTCCAGCAGGAGCTGCGCGGCAGCCGCGAGCTGATCCGGGAGCTGACCGGGACCCTGCCGGAGGGGTTCTGCTACCCGTACGGGCACCTCGACGCGCGGGTCGTCGACGCGACGCGGGCCGCCGGGTACGGGTACGCCTGCGCCATCGACCCCGGCCGGCTGGCCGGCCTGCACGCCCTGCCGCGCACCCATGTCAGCCAGGCGGACGGGGCCCGCCGGCTGCGGATCAAGCAGCTGCGGCACCGGATGCAGGAGCTGCGCCGGGCGGTGCAGCGGTGAAGTCCGTACGGGCTCTGCACGTCATCACCGGGCTCGGCGTCGGCGGCGCCGAGCAGCAGCTGCGGCTGCTGCTGCGGCACCTGCCGATGCGCTGCGACGTGCTCACGCTGACCAACCCCGGGCCGGTGGCCGAGGGGCTGCGGGCCGACGGGGTCCGCGTCGTGCACCTGGGGATGCAGGGCAACCGGGACCTGGGGGCGCTGCCGAGGCTGGTGCGGTTCATGCGGCGCGAGCAGTACGACCTCGTGCACACCCACCTGTACCGGGCCTGCGTGTACGGGCGGCTCGCGGCCCGGCTCGCGGGCGTCCGGGCGACCGTGGCCACCGAACACTCCCTCGGCGAGCGCGAGATCGAGGGCCGGCCGCTGACGCGCGGGGTCCGGGGCCTGTACCTGGCCACCGAACGGCTGGGCGCGGCGACCGTGGCGGTGTCCGACACCGTGGCGGCGCGCCTGGCGGAGTGGGGTGTGCCGGCCGCGCGCGTGCACGTCGTACCGAACGGCATCGAAGCCGTGCGCTTCCGCTTCGACGAGGGGGTGCGCCGGGCCACCCGGTCCCGCACCGGGCTGCCGGAGCGGGCTTTCGTGGTCGGCGGCGTCGGGCGGCTGGTGCCGGGCAAGCGGTTCGACTCGCTGGTCCGGGCGGTGGCGGCGCTGCCCGGAGCGCACCTGATGCTGGTCGGGGACGGCCCGGAGCGGGCGGCGCTGCGGCGGCTCGCCGCGGAACTGGGCGCACAGGGCCGGATCCACCTGCTGGGCGAGCGCGACCCGCTGGGCGACGGCGCCGACGCGCGGTCCCCGGGGATTCCGGCGCTGCTGGCCGCGATGGACGTGTTCGTGTCGCCGTCGCGGGAGGAGGCGTTCGGGCTGGCGGTGGTGGAGGCGCTGGCCGCGGGGCTGCCCGTCCTGCACGTCACCTGTCCGGCGGTCGACGACCTCCCGGCCGCGCAGGCGCCGGGGGCGCGGCGGATCGGGACCGGGACGCAGGAGCTGGTCGCCGCCCTGCGCGGGCACATGGAGGCGGGCGCGCGCCGGCTGCCGCCGCCCCCGGTGGTCCGCCGCTACGACATCGCCGGCAGTGCGGACCGGCTCCTCGCCGTCTACGGCCTGGCCCTGGCGCAGCGCACCCGCGACCGCGCGGACGCCCGGGCCGGGCAGGGCGTCCGCTCCGGGCAGAGCGTCCGGGGTTTCACACCCGCCCCGACGGTGACCCTGTCCTCCCGCGGCGAAGTCCCGGAAGCCGTGCCGTCATCTCCGGCGGGTGCCCCCGGGAGGGGCTCCGGGGCGGAGCCGGCTCCGGAGGCCGGGCCGGCCGCGTCCGGGAGCGCCGGGGCCCCGGCCGCGCCGGTGGGCCGGGGCGCCGCCCCCGCCACGGACCCCACGCCGGTGGGCCGGGGCGCCGCCCCCGCCACGGACCCCGCGCCGCCGGGGCCCGGCCCGGACCTGCCCCCGGTGGGGCTCGAACGGCCGGGCCCCGGACCGGAACCCGCCGTGGTGAGTCCGGCGTCCGGCCGCGGGCCGGACAGCCGGGGCGGCGCCGCCCAGGCCGCGGGCCCGGTTCCGCAGGCTCCGGCGCAAGCGGGCGATTCGGCCCGGTCGGGGGCCGGGTGACCCGGCTCCCGCAGGGGTCCCCGAGCGGGACCCGTACCAACCCCCTCCACCAGGAAAGAGACAGGCACATGGCTGACACCGCCGATCAGAAGAAGACCGACCGCCGTCGCCGCAGGGTGCGGCTGCTGCCGCCGCCCGCGTGGTGGCCGTTGCCCGCCGCCGCCGTGCTGGGGCTGGCCGCGGGCGGGGCGTACGGCGTGCTCAAGGCACCCGAGTACGCCGCCACCAGCTACGTTGTCGCCGTCCCTGACGACACCACCGAGCCGGCCACCGCCCTCGGCTTCGCCCAGGCGTACGCCCGCATCGCCACCAGCAGCTCCACCCTCGCCTACGCCCAGCCCCGCGCGGGCGTCGACGCCCGCCGGCTCCGTACGCAGGTGCGCGCCGAGACCTCCCCCGAGTCACCGATGATCGCCGTCACCGGCACCTCCAAGAGCCCGAGCGAGGCCGCGGACATCGCCAACGCCGTCGCCGACGCGCTCTCGCTGAGCAGCAACCAGGCCGCGAAGAACACCGGCGTGCAGCTGCTGCTGTTCAGCCAGGCCGTCGCGCCGAGCGAGCCCGCTTCGCCGTCCGCGGCCATCAGCGGGGCCGTCGGGCTGTGCGCCGGCGGGCTGCTCGGCGGGCTGTGGCTGCTGGCCCGGCCCGGCCGGGGCCGGCGGTCCGGGCCGCAGCAGCCCGTCGTCGAGGAGTACGCCTCCCTGCCCGCGCAGGGTGAGCACACCGAGACCAAGGAGAAGGAGTCCGTGCGATGACGTCGGGCTCCACCGGGGCCCTGTCGGTGACGCTGTGCCGCGACCCCCGGCAGTTCGCCGCGCTCGAAGAGCCGTGGAGCCGGCTCGTGCGGGCCTGTCCCACCGCCACCCCCTTCCAGAGCCACGCCTGGCTGCACTCCTGGTGGCTCTCGTACGGCCGGGACGGGCGGCTGCGCATCGTGCTCGTACGGCGCGGCGGGGAACTCGTCGGCGCGTGCGCGCTGATGCTCGTCCACCGGCCGCTGCCGCTGCTGGTGCCCCTCGGCGGCGGCATCACCGACTACTTCGACGTGCTGGTGGACGCGGAGTACGCCGACCAGGTCGTCCCCGCGCTGGCCCACGGCCTGCACCGGGCGGCCCGCGGCGCCGTCGTCGACCTGCGCGAGGTGCGGCCGGGGGCCGCCGCCGAGGCGCTGTACAGGCAGTGGCCCGGGACCCGCAGCACGCTCACCGACTCGACCTGCATGGAGCTGCCCGCCCTGCCGTTCGACGAGCTGGTCAAGCGGATGCCGGCCTCCGGCGCCCAGCGGGTCCGGGCCAAGCTGCGCAAGACCGACGCGGCCGGCATCGAGGAGCGCGAGGTCACCGAGCAGGAGGTGCCGCGCGCCGTGCGGACGCTGCTGCGGCTGCACGAGAAGCAGTGGCGCGGCCGCGGGGTGACCCCCGAGCACCTCAGGCCCCGCTTCGCCGAGCACCTGACCCGGGCCACCCGGCGGATGGTGAGGGCCGGCGAGGGCCGGCTGACCGAGTTCCGGCTGGACGGCAAGGTGGTGGCCGCCAACGTCACGCTGCTGTCAGGGGCGTTGAGCGGCGGCTACCTGTACGGCGCCGACCCGGACCTGCGGAACCGGAAGGTGGACGTGGCGACGCTGCTGCTGCGCTACGAGGCGGGCCGCGCACTGGCGGAGGGCCGCCCGGTGGTGAGCTTCCTGCGCGGCAACGAGCCGTACAAGAACCACTGGCGGCCCGAGACCGTCGTCAACCAGCGGTTCCTGCTGGCCAGGACGGCGCTCGCGCCCCTGCTCCGCCTGCACGAATCGCAGGTGGCGGGGCGCGAGCGGGCGGTGGACGCGCTGCGCGAGGCCCTGCCGGCCGCCCGGGACTGGCGGGCTCGGCTCAATGAGCTGCGGGTCCGATGACGGCTCTACCAGGGCCAGAAGCCGGAGTCCTTGCCCCAGTCGATCTTGACACAGACCGACTGCTTGCCGAGCAGCTTGGAGAGCCACTCGCCGAAGTTGATCGGCACGCACCACTCCGTGCTGTTGGCGGGCGGTTCGACGGGTTCCGGCGTCGGGACCACCGGGCTCGGCGCCACCGGGCTCGGGACCACCGGGCTCGGCACCGGGACCGGGACGGGGTCCGGGCTCGGGCTCGCCGGGGTCTGGGGCGAGGGGAGCGCCGGCGAGGGCACGGGCTCGGGAACCGGCTCGGGGGAAGGGCTCTCCGGCGCCGGGACCTGCGGGCTCGGCTCGACCGGCTCCGGGGTGACCGGGACGGGATCGGGTGCCGGGACCTCGGGCGAGGGCACGGCCGGCGAGGGCACGGGCACGGGCACGGGCTCCGGGGCCGGGTCGGGCACCCCTGGGACGGGGCTCGTGCTCGGAGCCGGGGTCGGGGTCGGGGTCGGGACCACCGGGACGTCCGGCGCCGGGACCGCCGGGGAGGGCACGGGGATCTCGGGTGTCGGGACGTGCGGGGTCGGTACGACCGGCGTCGGCACGACCGGCGTCGGGACCACCGGGGTCGGGACCACCGGCGTGGGGATGACCGGAGTGGGCACCACGGGGGTCGGGATCACCGGGCCCGGCCGCTCGGGGGCGAGCGCGGCACGGAAGGCCTTCGCGGACCGCGGGTTCTGCTTGCACTGCCACACGCCGTGCGGACAGTAGTCGGTGATGGTGTGGTAGAGCGGCTTGTGCTGCCCGATCCACTTCAGCATGCGCTGCACGTACTCCGGGTTGTCCCCGTGCCGGAACAGCCCCCACTCCGGGTACGAGATCTCTTTGCCGTGCGCTTTCGCGAAATCGACGTGCTGCTGGAGTCCGTACGGCTGGCTGACCATCTCGTCGAAGGTCCGGCCGGGAGCCTGGTCGTACGAATCCATGCCGATGATGTCGACGACGTCGTCGCCCGGGTAGCACTTGGTCCAGCCGATCGCGTCGGACCCGCGGTTGGGGGCGAAATCGAACTTGAAGTCCTGACCGGGCACGGAGCGCATCGTGTTGACGATGCGTCGCCAGTACTCCTTCCAGCCCTGCGGGTCCGGCGCGCAGCGGTGGGTGTACGTGGCGCCGTTCATCTCCCACCCGAGCACGATCACCGTGTCGGGAAGCCCCAGGTCCACCAGCTTCTCGGCGAGCCGCTGGAAGTGGTGGTCGAACTCGCCCTGCGCGCCCGCCCGGATCAGCTGCGCCACCTGGCGGTCCGGGACGTGGTCCTCGTTGTGCTGCTGCATGGGCACGTTGAGGACGAAGAGCCGGTTCGCCTTGGCCCGGCGCCACTGGGCCCAGGCCTCCAGGAAGTCGGGGGCCTCGATGCGGGCCCACCGGTCCCCGGGCAGATAGGTGTGCCCGACCCGGATCTCCTTGCCGCCCAGCCAGCGCGAGAGCTGCGGGATCCGGGCGACTCCCGGCGGACCGGAGTCGAGGAACGCGCCCATGGCGACGTCGGAGCCCTTGGGCTGCTCCCGCTCGGGCGCCGCGAGCGCGGCCCCGGTGGCCAGCAGTCCGGCCGTCACCGTACCGATGCAGGTGCTCGCCAGTCGGCGGTGTGGTCTGGGCATGGCGTCTCCCGAACTTTCCTGAATCGGTCTGCTTGTCAAAGACGTTAGGCATCACATCTGACGAATGGCCTGTCCGGTGACTGCTGCCTAGGCCATTCGCAGCTGCGTATCCTCCCCGCTTGGTCCGACTAGGTGAAAGACACCGTTCCCATGCACGCGTTCGTCAGCCATGTGCCCGCTGTAGTGCTCAGACTCGATCGGAATCCGTTCCACCACGGAACCCTCGGTGCCGTCAGATCGCTCGGGCGCAGGGGCGTGGAGGTCCATGCCGTCGTCGAGGCCGGGGGAGGTCCCATGGGGCGCTCGCGCTACCTGCACGCCGCGCATCCCGGTCCGGCCGGAGGGCTGGACCCCGAAGCCCCGGAAACGCTGCTGGAATGCCTCGTCGCGGTGTCGGAGCGGATCGGCAGGCCGGCGGTGCTCGTGGCGATGGACGACCTGAGCGCCATCGCCGTCGCGCGGATCGCGCCGATGCTCCGGGGGCGGTTCCGGATCCCCCACCAGCCCGACGGGCTGCCCGCCCGGGTGGCGGACAAGGCGGAGCTGTCGCGGCTGTGCGCGCGCTGGGACATCCCGCACCCGGAGACCGTGATCCCGGCGAGCGGGGCCGAGGCGGCCGAGGCCGCCTGGCGGCTCGGCCTGCCCGTGGTGGCCAAGTGGAGCCGGCCCTGGCTGCTGCCGTCGGGCGCCGGACTGCGCAGCACCACGCTCCTGCACACCGCCGCCGAGGCGCGCCGGATGTACGAGCGCACGGCCGAGGCGGGCAGCCGGCTGCTGCTCCAGCGGTTCCTGCCGGCCGGGACCGACACCGACTGGTTCTTCCACGGGGCCTTCGCCCGGGACGGGCACCCGCTGCTCGCCGGGTCGGGCCGCAAGGAGCTGTCGTGGCCGGTGCGCACGGGCCTGACGGCGGTGGGGCGCTGGCTGCCGGATCCGGCGGTGGAGGAGGCGGGGCTGCGGATCGCCGAACGGCTGGGCTACCAGGGGATCCTGGACCTGGACTTCCGCCGGGACGAGAGCGGCTGCTTCCGGCTGGTCGACTTCAACCCGCGGCCGGGCGCGCAGTTCCGGCTGTTCACGGACGCGGGCGGGCTGGACGTGGTCCAGGCGATGTACCTGGATCTGACGGGGCAGCGGGTCCCGGAGCCCTCGGGCGGCCCGGGGCGGGTGTTCGTCGCGGAGAACTACGCGCTGCTGGCGGCGGTCCGGGGCCGGCAACTGCCCTGGCGGTCCGGGACCGGTACCCCGCCCGCGACTCCCACGACTTCCGCGACCCCTGCGGCCTCCGCCGCGTCCTCGGCCTCCGCGGTCCCCGCGCCGGGGGCCGCGGGGCCGGCCGTACGGCGTGCCGATTCCGTACCCGCTCCGGCGCGGCCCGACGGCGCAGGGGCCGGGGCCGACCGGCGCGGTCCGGTGCGGGTGGTGCCGCGGGGGGAGCGCGGACGGACCGAGGCGGCCTGGTTCGCCGCCGACGACCCGCTGCCGTTCCTCGCGATGCTCGCCGCGTTCCTCGGCCGCGGGGCGGGCAAGGGCGTGCGCGTCCTGCGCGGTGTCCCGGCGCACGGCCGGCGCACGGCCCGCGCCGTGGTCCGCGCCCCGCGCCAGCGAGCCCGCGACCTGACCCCGCCGGCGGCCCCTGCCGAACCGGACGAACTGGTGACCAGATGACGCCCGCCGTGTAGCGCCCGCCCGGAAACCACCGGGCGGGCGGAAGCAGCACAGACAGGGGGTCCACGAGACTGGAGGGACAGCAGTGACGCGGATGGACGATCTCGTCGTGGTCGGCGCCGGGCCGTACGGGCTGTCGATCGCCGCGCATGCGGCGGCGGCCGGACTCGGGGTGAGGGTGCTCGGGCGGCCCATGGCCTCGTGGCGGGACCACATGCCCGACGGCATGTACCTGAAGTCGGAGCCGTGGTCCTCCAACCTGTCCGCGCCCGGCGGCCGGCACACCCTCGCCGCGTACTGCGCCACCCGGGGGCTGGCCGCCGAGCACGGCAGCCCGCTCCCGATCGGCACGTTCAGCTCGTACGGCATGTGGTTCGCGCGACGGGCCGCGCCCGAGGTGGAGGAGGTGACGGTCACCGAGGTCACCCCGCAGGGCGACGGCTTCCTGGTCCGCACCGCCGAGGGGCCGCCGCTGCTCGCCCGGACGGTCGCGTTCGCCGTCGGGGTGATGCCGTTCGTCCACCTGCCCGGGGTGCTGCGGGACCTGCCGCCCGGGCACTGCTCGCACAGCAGCGGCCACCGCGACCTGACCCGGTTCGCCGGCCGGGAGGTCGCCGTGATCGGGGCCGGGCAGGCGGCGCTGGAGACCGCCGCCCTGCTGGCCGAGAACGGGGCCCGGCCCTGTCTCGTCGCCCGCCGGTCCCGGCTGAACTGGAACACCGTGCCGCAGCCGCTGGAGCGCCCGGCACTGCGCGCCCTGCGCGATCCGCACAGCGGCCTCGGCACCGGCTGGCGCAGCTGGGTGTGGTCGGAGCTGCCCTGGGCGGTGCGCCGGCTGCCCGCACCGACCCGGGAGCGGATCGCGGCGACCGCGCTCGGCCCGGCCGGGGCCTGGTGGCTGCGGGAACGCTTCGAGCGGAGCGTCCCGGTCCTGCTGGGGCACCGGCTGCACCGGGCGGTGCCGGTGGGCGAGCGGACCCGGCTCGGGCTGACCACCGCGGCCGGGGAGTCCGTCGTACTGGACGTCGCGCACGTCGTCGCGGCCACCGGGTTCACCCCGCACCTGGACCGGCTGGAGCTGCTCGACGCCCGGCTGAGGGCCGCCCTCGACACGGTCGGGGACGGCGGCACGCCCGAGCTGAGCGCCGTTTTCGAGTCGTCCTGGCCCGGACTGTTCTTCGCGGGGCTGCTGACGGCTCCCTCATTCGGCCCTTCCATGCGATTCGTGCACGGTGCGGGGTTCACGGCGGGGAGACTGGTCAGAGGAGTACGAAAGCGCCTCGGCGCCCGGGACAGGCCGGCGGGCTCCACCGGGACCGTGCGGCTCGACCGGGCCGGTGCCGGGCATCCGAAGACGTCTCTGCGGTGAGGTCGAGAGGGGTCCGCGATGAGTGCGGAGCAGCGAGCACAGGGCGGCCGTGGCTGGGTGCGCATTCCCGCGAGCCGGGCCGAGCAGCCCGCCCCGGCGGCCCGGCCCGCCGGGGCCGGGTTCGCCACGGCCCGGACCTCCTCCCCGTACGCCCCTCCCGGGTACGGGGCTCCGGACCAGCCGACGATCTACCTCTCCCTCGTCAGGCGCTGGCAGGAGGCCGGGCGCACCCTTCCGGGGCATCCTGACGAGGAGTGGGAGCGGCTGATCTCCCAGCCGTGCTGGCCCGGCCGTTAGGTGGTGTGTCTGTTGGCAGCGGCGGAGCGCGACAGATCCGAGCAGGGCCGCCGGGACCCGGTCACCGGGCCCGCGGACCGGCTCGCGCTGAACGGCATGGGCAGCTTCGAGTGGGACCTGTCCGCCGGGACGCTGACGCTGGACGAGTCCGGGCTCGTGGTCTTCGACCTCGAACGGGAGGAGTTCGACGGCACCCCGGAAGGGCTGGGGCTGCGCATCCCGGCCGACGACGGCGTCCGGCTGGCGGAGTCCACTTCGGCCGCGCTGGAAGGGGGCGCGGAGACGTACGGCTCGTACTTCACGGTGCAGCGGCGCGACGGCGTCGACCAGTGGACGCACACGCAGGGCAGGATCCTGCGGGACGCCGACGGTCAGGCCGTGCGCATCGTCGGGATCGTCCGGGACGCGACGGCCGAGCTCGCGCACGCCACCATCCTGCGGAAGCTGGAGTCGGCGCGGGCCCAGCAGGCCACGATCGTGCAGCGCACGACGGAGGCCCTGTCGCGGGCGGTGACGGTCGACGACGTCACGGCCACGCTGACCGGCGCGGGCGCACTGGAGCGGCTCGGTGCGGACGGGCTCGCCCTGGGACTGGTGGAGAACGGCACCATCAAGATCATCGCGTTGAGCGGGGAGTCGCTGGAGATCCTCAGCGAGCGGCGGTTCACCCGGCTGGACGGCTCGCTGCCGCTCTCGCAGACGGTGCTCACCCGCAAGGCGCGCTTCGTCACCTCCCTGACCGATCTGGCCGGCGAGTTCCCGCTGCTCGCGGACTACCTCAACCGGATCCGCTTCGACGCCGCCGCCTATCTGCCGCTGATCGCGCAGGCCAAGGCCATCGGCGGCCTCGTCCTGTTCTACCGGCGGCGCACCGAGTTCAGCCCGGAGGAGCGCAACCTGTGCCTGGGCCTGGCCGGCATCGTGGCGCAGTCCCTCCAGCGGGCGCTCCTGTTCGACCAGGAGCGGGAGTTCGCCACCAGCCTCCAGGCCTCGATGCTGCCGCGCCGGATCCCGGAGATCAGCGGCGGGGAGATCGCGGTGCGCTACCACTCGGCGTGGAGCGGCCGGGAGGTCGGCGGGGACTGGTACGACGTGATCGCGCTGCCCCGCGACCGGGTCGGCATCGTCGTCGGCGACGTACAGGGCCACGACACGCACGCGGCGGCGGTCATGGGCCAGCTGCGCATCGCGCTGAGGGCGTACGCGGGGGAGGGGCATGCACCGTCCACCGTGCTGGCCCGGGCCTCGCGCTTCCTCGCCGAACTGGACACCGAACGCTTCGCGACCTGCATGTACGCACAGGTGGACCTGGAGACCGGCGGCGTACGCGCGGTCCGCGCGGGCCATCTCGGGCCGCTGATCCGGCACACGGACGGGCGTACCGGCTGGCCCAACGTGCGCGGTGGACTGCCGCTCGGACTGGCCTCGGTGTTCGAGCAGGAGGACTTCCCGGAGACCCGGCTCGACCTGGTCCCCGGGGAGACGCTGGTGCTGTGCACCGACGGCCTGGTGGAGGAGCCCGGCACCGCCATCACCCAGGGCATGGAGGCCCTCGCCCACGCCGTGCGCAGCGGTCCCCAGGAGGCCGGTGCGCTCGCCGACCACCTCTCGGACCGGCTCTGGGAGCGCTGGGGCTCAGGCGACGACGTGGCGCTGCTGGTGCTGCGCCGCGCCCCGGACCCGGGCACCCACCGGGCGCCGCGGATCCACCAGTACATCCACCAGGCGGACCCGGAGGGCCTCTCGGAGGCCCGGTACGCCCTGCGTCAGGCCTTGCGCGACTGGGGCGTGCCGGACCTCGCCGACGACGTGGAACTGGCCGCCGGGGAACTGCTGGTCAACGCCCTGCTGCACACGGACGGCGGGGCGGTGCTGACCATGGAGGTGCTGCCGGAGCCGGTCCGGCGGATCCGGCTGTGGGTGAAGGACCGTTCCAGCGTCTGGCCGCGCCGGCGCACCCCGGGGGAGGCCGCCACCACCGGGCGCGGGCTGCTGCTCGTGGATGCGCTGGCGACGCACTGGGGAGTGGAGTCCCGGGGCGACGGCAAGGCCGTGTGGTGCGAGTTCGACGTCGCGGGAAGCGTGCGGAGCACCGGCGACCGGCCGGTGTGAGCGGCCGGTGCGACCGGCCGGTGTGACCGGTCGGGTGACCGGATGGTCGCTCCGAGTTGTGACCTGCGGGGGCCGGGATGATGATGCGGTCCATGGAAAGGACCACCAGGACCACCTCATCCGAACGGATCCCGCCGTGCACCGGCTGAACAAGCGGCCGGGCAAGGGCGCCACGACCGCTCTGCTCGCGCTGCTCCTGCTGGCCGCCGGCGTGCCGACGGCCGTGAACCGGGCGACCGGACACCCGCACCCCGATCCCGCCTGCCGGACGGTCGCCTTCATGTCGATGACCGGCGCTGCCCCCGCCTGCCGCTAGCGGCGGCCGCCGGCCCGGGCGGGCGGCTCAGCGGTGCTTCTCCTCCAGCACGACGTCCCGCTCCGCCTCGGCCAGGTACGACACCCGCAGGGTCATCGCGGAGCCCAGGCTCGCCGACTGGAGACGGGCCTGCGCAGCGGCCGCACCCTGGTGCACGCCGGGCGTCAGGCGCAGCGAGGCGCTCGCCGACCAGTCGTGCTGCCCGCCGTCGCAGACGGCCTCCCCGCCGCCGAAGCCCAGCCGGGTCCCGTCCTGGGTGAGCGTGACCTGGATCTGCACTCCCCGGGGTGACGAGGGCGCGCACGAGTAGGTCCCGAAAAGGGTGACGTGGCCGTCCGCGGAGATGTGTCCGAATTCCTGTACGGAAATCTCATCGCCGTGGGAACGGGCGTCGGCGGGCGCGGTGAACACGCTGGCCGCGGCCAGCGCGGAAAGTACCGTCACGGCAGCGCGGCGGGTGGAAACTCGCATGAATCCTCCATGGGGGGTGGGTCGGCGCAAAAGCGCCGAAACGCATTGTGCTGGCAGATGGCGGGCAACTCCTTCCGCACACTCGTGTCGGTGTGTGCAATTGCCCGCTCGGGCGCGTGAGACTGGCCCGAATACGTCTCCGAAGGTCCCCGAAGGGATCGCGCATGCGCCAGTCCGCTTCCGTCCTCGCCGCTGCCCTCCTGCCCCTCCTGCTGCTCGGTGCCACGGCCTGCTCCGGCGCCCCCGAGGGGGCCGCGCTCGCCCCCGCCGCGGCGCCGGCCGTCCCCGTGGACGACGGTGCGCCCGGGGCCGGGGAGGACCCGGCCCCGGGGGCGGACCAGGCCACCTCGAAGGATGCCCACGTGGGCGACGCCGTACGGGTGCGCGGCCGCCAGGTGGGCCGCCACCTCCAGGCCGTGCTCAACGCCTACGTCGACCCCGGGGTCAGCGTCGAGAAGAACTACGCCCCGCCCGCGGGCAAGCGCTGGGTGGCCGCCTCGATGTCGTTCGTCAACGTCGGCGGGGCCTCGTACGGGGCCCTCGGGCACATGTGGGCGTACGACAGTGCGGGAACTCGTTTCCCGGTGGCGGCGACCGGTGAACTGACCACCGGCAAACCGCTCGTCTTCGATTCCCTCGAAGTCGGTGAGCGGGCCGAGGGCTGGGTGGTGTTCGAAATCCCCGAAAAGGCGCGCATCGTGCGCCTCCAGTATCAGGACGCGAACATGCAGGCGAATTCCGGAGAGGGATTCTGGGCGGTCTAGCCCGCCCGGGTGAAAGGCCGTGAAACGCTCGGGTGGGAGAGCACTAGGGTGCGGCGCATGACTTCAACTCAAGCCGAAATCGACCGGTCCCTGCTCGGCACCCTTTCGGTGCTCGCCTGGATCGGTGACCCCTCCGACGGCCACGACATCCCGTACCTGCTCGCCTACACCCTCGGTGACGGACCGCAAGGGCGGGAGGCGGGCGAGCAGGCCGCCCGCGGGCTGCTGGAGGAGATCGGCCTGCCCATCGGTGACGTGGTCATGGACGGCACCCGCAACCCGGCCGCCTTCCCGGTGCAGATCGTGCTGGCGGACAACCAGGTCGGTCTGACCCTGCCGGGGCTGAACGCGACCTGCACCGCCCCCGACGAGTGGGTCGCCGCGGCGAACGAGAGCGGCCAGGCCTATTTCCTGTTCGCCACGCGCGCCTGGCCCGAGGCCGTCCCGGGCAAGCCGGTCGAGCCGAAGACCCTCCAGGAGTTCGCCGGGGACGAGGCCGTGCTCACGGGCAGCGCGCACTGCGTCCTCGCGGTCCGGCGCCTCCAGCAGTAGGGCCGCCCCCGCGGGAGCGCGCCCGTGCTCCGGCCGCCGGGCTCCCAGCCTGCCCGGCGGCCGGTTCCCCGGGCCGGCCCGCGCGCTACGGGCGCTCGAAGGCGAAGCGCAGCGAGCGGACCCGGTTGTCGAAGTTCGAACCCGCCAGGTCCGGCAGCCCCACCGCCCGCAGCCCGACCGGCCGGGTCAGCAGCTCCCGGAACAGGGCCTTCATCTCCACCCGGGCCAGGTGCGCGCCCAGGCAGAAGTGCGGGCCGCCGCCGCCGAAGCCCAGGTGCGGATTGGGCGAGCGGGTGATGTCGAACGCGTCCGGGTCGGGGAAGACCGCCTCGTCACGGTTGGCGGAGGCGTAGTACAGCACCACCTTGTCGCCCGGCCGGAACAGGTGCCCGCCCAGGGTGTGTTCGGCGGCCACCGTCCGGCGGAACTGGATGATCGGCGTCGAGTGCCGGATCATCTCGTCGACCGCGCCGTCCGCGTGGGTCTCGAAGTCGGCGAGCAGCAGGTCCCGTTGTGCGGGGTGGTCGGTCAGCAGGGTCAGCCCGTGGGTGATCGCGTTGCGGGTGGTCTCCACCCCGGCCACCATCAGCAGCGAGAAGAACGCCCCGAGCTGGCGGGCGTTCAGTGCCTGGCCGTCCACGTCCGCGCAGACCAGGGCCGAGATCAGGTCGCCGGTCGGGTTCTTGCGCCGTTCCCGCCCGATCCCGGCGACCATCCGCTGCATCCTGGCCAGGGCCCGCAGCCCGCGGCCGGGCACCCGCAGCCGTGAGGCCAGGCCCCGCTCGACGCCGATGTTCTCCGAAGCGTGGTTGACCCGGTCGGCGATCTCGGCGCGGTGGCGCTCCGGAATGCCCATCATGTTGCAGATGACTTCGAGGGGCAGTCGGGACGCTACGGCCGAGACGAACTCGTCTGGTCCGTCCGCCAGTACGTCGTCCACGATCCGGGCGGCCACCGCGTGGATGTCCTCCTCGGCCGCCGCCAGCAGCCGCGGCGTGAACGCCCGCTGCACGATCTTGCGCAGCTGCGCGTGGTCCGCGCCGTCCAGGTTCACCATCGAGTCCCCGAACAGCGCCCGCACCCACCGGGCCGGCTCGGGCGTGGTCACCCCGGGAGCGCTGGCGAACACCTTGGGGAGCCGGCTCGCCTCCTGCACGTCCGCGTGGCGTACGAGGGCCCAGTGCCCGCGGCCCTTCCCCTCGGGCACGTAGACCGGGGAGTCCAGTGCCCGCAGCCGGGCGAATGCCGCCAGCCGCGCGGCCGGGGGCTGCTGCCAGAACGCCGGGTCGGCGAGCTCCCCGTACTCCGCCACCGCCGAGCCCGTGTCCGCGTACCGCTGTACCGGGACCTTCATCGTTTCTTCTCCCTGTCGCCGGCGCGCTCTCCGTGGCCGCCTCGGCCGTCGCCGCCCGCCGTCCTCACGCACCAGAACGCTCCCGGTGCACCAAGGTCACGCCCACCGCGACGCTGGCCGCGGCGACCAGCCCGGCCCACAGCACCGCCTGCGCGCCGGTCCAGGCACAGGCGAGGATCGCCAGCGCGGACAGCGGCAGCACCAGTTGCTGGGCCGTGCCGTGCTTGAAGTGGCGGGAGTGCAGCAGCCACACGAAGGCCAGGAACAGCGCCGCCGGCACGGTCACCGAGAGGTTGGCGGAGAGCGTCGAGACGTGGGCCTTGCCGACCGCCTGCTCGATCGCCACCTCGATGCCGGCCCCGATGGCCGCGGCCGACGCGAAGATCACGAAGTGCCCGTACCCCCACGGGATGGCCTGGCGGTTGCTCTGCAGCCGGTCGTGCGCGGGGACCGCGAAGTAGATCCACCACGCCGCGAAGACCAGCAGCAGGCCGCCCGCTGCGATCGGCAGCAGCTCACCCAGCGCCTCGTGCTCGTCGATCGCCGACTGGACCGCGACCGTGCTGGCGGCGATGGTCTCGCCGAGCACGATGATGGTGAACAGCCCGTACCGCTCGGCGATGTGGTGCGGATGCCACTGGGTCTGGTAGCTGCGCTCGGCGAGTATCGGGACCAGCAGCTCCGCGACGACCAGCACCAGGAACAGCCATCTGCGGGCCTGCTCGGGGGCGGCGAGGAGCCCCACCCAGCCGGCCTGGCACACCAGCAGTCCCGCAGCGTACGTGAGCGCACAGCGCCGGGCCGGGCCCCGCTCCCCGGCGGCGGCGCGCAGCCACTGCACCGTGAGCGCGAGCCGCATCACCACGTAGCCGAGGACGGCGATGGTCCAGTCGTTGTCGTTGAAGGCGCGGGGGATCCCGGCCGAGTAGATGAGCACACCGGCGATCTGCACCAGGGTCGCGATCCGGTACGGCACGTCGTCGACGTCGTAGGCGGAGGCGAACCAGGTGAAGTTCATCCACGCCCACCACACGCCGAAGAACACGAACAGGTAGCCGGTGATGCCGGCACCGGCATGGCCCTCGGCGAGGGCGTGCACCAGCTGCCGGCCGGCCTGCGCCACCGCCACGACGAAGCAGAGGTCGAAGAACAGCTCCAGGGGGGTCGAGGCCCGGTGCTCCTCGTCCCGGCTGCGGGAGGTCATCGGTACATAGGTCATACCGCCAGCACAGCAGTCGCACGCCGGCCGGCGGCCGAGGCGCGCGGCCGACGGGGCCGCGGACCTCCCTGACCCGGGACCGCGACCGGGGCGGCTTCCGGGGGTTCCTCTGACCGGGTGCCGGTGGTTCTACGCCGGCAAGGGCGCCGAGGCCCCGAGCCGGCCCCGGGCGGGGCCGGGGCCGGCCGTACCCTGGAGGCATGAGCAGCGCCCCCGCCTCCGACCCGCACTCCCCGCAGCCCGGCTCCCGGCCCGAGGCCGCGCCTGCGGCGAAGCCCAGGCCCCGGCTCGTCTTCGACGACCCGCTCGACCAGCAGTCCTCGGACGACACCGACCGCGGGTGGGGCGAGCGGCCGCCCGCCGGCGGAAGCGCCGGCGACCTGGCCCGCTTCCTCGACGAGAAGCCGCCGCACCACATCTGATCCGCTAGTACCCCGAACCGGGGTGACCGGAGTAGCCGCCCTGGCCGCCCTGGTTCCCGTACCCGGCGTGCCCGGACTGCCCGGGCTGCCCGTACTGACCGTTCTGGTGGGCACGCTGGGCGACCAGCTCGTCCCGGATCTCCTTGAGGACCGCCAGCTCGGTGATCTCCACCGTCTCCTGGACGCCCTCCCTGGCCCGGCGGCGCTGCTCCAGCCTCGCGAGGTACTTCGCCATCGGCAGCACCATCAGGAAGTAGACGACCGCGGCGGTGATCAGGAAGGTCAGTGCCGCGTTCAGCACCGATCCCCAGAGGATGTTCACGCCGATGGCATCCCCCTTCGCGTCGATGCCGCAGGGGCCCTTCAGGCAGGACGTGTAGCCGTCCAGGCTCTTCGTGCCGACGGCGCCCACCACCGGGCTGATGATCCCCTTCACCACCGAGTTCACGATGTTCGTGAACGCGGCACCGATGACGACCGCCACCGCCAGGTCGACCACGTTGCCGCGCATCAGGAAGGCCTTGAAGCCCGCCAGGACGCTCTCCTTCTTCTGCTCGCTCACCACTGAGCCTCTCTTCGAATCCGCCGAACTTGGAGCCAACGGTTCCGAAAGCTACGGCAGTCCGGGCCCGGCGTGTCCAGTCGGTGCCCGATTTGTGGTGGCTTGGCTGCACGCCCGTCCGATTCAGCACAACGTCACCGCCAGCCGTGCCACCGCGCCCGCCCCGACGAGGGCCCGCGCGACGTCCCGGGGTACCGACAGGACCACCAGTGCCCCGCCGTCCCCCGCACCCTTCCCCGGACCGGGCACCTCGACCACCCGTGCCGCCGCGGCCACCACCCGCGGCGGGCCGGTCCGCTCCGCCGCGACCACGTCCACCCGGTCCCCGGGCCGCAGCAGCCGCACCGTCTCCGCGTCCGCGATCCGCACCGGCGCCGACACCGACCGCACGGCCGCGGGCGGCGGCTTCACCTCCGGAGGCGGCACACCCCGCGAGGCCTGCGCCTCCGTACCCCCGACCACCGCCAGTGCGGCCGCCAGGACGGCCAGGCCGGCCGACGCGGCCCGCCGCCGGCGCCGTACGGCGCGACGCAGGCGGTCTGCGCCGCGGCCGACGCGCAGCGGGGGAAAGGGCGGCACCCTGCGCGCAGGGGGACACGGGGAAGTGAAGAAAGCGGAAGGCGAAGGGGAAGCGGAAGAGCAAGGAGAAGGGGAAGGGACGCACACGGTCTTGGACATGACGGACACCACCAGCAGTCGAGTTTCCGGTGCCCGGGCCCAGCGCCCGGACACCACCCACGATCCGCCGCCCCGCGAGATCCCGCTCGCACCTGTGGACGATCCCCAGCCTGTGGACATCCCCGCCACCCACACGAGTGAGCAGCCGTCAGGCCCTGGCGCTCTCCTCGCGCAGGACCAGGTCCAGCAGCCCCGGGAACCGGGCGTCGAACTCCGCGCGCCGGAGCCGGTTGACCCGCCCCCGCCCCTGGTCGCGCTGCTCCAGCAGCCCGGCCGCGCGCAGTACCGCGAAGTGATGGCTGAGGGCGGCCTTGCCCACGGGCACGTCGAAGGTGCCGCAGCTGCGCTCCCAGTCGGCCGCGCCCGCGAGTTCCCGTACGAGCCGCAGCCGCACCGGGTCGGAGAGTGCGGCGAGGGCGGCCTGGAGGGGCACCTCGTCGGGGTGGGTGTGCTCGGGTTCGGCCCGGTGTCCCATCGCGGTTCCTCCCTGGATCCCGGCACGGCCCCCGCGGCGCTGAGCCTCACGGCCCGACGGCGCCGGGGCACGCCGCCCCTGGCGCCGCGGCCTTGCGCAATGTTCGACGGGAGTCGTACATTCGGGGTGCCGCAGTGTTCGCATTTGGTTGAACAGTCTAGCCGGAGGTATCCGTCATGCGCGCCATCGAGTTCCAGCAGACCGGCGGACCCGAGGTCCTCCACATCGCCGAAGTCCCCGTGCCCGAGCCCGGCCGCGGCGAGGTGACCGTCGACGTCGCCTACGCCGGAGTCAACTTCGCCGACGTCCTGGCCCGGGCCGACGGCTACCGGGTCCCCGCCCTGCCCTTCCGGCCCGGCCTGGAGGTATCCGGCCGGATCCGGGCCGTCGGCCCCGGGGTCGAGGGGCTGCGCGCCGGCCAGGAGGTCGCCGCCCTCACCTCGCACAGCGGCTACGCCGAAGTCGCCGTCGCCCCCGCCGCCACCGTTTTCGCCCTCCCCGGCGGCATCTCCCTGCGCACCGCCGCCACCCTGCCGACCGTCCTGCCCACCGCCCACGCCCTCGTGCACCGCGTCGGCAGGCTCCGCGCCGGAGAGAGCGTCCTCGTCCAGAGTGCGGCGGGCGGCGTCGGCACCATCGCCGGCCAGCTCGCCCGGCTCGCCGGGGCGGGCGCCGTTTACGGAGTCGTCTCCCGTCCCGAGAAGGCCGAGGAAGCCCTCAAGTACGGCTACGACGAGGTGTTCGTCGGCGACGGGTTCACCGAGGGCGTGCGCCGCGCCACCGGCGGCCGCGGCGTCGACCTCGCCCTCGACCCCGTCGGCGGCGACACCTTCCGCCGCAGCCTGGACTCCCTCGCACGCTTCGGCCGCCTCATCGCCTTCGGCAACGCCGGCGGAGCCGCCCCCTGGCAGATCGGGCAGCCCGAGCTGAACCCGCGCGGGCTCTCCGTCGGCGGGTTCTCCATCCTCACGCTCGCCCAGGACGACCCCGAGGCGCTGCGCGCACTCGCCGCCGAATCGTTCCGCTTCGCCGCCGACGGCGAGGTCGAGGTGCCGGTCACCGCCGAGTTCCCCCTCGACCGGGCAGCCGACGCCCACCGGCTGATGGCAGGCCGCGCGACCACCGGCAAGCTGCTGCTGCGGGTCGCGGGCGAGTGAGCCCGCCGGGCCGCCGCCTGCCGCCGGGCTGCGGCCTGCCGCTTGCAGCCTGCGCCGGGCCGCCCCCTGCCCAGCGGCCGCCACCCGCCGCCCGCTACCCGCCCGACCGTACGCGTCTCAGCGCGGCCAGCGGGTCGGCGACCCGGGTCACCCCACGCCCCACCACCACGTGCGAGGCGCCCGCGGCGAACGCGGCCTGCGCCGTCCCGGACCGGGCGGCGTGCTCGCCCGCGTCCGCGCCCGGCAGGGTCACGCCCGGCGTCACGATGAGCGGTCGCGGCCCCAGTACGCCCCGCAGCGGGCCCGCCTCGCGCGGCGAGGCGACGACCCCGTCACACCCGGCGCCCGCCGCCAGCCTTGCCAGCCGCAGCACCTGCTCATCCGGGGTGACGCCGATGCCGATGTCGGCGAGGTCGCTCCCGGTCATGCTCGTGACCACCGTCAGCGCGAGCACCCGCAGCCCGGGGAACTCCCGGGCCGCGTCCACCGCCGCGGACATGATCCCCGTACCGCCCATGGCGTGCACGGACACCATGGACGCACCCAGCGCACCCGCGGCGCGCACGGCGCCGGCCACGGAATGCGGGATCTCGAAGAGCTTCAGGTCGAGGAAGACCTCGTGCCCCCGCCCGACGAGCTCCTCGACCAGCCCGGGCCCGGCCGCCGTGAGGAGCTCCAGCCCGATCTTGTAGTGCCCGCAGGCGTCCCCGAGCCGCGCGACGAGCGCCTCGGCGTCCCCGCGGTCCGCGAAGTCGAGGGCGACGATGGTCCGGTCATCGTTGATCACCTGGCCATTGTGCGGCTCACGGCCGGGCTCACGGCCGGGCTCACGGCCGGGCTCACGGCCGGGCTCACGGCCGGGCCGGGACCTCGCAGGCCTCCGAGAACCCCTGGCTGGTCAGCCCGAAGGCCCGGTTGGCCCGGGAACGCATGTTCTCCAGCGCGACCATCGCGGTCAGCTCGACGAACGCAGCCTCCCCGAGGCGCGCGATCAGCTCCGCGGCCAGCTCGTCCGTGACCGCCGGCTCGGTTTCGGTCATGGCCTCGGCGTACTCCATGACCAGCAGTTCCAGTTCCGTGAAGCTCTCGCGCCGCTCCCGCCACCGCGGCACCTGCGCGATCTTCGATGCCGACAGCCCGCGCTCCACGCCCTCCCAGTGGCCGAAGTCCATGCACCACGAGCAGTTGATCCGGGCGGCGGCGGCCATCACCGCCAGGTGCTTGAGCCCCGCGTCGAGGGCGTTCCACTTCGCCGCCCGCTGTTCGAGGCGGACGTACGCGAACAGCACGCGCCCGTTGTGCCCGTACGCCTGGCCGGGGTCGAGCACCGTGCCGTACCGGCGACGCGAGTACCAGGCGCCGATGCGCATGAGGAGGGTGCGGGGCGGGGTGAGCGAGATGCGCGACATGGCGGTCGCCTCCTGGATCGGACGGTCGGTCTCGGTGGTCCTTCACCAGCCGAGACCGGACGGCCCGCCCGAATGTGACAGCCCCAACAGCCCCGCGCGAATGCGACAGCCCTCAGGGGAGCTCGATGCCCAGGTCCCAGCCGTCGTGGGCGTGGGTGCACAGGCAGCCGCGGGATTCCGTCGGCGGGAGGGCCGCCACGGCGTCGAAGAGGACCTCGCGCAGGCGGCCCACGTTCTCGCCGAAGACCTTCAGGACCTCCGTGTGGGACACGCCCTCGCCGGTCTCCGCGCCCGCGTCCAGGTCGGTGACGAGCGCCATCGACGTGTAGCAGAGCCCCAGCTCGCGGGCGAGGGCCGCCTCCGGGTGGCCCGTCATGCCCACGACCGACCAGCCCATCGCGGCGTGCCACCTCGACTCCGCGCGGGTCGAGAAGCGCGGGCCCTCGACCACGACCATCGTGCCGCCGTCCACCGGCTCCCACGCGCGGCCCCGCGCCGCAGCCAGGGCCACCGAGCGGCCCACCGGGCAGTACGGGTCGGCGAAGGTCGTGTGGACGACGTTGGGGACGCTGCCGTCGGGCAGGGGCTCCCCGTCGAAGTAGGTCTGCGCCCGGGACTTCGTACGGTCGACCAGCTGGTCGGGAACGAGCAGCGTGCCCGGACCGTACTCGGCGCGCAGCCCGCCGACCGCGCACGGGCCGAGCACCTGGCGCACGCCCACGGAGCGCAGCGCCCACAGGTTGGCCCGGTAGTTGATCTTGTGGGGCGGGACCTTGTGGCTGCGGCCGTGGCGGGGGAGGAAGGCGACCTGGCGCCCGGCCAGTTCGCCGAGGAAGAGGGAGTCGCTCGGGGGCCCGTACGGGGTGTTCACGCGGAGCTCGGAGACGTCCTCCAGGAAGGAGTAGAAGCCCGAACCGCCGATGACACCGATCTCTGCGTTAGCCATGCCGTCACCCTAACCGGGCATGCGCAAGGCCCCGCCGCCCGGAAGGGGCGACGGGGCCTTGCGAAGAACGAACGGGATCAGGGATCCGCGATCACGCAGCCGAGGTGGAGCTGCTGCTCGACGACGAGGACGTCGACGAAGCGGCGGGGGCTGCCGGGGCGGCAGGCGTGGACGGCTTCGAGGCAGGGGTGCTGCTCGACGAAGCGCCGCGGCTGTCGTTCCGGTAGAAACCGGATCCCTTGAAGACGATGCCGACCGCGGAGAACACCTTCTTCAGGCGTCCGTGGCAGTTCGGGCACTCCGTCAGTGCGTCATCGGTGAACTTCTGCACGGCCTCAAGGCCCTCGCCGCACTCGGTGCACTGGTACTGGTAGGTCGGCACGAATTTCCTCCTGGCACTCTGACTCGATGAGTGCTAACGACGTTCCATGGTGACGTATTCCGGCCGATCAGTCCACCGTCACCGGTACGCGGTGACCGACACCACGCTCGTTCGCCCGGGCGGCCGGTGCCGCCGGGGCCGACGCGTTGATGATCCGGCTCGGGGCCTTCGGGGCCAGCTTCGCCCGCAGTGCGAGCAGGGTGGCCAGGGCCAGCACGGTGCCGGCCATGGGCACCAGGAAGCCGTACGTGGACCCGTGCGCGTCCGTCAGGCGGCCGGCCAGGGTCACGGCGGTGGCCTGACCGAAGGCGACCGCGCCGGTCAGCCAGGTGAAGGCCTCGGTCCGGGCGCTGGCCGGGATCAGGGACTCGACCATCGTGTAGCCGGTGATCAGGGCCGGGGCGATGCACAGGCCGACGACCAGGCCGAGCGCGCCCAGCAGGATCATCGAGTGCGCGGTCCACAGGACCGAGGCGGCCACGGTGAGGCCTGCGTAGCCGAGCAGCAGCCGGCGGCGCGGGCCGATCTTCCAGGTGATCGCGCCGCAGGCGATGCCCGCGGTCATGTTGCCGGCCGCGAAGATGCCGTACAGGAGGCCGTTGGCGCCCGGGTTGCCGATCTCGTTGGAGAAGGCGGCCAGCGACACCTGCATGCCGCCGAAGACGGCGCCGATGCCGAGGAAGGCCACGATCAGGACGCGCAGGCCGGCGAAGGACAGCGCGGAGGCGTGCTTCTCGGCGCCGGCGACGACGGCGTGCGCCTTGGGCTGGGTGGCGCGCCGGGCGGCGAAGACCAGGCCGCCGGCCAGCGTCAGCGCGGCCTCGGTTACCAGACCGGCGGCCGGGTGGACGCCGGTGCACAGGGCGGTCGCCAGCACCGGGCCGACGACGAAGGTGAACTCGTCGGTGACGGACTCGAACGCGGCGGCCGTCGGCAGCAGCGGGGAGCCTTCGCCCTGAGAGGTGCCCCCGCCGAGCCGGGCGGCCCAGCGGGCCCGGACCATCGGACCGACCTGCGGGACGGACGCTCCGGCGGGGACCGCGGCCAGCCCCAGCGCCCAGACGGGGGCGCCGAGCAGGGCGAACGCCACGAGGGCGCTGACGGCGACGGCGTGCGTGAGGACGACGGGGACCAGGACGGCGCTCTGGCCGTGGCGGTCGGTGAGCTTGCCCATCACCGGGGCGGACAGCGCCATCGAGATGCCGGTGACGGCGGCGACGATGCCGGCGCTGCCGTAGGAACCGGTGGTGTGCTGGACGAGCAGCAGGATGCTGATGGTCAGCATGCCGAAGGGGAGCCGGGCGGCGAATCCCGGGAGAACGAAGCCGAGGGCGCCGGGCGTGCGCAGGAGCTGCCCGTAACCGGGGCGGGCGGACGTGTCGGTCGTGACCGCGGATGTCACGGCCTGGCCTTTCCGCTGCCTGGTAGAGCGTCCCCGTCTGCGGACGGTGTGCCGCCTCGTGAGCGACCGCACCCGTACATGTGGGAGCCCCGAGAGCTGTCCTCTTGCGCAGAACCGAGTGATACCTGGGCGCCCACTGCGGGAGGGTGCCACGGCCGCTTTGCGGTCGCGCCAGCTCTGCGTCAGGCAGAGTTGGTTCGATGTGGTGTGCCTTTATCGTACAGGCAGACCGCTCACGTGTCCTGTGATTCCGGCGACAGGGTGTGCCTTCACCTGCGATTAACTGGAATTTTGCATTCCGCAGGGCGTAAAAGCGGGGTGAAGCGGCCCGCATGCCGCGAAAACACAGATTTAGAACGACGATCTAACGCTCTGTTGAAGTGCGCACGGGCCCGCTCGACCCGGACCCCACCCCGTCCCGGCCCCTGCCGCGCCCCCGGCCCGACGCCCGCGACGGCCCCGGCTCACCCTCCGTTCGAGCCCGTCCCGAGCCATCCCGCCAGCTTGCCGCCGCGCGCCACCGCCCGCAGCCGGGCCTCCGCCGCGTCCCGTACCGGATCCGTGGCCACCACCAGCAGCTCGTCCCCGCGCCGCAGCACCGTCGACGGCAGCGGTACGAAGCTCTTGGCGTCCCGGACCACCAGCGTCACCGAAGCCCCCGGCGGCAGCCGCAGCTCGCTCACCTCGACGCCGTGCATCCGCGAGGCGGCCGGGATGGCGAACGACAGCAGGTGCCCGCGCAGCTTCTCCAGCGGCGCCGACTCGATCCCGAGGTCGGCGGGGCCCGCGTCGGAGTCGCCGAGCTGCAGCTTGCGCGCGAGCCAGGGCAGGGTCGGCCCCTGGACCAGGGTGTAGACGACGACCAGCACGAAGACGATGTTGAAGACGCGGTCGCTGCCCTCGATCCCGGTCACCATGGGGATGGTCGCCAGGATGATGGGCACGGCGCCGCGCAGGCCCGCCCACGACATCAGGGCCTGCTCCTGCCACGGGATCCGGAACGGCAGCAGGCTGATGAAGACCTCCAGGGGCCGCGCCACCATCGTCAGCACCAGCCCGATGACCACCGCGGGCCAGAAGTCGTTCACGAGCTCGTGCGGGGTCACCAGCAGGCCCAGCAGCACGAACATGCCGATCTGGGCGATCCAGCCGAGCCCGTCCGCGAAGCCCCGGGTCGCCGGCCAGTGCGGGAGCTTGGCGTTCCCGAGGACCATGGCGGCCAGGTAGACGGCGAGGAAGCCGGAGCCGTGCGCCATCGCGCCGGCCGCGTACGCCGTCACGGCGATGGCCATCACGGCGATCGGGTAGAGGCCGGAGGCGGGCAGGGCCACGTGCCGCAGCCCGTACGCCCCCAGGAAGCCCACCGACAGGCCGATCGCGACGCCGATCGCCAGCTCCAGGGCGATCTTGGCGACGAGGACGTACCCCGGGTCCACGGGGCCCACGGTCGCGAAGGCGACGACCAGGATGACGACGGGGGCGTCGTTGAAGCCGGATTCCGCCTCCAGCACGCCCGTTATCCGGGCGGGCAGCGGCACCTTGCGCAGGACCGAGAAGACGGCCGCGGCATCGGTCGAGGAGACGACCGCGCCGATCAGCAGCGCCTGCCGCCAGTCCAGCCCGACCAGGTAGTGCGCTCCGGCGGCCGTGACCCCGACGCTGATCGCGACGCCGACCAGTGACAGCACGATCGCGGCCGGCAGGGCCGGCCTGATCTGTTTCCACTTGGTGCCCAGACCGCCCTCGGCGAGGATCACGACGAGCGCGGCGTACCCGATGACCTGGGTCAGCTCGGCGTTGTCGAAGACGACGTTGCCGATCCCGTCCTGTCCTATGGCGATGCCTATGCCGAGGTAGATGAGCAGGCTGGGAAGGCCGCTGCGTGAAGAGATGCGTACCGCCGCGACGGCGACGAGCAGCACGAGCGAGCAGACCAGCAGGAGCTCATTGAGCGTGTGGACGGTCAGCGGGCGGCCCTTTCCTCGAGTCGCCAGGCGGAACGTTCCTCCGGGCGACAAGTCCGGCAAGATCGGCAGGTACTTCGTTACCTTACCTAATATTTGACGAGCCCTTTACGCGATAACCACATTGTGAAACGCCTGATCGGCCCTGTCCTCGTCACCTCGACCCCTGGCGGATCAACGGACCCGGTCCTGCGCCTATGGTTGCTCCCAGCACTCCCAGGACCACCCTGCCCCTCTAAGGACAGCGATGCCCGCCAACGAAACCGCCCCTTCCGTCAAGAAGAAGGGACGACGCGCCCGTCTGATCGTGCTCGTGCTGGTCCTGGCGCTCCTCGTGGGCTTCGGGTACGGGACGTACTGGAGCATGGACAACATCCGTGCCTCCTTCCCGCAGGCCACCGGCACCCTCAAGGTCCCCGGCCTGACCGGGACCGTCGAGGTCAAGCGCGACTCCCACGGGATTCCGCAGCTCTACGCCGACAACGACGACGACCTCTTCCGCGCCCAGGGCTTCGTCCACGCCCAGGACCGCTTCTGGGAGATGGACGTCCGCCGCCACATGACCTCGGGCCGCCTCTCCGAGATGTTCGGGGCCGGCCAGGTCGAGACCGACGCCTTCCTGCGCACGCTCGGCTGGCGCCAGGTCGCGCAGGCCGAGTACGACACGAAGCTCTCGCCCGAGACGAAGAAGTACCTCCAGGCCTACGCCGACGGGGTCAACGCGTACCTGAAGGGGAAGTCGGGCAAGGACCTCTCCGTCGAGCACGCCGCCCTCAAGCTCAGCGACGACTACCAGCCCGAGCAGTGGACGCCGGTGGACTCGGTGGCCTGGCTCAAGGCGATGGCCTGGGACCTGCGCGGCAACATGCAGGACGAGATCGACCGCGCGCTGATGTCCAACAAGCTCACGCCGCAGCAGATCGACGAGCTCTACCCGCCGTACCCCTTCGACCGGAACAAGCCGATCGTCGACGCGGGCAAGATCGAAGGCGGGAAGTACACCCCCGGCACCGCGGCCGCCGGCTCCCCGGGAACGGGAACCGGCAAGGCGTCCGGCGGTACCGGCACCGGCTCGCAGGCCTCCACCGCGTCCACCACCCCGGCCGACCTCGCACCCTCCAGCGGTCTCGCGGACGACACCACCGCCCAGGGCGCGACCGTGGGCCTGCGCACCTCGCTGACCTCCCTCGCCAAGACCCTGGACCAGGTCCCCGCGATCCTCGGCCCCAACGGCAGCGGCATCGGCTCGAACTCCTGGGTCGTCTCGGGCCAGTACACGACGACCGGCAAGCCGCTGCTCGCGAACGACCCGCACCTGTCGCCGCAGATGCCCTCGGTCTGGTACCAGATGGGCCTGCACTGCCGCGCGGTCTCCAGCCAGTGCAAGTACGACGTCGCCGGCTACACCTTCTCCGGCATGCCCGGCGTGGTCATCGGCCACAACGCCGACATCGCATGGGGCATGACCAACCTCGGCGCCGACGTCACCGACCTCTACCTGGAGCAGGTCAAGCCCGAGGGCTACGTCTACGACAACAAGGTGGTCCCCTTCACGACCCGTGAAGAGGTCATCAAGATCGCGGGCGGCAAGAGCAAGAAGATCACCGTCCGCACCACCAACAACGGCCCGCTGATCTCCGACCGCAGCGAGGAGCTCGGCACGGTCGGCAGCCGTGCCCCCGTCTCGAGCTCGGCCCCCGACCGCGGCAACGGCTACGCCGTCGCCCTGCGCTGGACCGCGCTGGACCCGGGCAAGTCGATGGACGCGGTCTTCAGCCTCGACCGGGCCAAGGACTTCGCGGGCTTCCGCGCCGCGGCCCGCGACTTCGAGGTGCCGTCGCAGAACCTGATCTACGCGGACAACAAGGGCCCCGTCGGCAACATCGGCTACCAGGCCCCGGGCCGCATCCCGGTCCGCGGCGCCGGCGACGGCCGCATGCCGGCCCCCGGCTGGGACTCCAAGTACGCCTGGAAGGGCGGCAAGGACGGCAACGCCGGCTACGTCCCGCAGGACGAGATGCCGTACGACTACAACCCGGCGCGCGGCTACATCGTCACCGCGAACCAGGCCGTCGTGGAGAGCGGGACCGGTGCGGGCAAGTACCCGTACGTGCTGACCACCGACTGGGGCTACGGCGCCCGCAGCCAGCGGATCAACGACCTCATCGACGCGAAGATCAAGGACAGCGGCAAGATCTCCACGGACGACATGCGCGGCATGCAGATGGACAACAGCAGCGAGATCGCCGCGCTGCTGACCCCGATGCTGTCCAAGATCGAGGTCTCGGACCCGGACGTGCGCTCCGCGCAGAAGCTGCTGGAGGGCTGGAACTACACGCAGGAGCCCGACTCGGCGGCGGCCGCGTACTTCAACGCGGTCTGGCGCAACGTCCTCAAGCTGGCCTTCGGCGACAAGATGCCGAAGGAGCTGCGGATCGAGGGCAGCTGCATGAACGTCCGGGAGACGAGCAGCGGTCCGGTCGACGACCTGGCCAAGACGGTCCGCGAGTGCGGCACGCGCGGCCCCGACTCGGCGCAGCCGGACGGCGGAGACCGCTGGTTCGAGGTGGTCCGCCGCCTGGTCAAGGACGAGAAGTCGGCCTGGTGGCAGACGCCGGCCGCCCGCAACCAGCCGGCGACCGCCACCCGTGACCAGCTGTTCGCGCGGGCCATGAAGGACGCCCGCTGGGAGCTGACCGCCAAGCTCGGCAAGGACCAGTCCACCTGGAGCTGGGGCCGCCTGCACCAGCTGACGCTGAAGAACCAGACCATCGGCACCGAGGGACCCGGCTTCCTGCAGTTCCTCCTCAACCGCGGCCCGTGGAACCTGGGCGGCGGCGAGGCCACCGTGAACGCGACCGGCTGGAACGCCTCCAGCGGGTACGGGGTCACCTGGGTCCCGTCGATGCGGATGATCGTGAACCTCAGCGACCCGGACAAGTCCCGCTGGATCAACCTGACCGGGGCCTCGGGCCACGCCTACCACGACAACTACTACGACCAGACGGACCTGTGGGCCAAGGGCGAGCTGCTGGACTGGCCGTTCGGCAAGGAGGCCGTGGACAAGGCGACGGTGGAGACGCTGACGCTCAAGCCGTGACCCTCACGCCGTGACCTTCACGCCGTGACCCTCACGCTGTGAATCTGACCACCCCCGACGGGGTGGCCACCGCCTGAACGGGGTGGTCGTGCGGTTCCTCCGGGACCCGCGCGACCACCTCTTCGTCGTAGAGGAGCACGACCAGTGCGGGATGCGCCCCGGCCCGTGCCAGGCGCGCCAGCACCCGGTCGTACGAGCCCCCGCCGCGGCCCAGGCGCATCCCGCGGCCGTCGACGGCCAGCCCGGGCAGCAGGACGGCGTCGGCGGCGGTGACGGCGTCCGGCCCGAGCCGCGGCCCGGCCGGCTCCAGCAGCCGCATCCTGCCGGGGTGGGCGGCCTCGGTGAGGCTGCCGGGGCCTTCGTACCCGGCCCAGTCGAGATCGTTGTCGGGCAGCAGGAGGGGCAGCAGCACCCGCTTGCCGGCCGCGCGCAGGGCGTCGAGCAGATCGCGCGTGCCGGGTTCGGAGCCGACGGAGACGTACGCGGCCACCGTTCGCGCATCGGCGAGTTCGGGCAGTTCGAGGGCGGAGCGGGAGAGCGCGAGGGCCGACGTACGCAGGGATTCGGGGGACAAGGCGCGGCGGGCGGCGAGCAGTTCTCGGCGCAGCAAGGCCTTTTCGGACGGGTTCGGCGGGTTCCCTACCAAGCTGATTCTGATTTCCTTTCAAACCGGTGCATTATCGGATCTACTTACCGGAAACAAACCCGGAGTGGTCTGCGCGACCCACTATCGTTCTGCCCATGACTCAGTTGCACCCTGTGATCAAGAAGGCCGTGATCCCGGCCGCAGGTCTCGGTACCCGCTTCCTTCCGGCGACGAAGGCGACGCCCAAGGAAATGCTCCCGGTCGTGGACAAGCCGGCCATCCAGTACGTCGTCGAGGAGGCCGTGTCGGCCGGCCTGGACGACGTCCTCATGATCACAGGACGTAACAAGCGCGCCCTCGAAGACCACTTCGACCGCAACTACGAGCTGGAGTCGGCGCTCATCGCCAAGGGCGACGACGACCGCCTCAAGAAGGTCCAGGAGTCCAGCGACCTGGCCACCATGCACTACGTCCGCCAGGGCGACCCCCGCGGTCTGGGACACGCCGTCCTGTGCGCCGAGCCGCACGTCGGCAACGAGCCCTTCGCCGTCCTCCTCGGCGACGACCTGATCGACCCGCGCGACCCGCTGCTGCGCCAGATGACCGACGTCCACGCCCGCACCGGCGGCACCGTCATCGCCCTCATGGAGGTCGACCCCGCCAACGTCCACCTCTACGGCTGCGCGGCAGTGGAGGCCACGGACGAGGACGACGTCGTCAGGATCACCGGCCTCGTCGAGAAGCCCGACCCGGCGGACGCCCCCAGCAATTACGCGGTCATCGGACGGTACGTACTCGACCCGGCGATCTTCGACATACTGCGGGAGACCGAGCCGGGCCGCGGCGGGGAGATCCAGCTCACCGACGGCCTGCAGAAGCTGGCCGCCGACGAGTCCGTGGGCGGCCCGGTGCACGGCGTGGTCTTCCGGGGCCGTCGCTACGACACCGGGGACCGCGGGGACTACCTGCGGGCCATCGTCCGTCTCGCGTGCGAGCGTGAGGACCTGGGCCCGGAGTTCCGCACCTGGCTTCACCGTTACGTCACGGAGGAGATGTAGGACCTTGAGCAGCCGCGCACCGCAGGACACCGGCCACGGCACCCAGCGCCTGTGGTCGGTCGACGAGCACCTCGCGGACGTCCTCGCCGCGATCCGGCCGCTGGAGCCCATCGAGCTCCAGCTGCTCGACGCCCAGGGCTGTGTCCTGGTCGAAGACGTCACCGTGCCCGTCGCGCTCCCGCCCTTCGACAACAGCTCCATGGACGGTTACGCCGTCCGCACGGCCGATGTCCAGGGTGCGAGCGAGGAGTTCCCCGCGGTGCTCACGGTGATCGGGGACGTGGCGGCGGGCAGCGGCGAGCTGCCCACCGTCGGCCCCGGCGAGGCCGCCCGCATCATGACCGGCGCCCCGCTCCCGCCGGGCGCCGAAGCCGTCGTCCCGGTCGAGTGGACCGACGGCGGTACGGGCGGCGGCGCGGCCGCCGGGATGACCCCGGCCAGCGCGGCCCCCGAGGGCGCGGCCGGCGAGGTGCGGGTGCACCGCGCCGCCGAGGCGCGGGCCCACGTCCGGGCGCGCGGCAGCGACGTCCAGGCCGGGGACCTCGCCCTGGCCGCCGGGACGGTGCTCGGCCCGCCGCAGATCGCGCTGCTCGCCGCCATCGGGCGGGGCGCCGTACGGGTCCGCCCCCGTCCGCGCGTGGTCGTGATGTCCACCGGCAGCGAGCTCGTCCAGCCGGGCGAGTCCCTGGCCGCCGGGACGATCTACGACTCGAACAGCTTCGCCCTGGCCGCCGCAGCGCGCGACGCCGGGGCGATCGCCTACCGGGTCGGAGCCGTCTCCGACGACGCCGAGACCCTGCGCTCCACCGTCGAGGACCAGCTGATCCGGGCCGATCTGCTCGTCACGACGGGCGGCGTCAGCGTCGGCGCGTACGACGTGGTCAAGGAGGCGCTGTCCTCCGTCGGCGGCGACGAGGACGGGTCCGGCGGCGGGCGGATGGACTTCCGCAAGCTCGCGATGCAGCCCGGCAAGCCGCAGGGCTTCGGCACCATCGGCCCGGACCACACCCCCCTGCTGGCCCTGCCCGGCAATCCGGTGTCCTCGTACGTCTCCTTCGAACTGTTCGTACGGCCCGCGATCCGCGCCCTCATGGGCCTGCCGGACGTCTCCCGGCCCAGCGTGCGGGCGACCCTGGCGGCCGACAAGGCGCTCGGTTCCCCGGCGGGCCGCCGCCAGTTCCTGCGAGGCGCGTACGACCCGGAGAGCGGCACCGTCCGCCCGGTCGGCGGATCCGGCTCCCACCTGATCGCGGCGCTGGCCCACGCCGACTCCCTGATCGTCGTTCCGGAGGACGTCACCTCGGCGGAGCCGGGGGCCGACCTCGAAGTGGTCCTGCTCGGCTGAAGTCCGGCCGGTGCGGGTAGCGTGTTGCACCACACAGGCCCTTGCGGGGCCCGGAGCGGGAGCGGCACGAACCTATGGCAGCGTTTTCCCGGGGGGAGACCCCCGGAACCCCTGAGCACAGCAGGCTGACGCACATCGACGAGGCCGGCGCGGCCCGCATGGTGGACGTCTCGGAGAAGGACGTCACGACGCGGACGGCGCGGGCCAGCGGGCGCGTGCTCGTCTCCGCCCGGGTGATCGAACTGCTGCGGGGCGAGGGCGTGCCCAAGGGCGACGCCCTCGCCACCGCGCGGATCGCCGGGATCATGGGCGCGAAGAAGACCCCCGACCTGATCCCGCTCTGCCACCCGCTGGCCGTGTCCGGGGTGAAGCTGGACCTCTCCGTCGCCGACGACGCCGTCGAGATCCTCGCCACCGTGAAGACGACCGACCGCACGGGCGTCGAGATGGAGGCGCTGACCGCCGTCGCGGTCGCCGGGCTCACCGTCGTCGACATGGTCAAGGCCGTCGACAAGGGCGCTGTGATCACGGACGTCCGGGTGGAGGAGAAGACCGGCGGCAAGTCCGGCGACTGGACGCGCGCGTGAACGCCCCGCGCGGCGGCGACGCCTTCAGCCACGTCCCCGCATCCGCCCCGGAACCCGCCGCCCCCGCCCCCGCACCCGTGCGGCAGGGGGCCGACGAGGCCCGGGAGCCCGGGCGCGCCCCGCGCGGGCTCGTGGTGACCGCCTCGAACCGCGCCTCGGCGGGCGTTTACGCCGACCGGGGCGGTCCGCTGCTGGCCGAGGGCCTGGAGAAGCTCGGGTTCACGGTGGACGGGCCGCGGGTCGTCCCGGACGGGGACCCGGTCGAGCAGGCGCTGCGCGAGGGCGTGGCCGCCGGGTACGACGTCATCCTCACCACCGGTGGCACCGGCATCTCGCCGACCGACCGCACCCCGGACGCCACCGCGCGGGTGCTGGACTACGAGATCCCCGGCATCCCGCAGGCCATCCGCGCCGAGGGCCTGGCGCACGTGCCGACCGCGGCGCTGTCCCGGGGGCTGGCGGGCGTGGCCGGCCGTACGTTGATCGTGAACCTGCCCGGCTCCACGGGGGGCGTCCGCGACGGCCTCGCGGTCCTCACGCGGATCCTGCCGCACGCGGTGGACCAGATCCGCGGCGGCGACCACCCCGCGCCCGCGAACAGATCCGCCGGGAGCCCGAGCTGAACGGACCCTCCTGGCCCGTGGTGCTGACCGACGGCGACGTCACGCTCCGGCCGATAAAGCTGCGTGACCAGAGCGCCTGGCGCGAGGTCAACCGCCGCAACCGCGACTGGCTCCGGCCGTGGGAGGCGACGATCCCGCCGCCCGCGCCGTGGGGGCCGGTGATCCAGCGGCCGACGTACCGGCAGATGGTCCGCCATCTGCGGGCCGAGGCGAACGCGGGGCGGATGCTGCCCTTCGTCATCGAGTACCGGGGCCGCCTCGTGGGCCAGCTGACGGTCGCCGGGATCACCTGGGGCTCCATGTGCGCGGGCCACGTCGGGTACTGGGTGGACCGCGAGGTGGCGGGCCGGGGCGTGATGCCGACGGCGGTCGCGCTCGCCGTGGACCACTGCTTCACCAAGGTCGGACTGCACCGGATGGAGGTGTGCATCCGGCCGGAGAACGGGCCGAGCCGGCGGGTGGTGGAGAAGCTGGGCTTCCGCGAGGAGGGGCTGCGGCCGCGCTACCTCCACATCGACGGCGCCTGGCGCGACCACCTCGTGTACGCGCTGACGGCGGAGGAGGTCCCGGAGGGGCTGCTGCGCCGCTGGCACCGGTCCCGCGCGCAGGGCACCACACCCCCGTAAACGAATAACTGTTCGAATTATCGGGGGGCGGGAACCGATTCGCCCATAATCTGATCCGAAGAATCACAAAAAAAGTCCGTGATATCAGCCAGTTCGTGCGACACACCGGTCCAATTGGCGGATCCGCCCGGCCGCGCCCCTCTACGGTGTGAGGTGTGAGCAGCAGCGGCCTCATCTACGCAGTCATTGTCGGGGCCTGGGCCGCCTACTTGGTGCCCATGTGGCTCCGGAGGCAGGACGAGCTGAACGAAGCCCGTCCGACGGAACGCTTCTCCACTGCCATTCGGCTGCTTTCCGGCCGGGCGGGAATGGAGCGCCGTTACGCCAAGGGGCTGCGTGAACGCGGCGACCAGGAGGCCGGGCCCCAGTACCGCGCGGACCCGGACGCCGCGACGGAAACGGTGAATTCCGTGGACGCCGACGGCCGGGTCATCGGCGTGCCCCCGACCAGGGCGGAACCGAGGTCGGCCGTGGTGGAGCGGCACCGGCGCGAGCAGCGCCTCCAGGTGCTCGCACGTCGCCGTCGCACCACCGCACTCCTCTTCCTGATCTTCACGCTCGGCGCGGTCGTCGCCGCCGTCGGCGGTTTGGGCTACCTCTGGGCCCCCGCCGTGCCGGCCCTGCTGCTGAGCGCGTACATCGTGCACCTGCGGGTCCAGGAGCGGCGCCGCTACGAGTTCACCATGGACCGGCGCCGCGCCGAGGCCGCCGCGCGGCAGCTGCGCGAGAACCGCCCGCGCCGCCGCGAGCCGGAGGCCGCCGCCGGATCCGAACCGGACCCTGCGCCACCGGTCTCCCCGCAGGAGGCCGGACGGCGCGCGCTGGTCGAGCAGACCGACCACGCCGAGTGGGTGGACCAGCAGCGCGAACGCGAACGCGGCCCCGCCCGCGGTGACAGCTGGGAACCGGTCCCGGTCCCGCTGCCGACGTACGTGACGGCCCCCGTCGCCCCCCGCGCCACCGGGCCGGTGGCGCCGGACGCCTGGAGCGCGACCCGCTCCAGCGCCGCCGAGCCGACGGACCCCCGCCTGCGCGCCCAGCCGGGGCCGACGGGCCCGAAGGCCGAGCCGAAGGCGGATCAGAAGGCCGAGCAGAAGCCGGACCAGAGGGCCCATCCGAACGGCCGCCTGCGCGGCCAGGGCCGCGGCCGCACGCCCCTGTTCGACCAGTACGAGAGCGACGACCGCCCCCGCGCCGCGAACGAATGACCGACCTGCGCGGACGCTCCCCGGTATCGGTTTTGGAGCACCCGCGCGGGGATGCTAATGTTTCACACGTCGCAAGGGCCTGTGGCGCAGTCTGGTAGCGCACCTCGTTCGCATCGAGGGGGTCTGGGGTTCAAATCCCCACAGGTCCACAGACGACAGTTCGCGAGTAGCTCTCGGGAACGTCACGAGATCCCGCCCGGTCGAAAGACCGGGCGGGATCTCGGCGTTTGAGGAGCCTTCCCCGGTGCGGGACCCGAACGGGCCCTGCACCGGGGTGCTTTGATCAGCCGGCCGCCCGGTCCAGCAGCGGAGCCGCCCAGGCCGGCAGGGCGGACGCCGCCGGGCGGGCCGGGCGCGGGTCCGCCGTGATGCCGATCCCGCCCGCGGGATCGCCGTACGTGAAGCTCGCCGACCACCACAGCCAGGAGCGGACGAACAGGTTGGCGCTCCACGCCAGGGCGAGGGCGCCGCGCTGCTCCGGGGTCTCGTACCAGTAGCTGGTGAGCACCACCGCGCGGGAGACCGCCACGTCCGTGTCGGCCGGGCGCGAATCGGCGGAGAGCCCGGCCCCCAGTACGGACGCGGTGAACCGGTTGTCCGTGAGCAGCCCGCCGGCGTCGCGGACGACCGCGTCCACGAGGTCCGGCGGCAGCTCCAGGGCGTACCGCTCCAGCCGTGCCGGCACCTCGGACAGCGCCGGGTCGGCGGCCGTCTCCGGTCCCGGGACCACGCGCAGGTCGCCCAGCAGCCGGGCATCCGCGGCCCCGGCGGCCAGCGCGTGCACACAGGCCAGCGCGCGCAGGGTCTGCCAGCGGCACATCGTGTCCAGCAGGGCCATCCGCGAGGCGCGGAAGGCCAATCGCACCGGCCAGTCGGCCGCCCGGACCTCCTGCCCGAGGGCCCGCAGCTCCGCGGGCACCGGGCCGGGGAAGACCAGGCTCTGGCCGGGGTCGTAGGACGGCTTCGAGCGGTAGCCCGGCCACTGCCCGGCCCCGGTGGGGTTCTCGCTACTCATTGATCTCATCCGGTTTCGGGGTTCGCCACTTCGCCGCGTCCTTGCCGTCCCGCGGGGTGATGTAGTTCGAGATGTCCTTCTCCTCGACGTGGTAGGCGTGGATCATATGGTCCTGGCGGATGATCACCACCGGGTTGCCGTTCCCGTCCCTGAGGCTGCGGTCGATGACGATCCGGGCCCCCGACGCATCGTCCACGTAGTTGGCCGGTGCGCGCAGCTGGCTGTTCAGGTACTTCTCCAGCTTCGCCTCGTCGCCCCCGATGCCGGACAGGTAGTGGTTCGCCTTGCCGCTCTCCGCCTCGTTGAGCTGGTGGTCGACGCCCTGCGCCGTCCGGGTGCTGTCCGAGTACGGAGCCAGCCCGAACGGGTCGCACCAGCGGTGCGGGTTCGAGACGTACGCCGCCGGGTTCTGCGCCGGCGCGAGGCCCAGCGGGTCGGGGCTCAGGTAGCGGGCGGTCTCGGGGTCGTACGTGCGGAAGTAGTTGTGGTGCAGACCCGATTCGGGGTCGAAGTACTGGCCGGGGAAACGCAGCGGGGTGTAGGCGGTCGCGTCCCGGTTCCAGGCCGTGGACCCCCACAGCGTCGACCGGCTGCGCCAGGCCAGGCCGCCCTGCTCGTCGACCAGCTCGGTGGGCGCGCCCACCAGGTCGGTGACGATGGCGTAGAACCGTTCGTCGACCACCTCCTGGGCCGCCGTCAGGATCCGTTCCGTCTGGGCCAGCGGGTGCAGGCCCCGGTGGTCCCAGGTCACGGCGACCTCGTGGGCGCCGTCCGCCGTGGTGGTGGCCTGCTCGCACAGCACGTTCCCGTCCCAGGTGAAGACCGTGCGCTCGGCCACCTCCAGGCCGTCGGCCGTCATCCGCTCCTTCGCCGTGCGCCGGCCCAGCGCGTCGTAGGCGTACCGCCATCGCGTGCCGTCGGGGGTGGTCACGGCCGTGATGCGGTCGTCGGCGTCCCACTCGTACCGCCAGGTCTCGGGCTTGCGCGAGAGCCGTGCCCTGCGGCGCAGCACGACCCGCCCCAGGGCGTCGTACTCGTGGCGCACCCGGCCCGCGGTGAGCAGCCGGGTGCCCTCGTAGGCGCGGGGGCCCGTGGCGTCCTGGCCGCCGGGGTGGGAGCCGGGCCAGGAGGCGGAGGACTGGTTGCCCGCCTCGTCGTAGGCGTAGCGCTCGGTCCAGTTCTCGGCCTGCACGGCCGTCACCCGGCCGCGCGGGTCGAGACCGAAGGTCCGCGGGCCGGCCAGCAGGTCGTCGATCGCGGTCAGCGCCCCGTCGGCCCGGTAGGTGTACCCGCGGCGCTGCAGGACGCTGCGGCCGGAGCCGGTCAGCAGCTGGTCCGTCAGCCGGCCCGCCTCGTCCCAGCCGCTGCTCAGGGTGATCACGTCGCCGTAGGTGCGGGTGAGCTCCCGGCCCGCCGCGTCGTGGGTGAAGCCGATCCGCCGCCCCGCGGTGGTCAGGGTGCCCGGGCGGCCCGCGTCGTCGTACGACCAGGTGGCGGTGGCCCCCGTCGGGGTGGTCCGGCCGGTGCGGCGGCCCGCGGCGTCGTACGCGTAGGTGAGCGTGCGGCCGTCGACGGTCTCCTCCAGCAGGCGGCCCGTCCGGTCGCGCAGCCGGGTCAGCACGGAGTCCCCGCGCACCGCGACCGCGAGCTGGTCGAAGACGTCGTACTCGAACGTCGTCACCTCGCCGGCCGCGTCCTTGCGGACGGTCTGGCCCAGCGCGTTGCGCTCGTACGCGATCGTCTGCCCGAGACCGTCGGTCCGGCCGGTGAGCCGGTCCGCGGCGTCGTACGCGTACCGCAGCGTCCGCCCGTCGAAGTCCGTCTCCGTGACCAGCCGCCCCGCCGCGTCGTAGACGTACTCCCAGGTCAGGCCCTGGGGGTTGCGTACCCCCGTGAGCCGCAGCGCGGCGTCGTACGTGTACTCGTGGCGCGTGCCGTCGGCGTCGGTACGGGCCGTGAGGACGTCGAAGTGGCCGTACTCGAAGCGCACCGGTCCGCCGCCGTGGGCATCCGTACGGGACAGGCAGTTGCCCTCGCCGTCGTAGGTCCAGGAGCGCCGGCCGCCGTCCGGGGCGGTGCGGCGCAGCGGTTTCCCCTCCACCGACCACTCGGTGCGCGTGACCGCACCGAGCGGGTCGGTGACCGCGGTCGTACGCCCGAAGGCGTCGCGTTCGTACGTCGTCGTGGCACCGTGGCGGTCGGTGACCGCGAGCGGCAGCCCGGCCCGGTCGGTGCGGACCCGGGTCACCGCGCCCAGCGGGTCCGTGACCGCGCTGAGGTGGCCCCGCTCGTCGTACGCGAAGCGGGTGACGGACCCGTCGGCCCGGGTGACGGACGTACGGTTGCCGCGCTCGTCGAAGGTCTGGCGGGTGACGGTGCCGTCCGGGGCGATCACCCGCACCGGGCGGCCGAGGCCGTCGTACTCCGCCCGCGCCTCCCGGCCGTCCGGGCGGACCACCGAGACGAGCAGGCCCCGGTCGTCGTACGTGCTGTGCGTGGTGTGGCCGAGCGGGTCGGTGACCGACGTCCGCCGGCCCCGGGCGTCGTACCCGTAGCGGGTGACGGCACCGAGCGGGTCGGTCTCGGCGACGACGCGGCAGCGCTCGTCGAACAGGTAGCGGCGGGTGTGGCCGTCGGCGGTGGTCATGCGCGTCGCCCGCAGGCCGGTCGCCGCGTCCGGCTCGTCGTAGCCGAAGGTGAGGGCGTAGTGGCCCGCCTCACCGGCCTCGGCGACACAGCGGTCCAGGTCGTCGTACGCGTACTCGTACCGGCTGCCGTTGGTGTCGGTCCAGGAGGTGATGCGCCCACGGTCGTCGTAGGTGAGGCGCAGCGGCAGACCGGAGGAGTTGGTGACCTCGGTCAGGTGCCCGTCGGTGTAGCCGTAGGCGAGGATCCGGGGGCCGCCGCTCAGGTGCAGGGCGGTGATCCGCCCGCCGGCGGTCTCGAAGCGCAGGTGGTAGCCGCCGGAGTGGGCGATTCCCAGGGGGGTGCCGTGGACGTCGTACTCGAAGGTGATCAGGTTGCCGTTGCGGTCCTCCAGCTGGGACACCGGCGCGATGCCGTCCTCGGCGCCGTCCACCGGCGGGGCGAAACGGCGGGTGTGGCCCGTGGCCGGGTCGGTCAGCGTCCAGTCGCCGTCCGGGGTGCGCTCCAGCGGGTGCTGCGGGGCCGACGCGGACAGGGGCGCCACCGGAAGGCCGGGCGCCGGGTGCGGGTAGGCGACGACCAGGCCGTCCTCCGTCACCAGGACGACGCCCTCGGCATCGACCTCCAGGTGCTGGTCGACCGTGGACGACCAGGCCGGTCCGAACCATCGGCCCGCCGTGTAGCCGGATTCCGCGCGGCGCGTGAAGACGAGCGGCAGCGCGCCGGGCAGGACCACGTCCGTCTGCGGCAGGTACATCCGGCCGGTGGCGAGGTCGACGGGGTCGGTGTACTTGCTGGGCTTCTCCAGGTCGGGCCGCTCGCCCGGGTGCGGTCCGTGCTCGCCCAGACCGGTGCGGCCCGGGCCCTTCTTGACGTCGTCGAGGTGTTCGAGGTCCCTGACGCCCTTGGCGCCCGCGCCGAGTTCGCCCAGGCCCTTGTCCGCGAGGAGCTGGGGGATCAGCTTGCCGACGCCCTCCGAGGGGTCCTTCATGAACTCGTCGAGCATCTGCTTGCCCGCACCCCAAGGATCGTTGACGGCGGTGACCAGGCCCGCGGCCGTGGAGTTCAGGTTCGTCAGGTACTCGGCGGGGTGGGTGATGTTGTAGATGTCGTATGGGTTCAGCGCCCGGGCGAAGTTGACCATGTCGGCCGTGCCCTTGACGACACCGCCCGCGAGGTGCGTCTGGGCGAGGTCCAGATAGTCCAGGCCGTCGCCGAGCTGCTTGGCGTACGAGGGTTTCGGCGGAGCGGCGTCGCGGGCCGCGCGGACGGCCGCACTGGCCGTCTGTGCGACCTCGTTGCGCTGTTTGCGTGCGCGGTCGAGCTTGTCCTGGGCGGCCGTGGCCATGGCCTTGCCGGGATCCTGGAAGTCCCCGGTCGGCTTCGGCGGCAGCGGGTCCTTCTTCGCCTTGACGGCGTCCTTGTAGGCGTCGATCTCGTTGTTGTGCGCGGTGCGGGCGTCGGTGGAGGCCTTCTTGGCCTTCTCGTAGTCCTCCAGGGCCTCCTTGGCCTGGCCCTGCGCCCACTCCACCGTGTCCGCGAACCGGCTCATCGCGTCCGCGGCCTTCCCGAAGGACTCCGCCGCCTTGAACCACCGCGGCGGCTCCTTGGCCACCTTCTCCCGGAAGGTGTCCGCCGTCCTGCCCTTGAGGCCGTCGGGCTCCGCGATGCCCTTGAGACCGTTGCCGACCAGCGTGAACGAGCGCTCGAAGTCGCTCAGGTGCGAGACCTGGGCCCGGATCTTGGAGACACTGCCGTAGACGAGCTTCTTCGGGTCGTCCGTCTGCCCGAGCTCCAGCTCGGAGACGTCCGCCCCCAGTTGGTTGGCGGCCGAGCGGCTCTTGTCGCGGATCCAGTCGCCCGCCTCGTCCAGGCCCACCTTGTCGGCCAGCCCGGCCAGTTTGTCGCCGGTCCACTCGATCGCGTCGCCGACGTCCTCGACGCGGTCCTCGACCCAGTCCTCGACCGGATCGGGTATGAAGTCGCCCAGCCCCATCAGCCGTTGCCCCCCTTGCCGTCGGCCTGGTCCAGCAGGTCCTTCAGCGAACCGATCTTCCCGGTGGACGTCACGGTGTCCTTCGTGTCCGACCAGGTCTTCCTGATGTCCTCGGCACCCTTCTCGAACGACTCCGCGCTGTAGTCCGGCTTGTAGACGTCGGCCGAGAAGATGTCGCCCCAGCCCTTCTTCGCGATCTCCTCGTCGGAGGCGTGCGGATTGCCGTACGCGGCGTTCACGGCGACCTTGAAGGCGCCCTGGACGTACTGGTCCTCCTCCCACACCGTGCCGGCCGCGATGCCGAGGGACTGCGCGAGGGTGCTGGCGTTCTGCACGAGGCTGCGCACGCCCCACTCCCAGCGCTCGCAGAAGTCCTCGAAGTCCTTGGACAGGCCCATGTGGCCCGCCTCCATGCCCGTCATGGCCAGGTCGCTGAAACCCGCGCCCTGCGAGGCGCCCGCGGCGTCCGAGGACTCGCGCAGCTCCGAGATCGCCGCGCGCAGGCCGTCCTGCACCGCCTTGACCGCTTCGGGGGAGACCTCGAGGTCCCCGTCCCCCGCCATCAGGCCGCGCCCGTACGGTCGATGTCCACGGCGTACGCGTCGGGGACGATGCCCGAGACGGGCGGGAAGAACATCGAGCCGTCCTCGTCGGCCACGTTGACGGCCACGCCCGCCGGTCCGTCGACCGTCGGGACCACGGCGTCGGTGAGACGGGCGCCGAGGATCGCGAGGTACTCCCACGAGCGGTCGGCGTCCTGGCGCGCCACCGCGAACCGGGCCAGGGCCTGCTCGTCGGTGAAGGCGTAGAACCAGCGGATGCCGCCCATCACGGCCGACATCAGGCCGTCGTGGGTCCCGTCGTCACCGACGGCGAGCGGGACGAACAAGACGGCACGGCGGAACTCGCCCACCAGACGCGCCGGGTCACCCCGGCCTCCGCGGATCGCGGCGATCTCTGCGGTCAGTTCCACGACGTAAGCCCCCTTCGTGAGATCCGATCTCTGTGTAGGACACGTTCCCCGCCCCACGGCCGGTTCCTCGCGCCGGCCGGACCTCCCCGGCCGTGCGAGCGGTGAGCGTACTGCGGAGAATGGGCCCATGACGGTCGTCGACGGTGGGACGCGGCAGGCGTGGGGTGCGCTCGGCGGGCCGGACGGGCCGGACGGGCCGCCGGGCCGGGTGGCCTACCGGGGCGCGAGCGGCCTGGGGGAGGGGCCGCTGCCCGTACGGGAGCTGGCGCGGGCCACCGTCGGGGTGTGCGCGCTGGCCGCCGCCGAGCTGGCTGCCGTACGGGCCGGGCGCCCTGCGGAGGCGGTGGAGCCGCTCGTGGTGGACGAGGGGGCGGTGGCCACCGCGTTCGTCAGCGAGCGGCACCTGCGGGTGCAGGGGCGCGAGCCGGTGAACTTCGCCCCGCTGTCGGGGTTCTGGCGGGCGGCGGACGGCTGGGTGCGTACGCACGCCAACTACCCGCACCACCGGGCCGCCCTGGTAAGGGCGTTGGGGCTGCGCTCCGCGAGCCCCGCGGAGCTGCGGGACGCCGTGGCGCGGCGCACGGCCGCCGAGGTGCAGGAGGCGGTGTACGCGGGGGGCGGGCTGGCCGTCGCCGTGGCGCAGGCGTACGGGGATCCGCAGCCGCTGGTGGAGGTGCGGGCGTCCGGGGGCGCCGGGCGGGAGCTCGGGCCGGGGGCGCTGCCGGCCGCCGGGGTGCGGGTGCTGGACCTGACCCGGGTCATCGCGGGACCGGTCGCGACGCGCACGCTCGGGCTGCTGGGGGCGGACGTGCTGCGGATCGATCCGCCGCGGCTGCCGGAGTCGGACGACGCGTACGCGGACACCGGGTTCGGGAAGCGGTCGGCGCTGCTGGACCTGGCGGACCCGGCGGACCGGGCCGTCTTCGAGCGGCTGCTGGCCGGGGCCGACGTGGTGGTGAGCGGGTACCGGCCGGGGGCGCTGGAACGGTACGGGCTCGGGGCGGACGAGCTGCTGGAGCGCCGGCCGGGGCTGGTGGTGGCGCAGCTGTGCGCATGGGGGTGGAGCGGGCCGTGGGCGCCGCGGCGCGGGTTCGACTCGCTGGTGCAGGCGCGCTACGGGCTGGCCGCGGCGTACGGCGACGGAGGGGTCCCCGGCGTGCTGCCGGCGCAGGCGCTGGACCACGGGACCGGGTACCTGGTCGCCGCGGGCGTGCTGAGGGCGCTGGCCTGCGGGGGCGGGCGGTCGCTGCGGTTCTCGCTGGCGGGGACGGCGTCGTGGCTCGTACGGGACGTGCCGCGGGCCGGGCCGGCAGCCGCGCCGCCGCCCGCCGGGGCGGGGTACGCGGCCGCGCCGTGGCTGAGGGAGACGGATTCGGGGTACGGGGCGCTGCGGTACGCGGCGTCTCCGCTGCCGTTCGGGGACTGGCGGCGGGGCCCGTCGCGGTGGGGGACGGACCGGGCGCAGTGGCTCCCGCACCCGCGGTAGGGCGCGGAGCGGGGTGCGCTACGGCTTGAGCGGTTTGGCCATGCAGCGGCTGGACTCGTACGTGCGGTAGTGGCCGAACTTCGCCGCCGGGGTGTAGCCCGACGAGAGGTAGAGGGCTATGGCCTCCGGCTGCTGGTCCCCCGTCTCCAGGGCCATGCGGGTGCGGCCGGCCGCGCGGGCGTCGGCCTCCAGTGCGGCCAGGATGCGGCGGGCCAAGCCCAGCCCGCGGGCCTCGGGGACCACGTACATGCGCTTGAGCTCGGCGTCGCCGTCCGAGTAGCCCTCGTCGTTCTCGTCCTGGCTGCGCCAGCCGCCGCTGGCGACCGGCGTGCCCGAGGCGTCGTACGCCAGCAGGTACAGGCCGTTCGGCGGGGCGAACATCGCCGGGTCGAGGAATGTGACATCCCCCTCACCGCCGTAGCGCGCCTGGTACTCGAGCTGGACCCGGTCGTTGAGTTCGACCGCGTCCGGGTGGTCGTAGGGCATGACGCGGAGCTGTATCCCGTGAGACATCGGGACATCGTACGGAAGGCTCCCGTTATGGTGCGGGGATGCTCACCGTGACCTCCGTGAATGTGAATGGGATCCGCGCCGCGGCCAAGAAGGGGTTCTCCCCGTGGCTGGCCGGGTCGGATGCCGATGTGGTCTGCCTCCAGGAGGTGCGGGCCGAGGAGGGCCAGATTCCGGACGAGGTGCGCACGCCCCAGGGCTGGCACACGGTGTTCGCGCCGGCCGCCGCCAAGGGGCGGGCCGGGGTCGCGCTGTACACGCGCCGTGCGCCCGAGCGGGTGCAGGTGGGGTTCGGGAGCGACGAGTTCGACGCCGCCGGGCGCTACCTGGAGGTGGATCTTCCGGGTGTCACCGTCGCCAGCCTGTACCTGCCGTCCGGGGAGGCCGGGACCGAGAGGCAGGACGAGAAGTACCGCTTCATGGCGGAGTTCCTCCCCTACCTCGTCGGGCTGAGGGCGCGCGCCGCGGGTGAGGGCCGGGAGGTCGTCGTGTGCGGCGACTGGAACATCTGCCACCGTGAAGCCGACCTCAAGAACTGGAAGACCAACCGCAAGAACGCCGGCTTCCTGCCCGAGGAGCGGGAGTGGCTCGGGAAGGTGTACGAGGAGGCCGGGTACGTGGACGTGGTCCGCGAGCTGCACCCCGACACCGAGGGGCCCTACTCCTGGTGGTCCTACCGCGGGCGGGCCTTCGACAACGACGCCGGCTGGCGCATCGACCTCCAGGTCGCCACGCCGGGGCTGGCCGCCAGGGCCGTCAAGGCGTTCGTCGAGCGGGCCGGGACGCACCCGGAGCGCTGGTCCGACCACGCGCCCGTGACCGTGGTCTACGAGTCGGCGTCCTGAGCCCCTGAGGCCAGGAGGCGGTCCATGGCCATGCCGAGCTCGGCCTCGACCACGCTCTTGGCGAGGGGGCGCAGCCGCGGCAGGGCCTCCTCCGTCAGGTGCGCGGAGATCAGCTCCGTGAACAGGGCCGCCATGGCGTCCGCGTGCTCGCGGACCCGGCGGCCCGTCTCCAGCACGGCCGAGAGCGGGACCCCCTCGCGGACCAGTGCCGAGGAGACGTCGAGCAGCCGGCGGCTGACGTGCACGATCTCGTCGCCGTCGGTGGCGAGGTAGCCGAGGTCGAGGGAGGCCGCCAGGTTCTCCGGGGTGACCTCGCCCTCGAAGTAGTCGGCGAGCGCCTCCGGCGTCAGGCGCACGGGGGTCTCCTCGGACCAGCCGATGCCGAGCAGTTCGCCGAGCTGGCCGACGTCGCGCCCGTTCTCGAAGGCCGCGGTCAGCTCGGCGATGCCGCCGAGGGTGTGACCGCGTTCGAGCAGGGCGGCGATGGTGCGCAGCCGGGCCAGGTGGTGGTCGTCGTACCAGGCGATCCGGCCTTCGCGGCGCGGCGGCGGCAGGAGCTTGCGCTCGCGGTAGAAGCGCAGGGTGCGGACGGGGATGCCGGCCGCCTCGGCCAGTTCCTCCGTACGGTATTCGCGCACTGTCATCCCCGCTCCCGTGTCTGCCACACGCGCAGCCTATGGCGTACCGGCAGTAACTTTCCGGCCGCGACCTCTACCCATGAGTACGGAGCTGCTCTACCCTCCCGATTGTGCCAGTGATTGCTGGCAGCTTTGAGCGTGGTTGTGGTTGTGGTTGTGACGGGCTTGGCTTGGCTGGACTGCGGAGGGCGGCGGGCATGAGTGGTGGCATGGGCGAGCGCGAGCACGTACGAGTGGCGGTGATCGGGTCCGGTTTCGGCGGGCTGGGCGCGGCCGTGCGGCTGCGCCGCGAGGGGATCACGGACTTCGTCGTACTGGAACGGGCCGACTCCGTCGGCGGGACCTGGCGCGACAACAGCTACCCCGGCTGCGCCTGCGACGTCCCCTCCCATCTGTATTCGTTCTCGTTCGCGCCCAACCCCGACTGGCCGCGGACGTTCTCCGGGCAGCCGGCCATCCGCGCGTACCTGGAGCACGTCGCCGACACCTTCGGGCTGCGCCCGCACATCCGGCTGAACTCCGAGGTCAGGACGGCGCGCTGGGACGCCGACCGGCTGAGGTGGGAGATCGCGACCGCGACCGGGGACCTCACGGCCGACGTGGTGGTCTCGGCCACCGGACCGCTGTCCGACCCGAAGACGCCGCAGATTCCCGGGCTCGCCGAGTTCCCCGGCAAGGTCTTCCACTCCGCGCGCTGGGACCACGACTACGACCTGCGCGGCAAGCGAGTCGCCATGATCGGCACCGGCGCCTCGGCCATCCAGATCGTCCCGGCCATCGCGCCCGACGTGGAGCGGCTCACGCTGTTCCAGCGGACCCCGCCGTGGGTGATGCCGCGCACCGACCGCGCCATCAGCGGCGCGGAGCGCTGGCTGCACCGTCAGCTGCCGTTCACCCGGGCGGCCCGGCGCGGGCTGCTCTGGGGGATCCGGGAGCTCCAGGTCAGCGCGTTCACCAAGCGGCCGAACCAGCTCGGGCTCATCGAATCGCTGGCCAAGGCCAACATGGCCCGCTCGATCAAGGATCCGGCCCTGCTGGCCAAGCTGACGCCCTCGTACCGGATCGGCTGCAAGCGGATCCTGCTCTCCAGCGACTACTACCCGGCGCTCGCCCGGCCGAACGTGGATGTGGTCGCCTCCGGGCTCGCGGAGATCCGCGGCTCGGTGCTGGTCGCCGCCGACGGGACGGAGACCGAGGTCGACGCGATCGTCTTCGGCACCGGCTTCCACGTCACGGACATGCCGATCGCGGACCGGGTGGTGGGCGAGGAGGGCCGGACCCTCGCCGACCACTGGAAGGACGGGATGCAGTCGCTGCGCGGGGCGACCGCGGCCGGCTTCCCGAACTGGATGACGATCATCGGTCCGAACACCGGACTCGGCAACAGCTCGATGATCCTGATGATCGAGTCGCAGCTGAACTACATGGCGGACTACCTGCGCCAGCTGAGCGTCCTGGGCGGGCGCGTCGCGCTCTCGGCCCGGCCCTCCGCCGTGAACCGGTGGAACCGGCAGGTCCAGACCCGCATGGAGCGGACGGTGTGGAACACCGGCGGCTGCACCAGCTGGTACCTCGACGCGCAGGGCCGCAACACGACGGTCTGGCCGGGCACCACCGGCGAGTTCCGCAAGGAGACGCGGAGCGTGGACCTCTCCGAGTACGAGGTGGTCCGCCTGCGGGAGGGCGACCGCGAGCGGGTCCCCGTCCAGGGCGCGGGGGCCGCGGCGAAGGCCGCGGGCAAGGCCGGTGCAGGCACGGCCGGTGCGGGCACGGCCGGTGCGGGCACGGCCGGTGCGGGCACGGCCGGTGCGGGCAAGGGTGCCATCGCCACCGCCGAGGGGGACGCCGCGTGAGCCGGACCGCGTACGTCACCTCCGGGCGGTACGCCCCGCCCGCCGCCCGGCGGGAGCTGGTGGCGGTCTCCGCCGACGGCGCCCGCCTGCACGTGGAGGAGCACGGGGACGAGAACGCCCCGGCCGTGGTGCTGGCCCACGGCTGGACCTGCTCCACCGCCTTCTGGGCCGCGCAGATCCGCGAGCTCGCCCGGGACCACCGGGTCATCGCCTACGACCAGCGCGGGCACGGCCGCAGCCCTGCAGCCTCCCGTTACGACACCACCGCCCTCGCCGACGACCTGGTCGCCGTCCTGCGGTCCACCCTGGCCCCGGGCGAACGCGCGGTCGTCGCCGGGCACTCCATGGGCGGAATGACGATCATGGCCGCGGGAGGGCGGCCGGAGTTCGCCGAGCACGCCGCCGCGGCGCTGCTGTGCAGCACCGGCAGCGCCCGGCTGGTCGCGCAGGCGCTGGTCGTGCCGCTGCGCCCCGGGCGCGCGAGGACCCGTATCACCGGCGCGGTACTCGGTGCGCGCGCGCCGCTCGGGCCCGTCACGCCGGTCGCCAAGCGGGTGCTGAAGTACGCGACGATGGGCCCCGGATCCGCGCCCGACAAGGTCGAGGCCTGCGCCCGCATCGTGCACGGCTGCCCCACCGGTGTCCGGCACGCCTGGTCCGAGGTGCTCGCCTCGCTGGACCTGGAGGCGGACCTCGCGGCGCTGACCGTGCCCACCGCCGTCATCGGCGGCAGGAACGACCGGCTCACCCCGATCGCGCACGCCCGGGGGCTCGCCGCCGCGCTGCCGCACTGCGTGGGACTGACCGAGCTGACCGGCATGGGGCACATGACCCCGATCGAGGCGCCCGAGGCCGTCACGAACGCCGTGCGCGAGCTGACCACCCACTTCCTCGAGGACCTGAAGGAGAAGACGCCGTGAGCGCGAGCAGGAGTCTGGAAGGCCAGGTCGCCGTCATCACCGGGGCCGCACGCGGGGTAGGCGAACTCCTCGCCCGCAAGCTGTCCGCGCGCGGCGCGAAGGTGGCCTTGGTGGGCCTGGAGCCGCAGGCCCTCAAGGAGGTCTCCGAGCGGCTGCACACCGACAGCGACCACTGGCACGCCGACGTCACCGACCACGAGGCCATGGCCCGTGTCGCCGAGGAGGTCAAGCAGCGCTTCGGCAAGGTCGACATCGTCGTCGCCAACGCGGGCGTGGCCGCCGGCGGGCCGTTCGCCGGCTCCGACCCCGACGCATGGCGCCGGGTGATCGAGGTCAACCTGATCGGCGGGGCCGTCACCGCGCGCGCCTTCCTCCCCGTACTGGCCGAGAGCCGCGGCTACTTCCTCCAGATCGCCTCGCTCGCCGCGATCACGCCCGCCCCGATGATGAGCGCGTACTGCGCCTCCAAGTCCGGCGTCGAGGCCTTCGCGCACTGCCTGCGCGCCGAAGTCGGTCACAAGGGCGTCAGGGTGGGCGTCGGCTACCTCTCCTGGACCGACACCGACATGGTGCGCGGCGCCGACCAGGACGAGGTGATGCGGGAGCTGCGCCAGAGACTGCCCTGGCCGTCGAACCGCACGTACCCGCTGGGCCCGGCCGTGGACCGGATCGTCGCCGGGATCGAGCGGCGCTCGCCACACGTGTACGCGCAGTGGTGGCTGCGCGGGATGCAGGGGGTGCGCGGCTACCTGCCCGGGATCATCGCGACCGTCGGACGGCGGGAGATGGCGCGCTTCGAGCCCAGGCTGTCGCACGTCTCCCGCGGACTGGTGGGGGCCGGAGGGGCCGCCGACGAGAAGGAACGGGCACGGGACACGGAGCGTCACTGATCGAAATGCGAGCTTTGTCCGGTCGTGCAAATCTGGTCGAGCCCCGTCCCCTACACCCCTCCAGGAGTGAACAGCATGGGCATCAAGGACCAGTTCCAGGACAAGGCGAACGAGCTCAAGGACAAGGCGAGGACGGGCCGGCAGGGCGCCCGGGACGAGGCGTCCGAGCGCGCTGCGCAGGCCCCCGAACAGGCCAAGAGGAAGAAGGCGAAGGTCCACGACGAGCTCGACGACAACTGGGACTTCTGAGGCCCGCACACCCCGGACACCCGAGGGGGGGGGGGGGGGGGGGGGGGGGGGGGGGGGGGGCGCCCCCCCCCCCCCCCCGCCGTTGCCCCGGCCGCTGCGGCACTGCGCCGACCCGTTCCGCTTTGCCTGTTCCTTACGATGATCCGTATGAAGGAACCCTCCCGCCAGCTGCGGTGGGAGCGGCGGAGCCAGACCCCGCTGCTCGTGCTCGCCGTGGCCTTCGCCGTCGCCTACGCCGTGCCGATCGTCGTGCCCGACGCGAACACGCGGGTGCACCGGGCGTGCACGGTCACCGAATGGGTGGTGTGGGGGGCGTTCGCCGCGGATTACCTGATGCGGCTGGGCCTGTCGACGGCGAAGAGGGCGTTCGTGCGCACGCACTGGCTGGACCTGGGCGCGGTGCTGCTGCCGATGTTCCAGCCGCTGCGGCTGCTGCGGCTGGTGTCCACGCTGCTGCTGGTGGGCCGGCGGGCCCGGATGGCCCCGCAGATCCGGCTGACCACGTACGTGGCGGGGGCGGTGGTCGGGCTGCTGATGTTCGGCTCCCTCGCCGTGCTGAGCGTGGAGCGGGACGCCCCCGGGGGGAACATCAGGAACCTGGGCGACGCCGTGTGGTGGAGCTTCACCACGATGACGACGGTCGGGTACGGCGACCACTCGCCCACCACCGGGCTCGGCCGGATCATCGCCGTGGGGCTGATGCTGTCGGGGATCGCGCTGCTGGGTGTGGTGACCGCCAACATCGCGGCTTGGTTCATCTCCCGTTTCGAGCTGGACGACCAGGTGGAGCGGGCGCAGACCGCCGCGATCGCCGAACTGTCCGCGGAGGTACGGGCGCTGCGCGCCGAGATCGGGCGCCTGGGCGGGACGCCGGCGGTGGCCCCCGAAGCCCGGGCGGCCGCCCCGGAGGCGGGAGCCGCCGCCCCCGCCCCGGAAGCGGGAGCCGCCTCGGCTCCGGGAGCCGACCCGGGCGCGGAAGTGACCCCGGGCGCGGAAACCGCTCCGGGCGCGGGGGCCGGCGTACCGGCCCTGGTGCCCGGAACGGCCCCGGCTGCGGGAGCCGCTAGCGCTCCCACACCTTGAAGGCCCGGATCAGATAGGGCGATTCGGGCAGCCAGACCCCGTCGCCGGGGTAGGTCTGGAACTCTCCGGTCTCCTGGCACTCGGCCGACTGGTAGGTGGTCACCGGCCGCCCGATGCGGTTGATCAGCGACTGGGCGCTGGTCCCGGCGGGCAGCGCCGTACAGCTGTTGATGTCGATGGTGCTCAGCTCGTGGGCCTGCCGGGTGCCCTTGAACTCCGGCTTCGCCCACAGGCACAGCTGCCCGGTGGCGCAGACGGGGGCCTTGCCCGGCGGAGCTCCGGCGGCGTGTGCGGCGGTCGCCGTGCTCGGGATGAGCGCGGCGAGCGCCAGGAGGGCCGTGGCGAGGAAGGTGGTGGACCGTGCGGGTGAACTCGTACGCATGACAGGTCAACTCCTTGTGGACCAGGGCGTCCGGACCGGTTCCGGGGCGCCTCGGACACCACGCTGACCTGCGAGGACGGCCCGGCGGAAGGGGTCTGGGGCGGGTCCACCCGGATAGGCGACGGCCCCGCCGGAACCGTCCGGCGGGGCCTTCGTGCGTACGGGGTTGACGCCCGGGGGCGAACTCAGACGTGGGCCGCGCCCGCCCCCGCGGCGGCGTTCTCGCCGCGCTTGGTGAAGCAGGCGACGACCGCGGCGAGCACCGCGACGCAGCCGGCGACGGTGAAGGCGGTGCTCATGCCGGACACGAACGTGTCGTGCGCGACCTTGGTGATCGCCTCGGCGACCGGGGCCGGGGCCTGCGGCGGGACCGGGGCGATGCCGACCTGGACGCCCTTCTCGGCGAGGTCCAGCTGCTCCGGGGTGAGCGGGGGCAGCTTCGCCTGCTCCCAGTTGTCCCCGAACGAGTTGCCGACGGTGGTGGCCATGACCGCGCCGAGGACCGCGGTCCCGAGGCTGCCGCCGACCTGCATGGCGGCCTGCTGGAGCCCGCCGGCCACGCCGGAGAGCTCCAGCGGGGCGTTGCCGACGATGACCTCGGTGGCGCCGACCATGACGGGCGCGAGGCCGACACCGAGGAGGGCGAACCAGAGCGACATCTCCAGGGTGCCGGTGCCCGGGGTCAGCGCCGACATTCCGAAGCAGGCGACGGCGGTCGCGACCATGCCGGTGACCAGCGGGATCCGCGGGCCGACTGCGGTGATGGCGGCGCCGGCCAGCGGCGAGCCGATGATCATCATGCCGGTCAGGGGCAGCAGGTGCAGGCCGCTGTCGACGGGGCTCATGCCGTGCACGTTCTGCAGGTAGAAGGTGACGAAGAACAGGCCGCCCATGAAGGCGAAGGCCATCAGGACCATCAGCACGGTGCCCGCGGACAGCGGCACCGAGCGGAACATGCCGAGCGGGATCAGCGGTTCGGCGACCTTCGACTCCCAGACGGCGAAGAGCACGAAGCAGACGACGGAGGCGATCAGGAACAGGATGGTCCGGGTGTCGCCCCAGCCCCATTCCGAGGCCTTGATCAGCGCCCAGATCAGCGAGAACATCGCGGCCGACAGCAGCAGGATGCCGACGGCGTCGAAGGACTTGGGGGCGTTCTCGGCCCGGTGGTCGACCAGGATGAACAGGCCGAAGGCCAGGGCGATGATGCCGACGGGCAGGTTGATGAAGAAGACGGACTGCCAGTTGACGTTCTCCACGAGCAGGCCGCCCACGATGGGCCCGGCGGCGGTCGAGGCGCCGATGACCATGCCCCAGATGCCGATGGCCATGTTGAGCTTCTCGGCGGGGAAGGTGGCGCGCAGCAGGCCCAGCGCGGCGGGCATCAGCAGGGCGCCGAACAGGCCCTGTGCCACGCGGAAGGCGATCACGTACTGGACGCCGGAGGAGAGGCCGATGGCGGCGGAGGCGGCGGCGAAGCCGGCGATGCCTATGAGGAAGGTCTGGCGGTGCCCGAAGCGGTCGCCGAGCTTGCCCGCGGTGATCAGCGAGACGGCGAGGGCGAGCAGGTAGCCGTTGGTGATCCACTGGACGTCGGCGAGCGAGGCGTCGAGGTGCTGCTGGATCGCGGGGTTGGCGACGGCGACGATCGTGCCGTCCAGGGTGACCATCATGACGCCGATCGCCACGGCGAAGAGGGTCAGCCAGGGGTGTCCGCGCAGCCCGGACCGGTCCGGCCCGGGGCCGGTCTCCTTGACGGGCACCTGTTCGCCCCGGTCGTCGGTGGTGATCTGACTCGTCATGCGGACAGGCTAGTGACAGCGACTGACACTTCACAAACGGGTTAACGAGGCAGCGGCTGTCAGCTCGGTCACAGGTACCCTGTCCGCTCACTCAGCGTCAGATTCGGCCTGCGGATCATGCGGAAAGGACACCCCTCTGTGAGGACCGACGAGCGGCCGGCGCCCGCGCCCGGACTGCGCGAGCGCAAGAAGCGGCGCACCCGGGACGCGCTGCTGCGCGCCGCCCTGCTCCTCTTCGTCGCGCAGGGGTACGAGCACACGACCGTCGACGAGATCGCCGATGCCGTGGACGTCTCCCAGCGCACCTTCTTCCGGTACTTCGCCAACAAGGAGGAGGTCGCCTTCGCCGTCCAGGACCTGGTCGAGACGCACTTCCTCGCCGCGCTGGGCGCGCGGCCGCCGGCCGAGGGACCGCTCCAAGCCCTGCGGGGCGCGGTGCTCGGCGCCTGGGACACCCTCGACGAGGCCCTGTCCGACGTGGTCCCGGTCGACCTCTACATGCGGACCTACCAGCTCATCGAGTCGACCCCGGCGCTGCTCGCGGTGCACCTGCGCCGCTCCACCGAGCTGGAGGAGCGGATCGCCCGCCTGATCGCCGAGCGCGAGGGACTGGACGTGGACGCGGACCCGCGGCCCCGGGTGGCGGTCGCCGCGTTCTCCGGGGTGATGAGGGTCACCGGCCGGCTGTGGGGGCAGGGAGAGGACGCCAGCGTGGCCTCGATCCGGCGGATGACGGAGGCGTGCCTTGACCAGATCGGCCCCGCGCTGGCCGCGGACTGGCGCTGAACGCCCGTACCGGGTCCCACGGTCGGCCGTGAACCCGGTCACCCCGGGCACCGTGGCCGGATCCGGTCTCCTACGCTGGTCCCAGTGAACCTGCCCGGCCTCGCCCACTCCCCCGTCGGCGCCGACCCGCGCCCCGCCGCCCTGCGCACCCTGCTCGCGCTCGCGGTGGTCTTCATCATGCTGGCGACCACCGGCTGGACCGCGGTGCACCGCCCCGACGCGGGCACCTCGCTGCGGACCGCCGCCCTCGCCTCCTGGGCCGCGGCCCGGATGGACGGCCGGCCGCTGCCGGCCGCCGACGCCTCCGTGCGGACGGTGGCCCGGTTCTTCGCCGGTCTGGACGGAGCCCAGCGGGCCCGGCTGGCCGAGGGGCACCCGCTGGTCGTCGGCAACCTCGACGGGGCGCCCGCCGCGCTGCGCTACCGGGCCAACCTGCGCGGCCTGGAGCAGGCCGAGCGGGTGGAGGACGCCCGCAGCCGGGACGTCAGCCTGACCCCGGCCGACCGCGCCACGGCCGGCCGGCGGGCCCACCGCTTCGCCTCCCTGGCCGAACCCGGCCGCCAGATCCTCGCGTTCGACCCGACCGGCAACGGGCGCGTGGCCGAGGTGTTCGGCGACCTGGACCGCGCTGAGCGGATCTCGGTGGTCGTCCCCGGCGTCGACACCGACGTACTCACCTTCGAGCGCACCACGCGCCGGCTGACCGCCCCCGTCGGGATGGCGCAGTCGTTGTACGAGGCCCAGCGCGCGCAGGCTCCCGGCAGCCGCACCGCCGTCATCGCCTGGGCGGGCTACACCGCGCCCACCGGGGTCGGCATGGACGCGGCCACGGGCCGGATGGCGGTCGACGGCGCGGTCCGGCTGGAGGCCCTGACGGCGGCGCTGCCGGGCGATGCGGACGTGGCGCTGTTCTGCCACAGCTACGGGTCGGTGGTGTGCGGGGTCGCCGCGCACGCGCTGCCGCAGCGGGTGACCGACGTGGTGGTGGCCGGCAGCCCGGGAATGCGCGCGGAGTCGGTGGCGGGCCTGCACACGTCGGCCCGGGTGTGGGCCACGCGGGACGCCGGGGACTGGATCGCGGACGTACCGCACCTGGAGGTCGGCGGGGTCGGCCACGGGGCGGATCCGGTGTCGCCGGAGTTCGGGTCGCGGCTGTTGTCCTCGGCCGGGGCGAAGCTCCACACCGGCTATTTCGAGCCAGGCACCGGATCCCTGGACAACTTCGCCAAAATCGGAACAGGCGCGTTCGGTTCCGTTGTGTGTGCAACGGGCGATGCTGCGTGCCGCCGCGGAATTTCCGGGACAGACGGGGACTGACACGTGTAGAGCCTCGGAAAACGGGCTCGGCATCAAGGGGGACGCACGGGGGTGCGTCCCTTTACCATGTGCCGCATGGGTGACGTACTGGCCGGAAACCATGCCGTCTGGGAGTTCGACACGGACTCGGTGGTCATCCGCTTCGCACGGGGGATGCGAACGCCACGTCTCTGGCACGCCCTCGGGGTGCGGCGGATCCCCTTCGAGGCGTTGTCGGGGGTGACCGTGAACGCGACCGGGTCCGGGGGGAGACGGGACGCGGTGGTCCTGCACGCCGTGCCGCGGACGGGCGCGGATCCGCTGATGGAGGTCGCGGCCGGGCAGCTGCGCGAGGCCTGCGACCCGTACCGGCTGGTGCTGCCGGGCGGCCGGGCCGGGCAGGCGGCCGAGTTCGCGGACGCCGTACGGGCCCGGCTGGGCCCCGGTCGGGACGAACCGGCGGAACGATTCCTCGTCCAGGTCCCGGAGCCGCCGCTGCAGCTGAAGGCGTACGACGCACGCCTGGGGTTCGACGGCTCGGCCGTCACCTTCCACTGGTCGCGCACCGGCGCCACGAGCACCAAGTGGAAGGCCGGCGACCAGCGTTGCCCGCTGTCCGGGCTGACCGGAGTCGAGTGGCGCACGCCCGAGGGCCCCGGCGGCCATCTGCGGCTGCTGCGCAGGGACGCCACCGCCGACCCGCGGCCCGACCACGACCTCGCGTCCGCGGTCTTCGGCCTCGGGTACGGGTCGGTGCACGAGTCGCTGCCCTTCGCCGCGGCCGTCCTCGCCGCCCTGCGCGGCCGCACCCCGGTGGCCTCGGTCCCCGCGGCGCGCACCGACGAGCGCCTGCACCACCTGAGCGAGCTGCACGGCGCGGGCCTTTTGACCGACGCCGAGTACACGGCGCTGCGCGACCGCTTCACCGCCGGCGCCTGACCTGAGCGGCCGGGCCGGGCCCCGGCCCCGCCGCCGGGGGACGCCGGCACCCCGACGGCGGTGGATCCGTACGGACCGGCCGGCACCGTCCTCGCGGGCCGCGGATGGCCGGCTCAGTCCTCGCGGGCCGCGGACGTCCAGGTCATGTCCGGGTAGCGGTCGCCGGCGACCTGGCCGGCGATCGGCTCCAGCAGGGCCAGCTCCGCGGGCGTCAGGGTGATCCGGGTCGCCGCGGTGTTCTCCGCGAGACGGCCGGGCTTGCGGGTGCCCGGGATCGGGACCACCGTCAGCCCGTGCACCTGCGCCTGCTGGTGCACCCAGGCGAGCGCGATCTGCGCCGGGCTTGCACCGTGCGCCTCCGCGATCTCCCGCACCGGCGCCAGCAGCGCCGCGTTGGCCTTGGCGTTGTCGCCGGTGAACCGGGGCTGGAAGCGGCGGAAGTCCGCCGCCGACAGGTCGGCCGCCGCGTCCGCGAACGCGCCGGTCAGGAAGCCGCGTCCGAGCGGGGAGTACGGCACGAAGGCCACGCCCAGCTCCGCCGCCGCGCCCACCGCGCTGCGCTCCACGTCCCGGCTGAACAGCGACCACTCCGACTGGAGCGCCGCGATCGGGTGCACCGCGTAGGCCTCGCGCAGCTCGGCGCCGGTGACCTCGCTGAGCCCCAGGTGGCGCACCTTGCCCTCCTGCACCAGCTCGGCCATCGTGCCCACCGACTCGGCGAACGGCACGGCCGGGTCGCGCCGGTGCATGTAGTAGAGGTCGATCACATCGGTCCCGAGCCGCCGCAGGCTGTCCTCGACGGCCTGGCGGATGTACGCGCGGTCGTTGCGGATGCCCCGGTACTGCGGGTCGTCGCTGCGCGCGATGCCGAACTTGGTGGCGAGGGTGATCTCGTCGCGGCGCTCGGCCACGAACGGCGCGAGGAACTCCTCGTTGGCGCCGCGCCCGTAGGTGTCCGCGGTGTCGAAGAGGGTGACCCCGGCGGCCAGGGCCGCTTCCAGGGTGTCGCGGGCGCGGGCCTCGTCGGTCTCGCCGTAGAACTCGCTCATGCCCATGCAGCCGAGGCCCTGGACGCCGACCAGCGGGCCCCCCTTGCCGAGTTCGACCTGCTCGATGGTGGTGTTCTGCGTCATTGCTGTGTCGCCTTCCCCGCGGTCGTTCCCATGGCATACATGTCGATCTTGAAGTCCAGTACGGCGAGCGCGTCGGTCAGTTCAGAGATCCGCGCGCGGACCTCGCGCCGCGTCTGTTCCAGCAGTTCGCGGCGCTGGTCCACGGTGTGCTCGCCCTCGCGCACGAGTTCGGCGTAGCGGACCATGTCGGCCACCGACATCCCCGTGGCGCGCAGCTTGCCCACGAAGGCGAGCCAGTGGAGGTCCTGGTCGCTGAACCGGCGCTGTCCCGAGTGCGAGCGGTCCACGTGCGGCATCAGGCCGATCCGTTCGTACCAGCGCAAGGTGTGCTGGGTCAGACCGGTCCGGGCCTCGACCTCGCTGATCGTGTACCGCGTCTGCGTCAGGCTCATGGCGACCACGCTAAAACCCTGGAGTGCACTCCAAGCAAGTAGGCTCGGCCACATGGAGAGCGTGGAAACCCTGCACAGTCTGCGAACCGTCGAAAACTGGCCGGTACCGACCGCTGCGGCGGCCGTCGTGCACGCCGACGGGAGCCTGGCCGGCTCCCACGGCCCCGTCGACCACCGCTTCGCGCTGGCCTCGGTCACCAAGCCGCTCGCCGCGTACGCCGCGCTCGTCGCGTACGAGGAGGGGGCGGTCGAGCTGGACGAACCGGCCGGGCCCGAGGGCTCGACGGTCCGTCACCTGCTCGCGCACACCAGTGGCCTGGCCTTCGACGAACACCGTGCGATGGCCGCGCCCGGGACCCGCCGGCTGTACTCGAACGCGGGCTTCGAGGTGCTCGGCGACCACATCACCAAGGCCACCGGCATTCCCTTCGCGGAGTACGTGCACCAGGCGGTGTTCGAGCCGCTGGGCATGACGTCGACGACGCTGGAGGGCTCGCCCGCCAAGGACGGCGTCTCGACCGTGTCCGACCTTGTCCGGTTCGCCGCGGAGCTCCAGGCGCCGCGGCTGCTCGACGTGCGCACGGTCGCGGAGGCCACCTCCGTCGTGCACCCGGGCCTCAAGGGCGTGCTTCCCGGGTACGGGATCCAGTCCCCCAACGACTGGGGGCTCGGCCTGGAGATCCGCGACGGCAAGGCCCCGCACTGGACGGGCGCCTCGTCCTCGCCCCGCACCTTCGGCCACTTCGGGCAGGCCGGCACCTTCCTGTGGGTGGACCCGGACGCCCGCGCCGCGTGCGTGGCCCTGGCCGACCGCCCGTTCGGCCCGTGGGCCGTGGAGGCCTGGCCCCCGTTCACCGACGCGGTCCTCGCCGAGCTCGCCGGCCGCTGACCCGCACGTCGCCGGGCGGGGTGGCCGCGGCGGCCAGGACAGCTCTTAGGGCAGCTCCCAGATCAGCAGTTCCCCCGGGGAACCGGCGAAGAGCTCCAGGCCCTGTTCGCCGGTGATCCGGGCCGCGTCCCCGGGTCCCAGCTCCTCCCCGTCCAGGCGCAGGTCCCCGCGCACCACGTGCAGGTAGACCCGCTCCGCCGCGGGTACGGCGACCCGCTCGCCCGCCCCGGGCCTGCGGACGTGCAGGACGGCGCCGGCCGCGGGGACCTCGTACGGGGTGCCCTCGGCGAGCTGCGGGACGAGCGTGTACGAGGGCTCCCCGCCGGGTGCGGACGGCGCGAGCCACATCTGCACGAAGCGCAGCGGAACCGCGCCGTCGTTGCGCTCGATGTGCCGGGCCCCGGAGCCGGCGGCGAGGTGCTGCACGTCGCCGGGCCGGACCAGGGTGCTCTCGCCGGTGCTGCCCTTGTGCGTGAGCTCGCCCTCGACGACCCAGGTCACGATCTCGGTGTGGCTGTGCGGATGCTCGTCGAAGCCGGCGCCCGGGGCGAGCGTCTCCTCGTTGCAGGCGAGGACCGGGCCGAAGCGCAGGTTCTCCGGGTCGTAGAACCCGCCGAAGGAGAAGGCGTGCAAGGTGGTGATCCCGGTGTCCGGATCCCCGCCCCCGTACCGGTCGGTCCCGCGGCGTACGTCAATCATGAGTGCCACCGTAGCCCCCCGGCGGACGGCCGCCGCGGGACCGGACTCCGCGCCGCCGTCCCGATAAGGCAGTCTTGTCCCGTGCCCCAACCCGAACGTGAGCATTCCCCCGCGCATCCCGCTCCCGCCCACCCGCACGCCGCGACGCTGCGCCGCCTGGAGAAGTCCTCCGGCCGGCTCGCCGCCAACGCGATCGCCCGCATGGACGAGACCCTGCCGTGGTACCGGGCGATGCCCCCGGAGAACCGGTCCTGGATCGGCCTGGTCGCGCAGGCCGGTATCGCCGCGTTCACGGAGTGGTTCCGGCACCCGGAGACCCCGCAGGCGATCTCGACGGACGTCTTCGGGACGGCTCCGCGCGAGCTGACCCGCGCGATCACCCTGCGCCAGACCGTGGAGATGGTCCGTACGACCATCGAGGTCATGGAGACCGCGATCGAGGAGGTCGCGGCGCCGGGCGACGAGTCGATCCTGCGCGAGGCGCTGCTGGTGTACGCCCGGGAGATCGCGTTCGCGACCGCCCAGGTGTACGCGCAGGCCGCCGAGGCGCGCGGGGCGTGGGACGCCCGGCTGGAGTCCCTCGTGGTGAACGCGGTGCTGTCGGGGGAGGCCGACGAGGGCGCGCTGTCGCGGGCCGCCGCACTCGGGTGGAACTCGCCGGAGCACGTGTGCGTGGTGCTCGGCACGGCGCCGGAGGGCGACAGCGAGCTGACGGTCGAGGCGATCCGGCGCGCGGCCCGGCACCACAAGCTCCAAGTGCTGACGGGTGTGCTGGGCGACCGGCTGGTGGTGATCGCCGGCGGCAGCGACAACCCGATCCAGGTGGCGAAGTCGCTGATCGGACCGTTCGCGGCGGGTCCGGTGGTGGCCGGTCCGGTGGTTCCCGATCTGCTGAACGCGACCAAGTCCGCGCAGGCCGCGGCGGCCGGGCTGAAGGCGTGCACGGCCTGGCAGGACGCTCCCCGGCCGGTGCTGGCGGACGATCTCCTGCCCGAGCGCGCGATCGCCTCGGATCCCTCCGCGCGGGAGCAGCTGGTGGAGGAGATCTACAGACCGCTGGAAGAGGCGGGGTCGGCGTTGCTGGAGACGCTGAGCGTGTATCTGGAGCAGGCGAGCAGTCTGGAAGGGGCCGCCCGGATGCTGTTCGTACACCCGAACACGGTGCGCTACCGGCTCCGACGTGTGACCGACGTCACCGGTTGGTCACCGTCCGATGTCCGCTCGGCGTTCACGCTGCGGATCGCCTTGATCCTCGGGCGTCTGGCCGACGGCGATCCGCAGTCCTAGACTTTTGTCGGACATCAACAATTACCCCGACGGTTCTTGGTCCCTGTCCCCACGGGCGGCAGGGACCATCCACAAGAGAGAGTGTGAGGGTGCTCGTACTCGTCGCTCCCGGCCAAGGCGCACAGACGCCCGGCTTCCTGACTCCCTGGCTCGACCTCCCCGGTGCCGCTGACCGCGTCGCCGCCTGGTCGGACGCCATCGGGCTCGACCTTGCCCACTACGGCACGAAGGCCGACGCGGACGAGATCCGCGACACGGCGGTGGCCCAGCCGCTGCTGGTGGCCGCCGGTCTGCTCTCCGCTTCCGCGCTCGGCGCAGGCTCCCGCGCGGCCTTCGGTGCCGTCGCGGGCCACAGCGTCGGCGAGATCACGGCCGCCGCCTACGCCGGTGTGCTGTCCGACGCGGACGCGCTGTCGTTCGTACGGACCCGCGGTCTGGCCATGGCCGAGGCCTCTGCCGTCACCGAGACGGGCATGGCCGCGGTGCTCGGGGGCGACCAGCAGGTCGTCGTCGCGCACCTGGAGAAGCTGGGTCTGACCCCGGCCAACATCAACGGGGCGGGCCAGATCGTCGCCGCGGGCACGATGGAGCAGATCGAGGCCCTGGTCGCCGAGAAGCCCGAGGGCTCCATGAAGGTCGTCGCCCTCAAGGTCGCGGGCGCCTTCCACACGCACCACATGGCTCCCGCGGTCGCCACGCTGGAGAAGGCCGCGCAGGCCCTCGCCCCGGCCGACCCGGAGCTGAAGTACGTCTCGAACAAGGACGGCCACGTCGTCGCCACGGGCGCCGACGTCGTCGCCCGCCTGGTCGGCCAGGTCGCCAACCCGGTCCGCTGGGACCTGTGCATGGAGACGTTCGGCGCGTTGGGCGTCACCGGGATCATCGAGCTCAGCCCGGGTGGCACGCTGACGGGTCTGGCCAAGCGCGCGCTGAAGGGCGTTCCGACCGTGGCCCTGAAGACGCCGGACGATCTCGAAAAGGCCGCCGCGCTCCTCGCCGAGCACGCGGCCTGAGAGAAGGAGCCCACACAGCATGTCGAAGATCAAGCCTGCCAAGGGCTCCCCGTACGCCCGTATTCTCGGCGTCGGCGGCTACCGGCCGACCCGCGTGGTCTCCAACGAGGTCATCCTGGAGACGATCGACTCGTCCGACGAGTGGATCCGCTCCCGCTCCGGCATCGCGACCCGGCACTGGGCCTCGCCCCAGGAGACCGTCGCCGCGATGTCGGTGGAGGCCTCCGGCAAGGCGCTGGCCGATGCCGGCATCTCGCCCGAGCAGATCGGCGCCGTGATCGTCTCGACGGTCTCGCACTTCAAGCAGACGCCTGCCGTCGCGACCGAGATCGCCCACCGGATCGGCGCTGTCAAGCCCGCCGCGTTCGACATCTCCGCGGGCTGCGCCGGCTTCGGCTACGGCCTGACGCTGGCCAAAGGCCTGGTCATCGAGGGCTCGGCCCAGTACGTCCTCGTCATCGGCGTGGAGCGGCTGTCGGACCTGACCGACCTGGAGGACCGCGCGACGGCCTTCCTGTTCGGTGACGGCGCGGGCGCCGTGATCGTGGGTCCCTCGGACGAGCCGGCCATAGGCCCCACCGTGTGGGGTTCGGAGGGCGACAAGTCCGAGACGATCAAGCAGACCGTGCCGTGGGACGAGTTCCGCAGCACGGACAGCGCACAGAAGTTCCCGGCCATCACGCAGGAGGGCCAGGCGGTCTTCCGCTGGGCCGTGTTCGAGATGGCCAAGGTGGCCCAGCAGGCGCTGGACGCGGCCGGGATCACCGCCGAGGACCTGGACGTCTTCATCCCGCACCAGGCGAACATGCGGATCATCGACTCGATGGTGAAGACTCTCAAGCTGCCGGAGCACGTCACGGTCGCCCGTGACGTGGAGACCACCGGCAACACGTCGGCCGCCTCGATCCCGCTCGCCATGGAGCGGCTCCTGGCGACCGGAGCGGCGAAGAGCGGCGACACCGCGCTCGTCATCGGCTTCGGGGCGGGGCTCGTCTACGCCGCGACGGTCGTTACCCTCCCCTAGGGCTCCGGATCCGTATCCAGCCCTGTTTCACCCCAGTTAGCTAGAGAAGGAGCGCCACATGGCCGCCACCCAGGAAGAGATCGTCGAAGGTCTCGCGGAGATCGTCAACGAGATTGCCGGCATCCCGGTCGAGGACGTCGAGATCGGCAAGTCCTTCACCGACGACCTGGACGTCGACTCGCTGTCCATGGTCGAGGTCGTCGTCGCCGCCGAAGAGCGCTTCGACGTGAAGATCCCGGACGAGGACGTCAAGAACCTCAAGACGGTCGGCGACGCCGCTGACTACATCCTGAAGCACCAGGCCTGAGCCTGACGAGCGTTTGTCGCCACCTGGCGGTGGCGCCGTGACAATTCAGCACCCCCTGAGACGTGGAGAAAGAATTCCTGTGAGCCCGACCAATCGCACCGTGGTCGTCACCGGTATCGGCGCAACCACTCCGCTGGGTGGCGACAGCGCTTCGACCTGGGAAGGTCTGCTCGCCGGTCGTTCCGGCGTCAAGCCCCTCGAGGGCGAGCGGTTCGCCGAACTCCCGGTCCGTATCGCCGCCCCGGTCGCCGTGGACCCCAGCGAGGTCCTTCCGCGCCCGCTGGCCCGCAAGCTGGACCGCTCGGCCCAGTTCGCCGTCATCGCCGCCCGTGAGGCCTGGGCCGATGCCGGCTACACCGCCCCGGCGGGCGAGGACGCGTCCATCGCGCCCGAACGCCTGGGCACCGTGATCGCCTCCGGTATCGGCGGCGTCACCACCCTGCTCGACCAGTACGACGTACTGAAGGAAAAGGGCGTGCGCCGGGTCTCCCCGCACACCGTCCCCATGCTCATGCCGAACGGCCCGTCGGCCAACGTCGGCCTGGAGGTCAACGCCCAGGCGGGCGTGCACACCCCGGTCAGCGCCTGCGCCTCCGGCGCCGAGGCCATCGGCTACGCCGTCGAGATGATCCGTACCGGCCGCGCCGACGTGGTCGTCGCGGGCGGCACCGAGGCGGCGATCCACCCGCTGCCCATCGCCGCGTTCGCCAACATGATGGCGATGTCCAAGAACAACGAGAACCCCGAGCAGGCCTCCCGCCCGTACGACAAGGCCCGTGACGGCTTCGTCCTCGGCGAGGGCGCGGGCGTCGTCATCCTGGAGTCCGCCGAGCACGCCGCCGCGCGCGGCGCCCGGGTCTACTGCGAGGTGCTGGGCCAGGGTCTGTCCGCGGACAGCCACCACATCGCGCAGCCGGAGCCGACGGGCCGCGGTGTCGCGGCCGCGGTGCAGAACCTGCTCGACAACACGGGTCTCGACCCCGCCGAGCTGGTCCACGTGAACGCGCACGCCACCTCGACCCCGCAGGGCGACACGGCCGAGCTGAAGGCCCTGCGCAAGGTCCTGGGCGACGACCTCGACCACATCGCGATCTCCGCGACCAAGTCGATGACCGGTCACCTGCTGGGCGGCGCCGGCGGTATCGAGACCGTCGCGACCGTGCTCGCGCTGTACCACCGGCTGGCCCCGGCGACCATCAACGTCGACGAGCTCGACGAGGACATCGACGCGGACATCGTCGTCGGCGAGCCGCGCAAGCTGCCGGCCGACGGCCGGATCTCCGCGATCAACAACTCGTTCGGCTTCGGCGGCCACAACGTCACCCTGGCGTTCCGCAGTGTCTGACGTCTGACGCCCGCCCGCACATGCACGAGGCCCACCCGGAGTCCACCGGGTGGGCCTTCTGCATGGGCCCGGGCCGAGGGCGGAGCGTGGGTCGGGGCCGAGGGCTGTGCGTGGGTCGGGGCCGAGGGTCGTCCCGCGATCCCCGGCGGGTGCGCGGCGGATTGCGGGACAGCCCTCAGACCACCTGGTGCAGCCAGCGGACCGGGGCGCCCTCGCCCGCGTAGCGGAAGGGCTCCAGCTCGTCGTCCCAGGGCTTGCCGAGCAGTTTGGCGATCTCCGCCTCCAGGTCGGTCTCGCCGAGCGCGGACCGGGCCAGGGCGGCACGCAGCCGGTCCTCGGGGATCAGGATGTCGCCGTGCATGCCGGTGACGGCGTGGAAGATGCCGAGCTCCGGGGTGGAGCTGTAGCGCTCGCCCTCGGCGGTGGGGCAGGGTTCCGCGGTCACCTCGAAGCGCAGCAGGTGCCAGCCGCGCAGCGCGGAGGCGAGCTTCGACGCGGTGCCGGCTTCGGCCTGCCAGGAGAACTCGGCTCTCCAGGTGCCGGGTGAGGCGGGCTGCCGGATCCAGTCGAGGTTCACCCGCACCCCGAGCACGCCCGCAACGGCCCATTCCACGTGCGGGCAGAGCGCGCGCGGTGCGGAATGCACGTACAGAACTCCACGTGTCGTCACCGGGACCTCCAGTGTGGGACGAGGTCGGGAATAAACTCCAGAAAACGGACAGAATGTGACGTGATGTAATGTAACGGAAATTTTTTGACATTGCGCAACGGGACCTGCGGCCGAAACGCCACGGGAAAAAGCTACCGTGCGCCAGGGGTCATGGTGTGACGTACGGTCGGTCCGAGGCCGCCAAACACCGAGCTTTCACTCAGCAGGACGCCCCCGGAGGACGTGGGGCGACGAGGAGGGAACCACCCGATGCGCACCACCGCCCCGCGACGCCGCGCGCGCCGGTCACTCGCCGGAGCAGGCGCGACGATCGTCGTCCTGGCCGGGGTGCTGACCGGGTGTCAGTCGGGCGGGTCGGCCACGGAGGGTGAGCGGGGGGCGCAGGCCGGGCCGCGCTGGAACACCGCGCCCACCTCGATCGCCGCCGTCGGCGACTCCATCACGCGGGGTTTCGACGCCTGTTCGGTGCTGGCGGACTGCCCGGAGGTCTCCTGGGCCACCGGAAACGACCCCGCGGTGCGATCCCTCGCCGCACGGCTGCTCGGGGAGGCCGGGGTGCCGGAGCGCAGCTGGAACCTCGCGGTGACGGGCTCCCGGATGGCGGACCTGGCGGGGCAGCTGGCCGCGGCCTCGGAGCACAAGCCCGACCTGGTCACGGTGATGGTGGGATCGAACGACGCCTGCCGCCCGCTGGCTTCGTCGATGACGCCGGTGGCGGAGTTCCGGGCGGGGTTCGAGAAGGCCCTCGCCGGCCTGCGGGCGGCCTCGCCCGCGTCCGAGGTGTACGTCTCCAGCGTGCCGGACCTGCAGCGGCTGTGGGAGCAGGGCAAGGACAGCCCGATGGTGCGGCAGATCTGGAAGCTGGGGATCTGTCAGTCGATGCTGGCGGACCCGCTGTCGGCGGCGACCGGGGCGACGTCCCGGCGCGAGCAGGTGCGGGCGCGTGTCGTCGAGTACAACGAGGTGCTCCGTGAGGTCTGCGCCAAGGACGCGCTGTGCCGCTACGACGGCGGCGCGGTGTTCCAGTACCCCTTCTCCGCGGACCAGTTGAGCCGCTGGGACTGGTTCCACCCGGGCAAGGACGGACAGGCCCGGCTCGCGGAGCTGGCGCACCGCCAGGTGACGGCGGCCGAGCCGCCCCGCTGACGGGGAGGGCCATGGGGACCGTGGGCTGGTGTCCGGGCGCCCCCGGTCCGGTTCATGGCTCCGCGGGCCGCAGGCACCTCAGGGGCGCCCCAGCAGGGCGTCGTGGACGGGGCAGGGCGGGCGGCGGGACGGGCCGGGGACCCGGTAGTAGACGCGGTCGCGCAGGCGTCCCGTCCAGGGCTCCCGCTCCGAGCGCCGCTTGACGAGGAGGTGGCGGCTGCTGCCCGCTCCCAGATGGGTGCGGTACGCGGCGAGCAGCGGGTCCGCCGGGCCGAGGAAGTCCCGGATCTGCTCCTCCACCAGGCAGAACGGGCAGTCCCCCCCCGGCGGCAGGTGGAACTGGCGGCCCTCCGGATGGGCGTCGTCGGCGAAGGCGGTCAGCGCCAGCGAACCGCTGAACATCACGCACACGCCCAGGACCTGCGGGCCGGCGGCGTCCGCCGCCTGCCGGATCAGCCCCCGGAGGGTTTCGGTGTCGACCCGCCTGATCCCGGCCACCAGGGTCCGCATCGCCGTCAGCAGACCGTGCACCGCGGCCGCCAGGGAGACGAGGGCGACCGCCGCGACGGTCCACGGCGGCGCGGTGGACGCGAGCAGCCACAGCACGCCCGCGTTGAGGGCGGCCATGAGGAGCACCGCCACCCGCAGTCCGGCGCCGCTGGTGCGCACCACGCGGTACGACACGACCAGGAAGGCAGCGGCGAGGACCGGTCGGATCCAGTCGGGCATCAGCCGGCCCTCCGTCAACTCCGGCGAATACGCGGGCTGTTACAGCATCACTCCGCTGCGCCGCCACGTCGAGCCCCCTGCCGGCTCCCGCCCCGGGCCGCCCACCGGGGGCCCCGGCCGCGCTGGCATGCTGAGGTCGTGAAGATCGCAGCAGCGCAGCTCACCTGCGTCCCGGCCGACGTCCACGCCAACACGCGGCGCAGCGTCGCGCTCGCCGCCGAGGCCCGGGCGCAGGGCGCCGAACTCGTCGTGTTCCCCGAGTTCACGCTCACCGGCTACGAGCTGGAGGCCCTGGCCGCCGACCCCAGTCTGTGGATGGCGGACGCCGACGACACCCGGCTGGATCCGCTGCGGTCCGCCGGCATCGCCGTCGCCGTCAACGTCGCGCTGCGGACCCCCGGTCCGCTGCCCGCCATCGCGACGCTGGTGTACGGGGCGGACGGCGCGCATGTGACGACGTACGCGAAGCGGCACCTGTACCGGCACGAGCAGGGGGCCTTCACGGCCGGGGAGGGCCCGGGCCGCTTCACGCTCGGCGGGATCCGCTTCTCGCTCGGCGTCTGCTACGACAACCACTTCCCGGAGCTCACCGCCGGCGCGGCGGCGGACGGCTGCCGGGTCCACCTGGCGAGTTCCCTGTACGGGACGGGCGACGGGATCCGGGAGCGGGCGACCGTGTACCCCGGGATCGCCGGGGAGCACGGCCTGTACGTCGTCCTCGGCAACCACGTGGGTCCGTCGGGCCCGTGGACCGGCTGCGGGCGCGCCGCGCTGTGGGCCCCGGGCGGCGCGCTGCTGGCCGAGGCGGACGACCGTACGGCCTGTGTGGTGACGGCGGACGTCGCCCCCTGACGGCCGCGGCGCCGCCGGCCCGCCATTCGCCCGTCGTCCGCCGCCGGTCGTCCGCCGGCCGCCCGTCTGTCCGCCGCCCGTCGTCGGTCGTCAGTCGAGGACGCCGAACCCGGCGAGGACGAAGAGCAGCACCCAGCCTCCCAGCGACAGCCAGCCGAGCACCAGGCCGATCGTCGCGGGAGCGGTGCCCTCGTCACCGCGGGCGCGGATCTGCGCCTTGGCGATGTGCCCGGTGATCACGGCGCCGAGGCCCGCGAGGCCGAGCGTCGGCAGGCTCAGCACGCCGAGCGCGAGCGAGGCGATCGCCATCCCGTTGACCGGACGGTGCGGTACGGGCATCGGCATCGGCGGTGGCCCGTAGGCCGGTGGCAGCGCGGGCACGGCCGCGCCGAAGGGGACCGCCACCGGCCCGGCCGGCAGGTCCGCGACCAGCTGCGCGAGCTGGCCGTACGTCTGTGCCCCGTACACCGCGTCGAAGCGCTGCCCGTACTCCTCCCGGGTGAGCCGGCCCTCCGCGTAGGCGGCCTTGAGCACGTCCACCGTCCGGTCGCGGTCGGTGTGCGAGGCGCGCATCGCGGACTGCGGCATGTGCGCGTGCTGCCACGGCTGCCCGTACGGCTGCTGCTGCGGGCGGACCGGGTACGGCTGCCCCCAAGGCTGTTCGGCCATCCGGCCACCTCCGAAACCCCTGCGCGCGGTGCGCTCCTCCAGGATGGAGGACGACCGGGCGGCCGCGATAGTTGCGGGCTCCCGCGCCCAGCCCTGTGCCGCGGACGGCCCGTGTGATGAGGTGGCGGGCATGACCGACTTCGAGACGATCACGGTTCCGGCCCACCTCAGCGGATATCCCGGGGTGGCCTTCGGCGGCTACGTGGCCGGGGTGCTGGCGGCGCGGGCCGCAGCGAAGACCGTACGGGTGGACTTCCGCCGGCCGGTGCCCACCCAGGCGCCGGTCCGGCTCGTCCCGACGGCGGGTGGCGGCGTGGAGCTGGTGGACGGCGAGCTGCTGCTGGCGGCGGCGAGCCCCGCCGAACCGGCCGTGGAGGCTCCCGCGGCCCCGTCCTGGGAGCAGGCTTCGGCGGCGGCCGATGCGTACCGGGCCGTCCCGCCGGACGGGATGGTCGACTGTTTCGGCTGCGGCCTGCACCGCACGCCCGACACCGGGCTGCGGCTGCACTGCGGCCGGGTGCCCGGCAGCGCGGTCGTCGCCGCCGCCTGGACCCCCGGTCCCGGACTCGGTGACGCGGAGGGGCTGTTGCCGCCCGAGCTGGTGTGGGGCGCCCTGGACTGCCCGGGCAACGCGGCCGGCAGGCTGCTCGACGACCGGCGGCCCGGGGCGGTCACCGCCGCCCTGACCGCGCGGCTGCTGCGGCCGGTGCCGGTGGGCGAGGGCCTCGTCTCGTACGCCTGGCTGCTGGGCAGCGAGGGCCGCAAGTACCGCGTGGGCACCGCCCTGGCCACCGCCGACGGTGACCTGTGCGCCCTCGCCGAGGCCCTCTGGGTGGAACCTCGCGCCCAGGGCTAGGGATGCCCTGCCGATCAGGCCGGGAGGCGATCAGGCCGGGAGGCGGTGCTTGGTGCCCCATGCGCCGAGCGACGTCAGCGCCGTGTTCAGTTCCCGGCCCAGCGGGGTCAGCGAGTACTCGACGCGCGGCGGGACCTCGTCGTACACCTCACGGTGGACGATGCCGTCCGTCTCCAGCTCGCGCAGCTGGGCCGCGAGCACCTTCTCCGAGATGCCCGGAACCAGGCGGCGCAGTTCCCCGAATCGGCGCGGCCTCTGCTCCAGCTCCCAAAGGAGCGAGACCTTCCATTTGCCGTCGATCACGGCCATCGCCGCTGCCACACCGCAGTGGTCCGCCCCCGGCCTCCGCGTCACCTGCATCACGCACCCCTCCCCGCCTGCTCGCTCACCTGGGGGTAACCACCCACTCCCAAGTGCGTACTTGAGCACCACACATCCTGCCACCAGGCTCAACGCCATGACCTACGACAACGTTCCGAAGCGTCCGCTCACCCTCCTCGGCCTCGGCGACATGGGCACCGCGCTGGCCCGCACCTGGCTCGCCGCCGGGCACCCCCTCACCGTCTGGAACCGCACGCCCGCAAAGGCCGCAGCCCTCGCCGCCGAAGGCGCCGTCGTCGCCGCGAGCCCCGTCGAGGCGGTGGCGGCGGGCGACCTCGTCGTGCTCTGCCTGCTGGACGACGCGAGCGTCGGCCAGACCCTGGAGGGCGTCGACCTGACCGGCAAGGACCTGGTCAACCTCACCACCGGGACGCCCGGCGAGGGCCGGGAGCGCGCCGCCTGGGCACAGGCGCGCGGAGCCCGGTTCACGGACGGCGGGATCATGGGCACCCCGGTGATGATCGGCGTCCCCGCGTCCGGCGCGTACGTGTTCTACAGCGGCTCGCGAGCGCTGTTCGACGCGCACCGCAGCACCCTGGAGGTCCCGGCCGGAGCGCGCTTCGTCGGCGAGGACCCCGGCCACGCCGCGCTGTACGACGTGGCCCTGCTGAGCGGGATGTACGGGCTGTTCGCCGGGATCTCGCACGCTTTCGCGCTGATCGAGGGCGAGGACATCGCCCCGAAGGACCTGGCGCCGCTGCTGTCGGAGTGGCTCGGCGCGATGGGGTTCTTCGTGGACAACGCGGCCGACCGGCTGACCTCCCGCGACTTCACCACCGGCGTCGTGTCGAACCTGGCCATGCAGGTCGCCGGCAGCGGCACCCTGCTGCGCACCGCCGCGGAGCAGGGCGTCAGCGCGGAGCTGCTGACCCCTTACCTGGACCTGATGCGGCGCCGGCTGGACGCCGCCCCGGAGGCCCACTCCGGCGAGGACACGGCCGGGGCGATCACCCTGCTCAGGCGCTAGACGCGGGACAGCGGGTCACCGGTACGGGTTCGACGCGGGACCGGGGCCGCCGGCCGCTCCGCCGCCCGGATACTGCGGGGGCTGCTGCGCGTACGGGTTCTGCTGCGGCGCGGGGTACCGGGGCCCGGCGGCGTACGGCCCCGGGTGGGCGGACCCGCCCTGCGGCGCCGCGTACGGGGGCTGCTGGTACGGGGACTGGGGGTGCGGGGACTGCTGGTACGGGGACTGCTGGTGCGGCTGCGCCGGATGGCCGGGCCGGGCCGCCCCCTCGGGCTCCTCGGACCCGTCCCCGGCGGCCTGCTCCTCGTCCTCGCCGCGCAGTTCGCGGACCATGAGCGTGGCCCCGGCCACGGCACCCGGCATCAGGAACACCGCGACCAGCGGCACCAGGAACGCCAGCACCAGCGGTACGCCGAAGCCGAGCGCCATCGCGCGGCGTCCGCGCAGCAGGGCGAGCCGGTCCTTCAGCTCCACCTCGCGGCGCTGGAGCGCCACGGCGGTGAGTTCCTCGGTCAGGAAGAAGCCGGACACGCAGAACCCGATCGCCGGGATCACGGTCTGTCCGACGACGGGGATGAAGCCGAGCGCGAAGAGCAGGACCCCGTACAGCAGCACCCGGACGAGCACCTTGATGCTGTCCCGCGCCGAGATCCACAGCTCCCGGGCCAGCGGCAGCCCTGATTCGGGGGCGTCACCGCCGACGCTGCGGTCGACCTGCTCCGAGAGGGACTCGTAGAACGGCTGGCCGATGAGCAGGGTCACCGCGGTGAAGGTGATCACGGCGACGAAGAGGCCCAGGCAGAAGACGAGGGCGGTCAGGAAGCCCCGGAAGAGTCCGAGCCAGGGGGATCCCCAGTCGTCCGCGAAGGGCGTCGCCCAGGCCGTCAGGTCGTCGGCGCCGTAGCCGAGCCCGACGAGTGCGCCGGCGTACAGCACCAGCGCGAGCAGCCCGGGCAGCAGGCCGAAGCCCAGCCACCGTCCGTTACGGAACACCCACCTCTGTCCGGCCAGCAGATGGCCGAATCCCCCCGCAAGATCACGCATGGGCACAGCTTACGGCGAAGGCCGCCCCCGGACCGGGGGCGGCCTCCGCTGAGCGCGAGCCGGATCAGACGGCGAGCTCGACCGTGATGTTGCCGCGGGTCGCCTTGGAGTACGGGCAGACCTGGTGGGCCTTCTCGATCAGGTCCTTGGCGGTGGCGGCGTCCACGTTCGGGATCACGGCGGAGATCTTGACGATGATGCCGAAGCCCTCGTCGTTCTTGCCGATGCCGACCTCGGCGGTGACCGTCGCACCGGAGACGTCGGCGTTCTCGTTGCGGGCGACGACACCGAGGGCGCCCTGGAAGCAGGCGCTGTAGCCGGCGGCGAACAGCTGCTCCGGGTTGGTGCCGGCGCCGCTGCCGCCCATTTCCTTCGGCGGGTTCACGACGACGTCGAGCTGACCGTCGTTGGTGGCCACACGGCCGTCACGGCCGTTCTCGGCGGTGGCGACAGCGGTGTAGACGACGTCGGACTGCTGGATGGACATGTGAAGAGATCCTCCTGGTAGTCGCCGTGACTCGCGCCCACGATCACGACGGTGTGCAGTGAGCCTAACCGGTGAAGGAAACGATCATCTTTCCGGTGTTCTCACCGCGCAGCATGCCGAGGAAGGCCTCGGTCGCGTTCTCCACGCCCTCGACCACCGTCTCGTCGGCCACGAGCTCACCGGAGCGCAGCCAGCCGGCGACGTCCTGGACGAACTGCGGCTGGAGCCCGGCGTGGTCGCCGACCAGCACGCCCTGCAGGCGCAGCCGCTTGCCGATGACCAGGGCCAGGTTCCGCGGGCCGGGGGTCGGCTCCGTGGCGTTGTACTGGGCGATCGCCCCGCACAGGGTGGCGCGGCCGTGCACGTTCAGGGAGGAGATGGCGGCCTCCAGGTGGTCGCCGCCGACGTTGTCGAAGTAGACGTCGATGCCCTCGGGGGCGGCTTCCTTCAGCTGCTCGCCGACGGGGCCGTTCTTGTAGTTGAAGGCGGCGTCGAAGCCGTACTTCTCCGTGAGGAGCGTCACCTTCTCGTCCGAACCGGCGGAGCCGATCACCCGGGAGGCGCCCTTGATCTTCGCGAACTGGCCGACGAGGCCGCCGACCGCGCCCGCCGCGCCGGAGACGAAGACGGCGTCGCCCTCCTTGAAGGAGGCCACCTCGAAGAGGCCGGCGTACGCGGTCAGGCCGGGCATGCCGAGCACGCCGAGGTAGGCGGAGAGCGGCGCGAGCGAGGCGTCGACCTTGGTGGCGTGCTTGGCGTCCAGGTCGGCGTACTCGCGCCAGCCCAGGCCGTGCAGGACGTGGTCGCCGACCTCGAAGCCCTCGGCGGCGGAGGCAACGATCTCGCCGACCGCGCCGCCGTCCATCGGCTTGTCCAGCTGGAAGGGCGGGATGTACGACTTCACGTCGTTCATCCGGCCGCGCATGTAGGGGTCCACGGACATGTGGAGGTTGCGCACCAGGATCCGGCCCGGAGCCGGGGCCGCGACCTCGACCTCGCGCAGGGCGAAGTCCTCGGCCACGGGCCAGCCCTGCGGACGGCGGACGAGGTGCCACTCGCGGCTGACGGCGGGGATCTGAGACATGGGGGCTCCCGAATCGAGGGTGCCGGCACCGGGGCGCCGACGAATACTTCATCAAGTGAAACAACCATGCGCCTGGATATTTCATGTTGTCAAGCAAATGGGTACGCTGGATCCATGCCCAGTCGTCGCGCAGATCCCCTGACCCTTGAGGTTGTCGAGCTCATCGGCTCCGTCGTGGCCCGCTACCACGAGGAGTACGAGCACGCGGCAGCCAGCCACCAGCTCACCGGCGCCCAGGCCCGGGTGCTGAACCTGCTGTCCCTGGAGCCGATGCCGATGCGCCGGATCGCGCAGCAGCTGAAGTGCGAGCCCTCGAACATAACGGGCATCGTGGACCGGCTGGAGTCACGCGGCCTGGTCGAGCGCAGGCCGGACCCGGCCGACCGCCGGGTGAAGCTGGCCGCCCCGACGGAGGAGGGCCTGCAGACCGCGGACCGGCTGCGCGAGTCGCTGGACTTCGCGCGCGAACCGCTGGCCGGGCTGTCCACGGCCGAGCGGGCGGTCCTTCGGGACCTGCTCAAGCGGATGCTGGGCTGACGCCACCCCGGCCCGTCCCCCGCCCCCGGCGGGAGCTCCGTCAGCAGAAGATCCAGAGGATGCAGCCCTTGGTCGGCGTGGGGCTCGGGCTCGGCACCGGAGCGGGCGGCGGCTGCGCCGTCCCGGAAGCGCTCGGCGAGGCAGACCCCGACTGCCCCGGCTTCACGGACGGACCCGGACCGGGGGCGCCCTTCGTCGGCCCCGTCCTGCCCGGCGCGGAGGCCGACCCCGAGGGACCCGGCTCCGTCGTCGGCCCCTCGGTGGACGTCCCGGGCGCGGCCGGCTTCGTCCCGCCCGCACCGGCCTTCGCGGCCCCGGAGGCCTTCACCGGCTTCAGCGCCGAAGGCGCGGCGGGAGTCCCGTGGCCACTCGGCAGCGGGGCCGGATCCTGCGGGCCGTCCCCGTCGGTGAGCACGACCTCGGCGGCCCGGTCGGTCTTCTGCCCCTCGGTGACGATCCGGGCCAGCGCGACCGTGCCGCCGACGGCGAGCGTCAGTCCCAGGCCGATGGTCAGCAGGGTCCGCCGGCGCCGGCGGTGCGTGGCACGGCGCCGCGCGCCGGACCGGCCGTGGTGCTCGCCGGCCAGCACGACGATCGAGTCCGCGAACGGATCGGCGGCCTCCGGCCCGGTGGAGCCGTACGGGGCGGAGCCGTACGGAGCGGCGGGCACGGCGGGCCCCCCGGGCACTACGGGCGGCAGGTACTCGACCGGGGTTCCGCACCCGGCGCAGGCCAGGGCGCCGTTGAGGTGCCTCCGGCACGCGTGGCAGTAGTCCATGACGTCCGCACGCTACGCGGTTCCCCGCAACATCCATGTCGCGGGTTCGTGGAGGTCCTGTGTGGAATCGTGGTTTCCATGACTGCGCCCACGCCTTCGGTGCCCTTCGGTCCGGCCGCCTTCCAACTGGTGCTGCTGCGCCGCATGGCGGACTTCCGGCCGGACCTCGCAGAGGCGGCCCGGCAGCGGCTGGGCGCCTCGCTCGCGGAGCAGCGGGCGGCGAACAAGCGCTGGCAGGCGATGGTCCGCTCGCCCCGCTCGCGCGGAGCGCTGGCCCGCTACCGCTCGGTGCTCGGGCCGCCGGAGTCGACGGCCGCACGTACGATCGGCGACCTGGAGTGCGAGGCCCTGCTGTGGCCGGTGCCGCTCTGGCCCGACCTGCGCTTCGAGGTGCTGGCCGCGCCGGACGGGGCGGTGTGGAACGAGTGGCTGGTACGGGCCCCGGGCGCGCCGGGACCCGTACTGGAGACGGTGCAGGACCTGCGGCCCTGGTCGGCCACGGTGGACGAGGTGGCACGGGCCTTCGCCCCGGCGCGCCCGATGGAGGGCACGGCGCCGACCCGGTGGCGCCTCGCGTTCACCGCGCAGGGGCGGCCGTGCGTGGCGGAGTTCACGTACGGCCTGCTCCAGCGCGTCGCGGTCGACGGCATCGAGATCTGAGGCCGCGCAGGCCCCCGGGCTTCCCGGCCCCGGGGCAGGGGCAGAGGGCGGGGGCCGGGGCCGGGGCTGGGGGCGGTGGCGGTGGCGGGGCGGGCGACAGGGCCTAGGAGGCGAGGAAGGACCGGATACCCGCAGAAGTGGCGTCGTCCCCCAGCAGGTCGTTGTGCTTGAGGCAGCCGACCGGCGTGTTGGCCGCCCCGGCGAGCGGGACGCTGTCGTCCGGGTTGACGACCTCGTCGCAGTTCGACCAGAACGTCGCGTACTTCACCGCCCCCGGGGTCTCGTCACCGGAGTTCGCCAGTACGAGGGCCAGTGCGGCCTGGGAGGCGAACTGCGAGGCCAGCAGCCGGTCCACCGCGTCGTACGGGCGACCGCCGCGGGCCCGCGGCAGGGCGAGGGTGCCGATCAGCTGGCCGCCGCTCTGGAGCGGGAGCATCATGCTCGGGCCGAATCGTTCCCGCACGTGCGTGGTCATCCGCGGGTCCGTCGCCGAGTCCTCGATGAAGACCGGTTCGCCGCCGAGGAGTTGTTCCAGGACCGCCGAGCCGGGAGCGATGGCCGTGCCGATCAGGTCCCCGGCGTCCCCCTGCGTGGAGGCGGCCACGATCTCCATGCCGCCCTCCGGGGTCGGCTGGAGCACCACTCCCGCCGCCGCGTCGGCGAGCAGCCGGGCCCGTTCGGCCACGCACATCAGCGCGTCGGCGGCCGGGCGGCCGGCCAGCAGGGTCGTGGTGACCGCGGCGGCGCCCTCGATCCAGCGCTCCCGGCGGCGCGCCGTCTCGTACAGCCGGGCGTTGCCGATCGCTATCCCGGCCTGGGCGGCGAGCACCCGCACCAGTGCGAGGTCCTCGTCGGTGAACGGGCCGCCGCCCCGCTTCTCGGCGAGGTAGAGGTTGCCGAACACCTCCGTGTGGACCCTGATCGGCACGCCCAGGAAGCTGCGCATGGGCGGATGGCCCGGCGGGAACCCGGCCGAGCGCGGGTCCTTCGACAGGTCCTCCAGCATCAGCGGGCGCGGATCGGTGATCAGCGCGCCGATCACGCCCGTACGCCCGTCGGGCAGGCGGGGGATCGCGGCACGCTCCGCCGCGCTCAGCCCGGCCGTGTACAGCTCGGTCAGCCGCAGGCGCTCGGGGTCGACGACCCCGAGCGCCCCGTACCGGGCCGTGCACAGCTCGGCCGCCGATTCCACGATGTGCTGGAGGGTGGTCTGCAGCTCCAGTTCGGAGCCGACGCTGAGCACCGCCTCCAGGAGTACGGGCAGGCTGGCCCGTTCCGCGGGGTCGGCGGGCTCGGTCGCCGCGTCCGTCATTCGGCCAGCGGGTTGAGGACCATCGGGGCGATCTTCCCTTCGAGCATCATGCCGAGACCGAGGACGGCGCACACGTCCGGCCGCTCCGCGATGGCGACGGGCATTCCGGTGGCGTCGCGCAGCATCTGGTCCAGGCCCGGCAGCAGGGCGCTGCCGCCCACCATCATGATCCCCCGGTCCGTCAGGTCGGCGACCAGGTCGGGCGGGCAGGCGCGCAGCACCTTGCCGATGCCGTCGAGGACGGCGGTCAGCGGGGTGTGGATGGCGTCGCGGACGGCGGCGGTGTCCACGTGGACGGAGCGGGCCAGTCCGGTGGCCACGTCGCGGCCGTGGATGAGGGTGGAGGCGGGGCCCCCGTCGGTGATGCCGTTGCCGTGCAGGGCCAGCTGGAGCGGCCGGACGGCCTGGCTGGGCAGCATCAGCTCGTGGGCGTGGCGCAGGTGCTGGACGACGGCGTGGTCGATGGCCTCGCCGCCGACGGGGATCCGCTGCGCGGTGACGATGTTGCCGAGGGAGAGGACGGCGACCTGGGTGGCGGCGGCCCCGCACACCATGATCATCGTCGCGGTCGGCTGCTCCACGGGCAGTCCGCAGCCGACGGCCGCCGCGATCAGGGTGTCGACGAGCTCGACGCGCCGGGCCCCGAGCCCGACCATCGTCTCGACGGCGGCCCGCTGGGCGAGCGGGTCGGCGTCGTGCGGGGTGCAGGCGGCGGCCCGCAGCCGCGGCTTGCGGCGCAGGGCGCGGCGCAGCTTCTCGCCGAGCAGGTGGCGCAGCATCCGCTGGGCCATCTCGATGTCGACGACGGTGCCGCCGGAGACGGGGCGCACCACGCGGATGTAGTCGGGCGTGCGGCCCGTCATCCGTTCGGCGAACGTCCCGACCGCGATGAGTGCACCGGTGCGGGTGTTGACGGCGGCGACGCTGGGCTCGTCGACGACCAGGCCGGCGCCCTTGACGTAGACGCGGGTCCTGGCGGCTCCCAGGTCGACGGCGACGTGGCAGCGGCGCAACTGCTCAAGACTGACGGTCACGGCAGATCCTCCCGAGAGCGCTGACGCAAGAAGACCGGCGGCTGCCGGTTGCATTTCATATCTTCTCGGGCGAATGGGGCATAGCGCCCGTTGGGCTGCTCCGGCTGGGTGTGCCGCACGGGGCGGGAGGTGCTGCACGGGGGTGGATTTCTGTACCGACAGGCACCACGATGCGCGCACCATCCGCGCTACTCGCGCGTAACACGGTAAGGGGGGACCCCATGCTGACGCCCCGCCAGAAATTGTTCGCGCTCCTCGCCCTGTGCCCGGCGCTCCTCGCACCCTTCCCCGCCCGTGCCGCCACACCTGTGCAGCCGCACAACCCGGTCGTCCTCATCCACGGCTACAACGCCGACCCGGGTGTCTGGGGCGGCCTGCGCGAGGACCTGCGCACCGCCGGGTACACGGACGCGGAGCTCTTCTCCTGGGGTTACGACACGCACCGGTCCGTCAACGAGGTCCTGTCCGGGCAGCTCGGCGCGTACGTCGACCAGGTCCGCCGGCAGACCGGCGCCGCCCGGGTCGACATCGTGGCGCACTCCCTGGGCTCGCTCGTCGGCCGCTGGTACGTGAAGTTCGGCGGCGGCAGCGCCGCGGTGGACCACTGGGTCTCGCTGGCCGGGCCCAACCACGGCACCGCCACCGCGTGGGCCTGCGCCCTGTGGGACCAGGCCTGCCGGGACATGACGCCCGGTTCGTACGTCGTGAAGAACCTGACGCGCAGCACGACCGGGAACAGCTGGCCGTCTACGAGGACCGCGACCGGATCGCGCGGGACCTGCACGACCTGGTGGTCCAGCGGCTGTTCGCGACGGAGATGATGCTGGAGAGCACGAAGAAGCGCTCGGCGGCCGCGCCCTCCGGGGACGGGGACGACGTCGGCGACGAACTCGGCCGGGCGGTGGACGAACTCGACTCCACCATCCAGGAGGTCCGCACCGCCATCTTCGCCCTCCAGCAGCCGCCGACCGACGCCCCGACGACGTTCCGCGGCCGGGTCCTGCGGGAGACGGGCGGGGCTGCGGTCCTGCTGGGCTTCCAGCCCTCGGTCCACTTCGCGGGCGCGGTCGACGTCCTGCTCCCGGAACCGGTGGCGGGCGACCTCCTGTCCGCCCTGCGCGGCGCCCTGGCCGCGGCCCACCGCCGCCCGGGGGTCACGTCGATAGAGGTCCACGTGGACGCGACCCCGACCCGCGTCCGCCTGCGGGTCACCGACGACGGCCGCACGCAGACGGGAGCCCGCGGAACGACCCTGCGCTGGCAGTCGGCCCTCTAGGCCCTGTCGTCAAACTCCCGTCGTCGCCCGGAGGGCGGCCCCGCGGCGTCTGGTGCGTGCTCTCGGCGCGCCGGGCGGAAGACCGCGTACTGGACGTACTTGGCTTTCGCCCGGTGCGGCGAGAGCGCGTGCCAGGCGTCGCGGGGCAGACGGCAGTTTGACGACAGGGCCTAGGGAGGGTCGTCAAGGGCTGTCCCGTCCCGTAAGCCCCGGTGGATCAGCGCGCGGCGTCGGATGCGGTGCAGCGCAAGGCGGAGCCCTCAGGCACCGGCCGGGCGGTGGGCGGCCCGGAGCGCGATCCGGGTGCTGGACTGGGCCACCCCGGCCTCCCGCTTGAGCCGGCGCAGCAGTGCGTCGAGCGCGGCGGGATCGGCGGCCCGGGCCCGTACGAGGTAGTCGTACTCCCCCGTCACGTGCACCACCTCCGTGATCCCCGGAAGGGTGGCGACCTTCGCCTCGAACTCGTCGTTGCCGACGTCCTGCCGCAGGACCAGGTCGATGAACACGACGAGCCCGCCCCGGGTGTCGGCGGCCGGGTCCACGATGACGGTGAACCCCCGGATCACCCCGTCGCGCCGCATCCGGCGCACCCGGTCGGCGGTGGCGTTGGCACTGAGCCCTACGCGGACACCGAGGTCACGGTACGAGATCCGCGCATCCTGCTGCAGGATGCCGAGGATTTCCCTGTCGAGGCGGTCCATACCGCGATTCTCGCAGCCGGGGCCGATATACGTCGCTGCGGCCGCGCCCCAGCCCTGCACCCTCCCGTCATGAACGGATTCCTCTCCCCCGCCCTGTCGGGCGCGGCCGCGGGCCTGGGCGTGGCGATGCCGATGGGTGCCATGAGCGTGCTGCTGCTCCAGGAGGCGATACGCCACCGCCGCACGGCGATGGCCGCGGCGGCGGGCGTCGCCACGGTCGACCTCGCCTACGCGGCGCTGGCCACGGCCCTGGGGCCCTGGGTGGCCTCGCACGTCTCCCCGGTCGAAGCGTGGATCCGTCTCGCGGCGGCGGCGATCCTCCTCTGCATCGCGGCCCACGGCCTACGCCGCTCCGCCCCCTCCCCGACCCCGCCGGCGCCCGGGGCGCGGGCGGCCGGGGTGGCGTCGGCGGCGGCGGATGCGGCGGAGTCGGCGGGCCCGGCTGCGTCGGCGGCGACGTCTGCGTCGGCCGACGCGTCGGCGGCTGCGGCAGATGCGGCGGACGTGGATGCGGATGCGGCGGCCCGGCCGGGGTCGGGGGCCCGGGCCGTTCCGGCTCCGCCCGCGCCGGGGAGCGGGGGCGGGCCGGCGCGGGCCTTCGTCCGGTACGTCGGCCTCACCTCCGTGAACCCCACCACCGCCCTCTACTTCGCCGCGCTCACCACCGCCCAGGCCGCCGCGCTCACCACCCCCACCACCGCCGCCGTCTTCCTCGGCGGCGTGGCCACCGCGTCCTTCCTCTGGCAGCAGACCCTCGTCGCCCTCGGCGCCTTCGCGGGCAGCAGGATCTCCCCCGGCGCCCGCGCCTGGACCTTCCGCCTCGGCTACGGACTCGTCGCGGCGTACGCCCTGAGGATCGCCTTCCCCCTCCCGGGCCTGACGTGATCCGACCGGCCCGACGTGATCACGTGGCCATGACGGGCCTGACGTGACCTGACGTAACCCCATAGGGTGATTCCGTGACGACGACCCGCCTCTCGGCCCGCGCGGCCATCGCCTCCGTGACCGACCCCGGCAGCTTCGCCGAACTCCCCGCCCCCCACCGGGAGTGCGCCCCCGACGGCCCTCTGACCTGGGCCGGATACGACGACTCGCGCGCCCGAGCCACCACGCGCACCGGCGAGCAGGAGTCCGTCGTCACCGGAACCGCCCTGATCGGCGGCCGTCAAGCCACGGTGATCTCCTTCGAGTTCGGCTTCCTCGGCGGTTCCCTCGGCGAACGCACCGGAGACCGGCTCGAAGCCGCGTACACCCACGCTCGCGAACACCGCCTCCCCCTCGTGTCCTTGATCGCCACCGGCGGCTCCCGCATGCAGGAGGGCATGCTCGCGCTGACCCAACTCCAGCGCGTGGCCCGCCAGTGCGTCCTGACCCGGGCCGCCGGACTCCCGCAGATCGCCGTGCTCCGCGATCCCACCACCGGTGGCGGCTGGGCCACGCTCGGCGCCGGGGCGGACGTCGTGCTCGCGCTCCCGGGTGCGCAGGTCGGCTTCGCCGGCTCCCGGGTGCGGCCGGCCGACGCGGACCCGGCGGCGTACACCGCCGAGGGCCAGTACGCCGCCGGACACGTGGACGCCGTCGTCCCGGCCCCAGAACTGCCCGCGACCCTGGCCGACTGGCTCCGCGTGCTGGCCGCGCCCCGCTCCGCCGGACCGGTCGAACCCCCCGCGGCGCTGTCGGACGTACCGCCCCCGCCGACCGGCTGGGACGCCGTACGGCAGGCCCGTCACCCCGGCCGGCCGCGCGCCGAGGCCTACCTGGACGCGTACTTCACGCTCCGCCTCCCCCTCTCCGGCGACCGGGCGGGCGCCACGGACCCGGGCATGCTGTGCGGTTTCGGACTGAGGGAGGGGCGGGCCGTCGCGTACGCCGCCCAGTGCGGCACGGCGACCCGTCCGGCGGGATACCGTACGGCGGCCCGCGTGATCCGCCTCGCGGACCGCCTCGGGGTCCCGGTGCTGACCCTGGTCGACACCCCCGGTGCGGCCAACGACGCCGCCGCGGAACACTCCGGCGCCGGGGCGGCCATCGCCGACACCTTCGCGGCGGTCGCGGCGGCCGGGGTCCCGGTGACCACCCTCCTGATCGGCGAAGGGGGTTCCGGCGGGGCGCTGGCGCTGGCCGCCCCCGGCAACACCTGGGTCACCCCGGACAGCTACTTCTCGGTGATCGCCCCCGAGCTGGCGGCGGCCATCCTCAAGCGCCCGGCGTCCGAGGCCCCGTCCACGGCGGACCAACTCCGCATCCGCCCCCAGGACCTGGTCTCCCTCGGCGTGGCCCGCGGCGTGGTCGCCCCCGCCCGGCCCGGTCCCGCCGGATGACCCGGCGCCCTCGCGCAGACGGCCCGCGCGGCTTCCGGTGGGTACCGCCAGGACCCGCCTGAGGGCCCCGTCCGCGGTGCCGTCCATGCCACGCACCGCCCACCGCGTCCGATCCCGCCACGCACCGCCCACCGCGTCCGATCCCGCCGCGGACGCGGCGCACCCTGCCCGCCGCCCGGCACCGTGGCCGGCCACCGCGTCCGAGCCCGCCGCGGACCGGCGCCCCACGCCGCGCTCCGCGGCCGGTTCGTCATGCCGTCCGCGCCCATGACCTGCGGTTCGGCTCCCGTTGCCCCAGCGAGGCCTCGCGGGCCTGCCGCCGCACCCGGCCCCAGGCCCTCCGCCGCCGCGTCACGGTCCGCCGGCTGCCGCGCCGTCTGCGCGGCTCCTCGGTGGCGGTGACGGCCGCGCAGGCGGAGCGCCGCATCCGGCAGCGGCAGCGGCTGCGGCTGCGCGCGGACGTCCGCTCGGGGCCGGCTGCTGTTCGGCCGCGCCGAGGACGCGGACGTCCCGCCCGCACGTCGGCGCCACCGCGCGCTCCGGCTCGCCCGACCGCCGCCCCACCCGGGGGCCGTCTCACGCCTGCGGCGACCTCGCGTCGTAGCGGGCGAAGCCGCGCCAGCGCAGGGCGAGCAGGAGCAGCACCAGGACGCAGGCGAGCCCGCCGCCCGTGATCGCCACGGCCGGGGACGTCAGATCGGCGGCGGTCCCGGCGAGGAAGTCCCCGAGCCGGGGCCCGCCCGCGACGACCACGATGAACACGCCCTGGAGGCGGCCCCGCATCTCGTCGGGGGTCGCGGCCTGCATCATCGTGGAGCGGAACACCATGGAGATGGTGTCGGCGCAGCCGGCCGCGGCCAGGGCGAACAGCCCGAGCCACAGGTTCCGGGTGAGCCCGAAGACGGCCACGGCCAGCCCCCAGCCGCCGACGGACAGCAGGATGGCCAGCCCGTGCCGGCGGATCCGGCCCTGCCAGCCGGAGAACAGCCCGCCCAGCAGCGCCCCGACGGCGGGCGCGGCCACCAGCAGGCCGACGGTCTTGGCGTCGCCGCCGTACCAGAGCCCGGCGACGGCCGGGAACAGCGCCCGCGGGCTGGCCAGCACCATGGCGGACATGTCCGTGAAGAACGTCATCCGGATGTTGGGCCGGCTACCGAGGAAGCGCAGTCCGTCCAGTACGGAGGCCCGTCCCCGCTTGCCGTTCTCCCGGGCGGGCAGCATCGCGGGCAGCCGCCACACCGCGTAGAGCGCGGCGAAGAAGGTGACGGCGTCGATCAGGTAGGCGGCCTGGTACCCCCACCAGCCGACGATGATTCCGCCGAGCACCGGGCCGATCATCGTCCCGGAGGTCATGGTCACCGAGTTCAGCGCGTTGGCGGCGGGCAGCTGCTCGGCCGGCAGCAGCCGGGGGATCATCGCGGACCGCGCGGGTCCGTTGAGGGCGCCGCAGACCGCCTGGAGGGCGACGACCGTGTAGAGGAGCCAGACCCGGTGGTAGTCGAGCAGGGCGGCGCCGGCCAGCGCCGTCGACAGGGCGGTCAGGCCGAGGGAGCTGTAGAGGCCGAGCTTGCGCCGGTCCACGGTGTCGGCGATGGCCCCGCCGTACAGACCGAACACGACGAGCGGGACGAGGGAGAAGAGTCCGACGAGTCCGACGGAGAAGCTCGACCGGGTGATGTCGTAGACCTGGAGCGAGATCGCGAGCGAGGTCATCGCCTGGCCCATCCAGGAGATGGTGCTGCCGACCCAGAGCCGGCGGTAGTCGGGGGACGTGCGCAGCGGGGTCAGGTCCGCGAATATCCGCGTCGGGCGTCGGGTGGGGGTGCTCGTACCGGTCACAGCGGATGATAACCGCCGGCCTCGGGCCGGGCCGCGTGGATTTCCCGCACCCGCACCAGCCGCCCCACCCTGACCGGCGGCCTCATGCCGGAGGGTTTCTTGCCGGTAACTCGCCACTGTCACAGGACATTTGACTGAATCGGCGTGCGCTCCGCCGTGGTGTTCAGCTCATGATGAAAAGACTCGTATGTCCAGGGAGGCGTAGTGATCGAACCTGGCAACAGCACCACGAGCACCGGCAGCGCGGACAACGGCGTCCACGCGACTCCCCTCACGGCCCCGCTGACCGTCGGCGTCGAGGAGGAGTTCCTCCTCGTCGACAACCGCACCTTCCGGGTGGTTCCGGCCGCCCCGCTCGTCCTGGCCACCGCTGCGGGCCTGCCCCACGAAGTGCACCCCGAGGGCACCCGCTACCAGGTGGAGATCGCCACTCCGGTCGCCGGCTCGGCGCCCGTGCTGCGCGAGGAGCTCGCCACCCTGCGGCGCACCCTCGCCCGGGCGGCCCGCTCCCACGGCTGCCGGCTGCTGGCCGCGCCCTCGCCGGTCCTCGCCGTGGAGGGACCGCTGCACCTGACCGACGACGAGCCGCGCCAGCGCGAGCAGCACCGCCGCTTCGGCGCGCTCACCGACACGCTGGTCAGCTGCGGCCGCCACATCCACGTGGGCACCCTCGACGTGGACACGGCGGTGGCGGTGTCCAACCGGGTCAGACCATGGCTGCCCACGCTGATCGCACTGGCCGCCAACTCGCCGTTCTGGGGCGGCCGTGACACCGGTCACGCCAGCTGGCGGGCGATGGCCTGGTCGGGCTGGCCCTCGGCCGGGCTGCCCCCGCACTTCACGTCCACGGCCCACTTCCGGCGCTCGGTGCAGACCCTGCTCGGCTCCGGGGCGGCCCTTGACACGAAGATGGTCTACTGGGACCTGCGCCCGTCCGGGCACTGGCCGACGCTGGAGATCCGGGCACCCGACATGTCCCCGGACATCGACACGGCGATCCTCCAGGCCGAGCTGGTCCGCGCCCTGGTGGCGACGGCCCTGCGGGACATCGCGGAACAGCGTCCCGAACCGGCCCTGCGGGACGACGTACTGCGCCTCGCGCGCTGGCGGGCGGCCCACGACGGGCTGGAGGGCTTCGGGCTGGACCCGTACACGGGCGCGGAACTCCCGGCGGCGGACCTGGCGGAGGCCCTGCTGGACCTGGTCGCCCCGGAACTGGCGGCGTCGGACGAACTCGACCACGCGGCCAAGACCCTGGGCGGCCTCCTGCGCGACGGCTCGGGCGCCCACCGCCAACGCGCGGCCTTCGCCCGCCGCCAGGACCTGAACGACGTACTGCGCCACCTGGCGGACGAAACGGAGAACTTCTAGCCCGGCACGCGCCCCGGGGGATGCCCCGACGGGCAGCGCCGGCCCCAGAAACACCGAAGCCGCAGGTGCGATCGTTTCTGCACCTGCGGCTCGCAGTGGGGCGGGTGGGACTCGAACCCACGGCCGACGGATTATGAGTCCGCTGCTCTAACCGGCTGAGCTACCGCCCCTTCACGGCGTGGCGCGTACATGTGTGCGCGCCGTCTGCCGCAGCATAGCCGCTCATACGATCTCCTGCCTCGGATGCCTCGCATGATCGGCTTCGCCTGCTGAGGGAGACCGTTCTGAGGGCTGCCCGGTTCCAGGACCAGGGCAAAAAAGAAGAGGACCCGCGCGGGGCCCTCTTCTTTCACGCTCCCCCGGCTGGACTCGAACCAGCAACCCTCCGGTTAACAGCCGAATGCTCTGCCAATTGAGCTACAGGGGACTGCGCTCCCCCGACTGGACTCGAACCAGTAACCTGCCGGTTAACAGCCGGCTGCTCTGCCAATTGAGCTACAGGGGATTGCTGCGGTGCACCGAACAGCCCACCTCCGGCCTTGCCGGGGGGCGAGCGCCCGCTGCGAGACATAGATTAGCGCAAGCAGGGGGGTGCTCCGCCAATCGGTATCGCCAGCAGGCCGGGCACCACACGACGAAGGGTGACAGGCATGCGGTACAAGGTCACGTTCGTGGTCGGACTGGCCCTCGGGTACGTGCTCGGGACGCGCGCCGGGCGCGAACGTTACGAACAGCTGAAGAAGTCCGCCCGCGGGCTCGCGCAGAACCCGGCGGTGCGCAATGCCGCCGAGACCGCCGGGCAGACCGGCCGGCAGTACGCCGGGAAGGCCTTCGCCGCCGTGGGCGACAAGGTCGGCGACGCGATCCCGTCCTCCCTGGCCGGGCGGGTCCGGAGCCTGCGCGACCGGAGCGGCGGCGGCTTCGAGGACGACTGGGGCACCAGCAACACCTGAGCCGGGAGGTTCCCCGGGATCCGGCGCCTCCGGGCGGCGGATCCCGGTCCGGCGTGCGGCAGAATTCTCCGCATGGGGATAGTCGCCGGGCTGGACAGCTCTTCCGCCTTCACTCGCATAGTCGTCTGTGACGCCGAGACCGGTGCCGTCCTGCGCCAGGGCTACGCGCCCCATCCACAGCCCGCGGGCGACCCCGAGAGCGTCCACCCCCACGAGACCGACCCGCAGGCCTGGCTGCTCTCCCTCGGCGAGGCCGCCGGCGGCGGGCTCCTCGAGGGCGTCCAGGCCATAGGCGTGTCCGCGCAGCAGCACGGACTGCTGGCCCTGGACCAGCAGGGCGCCCTGGTCCGTCCGGCCCTGGTCGGCAACGACAAGCGCGGCCAGGTCGCCGCCGCCGAACTCGTCGAGGCGCTGGGAGGCCGGCAGGCCTGGGCCGAGGCCGTCGGGTCCGTCCCGCAGTCCGCGCAGCCGGTGGCGAAGCTGGCCTGGCTGGCCCGCACCGAGCCGGAGGCGGCCCGCCGGGTCGCCGTGCTGATGTCCGCGCACGACTGGCTGGTCTGGCAGTTGCTGGGCCGTCCGGTCCGGCGGACCACCGACCGCGGCGGCGCCTCGGGGACCGGGTACTGGTCGGCGGCCACCGGTTCGTACCGGCCCGACCTGGTCGAGCTGGCGCTCGGGCACATGGCACTGCTGCCCGAGGTGCTCGGGCCGGCCGACGCCGCCGGGATGACACCGGAGGGGCTGCTGATCTCCGCCGGCACCGGGGAGACCATGGCCGCCGCGCTCGGGCTGGGCCTCGGGCCCGGCGACGCGGTGGTCTCGCTGGGCGCCTCGGGCTCGGTGATGGCCGTGCACCACGAGGCGCTGTCGGAGCCGGGCGGGCTGATCACCTCGCTGGCCGACGCCAGCGGCATGCACCTGCCGGTGGTGAACGTCTCCAATGCCGTACGGGCGCTGCGGGGCACCGCCGAACTGCTGGGCACCGATCTCGACGGGCTGTCCGAGCTCGCGCTGAAGTCGACGCCGGGCGCGCACGGGCTCGTCCTCCTGCCGTACCTGGAGGGCGAGCGGACGCCGAACCTGCCGCACACCGCCGGGACCCTGTCCGGGCTGCGGCGGGACTCGATGAAGCCGGAGCACCTGGCCCGGGCCGCGTTCGAGGGCATGCTGTGCGGGCTCGCGGACGCGCTCGACGTGCTGCGTTCGCGCGGGGTCGAGATCCGCCGGGTGTTCCTGTTGGGCGCGGCGGCCGAGCTGCCCGCCGTACAGGCGGCCGCTCCGGGACTGTTCGGCACGCAGATCGTCGTCCCCGCGCCGGCCGACTACGCGGCGCTGGGCGCGGCGCGCCAGGCCGCGTGGGCGCTGGGGGTGCAGCAGGGGACGCTGGCCCCGCACACCCCGCCGGTGTGGCCGGGTCCGGTGGCGCAGGTCTTCGAGCCGGGCGACGAGTACCCGGCGTGGCAGGCGGTGCGCCAGCAGTACATCGCGACGCGTGAGCAGATCCACCCGGGGGCGTTCCAGGGCTGAGCCGCCGGGCACCCGGCGCCCGCTCGGGCGCGGGGCCTACTGCCGCGGGAGTAGGCCCGCCGGCCGGTCTCCTCCTTTTGACGGGCCTTTGCGAAAACCGGTGGGGATCGGCTGCGCGGTGGCCGAAGATGGAGCGAACCCCCTCGATCTTGCCGACCGGAGCCTGCGCGTGCTCATACGACTTCTGCGGACCCATCTGAGTCCGTACCGGAAACCGATTGCCCTGCTCGTGCTGCTGCAACTGCTGCAGACCAGTGCGAGCCTCTACCTGCCCACGCTGAACGCGGACATCATCGACAACGGTGTCGTCAGCGGGGACACCGGCTACATCCTGCGCTTCGGCGCGCTGATGCTGGGCGTCTCCCTCGTCCAGCTCGGGTGCAACTGCGGCGCCGTCTACTTCGGCGCCCGCACCGCGGCTGCCGTGGGCCGCGACGTCCGCGCGTCCGTCTTCGACCGGGTGCAGAGCTTCTCCGCCCGGGAGCTCGGCCAGTTCGGCGCGCCGTCGCTGATCACCCGTACGACGAACGACGTGCAGCAGATCCAGATGCTGGTGCTGATGACCTTCACGCTGATGGTCTCGGCTCCGATCATGTGCATCGGCGGCATCGCCATGGCGCTTTCGCTCGACGTGAAGCTGTCGGGCGTCCTGCTGGCCGTGGTCCCCGTCCTCGGCCTGTCGGTCGGCACGATCGTCTTCCGGACCCGCCCGCTGTTCCGGAAGATGCAGGTCCGTCTGGACACCGTGAACCGGGTGCTGCGCGAGCAGATCACCGGCAACCGCGTGATCCGCGCCTTCGTCCGCGACGAGTACGAGAAGGACCGGTTCCGGGAGGCCAACACCGACCTGACCGGGGTCTCCCTCGCGGCCGGCCGGCTGCTCGCGCTGATGTTCCCGACCGTGATCGTGGTCGTGAACATCTCCAGCGTCGCCGTCATCTGGTTCGGCGCGATGCGCATCGACAGCGGCGGCATGGAGATCGGCCAGCTGACGGCCTTCCTCGCCTACCTGATGCAGATCGTCATGTCCGTGATGATGGCCACCTTCATGTTCATGATGGTGCCGCGCGCCGAGGTGTGTGCCGAGCGCGTCCAGGAGGTGCTGGACACCGAGTCCAGCGTCGTCCCGCCCGCCGACCCCGTGCGCAAGCTGCTCGCCCGCGGCCGGCTGGAGCTGCGCGGCGCCGACTTCCGCTACCCGGGCGCCGAGGCCCCGGTGCTGCGCGGGGTGGACCTGGTGGCCCGCCCCGGCGAGACCACCGCGGTGATCGGCTCCACCGGCAGCGGCAAGTCCACGCTGTTGGGCCTGGTTCCGCGGCTGTTCGACGCGACCGGCGGCGACGTGCTCGTCGACGGGGAGGACGTGCGCCGCCTCGATCCGGAACTGCTCGCCAAGACGGTGGGCATGGTCCCGCAGAAGCCGTACCTGTTCTCCGGGACCGTCGCCTCGAACCTGCGCTACGGACGCCCCGACGCCTCCGACGAGGAGCTGTGGCACGCGCTGGAGGTGGCACAGGCCAAGGACTTCGTGTCCGAGCTGGAGGGCGGCCTGGACGCGCCGATCACCCAGGGCGGAACGAACGTCTCCGGAGGCCAGCGCCAGCGTCTGGCCATCGCGCGCACGCTGGTGCAGCGCCCGGAGATCTATCTGTTCGACGACTCCTTCTCGGCCCTGGACTACGCGACGGACGCGGCGCTGCGCGCGGCGCTCGCCCGCGAGACCGAGGAGGCGACGGTCGTCATCGTCGCCCAGCGCGTCTCCACTATCCGCGACGCCGACCGGATCATCGTGCTGGACGAGGGCCAGGTCGTGGGCGAGGGGCGCCACCACGAGCTGATGGCCGACAACGAGACCTACCGGGAGATCGTGCTCTCCCAGCTGACGGAGGCGGAGGCCGCATGAGCGGGCCCGGAGGACGGATGATGATGGGGCCGGCCGAGCGGTCCCTGGATTTCAAGGGCTCGGGCAAACGGCTGCTGGGCCAGATCGCGCACGACCGCGTCAAGCTGTGGGGCATGGTCGTCGCCGTCGTCGGCAGCGTCGCCTGTTCGGTCGTCGGCCCGAAGATCCTGGGCCAGGCCACCGACCTGGTGTTCGCGGGGATCGTCGGCCGCCAGATGCCGGCCGGGATCACCAAGCAGCAGGCGCTGGACGGGCTGCGCGCCAAGGGCCAGGGCGGGATGGCGGACATGCTGTCCGGCACCGACTTCACCCCCGGCGAGGGCATCGACTTCGGTGGCGTCGGGGTCGTGGCGATCTGGGCGCTGGTGGTGTTCACCCTCGCCGGCCTGCTGATGCTGGTGGCGACGCGGCTGTCGAACCACATCATGAACGGCACCGTGTACCGGATGCGCGAGGAGCTCCAGGCGAAGCTGTCGCGGCTGCCGCTGTCGTACTTCGACCGGCAGAAGCGCGGTGAGGTGCTCAGCCGGGCCACCAACGACATCGACAACATCGGGCAGACGCTCCAGCAGACGATGGGCCAGCTGCTGAACTCGCTGCTGACGATCGTCGGTGTGCTGGCGATGATGTTCTGGATCTCACCGCTGCTGGCGCTGGTCGCGCTGGTGACGATCCCGGTGTCGGTCGTCGTCGCGGCGAAGATCGGCAAGAAGTCGCAGCCGCAGTTCGTGGCGCAGTGGAAGTCGACGGGCGCGCTCAACGCGCACATCGAGGAGATGTACTCGGGCCACACGCTGGTCAAGGTCTTCGGCCGGCAGAAGGAGTCCGCGGCCGTCTTCGCCGAGCAGAACGAGGCGCTGTACCGGGCCTCGTTCAAGGCGCAGCTGGTCAGCGGGATCATGCAGCCGGTGATGTTCTTCATATCGAACATCAACTACGTGCTGGTGGCGGTCGTCGGCGGTCTGCGGGTGGCCTCGGGCAGCCTGTCGATCGGTGACGTGCAGGCGTTCATCCAGTACTCGCGCCAGTTCTCGATGCCGCTGACGCAGGTCGCGTCGATGGCGAACCTGGTGCAGTCCGGTGTCGCCTCGGCGGAGCGGGTGTACGAGCTGCTCGACGCCGAGGAGCAGGAGCCGGACGCGGAGGTCCCGGAGCGGCCGGAGCAGCTCCGCGGCCAGGTCACGCTCGACAAGGTGGCCTTCCGCTACGAGCCGGACAAGCCGCTCATCGAGGACCTGTCGCTGACCGTCGAACCCGGCCACACGGTCGCGATCGTCGGCCCGACGGGCGCCGGCAAGACCACGCTCGTCAACCTGCTGATGCGGTTCTACGAGGTCACGGGCGGCGAGATCGCCCTCGACGGGGTGGACATCGCGAAGATGACCCGTGAGGAACTGCGCGGCGGCATCGGCATGGTGCTCCAGGACACGTGGCTGTTCGGCGGCACCATCGCGGAGAACATCGCCTACGGCGCGGCCCGCGAGGTCACGCGCGCCGAGATCGAGGAGGCGGCGCGGGCCGCCCACGCGGACCGGTTCATCCGCACCCTGCCGGACGGCTACGACACCGTGCTGGACGACGAGGGTGCGGGGGTCAGCGCGGGCGAGAAGCAGCTGATCACCATTGCCCGGGCGTTCCTGTCGGACCCGGTGATCCTGGTCCTCGACGAGGCGACGAGCTCGGTGGACACCCGTACCGAGGTGCTGATCCAGAAGGCGATGGCGCGCCTCGCGCACGGCCGTACGTCGTTCGTGATCGCGCACCGGCTGTCCACGATCCGCGACGCGGACGTGATCCTGGTGATGGAGAACGGCTCGATCGTGGAGCAGGGGACGCACGAGGAGCTGCTGGAGGCGGACGGCGCGTACGCGCGCCTGTACGCGGCGCAGTTCGCGCAGGCGGTGGCCGAGGTCGACTAGCGTCGGCCGGCCCGGTGTCACGCCGGTGTCGGACCGGTGTCGTGCCGGGTTGCCAGGGGTGCCCTCCCGCCAGGGGGCACCCCTTCTCCGTTCCCAGCCCCGGCGTCGGGGTCCCGGCGTCGCGGTCGCGGGGTCGCGTTCCGGGTGTCCCGGCCCGTCAGTCCAGGTAGCCGCGGAGCTGGTCGGCGAAGGCGTGGTCGCGCAGCTTGTTGAGGGTCTTGGACTCGATCTGGCGGATCCGCTCGCGCGTGACGCCGAAGATCCGTCCGATCTCCTCCAGCGTGCGGGGCCTGCCGTCGGCCAGGCCGTAGCGCAGCTGTACGACCTTGCGTTCGCGCTCGCCGAGGGTCGACAGGACGGCTTCGAGGTGTTCGCGGAGCAGGAAGAACGCGGCGGACTCCATGGGCGAGGCGGCGTCCCCGTCCTCTATCAGGTCGCCGAGTGCGACGTCGTCCTCCTCGCCGACGGGCGCGTGGAGCGAGACCGGCTCCTGGGCGAGTCGGAGCACCTCCAGGACCCGCTCGGGCGTCAGTTCCAGGTGGACGGCGACCTCTTCGGCGGTGGGCTCGTACCCGCGTTCCTGGAGCATGCGGCGCTGGACCCGGACGACGCGGTTGATCAGCTCGACGACATGGACGGGCACACGGATGGTGCGGGCCTGGTCGGCGAGGGCGCGCGACATCGCCTGCCGGATCCACCAGGTGGCATAGGTGGAGAACTTGTACCCGCGGGCGTAGTCGAACTTCTCGACGGCCCGGATGAGCCCGAGGTTCCCCTCCTGCACGAGGTCGAGCATGGTGAGCCCGCGGCCCACGTAGCGCTTCGCGACGGAGACGACCAGCCGCAGGTTCGACTCGATGAGGCGCCTCTTGGCCATCCGCCCCATGACGACGAGCTTGTCGAGGTCGAGGGCGAGCCGCAGGTCGAGGTCGGGGCTGTTGCCCAGCTTCTCCTCGGCGAACAGGCCGGCTTCGACGCGGCGCGCGAGCTCGACCTCCTCGGCGGCGGAGAGCAGCGGGATCCTGCCTATCTCGCGCAGGTACTGCCGGAACAGGTCTGCGGAAGGGCCCGCTCCGCCGCTGTCCGCGCGCCGGCGCGGTTCGGGCACCTGCTCGGTCAGCTCCAGTACCTCGGGCTCTTCGGGCTCCTCGTCCACGGCGTCGACCTCGGGCTCTTCACCCGCAGTGGCCTCGGCGTCGTGCACGGGCGGGCTCACGTTGACGGTCAGGATCTGGGTCTGCACGGGGGCGACCTCCAGGGCTCCGAGGACGGGGGCACCGCACTTCAGTGTGGGGTACGACACATCACCGCCACGAGGGGCGTGCGTGCACTTTCTGAGTCCGGTGCGTGACCGGATGGTTACCCCCCGCCGGGAATCCCGATGCGGATCGGACGCATGTCCGAGAAGAAGTACGCCGTGCCCGGACCCGGGCCGGACGGGTCACGCCGGTTCGACGCGGACCGCGCAGACCTTGAACTCGGGCATGCGGGAAACGGGGTCCAGGGCCGGGTTGGTCAGGGAGTTGGCACGGCCCTCGCCCGGCCAGTGGAACGGCATGAAGACGGTGTCCGCGCGGATGGCGTCCGTGATGCGGGCCGGGGCCACGGCGCGGCCGCGGCGGGAGACGACCGCGAGCGGGGCGCCCTCGACCGCCCCGATCCGGGAGGCGAGGCGCGGGTGGAGCTCCACGAAGGGGCCGGGGGCCGCCTCGTTGAGCTCGTCGACGCGGCGGGTCTGGGCGCCCGACTGGTACTGGGCGACCACCCGGCCGGTGGTGAGCAGGACCGGGTACTCGCGGTCCGGGACCTCGGCCGCGTCCCGGTGGGAGACGGGGACGAAGCGGGCGCGTCCGTCCTCGGTGGCGAAGCGGTCGAGGAAAAGGCGCGGGGTGCCGGGGTGGGATTCCTGCGGGCAGGGCCAGAAGACGCCCTGCTCGGCCTCGATGCGGGCGTAGGAGATGCCCGAGTAGTCCGCCGGGCCGCCGGCCGAGGCGCGGCGGAGCTCTTCGAAGACCTCCTCGGGGGCGGTGGGGAAGCCCTTCTCGACGCCGAGGCGGGCGGCCAGGCCGTGCAGCACGTCCAGGTCGCTGCGCACCCCCGGCGGCGGGGTCAGGGCGCGGCGGCGCAGCAGGACGCGGCCCTCCAGGTTGGTGGTGGTGCCGGTCTCCTCCGCCCACTGGGTGACGGGGAGGACCACGTCCGCGAGGGCCGCCGTCTCGGAGAGGACGACGTCCGCCACGGCCAGGAAGTCCAGGGAGCGGATGCGGTCCTCGACGTGGGCCGCGCGGGGGGCCGAGACCACCGGGTTGGACCCCATGAGGAGGAGGGCCTTGACGTCCGTGCCGAGGGCGTCGAGGAGTTCGTACGCACTGCGGCCGGGGGCGGGCAGGCTGTCGGGGTCGACGCCCCAGACCTCGGCGACGTGGGCGCGCGCGGCGGGGTCGGTCAGCTTGCGGTAGCCGGGCAGCTGGTCGGCCTTCTGGCCGTGCTCGCGCCCGCCCTGCCCGTTGCCCTGGCCGGTGAGGCAGCCGTACCCGGAGAACGGGCGTCCGGCGCGGCCGGTGGCCAGGCACAGGTTGATCCACGCGCCGACTGTGTCGGTGCCCTTGGACTGCTGTTCGGGTCCGCGGGCGGTCAGGACCATCGCGGAGGACGGCGCGCAGAACAGGGCGGCCGCCTCGCGGAGCCTGGGGACGGGCACGCCGGTGATCCGTTCCACCAGCTCCGGCCAGTGCGCCATCGCCGCGGCGCGGGCCTCCTCCCAGCCGGTGGTCCGGCCGGCGATGAACTCCTCGTCGGTGCGGCCCTCGGCGACGACCAGGTGCAGCAGGCCCAGGGCGAGGGCGAGATCGGTGCCGGGGCGGGGGGCGAGGTGCAGGTCGGCCTGTTCGGCGGTCCGGGTCCGGCGCGGGTCGACGACGATCAGCGTGCCGCCGTTCGCCTTGAGCTCGGTGAGGTAGCGCAGGGCGGGCGGCATGGTCTCCGCCGGGTTCGAGCCGACGAGGATGACGCAGCCGGTCCGCGGGATGTCCTCCAGCGGGAAGGGGAGTCCGCGGTCCAGGCCGAAGGCCCGTTGGTGGGCGGCGGCGGCCGAGGACATGCAGAAGCGGCCGTTGTAGTCGATCTGCGAGGTCCGCAGGGCGACGCGGGCGAACTTGCCGAGCGCGTAGGCCTTTTCGTTGGTCAGGCCGCCGCCCCCGAAGACGCCGACCGCGTCGGGCCCGTGCGCTCGGCGCGTCCGGGCGAGGCCCGCGGCGACGGCGTCGAGGGCCTCCTCCCAGGTGGCCGGCTCCAGCGCTCCGGTGGCGTGGGTGCGGACGAGCGGCCCGGTCAGGCGCACCCGGGAGGAGAGCACGGCGGGGGCGGCGCGCCCCTTGCCGCACAGCGCGCCCCGGTTCACGGGGAAATCGGCCCGCTCCTCCACTTCGACCGTCGCGCCGCCCGGCTCGGGGCGGAGATTCATCCCGCACTGCAGCGCGCAGTACGGGCAGTGCGTGGCGATGGCGGAGTCCGGGGTGCGCATACCGCCCAGCCTGCGGCGGTGGTGTTACGTGGGCCGCCGCCCCCGGTTACGCCTCCCGTACGAGCACCTCAGCGCGCCCTTCGGAGCCCGGTGAGGGCAGGCGGGACTCGGGCCGGTACGGGACCTCCCCGGACACGACGCGGCCCCTGGGACGTCGAGGACGAGGTATCCGCCGCCGGCCGGACCGACGGGCCGGGCCCCCTGGTCCTCCGTCCGGCCGAGGGCGGTCAGCGGGTCGTCGCAGGCTTCGGCGGGCCGGCCGTCCAGCCGCCGTAGCTGCCGCGGCCGTCCACGACGGCCCGTGCGGCCGCCGCGCCCAGCCCGCCCGCTCCCCCGGTGATGACGACGGCCTTGCCGCTCAGCTCCACAACTGCCACGGTTCCACACCCCTGACGCCGAGACGGAGACAGGGCCGTACGACTAATCGGCATAGGCGGCCGACGGCGCGTCAGTCTGCCAGAGCGCCCAGCGCCCTCGACACCCCCTGCTCCTTCGGCCCCAGGAACCGCGGCTCCGGCTTGAAGGCCGCGTCCAGCGCCGCCTTGCCGGCCGCGAAGACCTCGCGCGTGCCGCCGTAGTACCAGGTCGCGTCGTGCTCGTCGTCGACACCGACCCCGTAGGCGTCGACGCCCGCCGCGCCGCAGAGCGCGACGGCCCGGCGTATGTGGAAGCCCTGGCTGATCAGCACGGCCCGCTTGACCCCGAAGATCTCCTTGGCGCGGACACAGGAGTCCCACGTGTCGAAGCCGGCGTAGTCGCTGACGATCCGGTCCGCCGGCACCCCGTGGGCCGTCAGGTACGCCCGCATCGCGTCGGGCTCGTCGTACTCGGTGCGGCTGTTGTCGCCGGTGACGAGCACGACCTTCGTCTTGCCGGTGCGGTACAGCTCGGCCGCCGCATCGAGCCGTCTGGCCAGGTACGGCGTCGGCCGCCCGTTCCACAGACCCGCCCCGAACACCACCGCCACCTCGGCGGGCGGCGCGTCGGCCGTGGTCCGCAGCCGGTCCGCGGCCGCCGCGTGCGTCCACGCCGAGGGCAGCAGCGCCAGCACACACGCGGCCACCACCGCCTGGACGGCCCGCCGCCGCCCCTCCACCGTCCTCAGCCGGCCCGGCATCAGTTTCATGATCTTTCCCCCCGCTCGCCACGCACCGTTCGAACAGGTTGACGATCCGCACCCGGCCCCCAGTTCCCCCTCCCCCGCCTTTCACCCGTACGAATGAGCAAGTGAGGTGCCGGTAAACACCCGTCACCCCCGCGCAACGCACCCGCAATCTCCGGCCCGCAGGATCGGTTCATGACGGAGCTGGTGCACCCTCCCGAGTCCCTGTCCCTCTCCTTTACCCCCGCCACCGCCACGGAGCTGCTGACCCGGATCACCACCCAACTCGGCACGCAGCTCAGCGGACTGCGCCCCTGGCGCACGGCGGGGGACCGGTCCGACGGAGTCCCCGCATGCAGCAGCCCACCCTCGTCGCCGTCGCGCACGGCAGCCGCGACCCCCGCGCCCTCCCCGCCGTCCTGGCCCTCCTCGACCGCGTCCGCGAACTCCGTCCCCGCCTCCACGTCCGGCTCGGACACGTCGAGCTGAACCGGCCCCTGCTCGTCGACACCCTGCGGAACACCACCGGCGCGGCCGTGCTCGTCCCGCTGCTCCTCGGCCGCGGCCACCACGTCAAGCGGGACCTGCCCGCGGCCGCGGCCCGCGCCGCCTACCTGGACACCCGCGTCGCCGCGCCGCTCGGCCCCCATCCACTGCTGGTGGAGGCCCTGTACGAGCGCCTCCTGGAGGCCGGCTGGACCCCCGGCACCGACGCCTCCGGACCCGGAACCGGCCGAGGTGCGGACCGAGGCCCCGGCCGGGGCGCCGGCCCCGCCGTCGTGCTCGCCGCGGCCGGCTCCCGCGACCCCGACTCGGCGGCCGACACCCGCCGCACCGCCGCCCTGCTGTCCGAACGCCTCGGCGGCGTGCCCGTCGTACCGGCCTACGCCTCCGCCTCCCCCGCCGTCGCCGACGCCGTCCGCGCCCTCACCGCCCGCGGCCACCACCGGGTCGCGGTGGCCTCGTACTTCACCGCCCCCGGCCGCTTCGCCGCGCAGAGCGCCGCCGCCGCGCCCGGCCCGGCGGCCGCCCCGCTCGGCGACCATCCCGCCCTGGCCCGCCTCGTACTGAGGCGCTACGACGAGGCCCTGGCCCGGCAGCGGACGCACCCGGCCTCCCCGGCCCGGCTGAAACTGGCCACCGCATAAAGACCGCGTTGGTTCCGATTGCTCAGATTGGTCGTCTTGTCGGTGCTTCCGGTTACCGTCTGAACATGGAAGGCATGGAAGGCACCGGCATCGCACCCGTCCGTCACCCCGACCCGAACACCCCGGACACCCCCTACGACGCGTCCGACACCGAGCGCTGGGCGGCCGAGCCCGACAAACGCCCCGGCCGGACCGCCTTCCAGCGCGACCGGGCCCGGGTCCTGCACTCCGCCGCCCTGCGCCGCCTCGCCGGCAAGACCCAGGTGGTCACCCCCGGCAGCCGCTCGTACGACTGGGACGCCAGCCCCCGCACCCGCCTGACGCACTCCCTGGAGTGCGCCCAGGTCGGCCGCGAGCTCGGCGCGGCCCTCGGCTGCGACCCCGACCTCGTCGAGGCCGCCTGCCTCTCGCACGACATGGGCCACCCGCCGTTCGGGCACAACGGCGAGGAGGCGCTGAACGAGTTCGCCAAGGACTGCGGCGGCTTCGAGGGCAACGCCCAGTCGCTGCGCCTGCTGACCCGCCTGGAGCCGAAGCGGTTCGTGCCCGACGCGGCCGGCGGCGAGCCCGTCAGCGTCGGGCTCAACCTCACCCGGGCCTGCCTGGACGCCGCCACCAAGTACCCCTGGGCCCGTGGCGGCCACCCCACCGACCCCGACTCCGTGAAGTTCGGCGCGTACGACGACGACCTGCCGGTCTTCGAGTGGCTGCGGCGCGGCGCGCCGGCGGACCGCAAGTGCTTCGAGGCCCAGGTGATGGACTGGTCGGACGACGTCGCGTACTCGGTCCACGACTTCGAGGACGGTCTGCACGCCGGGCACCTCGACCCCAACCTCCTCTTCGCCGAGCCCGAGCGCACCGCCATCTGGCGTGTCGCGATCGGCCGGTACGTGCCGGCCGACACCGATCCGGAGGAGCTGCGCGAGGCCCTCGACCGGCTGATGGAGCAGGAGTGGTGGCCGCACGGGTACGACGGGTCGGCCGTCGCCCAGGCCCGCCTGAAGGACGCCACCAGCCAGCTGATCGGCCGGTTCTGCCTGGCCGCGGAGGGCGCCACGCGCGAGGCGTACGGCTCAGGCCGGCTGACCCGGTACGCGGCCGAGCTGGTCGTCCCGCGCGAGGCGCGCAACGAGTGCGCGGTCCTCAAGGCGGTGGCCGACCTGTACGTGATGCAGCGCGACGAGCAGGAGCGGCTGCGCGCCGATCAGCGCATCGTCCTGGCCGAACTCGCCGAGGCCCTCAGCGCCCGTGCGCCCGAGGGACTGGACCCGCAGTTCCGCGCCATCTTCGATGCCGCGCCCGACGACAGGGCCCGCAAACGTGCGGTCATCGACCAGATCGCGGCGCTCACCGACGCCTCCGCGCGCTCCCTGCACGCCCGGCTCACACGGCGCACGCGCCGGTCCGAAGCGTGAGCCGATCGGGCCACTCCCCCTTCACGCGGCAGGCTCGGTGCGGGACGCTCGCATGTGCTCGCATGTGGCGGAGAGGTTATGAGGAGGCATCAGGTGGTCGACGCACACCGGACGTTCGTCATCGTCGGCGCAGGGCTCGCCGGGGCCAAGGCGGCCGAGACGCTGAGGTCCGAGGGGTTCACGGGGCGGGTGATCCTGGTCGGCGACGAGCGCGACCACCCCTACGAACGGCCCCCGCTGTCCAAGGGGTACCTCCAGGGCAAGGAGGAGCGTGACAGCGTCTTCGTCCACGAGCCGTCCTGGTACGCCAAGGCCGACATCGAGCTGCACCTCGGCCAGCCCGCGGTCCAGCTGGACCGGGAGGCCCGCAAGGTGGTCCTCGGCGACGGCACGGCGCTGCACTACGACAAGCTGCTGCTGGCCACCGGGGCCGAGCCGCGCCGCCTCGACATCCCGGGGACGGGCCTGGCCGGGGTGCACCACCTGCGCCGGCTGGCCCACGCCGAGCGGCTGAAGGGCGTCCTGGCCACCCTCGGCCGGGACAACGGCCACCTGCTGATCGCGGGCGCCGGGTGGATCGGCCTGGAGGTCGCCGCCGCGGCCCGCGGATACGGAGCCGAGGTCACCGTGGTCGAACCGCTGGCCACCCCGCTGCACGCGGTGCTCGGCCCGGAGATCGGCCGGCTGTTCGGGGACCTGCACGCCGAGCACGGGGTCCGCTTCCACTTCGGTTCGCGGCTCACCGAGATCGTCGGGCAGGACGGCATGGTGCTCGCGGCCCGGACCGACGACGGCGAGGAGCACCCGGCGCACGCCGTGCTCGCGGCGATCGGGGCGGCGCCGCGGACGGCGCTCGCCGAGACCTCCGGGCTGGCCCTGGTCGACCGGCAGCACGGCGGCGGCATCGCCGTGGACGCCTCGCTGCGGACCAGCGATCCGAACGTGTTCGCCGTCGGGGACGTGGCCGCGGCGCACCACCCGCTGCTGGGGACCCGGCTGCGGGTGGAGCACTGGGCGAACGCGCTCAACGGCGGTCCGGCCGCGGCGCGGGCGATGCTGGGGCAGGAGGTGTCGTACGACCGGGTGCCGTACTTCTTCTCCGACCAGTACGACGTGGGCCTGGAGTACTCGGGGTACGCCCCGGCGGGCGGCTACGACCAGGTGCTGATCCGCGGGGACGTGGCCAAACGGGAGTTCATCGCGTTCTGGCTGGCGGAGGGCCGGGTGCTGGCCGGGATGAACGTGAACGTGTGGGACGTCACCGAGCACATCCAGGCCCTGATCCGGTCGAAGGCGCCGGTCGACCGCGAGGCGCTGGCGGACCCGTCGGTCGCGCTGGAGTCCCTGCTGCCGGCCGAGGGGGCCTGACGGGTTTGCCGGCGCCCGGCCGTAGACTTCACGGGTGGCAGGACGGATCAACGACGACGACGTGAAGGCGGTACGGGACGCGGTCCCGATCGACGCCGTGGTCTCCGACTACCTCCAACTGCGCAACGCGGGCGGCGGCAACCTCAAGGGCCTGTGCCCCTTCCACGACGAGAAGTCCCCGTCCTTCCAGGTCAGCCCCAGCAAGGGTCTCTACCACTGCTTCGGCTGCCAGGCGGGCGGGGACACCCTCGACTTCATCATGAAGATCGACCACCTGTCGTTCTCGGAGGCCGTCGAGCGGCTCGCGGGCCAGGCGGGCATCACCCTCCGGTACGAGGAGGGCGGGTACACCGCGGGCACCAGCGGCCGCGGCGAGCGCATCCGGCTCGTCGAGGCGCACAAGGCGGCCGCCCAGTTCTACGTCGACCAGCTGGGCAGCCCGGAGGCCGAGATCGGCCGCCGGTTCCTCGCGGAGCGCGGCTTCGACCAGGCGGCGGCCGAGCACTTCAGCGTCGGGTACAGCCCGGCCGGCTGGGACCACCTGACCCGGTTCCTGCGCGGCAAGGGCTTCACCGACAAGGAGCTGATCACCTCCGGCCTGGCCCAGGACAGCCGCAGCGGCAAGCCCATCGACCGGTTCCGCGGCCGCCTGATGTGGCCGATCCGCGACATCAGCGGCGAGGTGGTCGGCTTCGGCGCGCGCAAGCTGCGCGACGACGACAACGGGCCGAAGTACCTGAACACGCCCGAGACGGCGATCTACAAGAAGTCCCAGGTGCTGTACGGCATCGACCTGGCGAAGAAGGAGATCGCGAAGACCTCGCGGGCCGTGGTGGTCGAGGGCTACACGGACGTGATGGCGTGCCACATGGCCGGGGTGACGACCGCGATCGCGACGTGTGGCACCGCCTTCGGCGGCGACCACATCAAGATCCTGCGCCGTCTGCTGATGGACAACGCGACGGCCGAGGTGATCTTCACCTTCGACGGGGACGCGGCCGGCCAGAAGGCCGCGCTGCGGGCCTTCGAGGACGACCAGAAGTTCGCCGCCGAGACCTCCATCACCATCGCCCCCGGCGGCATGGACCCGTGCGACCTGCGCCTGGCGCAGGGTGACGCGGCGGTGGTCGGTCTGGTGGAGGCCCGGACGCCGCTGTTCGAGTTCGCCCTGCGGCACATCGTGGCCCGGCACAACCTGGAGAACCCGGCGGGCCGGGCGGCCGCGCTGGACGAGGCGGCTCCGGTCGTCGCCAACATCAAGAACATCGCCATCCAGCACGAGTCGGCGGTCCAGCTCGCGGGAATGCTGGGCATCCGCGACGAGCAGTTCGTCGTCAAGCGGGTGGCGCAGCTGGCGCGCTGGGCGCGGGAGCGGGGCGGCCAGGGCGGCGGCCAGCAGCCGGGCCGCGGCCGCCCGGCCCAGTCGTCCTCGTACGAGGCGGCCCCGGCGCCGAGCGGCCCCGCGGGCGGCGGACCGGCGCTGAACCTGCGCAGCCCGGCGCACCGCACGGAGCGGGAACTGCTCAAGCTGGCGCTCCAGCGGCCGGCCCTGGTCTCGCCGGCCTTCGACGCGTACGGGGTGGACGAGTTCACCGCCCCTCCGTACGCGGCGGTCCGCGAGGCCATCCAGGCCGCGGGCGGCGCCTCCCTGGGCAGCGACGACTACCTGGCCCGGGTTCGCGACGCCGCGCCGAACGACACGGTCCGCGCACTGGTCACCGAGCTCGCGGTCGAGGCCATCCACGCCAAGACGGTCGACGAGGTCTACGCGGGCGTCCAGCTGGTCCAGGTCCGGCTGCGCGCGGTCGACCGCCGGGTGCAGGAGATCCAGGGCACGCTGTCGCGCCTGGGTCCGCAGGCGCCGCCGGAGCAGCTGGCGGCGGTCCAGGAGGAGCTCTGGGTCCTCCAGCAGTACGGCCAGCGCCTGCGCAACCGCGGAGCCGAAGGCCTGTAGGGCGCGGGGCCCGTGGCGCGCCGGGTGCCCGGCCCGGTGTCTCAGGCCCGTCGGGCGAACCAGTCGCCGCCCGGTATCTCGGTGCCCGACGCGCGCAGCCGGCGGGCCAGCAGCGGTGCCGCCAGGTAGACCCAGGCGGGGGTGCGGCTGCCGTCCGGGCGGACCGCGTCCCGGCGGACCCGGTCGTAGACGTTCAGCGGCCGGCCGGGGCCGTGGTACTCCTCCAGCCGGTCCAGTTCGGCCAGCAGCCTCCCGTAGTCGCCGGGCGCCGGGGTGACCAGCTCGCCGACGATCTGCGATCCCGGGTGCTGGACGGCGTACGGGTAGCCGGGACCGTCGTACAGGAGCGCGTCCGGGAGCCGGGCGGGCTCCTCGGCGACCGTGCGGCCCCGCAGGAACAGGGCGTGGTTGACCTCGCCGGGGCGCAGGGTCCCGTACACGAAGAACGGGAGCTCGGCGGTGCTCATCGGGCCGTCACCTCCGCGACGGACTGCGGCTGCGGCTGCGCCTGTGGCCGGTCGGCTGATGTCACGGGGCCCTCCCTCGGTTGTGGCGGACGGCGCGCGACCCGGGACTTCGGTCCCCGATCCGCCCGCCTGCCTGCCCCCACGGTACGCACCGCTGTCACACGACTTCCCGGGGTCGCAGCGGTTCCCGGCGGGCGCGGCGGCGACGGTGGCGCTGCCATCGGCCTCACCCGGACGGGGCGGCTCACCTGATCGACCGAATCCGGGGCTGTGACCTGCGGCGATACCAGCCGGACCAGGAGAACTGACGGAACATCAGCAGGCGGGAGGCGGGCGGGCCGGGTTACCTCTGGAGCACGACCCCGTGTCTCCAGGAGCCCCCATGCGCCGACGCACCGCCCATGTGCTCACCGCCACCGCGCTGACCGCCGCCGCTCTCACCGGCCCGGTCGCCGGGGTGGTGGCCGCCGCGGAACTCGGCACGGCGGGCTTCGCCCCCGGCGACTTCGCGAAGCTGGAGGTATGGCCGAAAACCGCCGCTCCCGGCGGGAGCATCACCGTGAACACCACCGCCTGCGGCAAGGGCGGCCATGCCGACGGAGATGCCACCACGGTCGGCGGCGGCCGCTTCAAGCTGGTGCCCGGAACCCACGAAGAGGTGGTCATCGGGCAGTTCCAGATCGCCCGCGACACCCGCCCCGGCACCTACGGCATCGGCGCGACCTGCGCCGACGGCAAGTTCGCCACCGGCGACCTGGTCGTCACCGAACGCGGCCCGCGGGGCCACGTCCGTACCGGGGTGGGTGGCGGGACGACCTCCACCGTCGACCCCACCAAGATCACGGCGGGAGCGGCCGTGCTGGCCGCGGCCGCCGTCGGCGGTACCTGGCTCCTGCGTCGCCGGGCGAGCGGCACGCGGAGCTGACGGGCGCCCACCGCGGCTGCGGCCGCGGTCCGACCGGTACCGTCCCCCGTCGCCCGCCCCGCGAGGTCCCCCCGTTCGCGGGGCCGGGCGACGGCCTTCCCCACACAATGCGAAACAGGAAAGCCGAAACGCGAAACACAAAACGCGTATACCGACCATGCGCAAACCGAATTCGGACACACAGCCTCAAGGACACACGGCCTCAAGGACACGCGGCTTCACGGACACGCGGCTTCACGGAGTACGCGGACACACGGAATACGGAGAGCACACCGATCGCACCGCCAGGGGGCACCCATGGGCAGAGGCCAGGCCGGCCGCGGCGGGCTCGTCGCGCTCGCCGCCTGCGTCGGCATCTGGCTCATCGGCAGCGGATCGGGCCAGTCCACCGGGCCCCCGCTGCCCTCCCCCGCCGAGGCACTGAGCGGGCGGGCACGTTACCCCGGCAGCATCGCCCCGCTCCCCGGATCCCCACCGGCCCGGATCCGGATCCCGTCCATCCGGGTGGACGCCCCGCTGACCGGGCTGGGCCTCGGGCCCGACGGCAGCATCGAGGTGCCGCCGCCCGCCCGCCGCGACCTGGCGGGCTGGTACCGCGACGGCATCACCCCCGGCGCCGTCGGCACCGCCGTCGTCGTCGGCCACGTCGACCACGCCACCGGCCCGGCGGTCTTCTACCACCTGGGCGCACTGCGCCGCGGGGCCGCGATCGAGGTGACGCGCGCGGACGGACGGACGGCGGTGTTCACCGTCCACGCGGTCGAGGTCTACGAGGCCGACCACTTCCCCGACGCCCGCGTGTACGGGCCCTCGCCGCGCGCCGAACTCCGGGTGATCACCTGCGGCGGGGGCTTCTCGCCCCGCACCGGCTACCAGGGCAACGTGGTCGTCTTCGCCCACCTCACCGGCACGTACTAGGCCCTGTCGTCAAACTCCCGTCGTCGCCCGGAGGGCGGCAGACGGCAGTTTGACGACAGGGCCTAGCGGTCCGGTCAGCCCCACTGCTCCAGACCGAGCTTGATCACCAGCGCTCCGACCACCGTCAGCAGGACGCCGCGGACGAACCCGCTGCCCTTCTTGAGCGCCATCCGGGCCCCGATCATGCCGCCGGCCAGGTTGAACACCGCCATGAGCGCGGCCAGCTGCCACAGCACCATGCCCTGGTACGCGAACATCGCGAGCGCCCCGGCGTTGGTGCAGCAGTTGACGATCTTGGCGGTGGCGGAGGCGGTGACCAGGTCGAGGTGGAGCAGCGCGGTGAGGGCGAGCACGAGGAAGGTGCCGGTACCGGGCCCGATGAGGCCGTCGTAGAAGCCGATGCCGAGGCCGGCGAGCCCGATGGTGAGCAGCACCCGCTGCCGGCTGACGGGCGCGGCCGAGGGGGCGGTGCCGAAGCCCGGCTTGAAGATCACCACGCCTGCGACGATCACGAGCACGCCCATGATGAGCGGGCGCAGGGCGTCCTTGCTGATCCCGCCGGCCAGCGCGGCGCCGCCCATGGAGCCGGCGAGCGCGGCCAGGCCGATCCGGACGGCGAGCTTCACGTCCACCGGGGCCTTGCGCACGTACGTCACCGCCGCGCCCGTGGTGCCGACGATGGCCACGGCCTTGTTGGTGCCGAGCACGGCGGCGGGATGGGCGTTCGGCAGGCCGAGGAGCAGGGCGGGCAGGAGCAGCAGTCCGCCGCCGCCCACCACCGCGTCGATCCATCCGGCCGCAGCGGCGGCCGCGCACAGCACGATGATCATGGTCGTTGATATGTCAGGCACGGACACGACCCTATGGAGCCGATGGGTGCAGCACCCATCGATCGTCGGAAACTTGCGCAAAGGTTGAGGTTCGCCGGGCCGACGGGGCGGGGCGGCCCGCCTCCGGACGGCATCGCCCGGGGCGCTCAGAGCGCCGCCGACCTGCCCGGACCGGTCCCCGAGACGGCCTCGACGGGCGCCTCACCGGGCGCCTCACCGGGCCTTGCCCCGGGCGCTGAGGTGCGCGTTCCTCCCGGGTAACAGAGGTGATGCGGAGGGGAAACAGCGGGCGCGCACGCTCCTGCCATGACCTCGAACCAGCAGCGTGTGGTGGTGATCGGCGGCGGCCTCGCCGGCCTGCGGGTCGCTGCACGGCTGACCGCGGACGCGGGTGCCGGGGCCGGCGGCGGCGGCGACGTGACGGTCCTCGGCGAGGAGCCGCACGCTCCGTACAACCGGGTGCTGCTCGCGGAGGTCCTGGCGGGCCGGTACGCACCGGAGGTGACCGCCCTCCCGGACGCCGGACCGGCGCTGCGGCGCGGCGTGCGCGCGGTCCGCGTCGACCGCGCCGACCGGACGGTGCACTGCGACGACGGCAGTACGGAGCGGTACGACACGCTGGTCCTGGCCACGGGCTCCAACGCCGTCCTCCCCCCGCTGCGGGGCCTGTTCGCCCCGGACGGCCGGGAACTGCCCGACGGGGTCCACGCGTTCCGCACCATGGACGACTGCCTGGCCCTGTCGGCCGCGGTGGGCGTGCGGTCCGGCGTGCGCGCGGTGGTGATCGGCGGCGGCCTCCTCGGCGTCTCCGCGGCCCGCGCCCTGGCCGAGCGCGGCGCCCAGGTGGTGCTGGCCCAGCAGGGCGAGCGCCTGATGGAACGCCAGCTGGACGCGGACGCCTCGGCGCTGCTGCACGGCCACCTGAGCAGTCTCGGCATCGAGATCCACACCCAGTGCCGGGTCCGCGGTGTGACGACGGCACCGTCCGCCGACGCCTCGGGCGGGCGGCGGGTCGTCGGGGTCGAGTTCGCCGACGGGTACCGGCTCGACGCCGATGTCGTCGTGCTCGCCTGCGGCGTGCGGCCCCGGACCGGGCTGGCGCTCGCCGCCGGGCTCCGCGTGGGCACCGGGATCCTGGTGGACGACCGGCTCCGGACCAGCGACCCGCGCATCCACGCGGTCGGCGACTGCGCCGAGCACGCCGGCCGGGTGTACGGCCTCGCGGGCCCCGCCCTGGAGCAGGCCGACGCCCTGGCCGCGCAGCTGATCCGCGGGCCCGGAGCGGCCGACCCCGCCGGCACGGGCGGAGCGGCCGCCCCCGGATACACGGGAACGCGCGCCCTCACCCGTCTCACGCTCCCCTCCGCCGCCGCCACCACACCCGCAGGGGCCGGCCCGTTCGATCTCGCCGCCTTCGGCGAGACCACGCCGCTCCCCGGTGACGACGTGGTCCGCCTCGCCGACGCCACCCGCCGGACCTACCGGAAGGTCGTCGTCCGCGGCGACCGCCTCGTCGGCGGGGTCCTGCTCGGCGAACTCTCCAGCGTGGGTGCACTCGCCCGCAGCTGGGAGGAGGCCGAGACCCTGACCGATCTGTTCCACCTGCTCACCGACGACGGAGGCTCCTGATCATGGCCGCACCCACGCCCACCCCCGCCATCGTGCTCATCGGCCACGGCATGGTCGGCCAGCGCTACCTGGAGGCACTCGCCGAGCGCGGGGCCACCGCCACGCACCGGATCAGCGTGCTCTGCGAGGAGCCCCGCCCGGCCTACGACCGCGTGCACCTCACCTCGTACTTCTCCGGCAGCACCGCCGAGGACCTCTCCCTCACCCCCGCCGGCTTCATGGAGCAGCACGGGATCGACCTGCACCTGGGCGACCCCGCCGAGAGCATCGACCGTGAGGCCCGCACCGTCACCTCCCGGTCGGGGCGGGTGTTCCCGTACGACGTGCTCGTCCTGGCGACCGGCAGCTACCCGTTCGTGCCGCCGGTCCCCGGCAAGGACGCCCCGGGCTGCTTCGTCTACCGCACCATCGAGGACCTCCTCGCGATCGAGGAGTACGCCAGGACCCGCACCAGCGGCGCGGTCGTCGGCGGCGGTCTCCTCGGGCTCGAGGCCGCCGGCGCCCTCCAGGGCCTCGGCCTCGCCACCCGCATCGTGGAGTTCGCCCCGCGCCTGATGCCCGTCCAGGTCGACGAGGGCGGCGGCGCGGCCCTGCTGCGCACCGTCGAGTCGATGGGGCTGACGGTCCACACCGGCGTCGGCACCCAGGAGGTCGTCACCGGCGAGGACGGCCACGTCAGCGGAATGCGGCTCTCCGACGGCTCCACCGTCGACACCGACCTCGTGGTCTTCTCGGCCGGGGTCCGTCCCCGCGACCAGCTCGCCCGCGCCGCGGGCCTGACCGTCGGCGAGCGCGGCGGCATCGGGGTCGACGCCCGCTGCCGCACCTCGGACCCGCACGTGTACGCCATCGGCGAGTGCGCACTGGCCAGCGACGGCCGCGTCTACGGGCTGGTGGCCCCCGGGTACGAGATGGCCGAGACCGCCGCCGAGGACCTCCTGGGCCGGGAGAAGGAGTTCACCGGGGCGGATCTGTCCACCAAGCTCAAGCTGCTCGGCGTGGACGTGGCTTCCTTCGGCGACGCCCACGGCGCGGCCCCCGGCAGTCTCGACGTCGTCTACTCCGACTCCCGCTCCGGCGTCTACAAGAAGCTGGTGGTCTCCCCCGACGGGGTCCTGCTCGGCGGGGTCCTCGTCGGGGACGCCGACTCGTACGGCCTGCTGCGCCCGCTGACGGGCAGCGTCCCGCCCGTCAGCCCCGACCAGCTGGTGCTGCCCGCCGGCCTCGGGGCGCCGGTCGCGCTGGGCCCCTCGGCACTGCCCGACTCCGCGGTCATCTGCTCCTGCCACAACGTCACCAAGAAGGCGATCACCGCCTGCTCGACCCTCCCCGAGGTCAAACAGTGCACCAAGGCGGGCACCGGCTGCGGCAGCTGCCTGAAGGTGATCGGCCAGCTGCTGCCCGCGGCCGCCGACAAGGGCCTGTGCGGCTGCTTCCCCTTCACCCGCGCCGAGCTCTACGAGATCGTCCGCACCCGCCGGCTGACCTCGTACGAGCAGCTCCTCGACGGCCACGGCCGGGAGGCGGCCCGGGGCGGTGACGGCTGCGAGGTCTGCAAGCCGGCCGTCGGCTCCATCATCGCCTCGCTCGCCCCCACGCTCGGCGCGAGCGGCTACGTCCTCGACGGGGAGCAGGCCGCCCTCCAGGACACCAACGACCACTTCCTCGCGAACCTCCAGCGCAACGGCTCGTACTCGGTCGTCCCGCGCATCCCCGGCGGCGAGATCACCCCCGACAAGCTCATCGTGATCGGGGAGGTGGCCCGCGACTTCGGGCTCTACACGAAGATCACCGGCGGGCAGCGCATCGACCTCTTCGGTGCCAGCGTGGACCAGCTGCCGCGGATCTGGGCCCGGCTCGTCGACGCCGGGTTCGAGTCCGGCCACGCGTACGGGAAGGCGCTGCGCACGGTGAAGTCCTGCGTGGGCCGGACCTGGTGCCGCTACGGGGTCCAGGACAGCGTGCGGATGGCCATCGACCTGGAACTGCGCTACCGGGGCCTGCGCGCCCCGCACAAGCTCAAGTCGGCGGTCTCCGGCTGCGCCCGCGAGTGCGCGGAGGCGCAGAGCAAGGACTTCGGGGTGATCGCGACGGCGAACGGCTGGAACCTGTACGTCGGCGGCAACGGCGGGGCGACCCCGCGCCACGCGGACCTGCTGGCCCAGGACCTGTCCGACGCCGGACTGGTGCGGCTCATCGACCGGTTCCTGATGTTCTACATCCGCACCGCGGACCGTCTGGAGCGCACCTCCACCTGGCTGGACCGGCTGGAGGGCGGCCTGGACCACCTGCGGGACGTGGTCGTGCACGACTCGCTGGGGCTGTGCGCCGAACTGGAGTCGCTGATGGCCGACCACGTGGCGCACTACCGGGACGAATGGGCGCAGACGCTGGAGGACCCCGAGCGGCTGCGCAGGTTCGTGTCCTTCGTCAACGCGCCCGGCGCACCCGACCCGACCGTGAAGTTCGTTCCCGAACGCGACCAGGTCAAGCCCGACCTGGCCCTTCTCGACATCCGGCCGCTGGAGGCCGTGGGAGGCACCCGATGACCGTGGAACTGCAGGTGGCCGAAGGCTGGCTGACGGTGTGCGAGCTGACCGACCTGACCCCGGGACGCGGCGTCGCGGTCCTGCTGCCCGACGGGAGGCAGGCCGCCGTGTTCATCGGCCGCTCCGGGGGGCTGTACGCCATCGACAACCGGGACCCGTTCACCGGTGCGGCGGTGCTCTCGCGGGGGCTGGTCGGCTGTGTGGACAACAGGCCCTTCGTGGCCTCTCCGCTGCTGAAGCAGCGCTTCGACCTGGCCTCGGGGCGCTGTCTGGACGACGAGGAGGCGGCGGTCCGGACCTATCCGGTGCGGACCGCCGTGACCTCGGCGGCGGTGGCGTAGCGCGGGAGGCGGGGCACCGGCCCCCGGCCCTCAGCCCTGGACGGCCGCCGGGTCCATCCACACGTACTCCCAGACGTGCCCGTCCAGGTCCTCGAAGGCACGGCCGTACATGAAGCCGAGGTCCTGGGCCGGGCGGGGCTCGGTGCCGCCCGCCGCGAGGGCGGCGCCGACGACCTCGTCGACCTGCTCGCGGCTCTCCGCGCTCAGGGCGAGCATGACCTCGGTGGTCTTGGTGGCGTCCGCCACCTCCTTGGTCGCGAAGTCCTTGAAGCGCTCCTCGGTCATCAGCATCGCGAAGATCGTGTCGCTGATGACGAGGCAGCCGGTCCTCTCGTCGCTGAACTGCGGGTTGAAGGAATAGCCGAGCTTGCCCCAGAACGCCTTGGCGGCGTCGATGTCCTGGACGGGCAGGTTGACGAAGATCATGGTGGGCATCTCGGTCCCTCTTCTCTCGTGTGCGTGCTTTCGAGAGGTAGACCGGGCGCCCCGGGAAAACTCATCGCTGCGCCGGAAAACTTTTCCGAAGCCCCCGCGAGGCGGCCGTGCGGGCTGCGACTGCGCAGGTCAGGCGGTGGAGCGGAGGTGGAGGGCGGCCAGCGGGACGAACCCGCCGGTGTCCTCCCGGCGGAGCAGCGCGGGGTCCGGCCCGGCCAGCCGCCGGTGCAGGGCCAGGGCGATCCGCTCGCCCGTCGCCTTGGCCCGCTCCGCGTTCGGCCCGCGGTACAGGCCGTCGACGGCGGCGCGCCACAGCTGCACCCAGCGCCCGAAGTCCTCGGCGGTCATCGCCCGCGCCGCGTGCAGGGCGGCGTGCGGGGCGAAGGCGTCGCGGCCGTAGCCGGCCGTACGGAACAGGGCCCGCTCCCAGAAGTCGGTGATCCGGGCCAGGTGGAGCTCCAGGTCCGTCCCGGCCACCTCGGTGAAGAACGGCCCGATGCGACGGTCGGCGAAAGCGGCCGTGTAGAAGCGGCGCAGCACGACCGCGAGATCGGCGCGGCCGCAGATGTCGTGGTCCGCGGCGAACTGGTTCATGGTTCCAGCATCTTGGCGCGGTCCCGGTGGCGCCAGGGCGGAAAGTCCCGTGGTTCGTCACTTCGTGGGCCGTGGCCCCGGACCGCGTTTCGCGCCCCGGGGCCCCCGGGCAGACTACGAGGCCACCGCTCCGCCCTTCAGCAGCGCGGCGCCCAGCGGGGTCACCGTGTGCAGGACGGCGTTGCCCCGGCGCAGGGTGGTGACCAGGCCCGCCTCGCGCATCACGCAGGCGTGCTGGCTCGCGGAGGCCAGCGAGACCCCGGCCCGGCGGGCCAGCTCGCTGGTGGTGGCGCCGTCGCCGATGGCCCGCAGCACCACCGACCGGGTGTGCCCGACGAGCTTGCCCAGCGTGCGCTGGCGCTGCTCCTCCAAGGGCCGAATCGATTCACCGCCGGTGGGCGCCGAGGCAAGCTGGGCGGCCGCCGGGTAGACCAGCACCGGGGGCAGCTCCGGGTCGTGCAGGGTCACGGCGGTGCGCCGGCAGAAGAACGACGGCTGGAGCAGCAGCCCGCGCCCTCGCAGCCGTACGTCGCGGTCCACGGGGTAGTCGCACTCCAGGACCGGCGCCCGCCAGCGCAGCATCGGCGGCAGCGAGGCCAGCAGCTCGTCCGCGCCGCCGTCCAGCAGGGCCCGGCCGCGCGCGGCCCGCTCGGCCTCGATCTGGGCCTGGATGTGCGTCCAGTACGGCTCCACGGCCGCCCGGTGGTAGCCGCGCAGCTCGCCCAGCAGCCTCGGCAGGTGTTTGGTGCCGCCGTCCATGAAGTCCCGCAGCCTGCGCGGGACCGGCGCGTCGGCGCCCCCGCTCACGGCCGAGGGCATGCCGAACGCCGCCCCGACGCCGGTGCCCGCGCCGAGCAGCGTGAGCTCGCGCCGCATCCGCTCGGGGCGGATGCCGCGCAACGCGTCCAGGCCCACGTCCCACCCGTACTGCCCCTCCACAGGGGTCAGGAAATCGGGAAAGTAACCCCGACTCGGTATGAGCGCACCGAGCAAACGTGTTTCACTATTCAACCTGCTCCGGGTTTCCGTACGCCATTCACCGAAGAGCCGCGCATCACGCCGGTCTCTTAAGCGGTGAAAACTCAGAATCGTTTCCCACAACGCATCGGGACGCCCTGCCATCCGTACGCGTGCCAGGTCCACTCCAGTGAAATGGATACGCAGCACCGAACCCCCACCTGTGCAACCGCAATCCCCCCGCCCCATGAGTATGCATGCCGTCACACGACGTCACCACGCCCTTTCAGCCACAGTTGAAACCCCTTTCGGCAGGGGCGTGACAACCGAAATCCTGTACTCCGCCGGGCACACTCCAGTGCGACCGAAACGCTCCGTGAAGGCCGTGGGGGGCTTTGCGGGGCCTGGCGGTCGGTCGCACCGGGAAGCGCCGACGTGCCTGGCAGATTGACAGCAGGCGGTGGACGGGTGGGGATCCGTCCACCGCCTGCTGGCGTAAAGATTTGTTGAACAACAAAAATAGGCGCGTCCGCCCTCGGGGGTCAGGGAACCCGGGGGCGGACGCGCAGTCAGCGGGCCGTGTCAGGGCCGTGAAGGACTCAGCGGCTGTCGCTGCCCTTCGCCTCGGCGGCGGCACGGCCGGCCTCCAGGCGCGCCACCGGAATCCGGAACGGCGAGCAGGAGACGTAGTCGAGACCCACCTCGTGGAAGAAGTGGACGGACTCGGGGTCACCGCCGTGCTCGCCGCAGACGCCGAGCTTGAGGTCGGGGCGGGTCGCCCGGCCGGCCTGGACCGCGCTGCGGACCAGCGAGCCGACGCCGTCCTTGTCGATGGTCTCGAACGGCGAGACCCCGAAGATGCCCTTCTCCAGGTACGCGGTGAAGAAGCTGGCCTCGACGTCGTCGCGGGAGAAGCCCCACACCGTCTGGGTCAGGTCGTTCGTGCCGAAGGAGAAGAACTGCGCGGCCTCGGCGATCTGCCCGGCCGTGAGGGCGGCGCGGGGCAGCTCGATCATCGTGCCGACGGTCAGCTTGAGGCTGGTGCCCGTGGCGGCCTCGACCTCGGCGATGACCGCGTCGGCCTCCTCGCGGACGATCTCCAGCTCCTGAACGGTGCCCACGAGCGGGACCATGATCTCGGCGCGCGGGTCGCCCTTGGCGTTCTTGCGCTCGGCCGCGGCCTCGGCGATCGCCCGGACCTGCATGGCGAACAGACCGGGGATGACCAGGCCGAGACGGACACCGCGCAGACCCAGCATCGGGTTCTGCTCGTGCAGCTTGTGCACGGCCTGGAGCAGGCGCAGGTCGTTCTCGTTGGCGTCCTTGCGGGCCTCGGCGAGGGCGACGCGCACCGACAGCTCGGTGATGTCGGGCAGGAACTCGTGCAGCGGCGGGTCGAGCAGGCGGACCGTGACGGGCAGTCCGTCCATCGCCTCGAACAGCTCGACGAAGTCCTTCTTCTGGAGCGGCAGGAGGGCACTCAGTGCCTCCTCGCGCTCCTTGTCGGTGTCCGCGAGGATCAGGTGCTCGACCAGCTCGCGGCGCTCACCGAGGAACATGTGCTCGGTGCGGCACAGGCCGATGCCCTGGGCGCCGAAGCGGCGGGCGCGCAGCGCGTCCTCGGCGTTGTCGGCGTTGGCGCGCACCCGCAGCCGGCGGACGCGGTCCGCGTAGGCCATGATCCGGTGGACGGCCTGGACCAGCTCGTCGGCGTCGTCGGCGCCGGCGTGCATGCGGCCCTCGAAGTACTCGACCACCGGGGAGGGTACGACGGGTACCTCGCCGAGGTAGACCTTGCCGGTGGAGCCGTCGATGGAGACGACGTCGCCCTCCTCGATCACCTTGCCGCCCACCGTCATCCGGCGGCGCTTGGTGTCGACCTCGAGGTCCTCGGCGCCGCAGACGCAGGTCTTGCCCATGCCGCGGGCCACGACGGCGGCGTGCGAGGTCTTGCCGCCGCGCGAGGTCAGGATGCCCTCGGCGGCGATCATGCCGTCCAGGTCGTCCGGGTTGGTCTCGCGGCGGATCAGGATGACCTTCTCGCCGGAGCGCGACCACTTGACGGCCGTGTACGAGTCGAAGACGGCCTTGCCGACCGCCGCGCCCGGGGAGGCGGCGATGCCGCGGCCGAGCAGCTCCGTGCTGGCGCCCTCGTCGAAGCGGGGGAACATCAGCTGAGCGAGCTGGGCGCCGTTGACGCGCTGGAGGGCCTCGGCCTCGTCGATCAGACCCTGGTCCACGAGCTGGGTGGCGATGCGGAAGGCGGCGCCGGCGGTGCGCTTGCCGACACGGGTCTGCAGCATCCACAGCTGGCCGCGCTCGATGGTGAACTCGATGTCGCAGAGATCCTTGTAGTGGGTCTCCAGCGTCGTCATGATCGTCATGAGCTGGTCGTAGGAGGCCTTGTCGATGGTCTCCAGGTCCGCCAGCGGGACGGTGTTGCGGATGCCCGCGACGACGTCCTCGCCCTGGGCGTTCTGCAGGTAGTCGCCGTACACGCCCGCGTGGCCGCTGGCCGGGTCGCGGGTGAAGGCGACGCCGGTGCCGGAGTCGGGGCCGAGGTTGCCGAAGACCATGGAGCAGATGTTGACCGCGGTGCCCAGGTCGCTGGGGATGCGCTCCTGGCGGCGGTAGAGCTTGGCGCGCTCGGTGTTCCAGGAGTTGAAGACCGCCTCGACGGCGAGGTCCAGCTGCTCGCGGGCGTCCTGCGGGAACTCGCGGCCGGCCTGCTTGGCGACGATCTTCTTGAAGCGGGTGACCAGCTTCTTCAGGTCGGCGGCGTCGAGGTCGGTGTCGACGGTGACCTTCTTGGCGGCCTTGGCCTCGTCGAGGGCCTCCTCGAAGAGCTCCCCGTCGACGTCCAGGACGGTCTTGCCGAACATCTGGATCAGACGGCGGTACGAGTCCCACGCGAAGCGCTCGTTGCCGGCCTGGGCGGCGAGGCCGGCGACGGACTCGTCGGAGAGGCCGATGTTGAGGACCGTGTCCATCATACCGGGCATGGAGAACTTGGCACCGGAGCGCACGGAGACCAGGAGCGGGTCGTCCGACTGGCCGAGCTTCTTGCCCATCTTCGCCTCGAGGGCGGCCAGGTGGGCGCTGACCTCGTCGCGGAGCGCGGCCGGGGCCTCACCGCTGGCGAGGTAGACCTTGCAGGCCTCGGTGGTGATGGTGAAGCCGGGAGGGACCGGCAGACCCAGGTTGGTCATCTCGGCGAGGTTGGCCCCCTTGCCGCCGAGAAGGTCCTTGAGGTCGCGGTTTCCCTCGGTGAAGTCGTAGACGAACTTCTGATCTTTGTTTTCCGACACGGGTCTCGACTCCTCGAGGACTCGGTGGCTGCCCTGACGGCCAGGAACATACCCAGATCGAAGGCTTCTGGGTACGTCCACTTGGTCGTCATGCGGCTGTAACCACCCGTGCGCCACCAGATCGAAAGTAACCGATGAGTAGCCAAAAACTACGAAGAGCGTTCACCTCCCGAAGGGTGAAGGGGCTCCTGCGGCGTGTTTGCGCTCGGATGAGCGATCATCGATACATTTGCGTTCAACTCTTGAACAAACAAAGGGTGGCACCCAGTGCCACCCTTTGGAAGTCTTACCCGTGATTTTCGCGCTCATGTGAGCGCAACCCCACCCATGCGTGGCGTATGTCACGCCGCCGGCGGCATAGTTTGTCAGCTGTTTCTCAGCCCCCGGACGTGTCCAGTTCGGCGTCCTCGCTCACGCCCGCACAGTCGTAGGGATCCTTCAGCCAGCCGTCCGGGAGGACAACCCGGTTGTTTCCGGACGTCCGGCCACGCGGGCCGTCCGCGCTCTCGGGCCACCCCTGGTCCAGGTCGAGCTCGCTCAGATGAGCGTCCAGCTCGGCCAGGGAGGAGGTGACGGCCAGCTTCTTCCGCATCTCGGAACCCACCGAGAAGCCCTTGAGGTACCAGGCGACGTGCTTACGGAAGTCGATCACCCCGCGCGTCTCGTCGCCGATCCACTCGCCGAGCAGTTCGGCGTGCCGGTGCATCGTCGCCGCGACCTCGCGCAGCGTCGGCTTGTGGAAGTCCTCCGGGCGCCCCTCGAACGCCGCGACCAGGTCGTTGAACAGCCACGGGCGCCCCAGGCAGCCGCGGCCGACGACCACGCCGTCGCAGCCCGTCTCGCGGACCATGCGCAGCGCGTCCTCGGCGCACCAGATGTCGCCGTTGCCGAGCACCGGGATCTCCGGCACGTGCTCCTTGAGCCGCGCGATGGCGTCCCAGTCGGCGGTGCCGCCGTAGTGCTGGGCGGTGGTGCGCCCGTGCAGGGCGATCGCGGTGACGCCCTCCTCGACGGCGATCCGGCCCGCGTCGAGGTAGGTGAGGTGGTCGTCGTTGATGCCCTTGCGCATCTTCATCGTGACCGGCAGGTCGCCGGCGCCCGCGACGGCCTCGCGCAGGATCGCCCGCAGCAGGTTCCGCTTGTAAGGGAGGGCGGAGCCGCCGCCCTTGCGGGTCACCTTGGGGACCGGGCAGCCGAAGTTGAGGTCGATGTGGTCGGCCCGGTCCTCCTCGACGATCATGCGGACCGCCTTGCCGACCGTCGCCGGGTCGACTCCGTACAGCTGGATCGAGCGGGGCTTCTCGGTCTCGTCGAAGTGGATCAGCTGCATGGTCTTCTCGTTGCGCTCGACCAGGGCGCGGGTCGTGATCATCTCGCTCACGAACAGCCCCTTGCCGCCGCTGAACTCACGGCAGAGGGTACGGAACGGGGCATTGGTGATGCCGGCCATGGGCGCGAGCACCACGGGGGGCTGCACGGTGTGCGGGCCGATCGCGAGCGGCGGGGGGAGCGTGGTCATGCCCCCCATTGTCGCCCAGAACAATCGCATCCCGTATTTCTTTAGTTAGGCGTACTATCGTAAGTATGCCCGAGCCGAGCCGCCGTCGCAGGATGCTGATCCTGGTGATCTGCTGCACGAGCCTGCTCATCGTCAGCCTCGACGTGACCGTGCTCAATGTCGCCCTGCCCTCGATGCGCCGAGAACTGGGTGCGTCGGTGGCCGGCATGCAGTGGACGATCGACGCCTACACGCTGGTCCTGGCCTCACTGCTGATGCTCGCGGGCTCCACCGCGGACCGGATCGGGCGCCGCAGGGTCTTCGCCGCGGGTCTGGTGGTCTTCACCGCGGGCTCACTCCTCTGCTCGCTCGCGCCGAGCCTGGAGTGGCTGATCGCCTTCCGGATGGTCCAGGCCGTGGGCGGTTCGATGCTCAACCCGGTCGCCATGTCGATCATCACCAACACGTTCACGGATCCGCGCGAACGCGCCCGCGCCATCGGCGTCTGGGGCGCGGTGGTGGGCATCTCCATGGCCGTGGGCCCGTTGATCGGCGGACTGCTCGTGGAGTCGGTCGGCTGGCGCTCCATCTTCTGGCTCAACCTCCCGGTCGGGCTGCTGGCCCTGATCATGACCCTGCGCTTCGTGCCGGAGTCGCGGGCCGGGCACCCGCGCCGCCCGGACCCGCTCGGGCAGCTGCTGGTCATGGCCCTGCTGGGCTCCGTGACGTACGGGATCATCGAGGCGCCGAGCGCGGGCTGGACCGCCCCGGTCATCCTGGTCTGCGCCGCCGTGGCCGTGGCCTCGCTGGCGGGGCTGCTGTTCCACGAGCCCCGCCGGGCGGAGCCGCTGATCGACCCGCGGTTCTTCCGGAGCGCTCCCTTCAGCGGCGCGACGGTGATCGCCGTCAGTGCCTTCGCCGCGCTGTCGGGATTCCTGTTCCTCAACACGCTGTACCTGCAGGACGTACGGGGGCTGAGCGCGCTGGAGGCCGGGCTCTACATGCTGCCGATGGCCCTGCTCACCTTCCTGTGCCCGCCGGTGTCGGGGCGACTGGTGGCAAGCCGGGGGCCACGGCCGTCACTGTTGATCGCGGGGACGGCGATGGCCGCGAGCGGGCTCCTGTTCGCCGCCTTCTCGGCGGAGACCTCGACCCCGCTGCTGTTCACCGCGTACGTGCTGTTCGGGCTGGGCTTCGGCATGGTGAACGCGCCCATCACGAACACGGCGGTCTCCGGGATGCCGCGCGCCCAGGCGGGCGTCGCGGCCGCGGTCGCCTCCACCAGCCGGCAGACCGGCGGCACGCTGGGCGTGGCCGTGATCGGCTCGGTGCTGGCGGCGGGGACGGCCGGCGGCGCCGATTTCGCCGAGGCGACCCGGCCGGCCTGGTGGGTCATCACGGGCTGCGGACTGCTCGCGCTCGTCGTGGGCGCCGTGACCAGCGGCCGGTGGGCCATGGGGACAGCGGCGCGGACCGCCCGCGCGCTGGAGCGGACGACCGCGGAGCCGAAGCGGGCCGCGGTCCCGCCGCACGGCTGACGGACCCCGCTACTCGCCGCACTCGAAGTCGTCGGCGTTCGAGTCGATCCGGGCCAGCAGGCCGCGCAGGGCGTCCCGGTCCTGCTGCGAGAGTGCGGCGAACAGGGCGAGTTCTACCTCGTCGAGCGCCGCGTTCGTCTTGGCGAGGGCGGTCGATCCGGCCTCGGTGATGGCCACGTTGTGACGGCGGCGGTCGGCCGGGTCCCGGCGGCGCACGGCCAGGCCCTCGCCCTCCAGGTCGTTCAGGATCCCCACCAGCACGCTCGGGTCCACCTCCAGCCGCTCGGCGAGTGCCCGCTGGCTCTTCATGTTCATTGCCTACGCCGTCGTCGCCGGCCTGCTCGCACTCGTCCTGGCCGCGTCAGCCACGCTCACGCTCCAGCGGAACGAGGCGGTCACGGCGAGCATGCGGAAGGTGCGGGTCCCGGACGCCTGGCTGCCCCGGCTGGCCTCCTTGAAGGCGGCCGGCGCGATCGGACTGGTCGCAGGCGTGTGGGTGACTCCGCTGGGCGTCGCCGCCGCACTGGGCGTGACCCTCTACTTCATCGGCGCGGTGATCAGCCACCTGCGCGTCAAGGACTTCGAACTGGCTCCCGCGGCCGTGCTGGCCCTGGTCGCGGCCGTGGCACTGGCCCTGCGCATGGCGGCATAGCAGCCCCGGGCGGGCGCCCACCGGCCTCAGCCACCCTGACGGGTGACAGATATTGAAATCTGTCACCCGTCATGCCAAGGTTGTTCCATGACGAAGAACGAGAACACCCGCACCCGCACCCTCGGCTCGACCGGCCCCTCCGTCTTCCCCCTGGGGCTGGGCTGCATGGGCATGTCCGCCCTGTACGGGGAGGCCGACCGCAGCGAGTCGATCGCGACCATCCACGCCGCCCTGGACGCCGGGGTCACCCTGCTGGACACCGGTGACTTCTACGGCATGGGCCACAACGAGCTGCTCATCGGCGAAGCCCTGCGCACCGCGCCCGCCGCGGCCCGCGAGCAGGCGCTGACCAGCGTCAAGTTCGGCGCGCTGCGGACGGTGGAGGGCGGCTTCGCCGGATACGACGGCCGCCCCGACGCGGTCAGGAACTTCTTGGCCTACTCGCTCCAGCGCCTTGGCCGGGACCACATCGACATCTACCGGATCGCCCGCGTCGACCCGGACGTCCCGATCGAGGAGACCGTCGGCGCCATCGCCGAGGCCGTCCAGGCCGGGCACGTGCGGCACGTCGGCCTCTCCGAGGTCGGCGCGGACACCCTGCGGCGGGCCGCATCCGTGACCCCGATCGCGGACCTCCAGATCGAGTACTCGCTCATCTCCCGCGGCATCGAGGAGGAGATCCTGCCGACCGCCCGGGAGCTGGGCATCGGGATCACGGCGTACGGGGTGCTGAGCCGAGGCCTGATCAGCGGGCACTTCAGCCGCGACCGGGAACTGGCGCCGGGCGACTTCCGCGGGATGAGCCCCCGCTTCCAGGGCGAGAACCTCCAGCGCAACCTCGACCTCGTCGACGCCCTGCGCAAGGTCGCGGAGAACAAGGGGGTCAGCATCGCCCAGACCGCCATCGCGTGGGTGCTCTCGCGCGGCGGGGACATCGTGCCCCTGGTGGGTGCCCGACGCCGGGACCGGCTGTCCGAGGCACTGGGTGCCCTGGACGTGCGGCTGAGCCCCGCGGACCTGGCGGCCATCGAGGAGGCGGTTCCGGCCGGTGCCGCGGCCGGCGACCGGTATCCGGCCGCCCAGATGGCCCACCTCGACAGCGAGCGCTGAGCGGGCGGTACGGTCGTACCCATGCCCCCCGCTGCTGCCGAGCCCCTGACCCCCGAGCGCATCCTCGAGACCACCGAGGAGGTGCTGCGCCGCTTCGGCCCGACCAAGGCGACCGTGGTGGACGTGGCGCGGGCCCTGGGCGTCAGCCACGGCAGCGTGTACCGGCACTTCCCGTCGAAGGCGGCGCTGCGCGAGGCCGTCACGGACCGCTGGCTCGCCAAGAGCGTCGTCACCCTGGAGGAGATCGCCTCGGCCCCCGAGGGGACCGCGCCCTCCAAGCTGGAGGCGTGGCTGGAGGCGCTCTTCGAGGCCAAGCGTCACAAGGCCGGTGACGACCCCGAGCTGTTCGCGACGTACACGGTGCTGCTCGCGGAGAACAGCGGCGTGGTGGACCACCACCTGAGCCAGCTGATCGACCAGCTGGGCCGGATCATCTCCGAGGGTGTCGAGGCCGGCTCGCTCAGTGCGCCCGACGTACCGGCTGCCGCCCGTGCGGTGTTCGACGCCACCGGCCGGTTCCACGATCCCCAGTACGCGGCGGAATGGCTCTCGCCCACGATCATCACGGAGTTCGAGGCGGTCACCGCGCTCGTGATCCGGGGTCTGCGCGCCTGACCGGGGGGTCACACCGTGCGGAACGAGCCACTCCGCACAGCTTGATGATCATTTTGGGTGTGGCTTACTTGTCCGTAACCCGTCAAATTCCATACGGTCCCCCTACCGCACTTCATCAGGCACGTTCCAGGGGGAACCTTGTCCGCTCAACCCGCTCAACCCGCTCAGGCAGCTCAGTCCGCACCTCCGGCCCGCTCCGGTGGCGCCGCCGCGATCGGCTTGATCCTTACCATCGCGCTCAACGTGGTCGCGCCGATCCTCACGTACAACACCCTCGTCGACGACCACGGCTGGAGCGAGGCCTCGGCACTGCTGGCCAGTGGCGCCTGGCCGGTGCTCGACAGTGCCGTCATGGTGGCCTGGCGGCGCAAGCTCGACGAGTTCGCCATCGTCACCCTGGTGTTCCTGGTGATCACTGCGGTGGTCTCGCTCGTGGGCGCCCAGTCCGCCCAGGCCCTGCTGGTCAAGGACTCCTTCGTCACGGGCCTGTTCGGGCTGCTGTGCCTGGGCACGCTGCTCGCGCCGCGTCCGCTGATGTTCTACTTCGGCCGGAAGTTCGGCACGGACGGCACCCCGGCGGGCGTGGCGTACTACAACGACCTGTGGCGGTTCGAGGGCTTCCGCAACGCCCAGCGCCGCATGACCCTGGTCTGGGGCGTGGTCTACCTCATCGAGGCGGCGGTCCGGATCGTCCTGTCGTTCGTCCTGGACACCTCCACCATGGTGAGCCTCAGCCCGTTCATGATCTACGGCACGCTCGGCGGCCTGGCCCTCTGGACGGTCCGCTTCGTCAAGCGCACCAAGGCCGAGGGCGAGAGGCGGGCCGCCGAGACGGCCGCCGCAGCCGCACAGGCCGGGGTCTCCGCGGCCTGACCTCCCGGACGGCCCGTCACGGAAAAGACCGGTGGCCCGGTGCGCGATCCGCGCACCGGGCCACCGGCCGTTCAAGCGAAACAAGCAGCCGGGCGGGGCCTAGCAGCCGAGCAGGCGGCTGCCGAGGTAGCTCTGGATCTGGTCCAGGGAGACGCGCTCCTGCTTCATGGTGTCGCGCTCGCGCACGGTCACCGCGTTGTCCTCCAGGGTGTCGAAGTCGACGGTGACGCAGAACGGCGTACCGATCTCGTCCTGGCGGCGGTAGCGGCGGCCGATGGCGCCCGCGTCGTCGAACTCGATGTTCCAGAACTTGCGCAGGTCGGCGGCGAGACCCTTGGCCTTCGGCGACAGCTGCGCGTTGCGGGACAGCGGCAGGACGGCGACCTTGATCGGGGCCAGGCGCGGGTCGAGGCGCATCACGGTGCGCTTCTCCATGACGCCCTTGGCGTTGGGGGCCTCGTCCTCGTTGTACGCGTCGAGCATGAAGGCGAGCATGGCGCGGTTGACACCGGCCGCCGGCTCGATGACGTACGGGGTGTACTTCTCCTTGGTCTCCTGGTCGAAGTACACGAGGTCCTGGCCGGAGGCGGCGGAGTGGGCCTTGAGGTCGTAGTCGGTGCGGTTGGCGACGCCCTCCAGCTCGGAGAACTCACTGCCGCCGAAGTTGAAGCGGTACTCGATGTCGGCGGTGCGCTTCGAGTAGTGGGACAGCTTCTCCTTCGGGTGCTCGTACCAGCGGATGTTCTCCTCGCGGATGCCGAGGTCGCGGTACCAGTTCCACCGCTCCTGCATCCAGTACTCCTGCCACTGCTCGTCCTCGCCCGGCTTGACGAAGAACTCCATCTCCATCTGCTCGAACTCGCGCGTGCGGAAGATGAAGTTGCCCGGCGTGATCTCGTTGCGGAAGGACTTGCCCATCTGCGCGATGCCGAACGGGGGCTTCTTGCGCGAGGTGGTCTGCACGTGGGCGAAGTTGGTGAAGATGCCCTGGGCGGTCTCGGGGCGCAGGTACGCCTTGGAGCCGGTGTCCTGGGTCGGGCCGAGGTGGGTCTCCAGCATGCCGGAGAACTGCTTGGGCTCGGTGAACTGGCCCTTCACACCGCAGTTGGGGCAGTTGACGTCGGCGAGGCCGTGCTCGGGAAGGCGGCCGTGCTTGGCCTCGTAGGCCTCCTCCAGGTGGTCGGCGCGGTGGCGCTTGTGACAGGAGGTGCACTCGGTCAGCGGGTCCGAGAAGGTCGCGACGTGGCCGGAGGCCACCCAGACCTCAGGGGCCAGGATCACGGAAGAGTCGAGGCCGACAACGTCCTCGCGCCCGGTGACCATGGCCTTCCACCACTGGCGCTTGATGTTCTCCTTGAGCTCGACACCCAGCGGACCGTAGTCCCAGGCAGCCCTGGAGCCGCCGTAGATGTCACTGCACGGGAAAACGAAGCCACGGCGCTTGCTCAGGCTGACGATGGTTTCGATCTTGTCGGCGGCCACGGTGCTCTCTTCATTACGAGGACGAACGGCGAAGGCTTTAGGTTACCGGCGCCCGCACCCCCCCTTTCAAATCGGTTCCCCTTCCACGGCCCGCGGGCCGGGCCCCCGACCAGGGTTTTTGACAACCGTTTCCATCTTTGATGAAAATGGATGTCATGAACGTACGACGACTCATACCTGCGGCCGCCCTCGGCGGAGCCGTCGCCCTCGGCGCCACGGCCCTCACCGCCTGCTCCGGAGCCTCGGCCACAGGGGGGCACGAGGACGGAAAACTCCAGGTCATGTCGTCGTTCTACCCCATGCAGTTCCTCGCCGAACAGATCGGCAAGGACCACGTGAAGGTCGCCACCCTGACCAAGCCGGGCGTCGAACCGCACGACCTGGAGATCACCCCGCGCCAGACGGGCCAGCTCGGCGAATCCGACGTGGTGCTCTACCTCAAGGGCCTCCAGCCCGCCGTCGACAAGGCCGTCGCCCAGTCCGGCGTGAAGCACGTCGTCGACGCCGCCGCCCTCACCAGGCTGGAGGTCCACGCCGCCTCCGGCCACGACCACGCCCACGAGGGCGAGGAGGGCACCGGGGAGGAAGGCCACGACCACGGCCACGCCGAGGCCGGCGAGGACCCCCACGTCTGGCTCGACCCGGTGAAGTACGCCGAGGTCGCCAAGGGCGTCGGCGCGGCCCTGGAGAAGGCCGACCCCGGCCACGCGGCCGACTACCGCAAGAACACCGACGAGCTGGCCGGCAAGCTGGCCGCGCTGGACACGGAGTTCAAGGACGGCCTGCAGAACACCGCCTCCAGGACCTTCATCACCACGCACTCCGCCTTCGGCTACCTCGCCGAGCGCTACGGCCTCGACCAGGAGGGCATCTCCGGCGTCGACCCCGAGTCCGAGCCGAGCCCGGCCCGGATGAAGGAGCTCCAGGCCGTCGCGAAGAAGGACAATGTCTCGACCGTGTTCTTCGAGGCCCTGGCCAGCGACAAGACGGCCAGGACGCTCGCCGCCGACACGGGCCTGAAGACCGACGTCCTCGACCCCCTCGAGGGCATCTCCGACAAGTCCCAGGGCGCTGACTACTTCGAGGTCATGCGGTCCAACCTGAAGAACCTGCAGAAGGCACTCGGTAGCAAGTGATGGCAGTAACGGAGGCGCGTGCCATGGATTCCAAGCCCGCCCAGGCCACGGACCAGCCCGTCATATCCCTGCGCGGGGCCACGGCCTCGCTCGGCTCCCGCCCCGTGCTGCGCGGGGTCGACCTCACCGTGCGCAGCGGCGAGGTCGTCGCCCTGCTCGGCGCGAACGGCTCCGGCAAGTCCACGGCCGTGCGCGCCGTCGTCGGGCAGGTTCCGCTGTCCGACGGCGAGCTGGCGCTGTTCGGCACGGACTTCAAGCGCTTCCGCGCCTGGTCGCGCATCGGGTACGTCCCGCAGCGCACCACCGCCGCCAGCGGCGTCCCGGCCACCGTCCGCGAGGTCGTCTCCTCCGGCCGGCTCGCCCGCTCCCGCTTCGGCATCCTGCGCAAGGCCGACCGGGCCGCCGTGGAGCGGGCCCTGGACCTCGTCGACATGGGCCCGCACGCCGACGCCTCGGTCAACGCCCTCTCCGGCGGCCAGCACCAGCGCGTGCTCATCGCCCGGGCGCTCGCCGTGGAACCCGAACTGCTGATCATGGACGAGCCGATGGCCGGTGTGGACCTCGCCAACCAGGAGGTCCTGGCGAACGCCCTGCGCGAGCAGGTCGCCGCCGGCTCGACCGTCCTGCTCGTCCTGCACGAGCTGGGCCCGCTGGAGCCGCTGATCGACCGCGCCGTCGTCCTGCGCGACGGCTGCGTCGTCCACGACGGCCCGCCCCCGGAGGCCGTGGGCCAGCACGCCCTGCCCGGCCACGACCACGTACACCCGCACGCGGCGCACGACGCCGAGCCCCTTCGGACGGGACTGCTGAGCTGATGGAAATCCTCACCTACGCCTTCATGCAGCGGGCCCTGCTCGCGGCCGTCCTGGTCGGCATCACCGCCCCCGCGATCGGCACGTACCTCGTCCAGCGCCGCCAGGCCGTCATGGGCGACGGCATCGGCCACGTGGCCATGACCGGGGTGGCCCTCGGCTTCCTGCTCAACACGAGCCCGGTGTGGATCGCGACCCTGGTCGCCGTCATCGGCGCGGTCGGCATGGAGCTGATCCGCTCGCGCGGCAAGACCAGCGGCGACATCGCCCTCGCCATGCTGTTCTACGGCGGCCTGGCCGGCGGCGTGATGATCATCAACCTGGCTCCGGGCGGCTCGACGGCCAGTCTGACCAGCTACCTGTTCGGCTCGATCACCACGGTCTCCGCGCAGGACGTCACCGCGGTCGTGATCCTCGCCGCGTTCGTCGTCGCCGTGACCCTCGGCCTGCGCCGCCAGCTGTTCGCGGTCTGCCAGGACGAGGAGTTCGCCCGGGTCACCGGCCTGCCGGTGCGGTTCCTGAACCTGCTGATCGCCGTCACCGCCGCCGTCACGGTCACCGTGGCCATGCGGATCGTCGGCCTGCTGCTGGTCAGCGCCATGATGGTGATCCCGGTCGCGGCGGCGCAGCGCGTCACCCGCGGGTTCACCGCCACCCTGTCGGTGGCCATGGTGATCGGCGTGCTCGTCTCGCTCTCCGGCACGGTCGCCACCTTCTACATCGACGCCCCCTCCGGCGGCACCATCGTGCTGCTCGCCATCGGCGTCTTCATGGTGATGACGGCCCTGTCCACGCCGCTGGCGCGGCGCCGGGCCAACGCGGCGCGCGCCGCCGAGGAGGTCTGCACGCGCGATGATGTGAAGGTCTAGGAGGAACGGCCGCCTGGCACAATGGGCCGAGGCCGATACGAGGAGGAACCGGTGGCGACTGCGCCTGGCGAGATGAATACCGCGCCAGTACGAGGACGATCCACCCGGCAGCGGGCCGCCGTCGCGGCGGCGCTGGACGAGGTGGACGAGTTCCGCAGCGCCCAGGAGCTGCACGACATGCTCAAGCACCGCGGTGACTCCGTGGGCCTGACCACCGTCTACCGCACCCTCCAGTCGCTCGCCGACGCCGGCGAGGTCGACGTGCTGCGCACCAGTGACGGCGAGTCCGTCTACCGGCGCTGCTCCACCGGGGACCACCACCACCACTTGGTCTGCCGCAAGTGCGGCAAGGCGGTCGAGGTGGAGGGCCCGGCGGTGGAGAAGTGGGCGGAGGCCATCGCCGCGGAGCACGGCTTCGTGAACGTCGCCCACACGGTGGAGATCTTCGGCACCTGCGCCGACTGCGCGGCCGCCTCCGCCTAGACCGGACCAGGCCGTTTGGCGGCCTAGAGCCGCCTCAGGTTCGCGTCCAGGATCCCGCGCAGGCGGTCGACGTCCGCCGGGGACTGGGCGCCGCGCTTGGGCAGGACCGTCATCGACACGGCTCCCTTGCCCTCGCTCAGCATGACGAACAGCTCGTCCGTCTCCGCGTACGTGGGCTGCACGGCCCAGCCGATGCGGGTGTCGCAGCCGGCCGCCGTCACGCGGACCCCGGAGCCGTCGACGACGGCCCGGGTCTCCCCCGCCTTCTCCAGCAGCCCGCGGAAGGCCCGGGCCTGCAGCCGGTGGCCGAGCGGCCCGAAGACCCACAGGAACGCGCCGCCCGCCAGGAAGCCCGCGGCCCTCGCGACATCCGGCGCCTCCCCCGTCAGCAGCAGGACGCCGCCGATCAGGGACAGCGTCCCGACGATGCGGAACAGCCACGTCTTGCGGCGCACGGCCGCCGTGCGGCGGTTGCGTGCACGCAGGGCTCCGGCGAAGTCCGTCTCGGTCGTCCGGTAGACGAGCTCGACCGCCGGGACGCCCACGCCGCCGGTGTCCTGCCGCCCGTCCCTGTCAGCCATGTTCATGACAGCCGACCCTACCGCCCGGCCGGGCCGGCTGTGCGCGCCGGCCCGGCCCGGCGGGGTCACGCCGAGGCGCCCGGCTCCGCCTGGTTCGGGACGGCGCCGCCGAACCGGCGGTCGCGCTGCGCGTACTCCAGGCAGGCCGCCCACAGGTTGCGGCGGTCGAAGTCCGGCCACAGCACGTCCTGGAACACCATTTCGGCGTACGCGCTCTGCCAGAGCAGGTAGTTGGAGGTCCGCTGCTCGCCGCTCGGCCGCAGGAAGAGGTCCACGTCGGGCATGTCCGGGTAGTACATGTACTTCGCGAAGGTCTTCTCGTTGACCTTCGACGGGTCCAGCCGGCCCGCGGCCACGTCCCGCGCGATCGCCTGCGCCGCGTCCGCGATCTCCGCGCGGCCGCCGTAGTTCACGCAGAAGTACAGGGTCATCGCGTCGTTGTCGACGGTCTGCTCCTGGGCGACCTGGAGCTCCTGGACGACCGACTTCCACATCTTCGGCATGCGGCCGACCCAGCGGATCCGGATGCCCAGCTCGTTCATCTCGTCGCGGCGGCGCCGGATGACGTCCCGGTTGAAGTTCATCAGGAAGCGGACCTCGTCCGGCGAGCGCTTCCAGTTCTCCGTCGAGAAGGCGTACAGGGAGAGGTTCTTGACGCCCATCTCCAGGCAGCCCTTGAGCACGTCGAGCACGACGCCCTCGCCGACCTTGTGGCCCTCGGTGCGCGGCAGGCCGCGCTCCTTGGCCCAGCGGCCGTTGCCGTCCATGACCACCGCGACGTGGTTCGGGACGAGCTCGCCGGGGATCTTCGGCGGGCGCTCACCGGACGGGTGCGGCTCGGGAACCTTGTACTCCCGGCGAGAGCGCCCCAGAATCCCGCGTCGTGCCATGTGTCCAGCTCCTATTTCTCGACGTATCGCAGGGAGCGTAGCCCGCGCTCCAGATGCCAGTGCAAATAGGCGGAGACGAGCCCGCTGCCCTCCCGCACGTACCGCGCCTCGCAGGCGTCCGCATGCCCCCAGTCGCCCGTCAGCAGCGCGCTGAGCAGGGCGATGGCCTCCGACGAGGGTACGACGCTGCCGGCCACCCGGCAGTCCCCGCAGACGACCCCGCCCGCGGCGACGGAGAAGTGCCGGTTGGGGCCGTGGATCCCGCACTTCGCGCAGTCCGTGAAGCTGGGCGCGTATCCGTTGACGGCGAGGGAGCGCAGCAGGAACGCGTCGAGGATGAGGTTCGGCTCGTGCTCGCCGCGCGAGAGCGTGCGCAGGGCTCCGATGAGCAGCAGGTACTGCTGCACGGCGGGTTCGCCCTCGTTCTCGGTGAACCGCTCGGCGGTCTCCAGCATCGCGGTGCCGGCGGTGTAGCGGGCGTAGTCGGTGACGATGCCGTTGCCGTACGGGGCGATGATCTCGGTCTGGGTGCAGAGCGGGAGGCTGCGGCCGATCAGCTCGCTGCCCCGGGCGAAGAACTGCACGTCGGCGTGGGAGAAAGGTTCCAGCCCGGCGCCGAACTTGGATTTCGTGCGCCGCACTCCGCGGGCGACGGCCCGCACCCGGCCGTGGCCCCGGGTGAGGAGCGTGATGATGCGGTCCGCCTCACCCAGCTTCTGGGTGCGCAGCACGATGCCGTCGTCGCGGAACAGACTCATGGGCCCATTGTCGCCTGCCCGGGCGCGGCGACGGCCCTCCGCCCGGACACCGGTCCGGACGGAGGGCCGTCGCCCCTCGGAGGGTCAGGAAGCGGGCGCGGTCTCCTCGTCCGCGTCGGCCTTCACGGAGGTGGCGGCGGCCGTGCTCACGGCGGCGCCGACCGCGGCCTCGGCCACCGTCTCGGCCTCGGCGGTAGCCGCCGCCCCGACCGGAGCGGCCTCGGGTTCCGGCCCGGCCGGGGCCACGGCGTCCGGCTGGGCCAGTGGGCCGGCCGGGGCCGTCGCCTGGGCGGGCACCGCGGCCGGTGCGGTGCCGTGCGCATCGTCCTCGGCCAGGCCGTTGAAGATCAGGTTGAGCACGATCGCGGCCGAGGCGCCGAGCGTCACACCGCTGTTGAGCAGCGAGGACAGGTCCGCGTTCATGTGGTCCTTGAAGAAGACCGGAACGGTGGCCGGCAGCAGCGCGAAGGCCAGGGAGACGCCCACGACCAGCGCGTTCTTCTCCTCCTTGAGGTCGACCTTGGCGAGGGTCTGGATACCGGCCAGGGCCACCATCGCGAACATCACCGTCGCCGCACCGCCGAGGACTCCGTGCGGGACCGCGGCGACGATCGCGGCGGCCTTGGGGATCAGCCCGAGCACGATCATGAAGACGCCCGCGGCGACCACGACGAAGCGGCTCTTGACCTTGGTCATGCGGACCAGGCCGACGTTCTCGGCGAAGGCCACGTACGGGAAGGAGTTGAGGACGCCGCCGAGGGCGGTCGCGGCTCCGTCGGCGCGCAGGGCGCGGGCCACGGTCTCGCTGTCGATGTCCTTGCCGACGATGTCGCCGACGGCGTACGTGTCGCCGGTCGTCTCGACCATGGTGATCAGCATGACGATGAGCATCAGCAGGATCGGGAACCAGGCGAACTTCGGTGCTCCGTAGTGGAACGGGGTGGTGACGCCGATCCAGTCCGAGTCGGCCACGCCGCCGAACTCGGCGTCCCCGAGCAGGAAGGCGACGGCGGTGCCGCCGACCAGGCCGAGCAGGATCGAGATGCTGGACAGGAAGGGCTTGCCGAGCTTCATCAGGACGAGGATGAAGAGCATCGTGCCGCCGGCGTAGGCGAAGTTCTTCGGGTCGCCGAAGCCGGGGCTGCCGACGCCGCCCGCGGCGTCGTTGAGGCCAACGGGGATCAGCACGATGCCGAGGACCGTGATCACCGTGCCGGTGACGACCGGCGGGAAGAGCCGCATGACAGCCCGGAACGCCTTGGAGGGCAGCCAGGCGAAGGCGAAGGTGGCGATGCCGGCCGTGATGACCGCGCCGTAGATGACGAGCAGGCCCGCCGTCCCGCCGCCCGCGCCGAGGCCGATGGCGATCATCGGGGACACCGCGGTGAAGGTGACGCCCTGGATCAGGGGCAGGCGCGCACCGATCCGGCCGATGCCCCACGCCTGGATGATCGAGGCGATGCCGCAGGTGAACAGGTCGGCGTTGATCAGGTAGACCAGCTGCTCGGTGGTCAGGCCGAGGGCACCGCCCACGATGATCGGAACGATCACCGCACCGGCGTAGAACGCGAGTACGTGCTGGAAGCCGTACAGCGCGAGCCTGGGGAGGGGGAGCACCTCGTCGACCGGGTGCGTGCTCTGCTCTCCGTTGTCGGAAAGCCGGGCGGCGACACGTGCCATCTCTGCCTTGCCCTTCAAGAGGTAGGTAAACGAGAGGAATCTGGTTATCCCCGTGCGGAGTGGGTCGTGATCCCGTTGGTCCGCCAGGGTTGTCAGTGCGTTCACGTGAATCGAAGCCCCGCTGTGTTACCGGCGGCGTCTCGTCGTGTGACCGGAATTGAACGCCTGTGGGTGGGCTCACAGATATCGTGGGCTTCCACAAAGTGTTGACGTACGGAGCCACCCGATCTGTAGGTTTCTCCAGTGGCGGACGCCTCCGCGAGGGCGTATGGCCAACTCTCCGCGAAACCGCCACCTTCATCTGTGCGGGAGCGAAGTCGGACCCGCCGACGTGCTCTTACGGACTTTGCGGCGCACGGCAGCGCAAAGTCGAGGGTTTTCCTCCGCGCGTCCGACGGGTGGATCGGCCGGGGCCGGAGCGCACCGCTCCCCGTCACGCACCGCGTACGCGGGAGCGCACATTCGGTCGCACGAGGCCGGATCGTTACCTCGGCCGGGAGCCCTTCGGCCGGGTCTACGCGCGGTGCGCGCGGACGGGGGGCCGGGCGTCGTCGGCAATCCGCGGCGGCCGCCCGGATCAGGCGGCCGCCGCGGACGTCGTCATGGGCACGCCGGACGGTCCTACGGCGCGCGGACGGCCGACAGGAGGCGGGCCACCTCGTCCGAGGCGATCCGCAGGGCGGCGCCCACCGTGGCGAGCACCTCCCGCTCGGCGGGGGTGTACGGGCCGTCCGCGAGGGCGATCCGCGCGCCCTGCAGCAGGATCGATTCGCGCCCGGGCGCGGCCAGGTGCGGGGCCAGCGGTTCCAGGGCCTCGTGGAGCTCTATCGCCAGCGCGGCGCCACAGCACTCGGGCCCGTCGTACAGCCCGATCCGGCCCTCGTCGGTGGCCAGCGCCTCCACCAGGGACTCCAGCTGCTCCTCCGTGCAGTCCTGGAAGCCCGCCGCCCGTACGGCCGACACGGCGGCCTCCAGCGCGCCGCGGGAGGCCGTCCCGCCCGCCGCGAGCACGGCCAGCGTCACGGTGTGCACGGCGTCGCGCAGCATCGCCGAGAAGCGGGTGGTCGTCAGGTGGTCGAGGACCTCGGTCTCGAAGCGCTCCCGGCAGCCCTGGCACTCGATGACGGGTCCGGCCTGTCCGCGCGGCAGCAGCGGGACGCCGAGGACCGTGAACCGGCGGCGCCCGGTGCGCCGGCGGTAGTTGCGGTCTCCACCGCAGTCGGGGCAGAAGAACTCCCCGTCGCCCACGGTGTTCCAGGTGGTGCGGATGCCCCAGACCGTCAGCTTCCGGCCGTCCCCACCCCGAACTGGCAGCACGTCGCACCTCCGTAACTCCCCCGTGGCTCTGCGGGCACGGGCGGGAACCCCAGGCAGCATCGCCGGGTTGGCGTGATGTTAGCCACATCGGTGAGGATGCGTCAGTCGTGTGACAAGACAACATGTCCCGCCGCCCGCACTTGGCCGGTCTGCGTCCCCGCCGCCGCGCCCGCGGACGCCGCATTGTGCCTACGCTCCCCCGCGTGAACGAGAAATCCTGTCTGGTCACGGGCGCGGCGAGCGGGATCGGCCGCGCCACCGCCCGCCTGCTGGCCCGCTCGGGCGCCTTCGTGACGGCGGCCGACATCAATGGCCCCGGCGTGGAGGAACTGCGTACGGAACTGGCCGCCGAGGGCTTCGCCATCACCGTCGTGGCCGGTGACGTCGCCGATCCGGAGGCCAACCGCGCGATGGTCGAGGCCGCGCTCGCGGCGTACGGACGGCTCGACGTCGCCGTGGCGAACGCCGGAGTGATCCCTCTTTCGGATGTACGCGAGACAGGACCGGCCGAGTGGGACCGGGTCATGTCGATCGACGGCCGGGGAATGTTCCTGACCTGCAAGTACGCCATCGAGGCGATGCTGGCGCAGCCGGGCCCGGGCGGGGCGCTGGTCTGCGTGTCCTCGGTCTCGGGGGTGGCGGGCCAGGCCCGGCAGGCGGCCTACGGGCCGGCGAAGTTCGTGGCGTCGGGGCTGACGAAGCACCTTGCGGTGGAGTGGGCGGCGCACGGGATCCGGGTCAACGCGGTGGCCCCCGGCACCATCCGTACGGAGCGGGTGCTGGCGCTGAAGGACGAGCCGGGCGGCCCGGAGTACCTGGCGGAGGTCTCCGCGGCCCATCCGATGGGCCGGCTCGGCGAGCCCGAGGAGGTGGCCCGGGTCATCGCGTTCCTGGCCTCCGACGCGGCCTCGTTCGTGACGGGCGTGGTGCTGCCGGTGGACGGCGGCTACCTGGCCCGCTGAACGACCCGGCCCCGCCCCTCCGGGTGGAGGGGCGGGGCCGGGTCGCACGGCAGGCTGATCAGCGGCCCGCGCGGTTGACGGCGGAGATGACCGCCTTCAGGGAGGCGCGGGTGGTGTTGGCGTCGATGCCGATGCCCCACAGGACGCGGCCGTCGATCGCGCACTCGATGTAGGAGGCGGCCACGGCGGAGGCGCCCTCGCTCATCGTGTGCTCGGTGTAGTCCAGCAGGCGGGCGTCGACTCCGATGCCGGCCAGTGCGTCGAAGAAGGCCGAGATCGGACCGTTGCCGGTGCCGTTCAGGACCGTCTCCACGCCGTCCACGACCGCCTCGACGGTCAGCGTGTCCGTGCCGTCCTTGTCCGTCGCCGTCGAGCCGGAGCGCAGCTGGATGCGGCCCCACGGGTTCTCGGGGTTGGGCAGGTACTCGTCGGAGAAGACGTCCCAGATCGCCTTGGGCGTGACCTCGCCGCCCTCGGCGTCGGTCTTGGCCTGGATGATCCGCGAGAACTCGATCTGCATGCGGCGCGGCAGGTCCAGCTTGTGGTCGTTCTTCAGGACGTACGCGATGCCGCCCTTGCCGGACTGCGAGTTGACCCGGATGACCGCCTCGTAGGAGCGGCCGACGTCCTTCGGGTCGATGGGCAGGTACGGAACCGCCCACTCGATGTCGTCGACGGTCTTGCCCCGGGCGGCCGCGTCGGCCTCCATGGCGTCGAAGCCCTTCTTGATGGCGTCCTGGTGGGAGCCGGAGAAGGCGGTGTAGACGAGGTCGCCCGCGTAGGGGTGGCGCGGGTGGACCTCCATCTGGTTGCAGTACTCGCTGGTGCGACGGATCTCGTCGATCTGCGAGAAGTCGATCTGCGGGTCGATGCCCTGGGAGAACAGGTTCATGCCCAGCGTGATCAGGTCGACGTTGCCGGTGCGCTCGCCCTGCCCGAACAGGCAGCCCTCGATGCGGTCGGCGCCGGCCATCAGCGCCAGTTCGGCGGCGGCGACGGCGGTGCCGCGGTCGTTGTGCGGGTGGACGGAGATGCAGATGTGCTCGCGGCGGGTCAGGTTGCGGGCCATCCACTCGAAGCGGTCCGCGTGGGTGGACGGCGTCGACCGCTCCACGGTGGCGGGCAGGTTCAGGATGATCTCGCGGCCCTCGGCCGGCTGCCAGACGTCACAGACGGCCTCGCAGACCTCCAGGGCGAAGTCCAGCTCGGTGTCGGTGAAGATCTCCGGGCTGTACTGGTAGCCGAAGGTGGTCTCCGGGCCCAGCAGCTTCTCGGCGTACTCCATGACCAGGCGGGTGCCGTCGACGGCGATCTGCTTGATCTGCTCCTTGGAGCCGCGGAAGACCACCCGGCGGAAGGTGGGGGCGGTCGCGTTGTACAGGTGCACGGTGGCGCGCCTGGCGCCGACCAGCGACTCCACGGTCCGCTCGATCAGGTCCTCGCGGGCCTGGGTCAGGACGGAGATGGTGACGTCGTCCGGGATCGCGCCCTCTTCGATGATGGAGCGTACGAACGCGAAGTCGGTCTCGCCGGAGGACGGGAAGCCGACCTCGATCTCCTTGTAGCCCATGCGCACCAGCAGGTCGAACATCTCGCGCTTGCGGGCGGGGGTCATCGGGTCGATCAGCGACTGGTTGCCGTCGCGCAGGTCGGTGGAGAGCCAGCGGGGGGCCTTGGTGACGCGGGCGTCCGGCCAGGTGCGGTCGGCGATGTCCACCTGCTCGTACCGGCCGTACTTGTGGATCGGCATCCCGGAGGGCTTCTGGGTGTGGGTCGCGTTGGTGATGGGCGTGGGGCGACCGACAAAAGGCTGCTGACTCATGGCGTTGGGCTCCTCGCGTGTCCGCGTGTAGTTCGCTGGGACGGCCGACGGCGGTAGTGAAAACCGCAACACCAAACTCCGCGGGGAGGGGGTCGGCCTACGACTACAGACCCTCGCCGCGGCAGCTAAGGAGAAGCAGCCCGAAACGCATGATGGGCCGAGCCTAGCCGAGCCGCGCCGTAGCGCGAGGACCTGTTTCAGTATGCGGGACCGACGTGTCCGATTTGTACCTAATGTGAGCTATACCTCTTTCCTCGCTACAGTTCAGGCCGTTCCGTCAACACCGCGTGACGGCTTTCAGACAACCGAATGAATCATGGTTGCAGCTAGTGACAGGGGCGTGACCCACTGCCACATTGCCGGGATGGATGCCTCCCACGTTCACCGCCACCCCGTCTTCTGCACGGTGGTACCGCCCCACCTGCTCGACAAGATCGCCCGGTCCGGGGACTCCCGGCGCGCCGACGCCGCCCAGCGCACCCTCGAACAGGACGCCTTCCTGCGCACCCGGCGCCGGGTCACCACCGTCCGCGGGATCGCCGCCGCCCCGGCGGTGCCCGTCTCCGACGAACCGCAGCGGACCGTTTACGACGCCCAGCACCGCACCCGGCTCCCCGGGAAGAAGGTGCGCGGGGAGGGTGGCGAGGCGAGCCAGGACGCCACCGTCAACCGCGCGTACGCGGGGCTCGGTGCCACGTACGAGCTGTTCCTCAAGGGCTTCGGCCGGCACTCGATCGACGACTCCGGGCTGGCCCTCGACGCGAGCGTGCACTACGGCCAGGAGTACAACAACGCCTTCTGGGACGGGCAGCAGATGGTGTTCGGCGACGGGGACGGGGACCTGTTCCTCGACTTCACCGTGTCGGTGGACGTCATCGGGCACGAACTCACGCACGGGGTCACCCAGTACACGGCGAACCTCGACTACCACGGGCAGTCGGGCGCCCTGAACGAGTCGATGTCCGACGTCTTCGGCTCGCTGATCAAGCAGTACTCCCTGGACCAGACGGCCGGGGACGCGGACTGGCTGATCGGCGCCGGACTGCTCGGCCCGAACGTCAGCGGGGTCGCGCTGCGCTCGATGAAGGCGCCGGGCACGGCGTACGACGACGACGAGCTCGGCAAGGACCCGCAGCCCGCGACGATGGACGACTACGTCAGGACCTCGCAGGACAACGGCGGGGTGCACATCAACTCCGGCATCCCGAACCACGCGTTCTACCTCGTGGCCACCGAACTCGGCGGCAAGGCCTGGGAGCGGGCCGGGCGGATCTGGTACGACACGCTGACGGGCGGCGAGCTGGCCTCGGACGCGGACTTCAAGGACTTCGCCCGGCTGTCGGTGGCGGCTGCGGTGGCCCGGTACGGGGACGGCGGCGCGGAACACCAGGCCCTCCAGAAGGCGTGGTCGGCGGTCGGCCTGGGGTAGCCGGCCCAACCGGGGTAGAAAGGCGGGCATGCGGATTCTGGTGGTGCGGACGGGCGGCTTCGCGGGCATCCAGCGCCGGGCCGAGGTGGACACCTCGGGGCGGCCCGACGAGGACGAGTGGCGGGCCCTGGCACAGCTGGCGCTGCGGGCCGTCCCGCCCGCCCCCGGATCGGACCGGGTCCGGGACGGGTTCTCGTACCGGATCACGGTCGACGGCCGGACGGTCGCCTGCCAGGAGCCGGACCTGTCGGAGGCGCAGCGGACGCTGATCTCCAGGGTGCTGAAGGAGGGCGCCTGAGCGGAACGCCGCCGTCCCCCCGCCGGGTGGCCGAAACCAGCCCCTGACTGCGGCTGCGGGCTGCGGGCTGCGGCGGGGCCTCGGGGCGGTTTGCCGGAACGGCAACGATGTTTGCCCGGGCGACGGCGACCGGCGGAGCATCGAGGGGACAGGCACCCGCAGGGAAGAGGTCCCCCATGTCGCAGCACCCGCAGCACCCCGCGCCCCAGTCCGAGTACGCGCCCGAGTCCGCGCCCGAGTCCCGCACCGCGTCACCGTCGGAGTTCGCCGGCGAGGAGTTCTGGGACTCCCGCTACCGCGAGAGCGACCGGATCTGGAGCGGCGACGCCAACGCCGTACTGGTCCGGGAGGCCGCGGACCTCGCGCCCGGCCGTGCCCTCGACCTCGGCTGCGGCGAGGGGGCCGACGCCGTCTGGCTGGCCCGCCGGGGCTGGCGGGTCACCGGGACCGACATCTCGGGGGTGGCCCTGGAGCGGGCCGCCGGGCACGCCGCCGACGCGGACGTCGCCGACCGGACCGACTGGCAGCGGCACGACCTCGCCGCATCCTTCCCCGCGGGGGAGTTCGACCTGGTCTCCGCGTGCTTCCTGCACTCGTTCGGGGACTTCCCCCGCGAGCGGATCCTGCGCGCCGCGGCCTCGGCGGTGGCCCCGGGCGGGATCCTGCTGATCGCCGGGCACGCCGCCTGGCCGTCCTGGCAGCAGGACGACCGCCCCGAGGTCCACTTCCCGACCCCGGAGGAGGTCCTCGCGCAGCTGGAGCTGCCCGAGGGCGCATGGGAGGTCCTGCTGGCCGAAGAGCACGAACGGGCCCAGACCCGGCCCGACGGCCGGCCCGGGACCCGTAAGGACAACGCGGTGAAGGTCCGCCGGCTCCCCTGAGGGCCGGCGCGGGAGGACCGGGTCAGAAGCCGAGCTTGCGCAGCTGCTTGGGGTCGCGCTGCCAGTCCTTCGCGACCTTGACGTGCAGGTCGAGGAAGACCGGGGTGCCGAGGAGCGCCTCGATGTGCTTGCGCGACTTCATCCCGACCTCCTTCAGCCGGGAGCCCTTCGGGCCGATGATGATGCCCTTCTGGCTGGGCCGCTCGATGTAGACGTTCGCGTGGATGTCCAGCAGCGGGCGGTCCGCCGGGCGGTTCTCCCGCGGGATCATCTCCTCGACCACGACGGCGATGGAGTGCGGGAGCTCGTCCCGTACGCCTTCCAGGGCGGCCTCGCGGATCAGTTCCGCGACCATCACCATCTCGGGCTCGTCGGTGAGGTCGCCCTCGGGGTACAGCGGCGGGCTCTCCGGCAGCAGCGGCGCGATCAGGTCGGCCAGCAGCTGCACCTGGGTGTCGCCGACCGCCGAGACGGGGACGATCTCGGCCCACTCGATGCCGAGCTCCGCGCCGAGCTGGTGGATCGCGAGGAGCTGTTCGGCCAGGGCCTTGGAGTCGACGAGGTCGGTCTTCGTCACGATGGCGATCTTGGGGGTCTTCTTGATCCCCGCGAGCTCCTTCGCGATGAACTTGTCGCCGGGGCCGAGCTTCTGGTCGGCCGGCAGGCAGAAGCCGATGACGTCGACCTCGGCCCAGGTGGTCCGCACGACGTCGTTCAGCCGCTCGCCGAGCAGCGTGCGCGGCTTGTGCAGGCCGGGCGTGTCGACCAGGACGAGCTGGGCGTCGGGGCGGTGCACGATGCCGCGGACGGTGTGGCGGGTGGTCTGCGGCCGGTTGGAGGTGATCGCGACCTTGGTGCCCACGAGTGCGTTGGTCAGGGTCGACTTCCCCGCGTTGGGGCGGCCGACGAAACAGGCGAAGCCCGCACGGTGCGGGCTGGTGGACTCGGGGGAACGATCGCTCATACGGGCCATTCTCCCCGATGCAGGTCCCGGCGCCGACCAGCCTGCCGCGACGGGGGCGAGGGCGTCGGCGGGCACGGCGGCCGGAGCGGGCCGGCGGCGTACGGGGCGGCGGTCCGGGCGGCGGCTCCTGCGGCCCCGGCACGCACCGTGAGCTCGGCCCGCCCGGCGGCCGGGGTCACGAGAAGGCCAGGGTGAGGACCGCCGTGTAGGCGCCCGGCGGGGTGTACGGCGGGAGCGTGAGGGTGACCGCTGCGTCGATCGTGAAGGTCCCTCCCGCCTGCGCCGAGCCGGGCGCGGAGGCGAGTACGGCGCCCTGCGGGCCGACCACCCCCGCGGCGCCGGGCGCACAGCGGCTCGCGCTGCCCGCGGCGGCGGTGCAGGTCGGGGTCCAGCTCAGCGAAGCGCCCGGGACCCGGATGCCGCCCGGGCCCGTGAAGTCCGTGACCCTGCCGGTCAGCGTCCATCCCGCCGCTTCGCCCCGGGCGTCCTTGACGGTGACCGTGCCGATCCGGCCGGCGGCCGCGCCGCCCCGCCCGTACGGGACCGCGCCCAGGGTGATCGCCGCACCCTCCTGGGTCATCGACAGCGCGCCCGGCTCGACCACCGCCGTCACCTGCCGGGTGCCGGGCGCCGGCGGGGGCGCGTCCTCGATCACCGTGTACGCCGCCGGGCCCGAGCCCTGCCCCGCCGACCACGCCGGGCCCTCGTACGCGATCACCGCGGTCGTCGTCCGGTCCGCCACCGGCAGCTCCGCGCGGACCGCCCCGCGCTCGTCCGCGGTGACGGTCACCCGGTCCGCGGTCTCGGCGGCGCCCGCCCGGCCGGCCACGGTCACGGCCGCGCCCGGGGCGAAGCCTGCGCCGGTGACCTCGACCCCCGCGCCCGGTTTCCCGTACGCCGCGGCGAGCGTGACCGAGCGCAGGTTGGCCCGGCCGGGGGTCCCCCCAGCGGTAACCGGGGGCGCGCTCGCGGTGAGCCGTGCGGACACCGGGGCCCCGGTCACGGTGCAGGTGGTGTCGAGGTCCCTGAGGTGGCTGGTGTGCAGGGTGTAGTCGCCCGGGGCCAGCGTGATCTCGCCCGGCGCGGTGACGGTGAAGGTGCCGGTCATGGTGACGGCGGGCAGTTGCGCACCCGCACGGACGGGATCGTTCCGCTTCGCCCCCACGACGGTGACCCCACCGCTCTGCGCACCCCCCAGCAGGATCCGCCCGGTCGGGGTCAGCGCATCGGCCGGGAGTTCGCCGCCGACGGGGTTCGCCGCGGGGGTCCGGGCCACCTGGTACGTCACGGTGACCGTGTCACCGACCTTCGGCGCCGGGTCGTCCACGGCGATCCGGGCCGCGGTCGTCCCGTCGGCGGGCGGGAGTCCGGCCTCCGGCGGGGGCAGGCAGTGCGTCGGGAAGCCGACCCGCCCCTGCTCCGGGGGCGCCTCGCCGTCGGCGGCGGCGGGCGCGCCCAGCGCACCGCCCGTCGTGGCCGCGAGCACCGCCATGCCGACGGCCACCGGCGCCCATCTCCTGCTGCCCGCCCGTGTTCGCACGGCCCGCCCCCTGTGTTCCCTCGCGCCGACAGGGGGTCATTCACGAGCGGGCGGCGGGAGAAGTCAAGGCCCGGGTCCGGCAGCAACTGATGGCCCATCAGGCATTGGCAGCCTCGGCCCTCGCCTCCGCCTCCGGCTCGGCCCCCGCCTCCGCCTCCGCCTCCGCCTCCGCCTGCCCGCTCATCGCGCGGAACGTGCGCCGGTACGCCGTGGGGCTCACCCCCAGGGCCGACTGCACGTGCTTGCGCAGGGACTGGGCCGTCCCGAAACCCGTCTCCCGAGCCACCTGTTCCATCGGCAGATCCGTCTGCTCCAGCAGCCGCCGGGCCCGCTCCACCCGCTGCCCGACGATCCACTCGCCCGGGCTGATGCCGGACTCCTCCCGGAACCGGCGCGTGAACGTCCGTACGGACATGGCCTCCTGGCGGGCCAGGTCGACCAGCCGGACCGGCTCGTGCAGCCGGTCCAGCACCCACGCCCGGGCCGCCGCCGTACTGGCCTGCTGCGGCTGCGGCACCGGGCGGTCCACGTACTGGGCCTGCCCGCCGTCCCGGTGCGGCGGCACGACGGTCCGCCGGGCCACGTCGTTGGCGACGGCGGCCCCGTGGTCGCGGCGCACGATGTGCAGGCACAGGTCGATGCCGGCGGCGACCCCGGCCGAGGTCAGCACGTCCCCGTCGTCGGTGTAGAGCACGCCGGCGTCCACCCGCACGGCCGGGAAGAGCCGCTGGAAGTGCTCGGCGTGCGCCCAGTGCGTGGTGGCGGGGCGGCCGTCCAGGAATCCGGCGGCGGCCAGCACGTAGCCGCCCGTGCAGATCGAGACGAGCCGCGTCCCGGGCCGGACGTGCGCGAGCGCCGCGGCGAGTTCGCCGGTCAGCCGGCCCTCCTCGTACACGGGCCCCAGCTCGTAGGAGGCGGGCACCACCACGGTGTCCGCCGTGGCCAGCAGCTCGGGCCCGTGCTCGACGTGGACCGCGAAATCGGCGTCCGTGCGCACCGGCCCGGCGGCCAGGGCGCAGGTGAGGATCTCGTACAGCGGCTGCCCGGCGGAGTCCTTGGCGCGGCCGAAGATCCGGTGCGGGATGCCGAGCTCGAAGGGCAGCAGCCCGGTGAGGGCGAGGACGACGACGCGATGAGGGGCCATGGCCCAATCGTATCGAAGGGTGTCGTTCAGGCCACTGTCGTCAGGGGCCCCGCGGCCGGATGCTGTCTGCGTGACGCAGACAGCTCCCCACCCCGCCCCGCCCGCCCCCGCCCCGGTCGCCCCCGGGCGCGTTCACCGCGCCTGGTTCGTCGCGGTCGTCACCTTCGTGACGATCATCGGCGCCGCGGCTTTCGCCTCACTCCCCGGCCTGCTCATCGAGCCGCTGCACGCGGAGTTCGACTGGTCGCGCGGCACGATCGGCTTCGCCGTGTCGGTGAACCTCGCGCTGTACGGACTCACCGCGCCCTTCGCCGCCGCCCTGATGGACCGTTTCGGCATCCGCAAGGTGGTGGCCCTGGCCCTGCTGGTCATATCCGGCGGCACGGTGGCCACCCTGTGGATGACGGCGTCCTGGCAGCTGGTGCTGTTCTGGGGCGTACTGGTGGGCCTGGGCAGCGGCTCCATGGCCCTGGCCTTCGCCGCGACGGTGACCAACCGCTGGTTCACCGCGCGGCGCGGGCTCGTCACCGGCATCCTCACCGCGGCCGGCGCCTCCGGCCAGCTGATCTTCCTTCCGCTGCTGTCCTGGCTGGTGGTCCACCACGGCTGGCGTCCGGCGGCCGTGACGGTCTCGCTGGCGGCGCTGGCGGTCGTCCCGTTCGTGTGGCTGCTGCTGCGCGACCACCCGGCCGACGTGGGGCTCGCGCCGTACGGGGGCACCTATGCCGAGAAGCCCGCGCCGGCCGAGGGTGCGGCGCGCCGGGCGGTGACCGTGCTGTTCAAGGCGGCCCGGACCGGCCCCTTCTGGCTGCTCGCCGGCACCTTCGCGATCTGCGGGGCCTCGACCAACGGACTGGTCAAGACCCACTTCGTGCCGGCGGCCCACGACCACGGCATGCCCGTGACGGCGGCCGCGGGACTGCTCGCGGTGATCGGCGTGTTCGACGTGGTCGGCACGATCGCCTCCGGCTGGTTCACGGACCGCTTCGAGGCGCGCCGTCTGCTGGCGGTGTACTACGCGCTGCGCGGGATCTCGCTGATGTTCCTGCCGGTGCTGCTGGCGCCGTCCGTGCACCCGCCGATGGTCTTCTTCATCGTCTTCTACGGGCTGGACTGGGTCGCGACCGTCCCGCCGACCATCGCGCTCTGCCGCGAGCACTACGGGGAGGACAGCGCGATCGTCTTCGGCTGGGTCCTGGCCTCGCACCAGGTGGGTGCGGCGCTGGTGGCCTTCCTGGGCGGCCTGGCCCGCGACGCCTTCGGCTCGTACGACCTGGTCTGGTACGCCTCGGGCGCGCTGTGCGCGATGGCCGCGCTGATGGCCATGGTGATCCGCCGCCGCACGCATGATCCACTCACTGCATGAGGACGGTGACGCGGCGCGCCCTGGAGGCGATCGGCCGGTTCAACGACGCCCACCCGTGGGACCACAACGCCCACTACCACCGCTGGATCCTGCGGCAGCTGCCCGCGCGGTTCGGCAGGGCACTGGACGTGGGCTCGGGCAGCGGTGACCTGGCCCGGCTCCTGGCCGGCCGGGCCGGGGCGGTGGACGCGGTCGACGCCGATGCGGCGATCGTCGCCCGGGCGCGGGAACTGACGGCCCCGGGCGCCGCGGTGACGTTCTGCGTCGCGGACGCGATGACGGAGCTGCCGCCCGGGCCGTACGACGTGATCACCTGCGTGGCCACCCTCCACCACCTGCCGTTCGGCGGGGCCCTGCGGCTCCTGCGCCGGCACCTGGCGCCCGGCGGAACCCTGGTCGTCGTCGGACTCGCGCAGGCGCAGACGCCGGGCGACCACCTGCTCGGCGCGGCCGCGATCCCGCTCAACGCCGCCCTCGGCTGGATCAGGAACAAGGGGCGTACGGCTCCCCGGCCGCCCTCGATGACCGCCCCGACCCGTCAGGCGGACATGGGCTTCCGGGCCGTCGTCCGGGAGGCCCGGGCCGTCCTGCCGGGCGCGCGGCTGCGCCGCAGGCTCTTCTGGCGCTACACCCTGGTCTGGCGCGCGGACTGACGCGGGCGCGCAGGCCGACAGGCGCGCCGGCCGGGCGCGCAGGCCGACGGGCGCGCCGGCCGGGCGCGCAGGCCGACGGGCGCGCAGGCCGACGGCGGGACCAGCGACGGGCGCAGCGGCGGGCCGGGGCCGGGCGGGGTCAGGAGCCCGCCGGAACCGTGGCCTTGAGGGTGCCGTCCGGGGCCGCCAGGAGGACCGGGGTGGCCGGGCCACCCAGGTCGCGGACCGCCGCACGGTCGGCGTCGGCCACGGCCTCCGCCGAGCTGACCACGGCCGCGGCCTCCAGGGACTCGGCCCCGCTGGCCACCGCCATCGCGACCGCCGTCTGCAGGGCGCTCAGCTTGAGGGACTCCAGGTCCACCGTCCCGGCGACGTAGGTGCGGCCCGTCTCGTCCCGCACGGCGGCGCCCTCGGGCACCCCGTTGCGGGCCCGGGCGCTGCGCGCCAGCGTGATGATCTTGCTGTCCTCGGGGTTGATCCCGGTGGTGTCGGTCATGGTCGAAAGCATATGGAGCGCCTCGACGGGGCCGTGCAACGACCCTGCCGAGGCGCTCTCCCCTGCGTCCGCCGTGGATCTTGGACGCGCGGAAGTCACGGCCGGTCGAGCCGCAGCCGCTCCGCCCTCGGCAGGCCCGCGACCACCAGGTCGTACGAGTCCTCGATCAGCTCCCGTACCAGCGCGTCCGGCAGCCCGCCGACCGTCACCGTGTTCCAGTGCCGCTTGTTCATGTGCCAGCCCGGCGCGACCGCGTCGTGCTCCGCCCGCAGCCGCACCGCCTGCTCCGGCTCGCACTTGAGGTTCACGCTCAGCGGGTCCCCGTCCAGCGCGGACAGCGCGAACATCTTGCCGAGCACCTTGAACACCGAGGTTTCCGGGCCGAAGGGGAACTCCTCCACCGCCGCGTTGAAACCCAGGCAGAACGCACGCAGCTCCGTCGGCGTCATGTGCCCTCCCCGCCCTCGCCGGCCACCGGAGCCACCGGCTCCACCAGCACGGTCACGATCTTGTTCCGGCGGCCCGCCGGGGACTCGGCCGTCAGCCTCAGCGGCCGCCCGTCCGGCAGCTCCACGAGCGCCGAGGCGCCCGCGATCGGCACCCGGCCCAGCGCCTTCGCCAGCAGCCCGCCGACCGTCTCCACGTCCTCGTCGTCGAAGTCCTCTACCTTGAACAGCTCGCCGAGGTCGGTGATGTCCAGGCGCGCCGTCACCCGGTAGCGGCCCTCGCCCAGGTCCTCGACGGGGGCGAGTTCGCGGTCGTACTCGTCGGTGATCTCGCCGACGATCTCTTCGAGGATGTCCTCGATGGTGACGATGCCCGCCGTGCCGCCGTACTCGTCGATGACCACGGCCACGTGGTTGCGCACCTGCTGCATCTCGCGCAGCAGATCGCCCGCGTTCTTGGTGTCCGGGACGAACACCGCCGGCCGCATCGCCGTCGTGACCAGGTCGGCCTCCGCGTCCCGGCTGATGTGCGTCTTGCGGACCAGGTCCTTCAGGTACACGATGCCGACGATGTCGTCCTCGTTCTCCCCGGTCACCGGGATGCGCGAGAAACCCGACCGCAGGGCGAGCGTGGTCGCCTGACGGACCGTCTTGTACCGCTCGATGCAGACCAGGTCGGTGCGGGGGACCATGACCTCGCGCACCAGCGTGTCGCCGAGCTCGAAGACCTGGTGCACCATCCGGCGCTCCTCGTCCTCGATCAGCGACTCCTTCTCCGCGAGGTCGACCATCGCGCGCAGCTCGGCCTCGGAGGCGAACGGCCCCTTGCGGAAGCCCTTTCCGGGCGTGAGCGCGTTGCCGATGAGGATCAGCAGCTGCGGGACGGGCCCCATGACGCGGGCGAGCGGGACCAGGACGTACGAGGCCGCCGTCGCCGTGTTGAGGGGGTGCTGGCGGCCGATGGTGCGCGGGGAGACCCCCACGGCCACGAAGGACACCAGCACCATCACCGCGATCGCGACGAGCAGCGCCTTCCAGTTGTCGCCGAACTCGTCGAGGCAGACGTACGTGACGAGCACCCCGGCGGCCATCTCGCAGGTGACCCGCACGAGCAGCGCCACGTTGAGGTAGCGGGTGGGGTCGGCGGCGACCTGCGCGAGCTTTTCGCTGCCGCGCCGGCCCTCCCGTACGGCCTGTTCGGCGCGGAAGCTGGAGATCCGGGCGATCCCGGACTCGGCGCACGCCGCGAACCAGGCCACCACCACCAGCAGCACCGCGCCGGTGATCAGCTGCGGGGCGGTCACGAGACGGTCGGGGCCGGGGACGGACCGGTCAGGCCGCGCTCACCGCGCCAGCCGTCGACGATGGCCGCCTGGAGGCCGAACATCTCGGCCTTCTCGTCCGGCTCCTCGTGGTCGTAGCCGAGCAGGTGGAGCACCCCGTGGACGGTCAGGAGCTGGAGCTCCTCGTCCATGGAGTGCTGCGTCGGGGCGTCCTCACCCTGCTTCTTCGCCACCTCGGGGCAGAGCACGATGTCGCCGAGGAGGCCCTGCGGGGGCTCCTCGTCGTCCTTCGACGGCGGACGGAGCTCGTCCATGGGGAAGGACATGACGTCGGTGGGGCCCGGCAGGTCCATCCACTGGATGTGGAGCTGCTCCATGGCGTCCTCGTCGACGACGATGACGGAGAGCTCGGACAGCGGGTGGATCCGCATCCGGGCGAGCGCGTAGCGGGCGATGTCGAGGATCGCCCGCTCGTCGACCTCGGTTCCGGACTCGTTGTTGACGTCGATCGACATGGTGCGCTGGGTTCTACTTCCGCTGGTAGCCGTTCCGGGACCGGTCGTCCTGGCTGTCGTCGTACTTCTCGTACGCATCGACGATACGGCCGACCAGCTTGTGCCGGACGACATCCTCGGACGTGAGCCGCGAGAAGTGGATGTCGGGGACCCCTTCGAGGATCGCCTGGACCTGGCGCAGACCGGACTTGGCGCCGCCCGGAAGGTCGACCTGGGTGATGTCACCCGTGATGACGATCTTCGAATCGAACCCGAGGCGGGTCAGGAACATCTTCATCTGCTCGGTGGTCGTGTTCTGCGCCTCGTCGAGCACGACGAACGCCTCGTTGAGGGTGCGGCCGCGCATGTACGCCAGCGGCGCGACCTCGATCGTGCCCGCGGCCATGAGGCGGGGGATCGAATCCGGGTCGATCATGTCGTGCAGCGCGTCGTACAGCGGGCGCAGGTAGGGGTCGATCTTGTCGAAGAGCGTGCCCGGCAGGAAGCCGAGCCGCTCTCCCGCCTCGACGGCGGGGCGGGTCAGGATGATGCGGCTGACCTGCTTGGACTGGAGGGCCTGGACCGCCTTGGCCATGGCGAGGTACGTCTTGCCGGTACCGGCGGGGCCGATGCCGAACACGATCGTGTTCTTGTCGATCGCGTCGACGTACCGCTTCTGGTTGAGGGTCTTGGGGCGGATGGTGCGGCCGCGGCTGGAGAGGATGTTCTGGGTGAGCACCTCTGCGGGCGTCTCGTCCGGGCCGTTGCCGTTGCCGCTCGCCTTGAGCATGGCGATCGAGCGTTCCACTGCGTCCTCCGTCATCGGCTGCCCGGTGCGGAGCACCAGCATCATCTCGTCGAACAGGCGCTGGATCAGGACGACTTCCGCCGCGTCTCCGACCGCGCTGACCTGATTGCCCCGAACATGGATGTCGGCCTTCGGGAAGGCCTTCTCGATCACGCGCAACAGGGCGTCACCCGAGCCGAGCACCGCGACCATCGGGTGCCTGGCCGGAACGGTGAAGTGGGCTCGCGCCTGCCCCGGCGCCGGTGTCTGGGCTGTGGGTGTCTGAGTCATGGGCCGGCACTGTGGCCTGCACATACCTCCCGCTGAGGGGCCTCGCCGATCGTCGACCTCCGGAGTACCAAGGGTACGACTCCGCCGGACCATCCCCGAGGGGTTTTCCCCGCCCCCGGCCCCGCCGGGGCCGGGGGCGGCTCAGACCGGGTGGCGGAAGCCGATGGTCGGGACCGCCCGGCGCCGGGAGGCCGGCTCCGTGCCCGGCGGGACCAGCGCGTCCAGGAAGGCGTAGCGCGGCCGCAGGTCCTCGGGGGCCGTACGCCACCAGTGGGCCACCTCGGGCCAGCCCGGGGCCGACAGGGAGCCGCCGAACTCCTGGACCGAGAGGGCCGCCGTCAGCCCCGCGAAGGCCAGCCGGTCCGCCAGCGGCCATCCCGCCAGGGCGCCCGTGACGAAGCCGGCCACGTAGACGTCGCCCGCCCCCGTCGGGTCCAGCGCGTCCACGGCGATCCCGGGGACCTCCGCCGTCTCACCGGTCCGCCCGTCCACCGCGTACGAGCCCTCCGCCCCCATGGTCACCACCGCGACCGGCACCCGCTCGGCCAGCGCCCGGGCCGCGGCTCTCGGACACTCGGTCCGCGTGTACCGCATCGCCTCGCCCGCGTTCGGCAGGAACGCCTCGCAGTGCTCCAGGTCGGCCAGGGCGTCCAGGTCCCAGCGGCCGCTCTCGTCCCACCCCACGTCCGCGAAGACCCGCGCCCCGCGCCGCGCCGCCTCCGCGATCCACGGGTCCGTCCGCCCCTGCCCCAGGGAGGCCACGGCGGCGCGGGTGCGCGGCGGGCACTGCGGGAACGGCCCGGGGCCCGCCGGGGGCGGTGCCTCGTGGCCGTGGGAGACCATCGTGCGCTCCCCCTCGTACGCCATCGAGACCGTGACCGGGCTGTGCCAGCCGGGGATGGTCCGCGACATCGACAGGTCGATGCCCTCGCCCTGTTCCAGTGCGTCCCAGCAGTACTCGCCGTAGTGGTCGTCGCCGAACGCCGCGGCCAGCGAGGTGCGCAGGCCGAGCCTGGCCAGCGCGGTGGCCATGTTGGCCACGCCCCCGGGGCTGGAACCCATGCCGCGCGCCCAGGACTCCGTACCGCGGACCGGGGCCGAGTCGAGGCCGGTGAAGATGATGTCGAGGAAGACCGAGCCGGTCAGGTAGACGTCGAACCCCGGTTCGGCGGGGTCCCGCAGCGGACCGAGCGGGTCCACGGCTGCGCTGCGGATGGTGCGGCTGTCCCGACTGGTCACGGTGTACTCCCCGTTTGGTGCGAAGGCTCGTTTCTGCAAGCGGGCATGGAGTGGAAAGCAGGTGGAAAGCTGCCAGCCCTGCCCGTCCCCGGCACGGCCAAAACCCAGTGTGTCGCACATCACTCTCGTGCCGCTCTTCTCGGGGTCGCGCACCACTTGATAGACAAAGGCGCCGCGGTTCCGCGGAATCCTCCGCCGCACCTGAGCACCACCGGGAACTGCCGTGTCCGACAACGCCTCCGCGCCGCCCGCCTCCTGGCCCCTGGTGGCCCTCTTCACCGCCGGGTACCTCGCCTCGTACTTGCTGCCCACGGTCGTCGGACGGCTCGACGCGCACCTCCCGCTGAGCCCCGCTCAGGCCGGGCTCGTCGGCACCGCCCTGCTGCTCGGCTCGGCGACGGCCGGATTCACGCTGGCCTCCCGCATCCCCCGCCACGGGCCCCGCCCGCTGGCCCGGCTCGGGCTGCTGCTGGCCGCCCTGGGCTACGGCACGGCGGCCTCGACCGCGATGCTCCCGCTGGTGGTCGCGGGCGTCGTGGTCGGCGGCTTCGGCTCCGGGACCGCCACCGCGGTGGCCGCCGCCGGGATCGCCGGGCAGCGCGATCCCCACCGCACCTCGTCCCTCGGGCTGCTGTCCGTCTCGGCGACGGCGGGGGCCCTCTACCTGACCCTGCCGCGCCTGGGCGGCGGGCACGCGCTGCCGTTCGCGGCCATCGCCCTGGTCGCGGCCCTGGCCTGGCCGGCGACCGGCCGCCTCGGCGGGCCCACCCGCCCGGGTCTTTCGGTACGGGGCTCCGGGCGGCCGCCGCACCCGCGCGCCGGGGCGGTGCTCACGGGCTGCCTGCTGTTCTGGTCGCTGTCCCAGGAGGCCCTGTGGGGCGTCAGCGGCCGGATCGGCGCCGAACAGGCCGGGCTGCCCGAGGCCACCCTGGGCGTCGTCTTCGCCGTGGCACTGGGCGCGGGCCTGCTCGGCGTCACGGCCGCCTCCGCGTTCGGGGCCCGGCTGGGCCGGGCCGTCCCGGTCGGTGCGGGCACCGCGGCCATCGCGGGCTGCATCGTGCTGACGTCCGCCGCCGACGGGCTCGCCTCCTTCGCCACGGGGGAGATCCTCTGGAACGCGGTGTACCCGGTCGTCCTCTCGTACGTGATCGGCCTCGCGGCGGCCCTGGACCCGCGCGGCCGCTGGGCGGTGCTGGCCGGCGCCGCCTCCTCGCTGGGAACGGCCTGCGGGCCCGTGGCGGGCAGCCTGCTCGCCGAGGCGTTCGGCTTCCCGGGCATGGGGCTGGTGCTGGGCGTGCTGCTGCTGACGGTGGCCGGGCCGCTGACCGCCGTCGCCCTGCGCGCGGGCGCCCGCCCGGCTGCCGCGGCCGAGGAGCCGGTCCTTCGCGGCGGAGCCGCGGCGGCGTTCCCCGCGAGCGGCCCGGAGCCGGCGGGCGCGCCCGTCCGCGTACGCCGCACCCCGCGCCGGATCCTGCTGCTGCCGCCGGCATCCGCCCGCACCCGCCGGAAGACGAAGGACAGGGCCTAGCCGCGCTTGGGCAGGGGGACGCGGGCGAGGTCCGCGGCGATGGTCAGTTCGCCCTCGAAGCCGGCGGCGCGGGCCTGGCGTTCGAACTCCTGCGGGTCCGGGTAGCGCTGCGAGAAGTGGGTCAGGACGAGGTGCCGGACGCCCGCGTCGCGGGCCGTGCGGGCCGCCTGGCCGGCGGTGAGGTGCCCGTGGTCGGTGGCCAGCGCCTCGTCCTCGTCGAGGAACGTGGACTCGATCACGAGCATGTCGCAGCCCGCGGCGAGCTCGTCCACGCCCGGGCACAGCCGGGTGTCCATGACGAAACCGAAGCTCTGCCCCGGCTTGTGCTCGCTGACGTCGTCGAGCGTGACCCCGCCCAGCCGCCCCTCGCGCTGGATCCGGCCCACGTCGGGCCCCTTGATCCCGTGCCGCGCGAGCAGTTCGGGCACCATGCGGCGCCCGTCCGGCTCGGTGAGCCGGTAGCCGAAGGACTCGACGGGGTGCGAGAGCAGCCGGGCCTCCAGCGTGTACGAGGGCTCCCGGGCCAGCGTCCCGCCCTCGGCCACGGGCTCCTCGCGCAGCGCGACGGTCTCCCGGTAGGCGGTGGCGTACCGGAGCCGGTCGAAGAACCTCTGCCCGGAGGCGGGGTAGTGGGCGGTGACGGGGTGCGGGACCCGGTCCAGGTTGATGCGCTGGATCACCCCGGCGAGGCCGAGGCTGTGGTCACCGTGGAAGTGGGTGATGCAGATCCGGTTGATGTCGTGTGCGGCCACCCCGGCGCGCAGCATCTGGCGCTGGGTGCCCTCGCCCGGGTCGAAGAGGATGCCCTCGCCGTCCCAGCGCAGGAGGTAGCCGTTGTGGTTGCGGTGGCGGGTGGGCACCTGGCTGGCGGTGCCCAGCACCACGAATTCGCGTGCGGACACGGTCTATCCGGGGGGCCACTGGAGGCCGCGACCGCCGAGGAGGTGCGCGTGCGCGTGAAAGACGGTCTGGCCGGCTCCGGCGCCGGTGTTGAACACGACGCGGTAGCCGTGCTCGTCGATCTTCTCGTCGGCGGCGATGCGTCCGGCCTCGCGCAGCAGGTCGGCGGCGACGGCCGGTTCGGCGGCGGCGAGGGAGGCCGCGTCGGGGTAGTGCACCCGGGGGATCACGAGGACGTGCGTGGGCGCCTGCGGGTTGATGTCCCGGAAGGCGAACGTCGTCTCGGTCTCCGCGACCACGGTCGCCGGGATGCTCCCCGCGACGATCTTGCAGAACAGGCAGTCCGCCTGCGGTTCCCCGGCCATTGCTCCGCCTTCCGTGACAGAGGCGCCGACGGGCCGCCGACGCCGATGTTGATCAGCCCGGGCATCGTATCCGGCGCCGCCGACGCCTTCCCCCGTGTTTCAGGACCAGCGGCCCGTGCGCGCCAGCAGGACCGCCGCCGCCGCGGTGCCGGCGGTGGAGGTGCGCAGGACCGACGGGCCCAGGCGGTGCGGGTGGGCGCCCGCCTCCGCGAAGACGGCCAGCTCCTCCGGGGAGACCCCGCCCTCGGGGCCGACCACCAGGACGATGGAGCCGCCGGCCGGGAGTTCGGCCGTGGCCAGCGCCCCCGAGGGGGCGTCGCGGTCCTCGTGCAGGACCATCGCCAGGTCGGCTCCGGCCAGCAGCGCCGCGACCTGCTTCGTGGACATGGCCTCCGCCACCTCGGGGAAGCGGACCCGTCGGGACTGCTTGCCCGCCTCCCGGGCCGTGGCCCGCCACTTGGCCAGGGACTTGGCTCCACGGTCGCCGCGCCACTGCGTGATGCAGCGCGAGGCCTGCCAGGGGACGATGGCGTCCACACCGGTCTCGGTCATGGTCTCGACGGCGAGCTCGCCGCGGTCCCCCTTGGGCAGGGCCTGGACGACGGTGATCCGCACGGCCGGTTCCGGTTCCCCGCCGGTGGCGGACACCGAGACGACCAGCCGGTCCTTGCCCTCGGCGGCCTTCACCACGCACTCGGCCCAGCGGCCGCGCCCGTCGGTGAGGACCACGTCCTCACCGGGGTTCAGCCGCTTCACGGACACCGCGTGCCGGCCCTCCGGGCCGTCGAGCACGAACTCCGGCCCCGCGGGGACCTCTTCGACCACGAACACGGGGGCGGTCATGACGTACTCCTCTTCTGCATGTCCTTCAAAGCTCCCTGCGCCTCGGCCAGTTCGGCCGTCAGCACCTCCATCAGCTCCGCCGCCGGCAGCGCCCGCGCCAGCCGGTGCCCCTGGCCCGCCCACAGCGCCATGCCCTGCGGTTCCCCGGCCGCGGCGGCCGCCTTGCGCAGCCCGGCGGTCATGTGGTGGATCTGCGGGTACGCGGCCGGGGCGTACGGCCCGTGCTCGCGCATGAACCGGTTCACCAGGCCCCGGGCCGGCCGCCCCGAGAAGGCCCTGGTCAGCTCCGTGTGGGGGAACAGGGGGTCCGTCAGCGCCTTCTTGTGCAGCGGGTGCGCGCCCGACTCGGGGCAGGCCAGGAACGCGGTGCCGAGCTGCGCCGCCTCCGCGCCCGCCGCCAGCAGCGCCGCGATCTGCGAGCCGCGCATCAGTCCGCCCGCCGCGATGATCGGGAGGGCCACGGCCTCCCGTACCTGCGCGACGAGCGCGAGCAGGCCCACGCCCGCCGTGCCGTCGGCCTGCGGGTCGTCCCGGTGGGTGGCCTGGTGGCCGCCGGCCTCCACGCCCTGCACGCACACGGCGTCGGCGCCCGCCGCCTGGGCGGCGCGGGCCTCGTCGACCGAGGTCGCGGTCACGACGGTGAAGGTGCCCGCCGTGCGCAGGGCGGTCAGGACCGCGGGCGCGGGCACGCCGTAGGTGAACGAGACCACGGGAACCGGGTCTTCGAGGAGGATCGCGAGCTTGGCGTCGTAGCCGTCGTCGCTGGTGCCGATGATGTCCTCGTCGGCCAGGGAGACGTCGTACCAGCTCGCCTCGCCGGCCAGCTGCCCGCGGTACGCCTCCACGGCGGCGGGGTCCACGTAGCCGGTCTGCGGCATGAAGAGGTTCACGCCGAACGGGCGCCGCGTCAGCGCCCGCAGCCTTTTGATCTCCTGGTACATGCCGTCGGCGGTCTTGTAGCCGCCGGCCAGGAAGCCCAGCCCGCCCGCTTCGCACACGGCGGCGGCGAGCGGTGGGCACGAGGCACCGCCCGCCATGGGAGCCTGCACGATCGGGTGGGGGGAGAGACCGTTCGGTGCGGAGGACATGGACTGCATCGTGCCACGTCCCGCGCACCGGGCCGAACCGCGGCATTCGCCTGGCATAGTCCGCTTCACCGGGGGCGTCCGGATCAATGCGCCGAGCCCGGCCCGGGGCAACCCCGGACCGGGCTCGTACGTGTGCCTACGGGCCGGTCAGCGGCCGTTGAAGGCGTCCTTCAGGCGGCTGAACAGGCCCTGCTGACCCGGCGCGAACTGGCCCATGGGCCGCTCCTCGCCGCGCAGCTTGGCGAGCTGGCGCAGCAGCTCCTCCTGCTGGGCGTCCAGCTTGGTCGGGGTGGTGACCTCGACGTGGACGATCAGGTCACCGCGGCCGCCGCCGCGCAGGTGCGTGACGCCGCGCCCGTGCAGCGGGATGGCCTGGCCCGACCCGGTGCCGGGCCGGATGTCGATCTCCTCCATGCCGTCCAGCGTCTCCAGCGGGCATTTGGTGCCCAGGGCCGCGGCCGTCATGGGGATGGTCACCGTGCAGTGCAGGTCGTCCCCGCGCCGCTGGAAGGTCGGGTGCGACAGCTCGTGGATCTCCACGTACAAGTCACCGGCGGGGCCGCCGCCGGGGCCGACCTCGCCCTCGCCCGCGAGCTGGATCCGGGTGCCGTTCTCGACACCGGCCGGGATCTTGACCGTGAGGCTGCGGCGGGAGCGGACCCGGCCGTCGCCCGCGCACTCGGGGCACGGGGTCGGGACCACGGTGCCGAAGCCCTGGCACTGGGGGCAGGGGCGCGAGGTCATGACCTGGCCCAGGAAGGACCGGGTGACCTGCGACACCTCACCGCGACCACGGCACATGTCACACGTCTGCGCCGAGGTGCCGGGGGCGGCGCCCTCTCCGGAGCAGGTGGTGCACACCACGGCCGTGTCGACCTGGATGTCCTTGGTCGTGCCGAAGGCGGCCTCGTCCAGTTCCAGGTCGAGGCGGATCATGGCGTCCTGGCCGCGGCGGGTCCGCGAGCGCGGGCCGCGCTGCGACGCCTGGCCGAAGAAGGCGTCCATGATGTCGGAGAAGTTGCCGAAGCCGCCCGCCCCGAATCCGCCCGCGCCGCCACCGCCGCCGGAGGACGACAGCGGGTCGCCTCCGAGGTCGTAGACCTGCTTCTTCTGCGGGTCCGAGAGCACTTCGTACGCCGCGTTGATCTCCTTGAAGCGCTCCTGCGTCTTCGGGTCCGGATTCACGTCCGGGTGGAGTTCACGCGCGAGGCGGCGGAAGGCCTTCTTGATCTCGTCCTGCGATGCGTCGCGGCGCACGCCGAGAACGGCGTAGTAGTCCGTGGCCACTTACGACTCCGCCAGGATCTGTCCGACGTAACGTGCCACTGCGCGTACCGCTCCCATCGTTCCGGGGTAGTCCATGCGGGTCGGTCCGACCACGCCGAGTTTGGCGACGGTTTCGCCGCCCGAACCGTAGCCGACGGAGACGACGGACGTGGAGTTCAGTCCCTCGTAGGCATTCTCATGCCCGATCCGTACGGCCATCCCCGACTCGTTGGCCTCGCCCAGCAGCTTGAGGAGCACGACCTGCTCCTCCAGCGCTTCGAGCACCGGCCTGATCGTCAGGGGAAAATCATGTCCGAAGCGCGTGAGATTGGCGGTTCCGCCGATCATCAGCCGCTCCTCGGCCTCCTCGACCAGCGTCTCCAGCAGCGTGGAGAGCACCGTCGACACCGTGCCCCGGTCCTCCGGCTCGAAGGACTCCGGCAGGTCCTGCACGAGCTGCGGCACGTCGGTGAACCGGCGTCCGACGACCCGGCTGTTGAGCCGCGCCCGCAGATCCGCGAGCGAGGTCTCGCCGAACGGCGTCTGACAGTCGACGAGCCGCTGCTCGACCCGGCCCGTGTCGGTGATCAGCACGAGCATGAGCCGGGCCGGGGCCAGCGACAGCAGTTCGACGTGCCGGACCGTGGACCGGGTCAGGCTCGGGTACTGGACGACGGCTACCTGCCGGGTGAGCTGCGCGAGCAGCCGCACCGTGCGCCCGACGACGTCGTCGAGGTCGACGGCGCCGTCGAGGAAGTTCTGGATGGCCCGGCGTTCGGGCGTCGACAGGGGTTTGACCCCCGCCAGCCTGTCGACGAACAGCCGGTAACCCTTGTCCGTGGGGATCCGGCCGGCGCTGGTGTGGGGCTGGGCGATGTAGCCCTCCTCCTCCAGCACGGCCATGTCGTTGCGCACGGTGGCGGGCGAGACGCCGAGCCGGTGCCGCTCGGTGAGCGCCTTGGAGCCGACGGGCTCCTCCGTCCCGACGTAGTCCTGGACGATGGCGCGCAGCACCTCGAGTCTGCGTTCGCTGAGCATCGCGCACACCTCCAGCTGTCGTTCGGCGCTCGCCGTGGTCGGTTTCATCTGCTTCGTTGGCACTCAGGACGTTCGAGTGCCAGAGATCCCCCGGCCAGTGTACGGCCGGGTGGTCAGCCCCTGGCAAGGGCGGCCCGCCACGGTAGCGTCGCGCCATGGACGTGCAATGGGAAGAGACGGGCTGGGAGCGGCTGACCGGGCGGACCGGACGGCGCCGGCTTCCGGTGTGGGACTGCACGGTGGGACTGGTGGTGGGCGACGAATCGGTCCTCCTCATCGATCCCGGTTCATGCGTCCGGGAGGGTGCGCAGCTGCGGGCGGAGGCGGAGCGGCTGACCGGCCGGCGCGTGACGCATATCGCATTCACGCACGGGCATTTCGATCACGTACTGGGCGTGGCCGCGTTCTCCGGGGCCGAGGTGTTCGGCGCGGTCGGGCTCGACGCGGAGCTGTCGGCCGGCCGCGAGGAGCTGCGCGCGGGCGCCGTGCAGCAGGGGCTGGCGGAGGCGGAGGCCGCCGAGGCGGTGGACCTGCTGGTGGTTCCCCGGCACCACGTGTCGGGCGAATGGACGCTGGAGCTGGGCGGGGTGCAGGTCCTGCTGGCGAACGTCGGGCCCGGGCACACCCGGTACGACCTGGCGGTGTGCGTCCCCGGGGAGCGCGAGGTGGTGTTCTGCGGGGACCTCGTGGAGGAGTCGGGCGAACCGCAGGCGGGCAGCGACGCGGTGCCGGCGCAGTGGCCGGCGGCCCTGGACCGGCTGCTGTCGCTCGGCGGCGACGACGCGCTGTACGTGCCGGGTCACGGAGCGGTGGTCTCCGCGGACTTCGTCCGTGCGCAACGCGACACACTGGCCCGGCGGTTCGGCGTGTCGGACGCGTGAGCGCCGGCTCTCTCGTAGCGTCGGCCGGATGCGTGAGTACTCCCCCGACCTGACTCCCCAGTGGAAGCGCGCCAAGGCCGTCCCGGAGGTGCCGGCCGAGCCCGACCTCGTGGTCGAGGTGGCGGGTACGGACTTCTGCGGCGCGGTGGTGGCCTGCGAGGCGGGCACGGTGACCCTGGAGGACCGCTTCGGCAAGCGGCGGGTGTTCCCGCTGGAGCCGCGGGGGTTCCTGCTGGAGGGCGCCGTGGTGACGCTGACGCGCCCCTCACGGGCCCCCCGGGGCCCGCTGCGCACCGCGTCGGGCTCCCTGGCGGTCCCGGGGGCGCGCGCCCGCGTGGCGCGCGCCGGGCGGATCTACGTCGAGGGCCGGCACGACGCCGAGCTGGTGGAGCGGGTCTGGGGCGACGACCTGCGGATCGAGGGCGTGGTGGTGGAGTACCTGGAGGGCGTCGACGACCTCCCGGCCGTCGTGGCGGAGTTCGCCCCGGCCCCGGACGCCCGTCTGGGCGTCCTGGTGGACCATCTGGTCCCGGGCTCGAAGGAGTCCCGCATCGCGGCGTCGGTGACCTCCCCGGACGTGCTGATCGTCGGCCACCCGTACGTGGACGTGTGGCAGGCCGTGAAGCCGTCGGCGCTGGGCATCGGGGCGTGGCCGGTGGTCCCGCGCGGGCAGGACTGGAAGACGGGCGTGTGCCGGGCCCTGGGCTGGCCGCAGAACACGGGCGCCGCCTGGCAGCACATCCTGTCCCGGGTGACGTCCTACAAGGACCTGGAGCCCACGCTCCTGGGCGCGGTGGAACACCTCATCGACCACGTCACGGCCCCGTAGACCCGATCCCGCCCCCGTCGGCGCTCAAGGCGGTCTCCCGGCTCCGCCGGCTGCCGAGGCGGTCTCCCGGACTAGTCCACCAGGTCCCGGACCACCGCGTCGGCGAGCAGCCGGCCGCGCAGGGTCAGGACGGCCCGCCCGGCCTCGTACGGGCCGGGGGCCAGCAGGCCGTCCGCCAGCGCCTTGCGGGACGCGGCCAGCCCGGCCGGTGCGAGCAGCGACAGCGGGACCCCGTCCACCAGGCGGAGCTCCAGCAGGATCCGCTCCACCCGCCGGTCCTCCGCGGACAGGAGCTCGCGCCCCGCGCCCGGGGAGCGGCCCTCGGCCAGGGCCGCGGCGTAGGCCCCGGGGTGCTTCACGTTCCACCAGCGCACGCCGCCGACGTGCGAGTGCGCGCCGGGGCCCGCACCCCACCAGTCGGCGCCGCGCCAGTACAGCTCGTTGTGCAGGCAGCGGCCCGCCTCCGAGGTGGCCCAGTTGGAGACCTCGTACCAGGAGTACCCGGCCTCGGCCATCACGGAGTCCGCGATCAGGTACCGGTCGGCGTGCACGTCGTCGTCCGTCATGGGGACCTCGCCGCGCCGGATCCGCCGCGCCAGCTGGGTGCCCTCCTCCACGATCAGCGCGTACGCGCTGATGTGGTCGGGCCCGGCCCCGAGTGCGGCCGCCAGCGACGCCCGCCAGTCGTCGTCCGACTCGCCCGGCGTCCCGTAGATCAGGTCCAGGTTGACGTGTTCGAAGCCCGCCGCCCGGGCCTCCGCGACGCACGCCTCGGGCCGGCCCGGCGTGTGCGTGCGGTCGAGCACCTTCAGGACGTGCTGCTTCGCACTCTGCATGCCGAACGAGATCCGGTTGAAGCCTCCGGCCCGCAGTTCCGCCAGGTACTGCGGGTCCACGGACTCCGGATTGGCCTCGGTGGTGATCTCGGCGTCCTCGGCGAGGCCGAACTCGTCCCGGATCGCCGCGAGCATCCGTACGAGGTCGGCGGCCGGCAGCAGCGTCGGCGTGCCGCCGCCCACGAAGACCGTCCGGACGGCCCGGGGGTCGTCGCCGAGCACCTTGCGGGCGAGGCGGACCTCGTCGATCAGGGTGTCGGCGTAGTTCTCCCGGGAGGCGAGCACGCCGCCGGTGCCGCGCAGCTCGGTCGCGGTGTACGTGTTGAAGTCGCAGTACCCGCACCGCGTGGCGCAGTACGGGACGTGCAGGTAGAACCCGAGCGGCCGGTCCCCGGCACCCGCCAGGGCATGCGACGGCAGCGAGCCGTCTTCGGGCATGGGTTCACCGTCGGGCAGTGCGGAAGGCATGCCCCCATTGTCCCGCACCGCCCGGCGGGTCCGGCCCGCCCGGCGCCGGGCGGGCCGGGCCGAGCCCGGACCGGGGCACCCGGCGGGTTTCGCCGGGGCGGCCCGGCCGCCCCGCCCCGCCGGGCGCCGCCGCAGGCGCTACGCCTCGCGCGACCCCTCGTACATCTCGTCGATGAGGTGCTTGAACTCACGCTCGACGGCCGGCCGCTTCAGCTTGAGGCTGGGCGTGAGGTCGCCGTGCTCCACGTCGAGGTCGCGGGGCAGGATCCGGAACTTCTTGACCGTCTGCCAGCGCTGGAGGCCCTCGTTCAGGGTCTGGATGTACGTCTCGATCAGCCGGTTCGTCTCCGCCGCGGCCAGGACCTCGGCGTACGTCCTGCCCTCCAGCCCGTTCTCGGCGGCCCAGCCGAGGATGGCCGGCTCGTCGAGGGCGACGAGGGCGGTGCAGAAGTTCCGGTCGGCGCCGTGCACCACGATGCTCGACACGTACGGGCAGATCGCCTTGAAGCGGCCCTCGATCTCGGCCGGCGCGACGTACTTGCCGTTCGAGGTCTTGATCAGGTCCTTCTTGCGGTCCGTGATGCGCAGGTAGCCGTCGGGCGAGAGCTCGCCGATGTCGCCCGTGTGCAGCCACCCGTCCTCCTCCAGCACCTCGGAGGTCTTCTCGGGCTGCAGGTGGTAGCCCTGCATGATGCCGGGACCGCGCAGCAGGATCTCGCCGTCGTCGGCGATGCGGACCTCGGTGCCGGGGAGCGGCTTGCCGACGGTGCCGGTGCGGTAGGCCTCGCCCGGGTTGACGAAGGAGGCCGCACTGGACTCGGTGAGGCCGTAGCCCTCCAGGATGTGGATGCCTGCGCCGGCGAAGAAGTACCCGATCTCGGGGGCCAGGGCGGAGGCGCCGGAGACGGCGGCGCGCAGCCGGCCGCCGAAGGCGTCGCGGAGCTTGCCGTAGACGAGCGTGTCGGCGATCTTGTGCTTGGTGGCGAGGCCGAAGGGGGCGGTGGCCTGGCCGGTGCGCCGGTAGTTGTCCTGGGTGACCTTGGCGTACTCGCGGGCCACGCCGACGGACCACTGGAAGATCTTGTACTTGGCGCCGCCGCCCGCGCGGGCCTTGGCGGCGACCCCGTTGTAGACCTTCTCGAAGATGCGGGGCACGGCCGCCATGTAGGTGGGCTGGACGACCGGCAGGTTCTCGATGATCTTGTCGATGCGGCCGTCGACGGCGGTGACGTGGCCGACCTCGATCTGGCCGGAGGTCAGGACCTTGCCGAAGACGTGCGCGAGGGGCAGCCACAGGTACTGGACGTCGTCGCTGGAGATCATGCCGGTGGCGACGGTGGCCTTGGCCATGTACGACCAGTTGTCGTGCGGCAGCCGTACGCCCTTGGGGCGGCCGGTGGTGCCCGAGGTATAGATCAGCGTGGCGAGCTGGTCGGCGGTGATGGACGCGATCCGCTCCTTGATCGCCTCGGGGTGCTTGGCGAGGTACTCCCTGCCGCGCGCCTCCAGGTCGGCGAGGGAGAGCACCCAGCCCTCGGGGTCGCCCTCGGCCGGTACGGCGTCGGCGGACTCCAGGACGACGACGTGGGCGAGCTCGGGCAGGTCGGCGCGGCGCTCGCGGGCCTTGGCCAGCTGGGAAGCGTCCTCGGCGATCAGTACGCGGCTGGCCGAGTCGGAGAGGATGAACGCCGACTCCTCGGCGTTGGTGCTCGGGTAGATCGTGGTCACGGCGCCGCCGGCGCACATGACGCCCAGGTCGGAGAGGATCCACTCGACGCGGGTGTTGGAGGCGAGTGCGACCCGCTGCTCGGGCTGCAGGCCGAGGTCGAGCAGACCGGCGGCGATGCCGAAGACCCGCTCGGCCGCCTGGCCCCAGCTCAGCGACTTCCAGTCGTCGGGGCCGCTGCCGCCGGCCGCGGGCACCGGGAACCGGTAGGCCTCGGTGTGGGGCGTGGCGGCGACACGCTCAAGGAAGAGGGCCGCCACGGTGGGCGGGCGGTTCTCGATCAAGGTCTGTGTGTCGCTCACGGACGTCCTCCGGACCACGCGGCAGGGCCTGTCATCCAAGGCGGTGAATGACGGCTTCCAACAGGGCTTGCAACCAGGGCTTGTAACTGGCGAGTAACCAACGGGCAGTGATCAGACTAGGGGCCCTCCGGCTGGCGCGTAAGGGCCCTTGAGACGCCGATTCATAACGAAACAGGCCCCCGCGCGGCTGCACGGAGGCCTGTTTCACTTGCGGCACAAGGCCCGTCGGGACCGGGTCCTACTTCTTCTTGCCGCCGGACTCGTCGCTGGAGAGGACGGCGATGAAGGCCTCCTGGGGCACCTCCACCGAGCCGACCATCTTCATGCGCTTCTTGCCTTCCTTCTGCTTCTCCAGCAGCTTCCGCTTACGGGAGATGTCACCGCCGTAGCACTTGGCGAGGACGTCCTTGCGGATGGCGCGGATGGTCTCGCGGGCGATGACGCGCGAGCCGACGGCCGCCTGGATCGGGACCTCGAAGGCCTGCCGCGGGATGAGCTCGCGCAGCTTGGCGACGAGCCGCACACCGTAGGCGTAGGCGGCGTCCTTGTGGCAGACGGCGGAGAAGGCGTCGACCTTGTCGCCGTGCAGCAGGATGTCGACCTTGACCAGGCTGGAGGCCTGCTCGCCGGTGGGCTCGTAGTCCAGGGAGGCGTAGCCGCGCGTCTTGGACTTCAGCTGGTCGAAGAAGTCGAACACGATCTCCGCGAGCGGGAGGGTGTAGCGGATCTCGACCCGGTCCTCGGAGAGGTAGTCCATGCCGAGCAGCGTGCCGCGGCGGGTCTGGCAGAGCTCCATGATCGCGCCGATGAACTCGGTGGGCGCGAGCACGGTGGCCCGCACGACCGGCTCGAAGACGTCCTTGATCTTGCCTTCGGGGAACTCGCTCGGGTTGGTGACGGTGACTTCCTTGCCGTCCTCCAGCACCACGCGGTAGACCACGTTCGGCGCGGTGGCGATCAGGTCGAGGCCGAACTCGCGCTCGAGGCGCTCGCGGACCACGTCCAGGTGCAGCAGGCCGAGGAAGCCGACGCGGAAGCCGAAGCCCAGCGCCGCCGAGGTCTCCGGCTCGTAGACGAGCGCGGCGTCGTTGAGCTGGAGCTTGTCCAGGGCCTCGCGCAGGTCCGGGTAGTCGGAGCCGTCCAGCGGGTACAGGCCCGAGAAGACCATCGGCTTCGGGTCCTTGTAGCCGCCGAGGGCCTCGGTCGCACCGTTGTTCAGGCTGGTGATGGTGTCACCGACCTTGGACTGACGGACGTCCTTCACGCCGGTGATGATGTAGCCCACCTCGCCGACCCCGATGCCGTCGGCCGGCGTCATCTCCGGGGAGGAGACGCCGATCTCCAGCAGCTCGTGGGTGGCGCCGGTCGACATCATCTTGATGCGCTCGCGCTTGTTGAGCTGACCGTCGACCACACGGACGTACGTGACGACGCCGCGGTAAGAGTCGTAGACCGAGTCGAAGATCATCGCGCGGGCGGGGGCGTCCTTGACGCCGACCGGGGCCGGGACGGTGGCGACGACCTTGTCGAGCAGGGCGTCCACGCCGAGGCCGGTCTTCGCGGAGACCCGCAGGACGTCCTCGGGCTGGCAGCCGACCAGGTTCGCGAGCTCCTCGGCGAACTTCTCCGGCTGGGCGGCCGGCAGGTCGATCTTGTTCAGGACCGGGACGATCGCGAGGTCGTTCTCCATCGCGAGGTACAGGTTCGCGAGGGTCTGGGCCTCGATGCCCTGCGCGGCGTCCACCAGGAGGACGGTGCCCTCGCAGGCGGCGAGGGAGCGCGAGACCTCGTAGGTGAAGTCGACGTGCCCGGGGGTGTCGATCATGTTGAGGATGTGCGTCTTGCCCACGCCCTCGCCCACGGTGGGCGCCCAGGGCAGTCGGACCGCCTGGGACTTGATCGTGATGCCGCGCTCACGCTCGATGTCCATGCGGTCGAGGTACTGGGCGCGCATCTGCCGCTGGTCGACGACACCGGTGAGCTGGAGCATCCGGTCGGCGAGCGTCGACTTGCCGTGGTCGATGTGCGCGATGATGCAGAAATTGCGGATCAGCGCCGGGTCGGTACGGCTCGGCTCGGGCACGTGGCTGGGGATCGCGGGCACGCAGTGTCCTGATTCTCGGGTCGCAGTCGGAAGCGTTTCCGGCTCTCGTCGGATCTGTACGCAGGCTCCCATGGTCCCATGGACGGGGGGATGCGCTCGGTTTGGGCCGCTCGGAGCGTGCCTGGTAACCTGGGCAGCTGTGTCTCGTACGCCTTCTCGGTTGGGGGTCCCCCCGGACGGAGTCTGGGGGCGGGACACAATCCGAAGATCAAACTCTGAACCTGAAAAGGCTCTTTCGTGGCGAACATCAAGTCCCAGATCAAGCGGAACAAGACGAACGAGAAGGCGCGCCTGCGCAACAAGGCCGTCAAGTCTTCGCTCAAGACCGCGATCCGCAAGGCCCGTGAGGCCGTGGCCGCCGGTGACGTCGAGAAGGCCACCGTGGCTTCTCGCGCCGCCTCGCGTGCGCTCGACAAGGCCGTCTCGAAGGGTGTCATCCACAAGAACGCCGCCGCCAACAAGAAGTCGGCGCTGGCCTCCAAGGTTGCCTCCCTCCAGGGCTGAGCTCTGATGTGATCGCCGGAAGGGATCCAGCGGGCCCTCTCTCCCGCTCCCGACCGGCCCCCCGCGCCGCACACGAAGCGTTCGCCACGCGGGTGCGGTGCAACCGAGCAGTAACGAAGGCCCCGGCCGCCCCCCTTCCCCAGGGTGGCGACCGGGGCCTTCGCCTTTCCGGCGTCCGGGCGTCACAGCGGCCCGGGTTCAGCGACGTGCCGGGTTCAGCGGCCCGGGGTTCAGCGACGGGCCGGGTTCAGCGACGGCCCGGGCGGGCGGCGCGGGCCACCGCCACGACCGCCTTCTCCAGCGCGTACTCGGGGTCGTCGCCCCCGCCCTTGACGCCTGCGTCGGCCGCGGCCACGGCCCGCAGGGCCTGCGACACCCCGTCCGCCGACCAGCCGCGCATCTGCTGGCGCACCCGGTCGATCTTCCACGGCGGCATGCCCAGGTCCCGTGCCAGGTCTCCCGGCCGGGCCCCCCGCGGCGCGGAGGCGAGCTTGCCGATGGCCCGGACGGCCTGCGCCAGCGCGCTGGTGATCAGCACCGGCGCCACCCCGGTGGACAGCGACCACCGCAGGGCTTCGAGCGCTTCCGCAGCGCGCCCCTCGACCGCCCGGTCGGCGACCGTGAAGCTGGAGGCCTCGGCCCGCCCCGTGTAGTAGCGGCCGACCACGGCCTCGTCGATCGTGCCCTCGACGTCGGCGCACAGCTGCGCCGCCGCACTCGCCAGTTCCCGCAGATCGCTGCCGATCGCGTCGACCAGCGTCTGGCATGCCTCCGGGGTGGCCGACCGGCCCAGGGTGCGGAACTCGCCCCGGACGAACGCCAGCCGGTCCGCGGCCTTCGTCATCTTCGGGCAGGCGATCTCCCGGGCCCCGGCCTTGCGGGCCGCGTCCAGCAGACCCTTGCCCTTGACCCCGCCCGCATGGAGGAGGACGACGACGATCTCCTCGAACGGCGCCGCGAGGTATGCCTTGACCTCCTTGACCGTGTCCGCGGACAGGTCCTGCGCATTGCGCACGACCAGTACCTTGCGTTCGGAGAAGAGCGAGGGGCTGGTCAGCTCGGCGAGCGTGCCGGGCTGGAGCTGCTCGGGGGCGAGGTCGCGCACGTCGGTGTCGGGGTCGGCGGCCCGGGCGGCCGTCACCACCTCCCGTACGGCGCGGTCGAGCAGCAGGTCCTCCTGCCCCACCGCGAGGGTGAGCGGGGCGAGCGGATCGTCGGTGGAGTTCTTCCTGGTGGCCATCGCACCCAGCATCCCACGCCGCACTGACAGCCCCCGCGCGGCGGCCCCGTCCGCCCTGTGCCCGAGAATGGCCGCGTGAACGTGCGACATGTACTGGTGCTGCCCGACCGCGACGCCGCCGAGGAGGTGGCCCAGGAGGCCGTCGACCGCTTCGGCCTGCCCGAGGAGCCGCAGCTGGTCCGCGACGCCCTGGCCGGTGAGGACGACGCCGAGGACGCCCAGTGGCTGGTGGTCGTCGAGGACCCGCGGGAACGGCTCGACGCCACGGCGCTGGACGGCCTCGCCGCCGAGTACGAAGGCTGGCTGGAGGCCCCGTAGCGGGCCTCGGCGGGCCCCGGGCCGCTGCTACGCCTTGTGCACGATCTGGACGTCCAGCACGACCTCCACGCTCGAACCGATCGCCGCTATCCCCTGGGCCAGCACGGACTGCCAGTTCAGGGCGAAGTCCTCGCGGTGCAGTTCGACGGTCGCCCGGCAGGCCGCACGCGGTTCGCCCTCCAGCCCCGTACCGAGGCCCAGGTACTCGGTGTCCAGGGTCACCGAGCGGCTGACCCCGTGCAGGGTCAGGGCGCCCGCGACGGCCCAGCGGCTGCCGCTGCGGTGGATGAACCGCTCGCTGTAGAACTCGACCGTCGGATGGCGCGCCGCGTCGAGGAAGTCCGCAGAGCGCAGGTGGTCGTCCCGCATCCGGACGCCGGTGTCGATGCTCGCCGCGTCGATGATCACGTGCATGGAGGAGTCCTCCATGCGGTCGGCTATCCGCACCGCGCCGGCAAAGGTGTTGAACCGGCCGCGGATCCGGGCGAAGCCGATGTGCTGGGCGGTGAAGCCGATGGAGGAATGCGTCGGGTCGATCTCCCAGTGCCCGGGCGCGGGCAGCAGCGGCGGTTCCACGGCGTCGAGGACGATCTCCCCCGTGCCGGGCTGCGCCGGGTCGCCCACCAGCGTCGCACCGTGGAAGGGCGCGTAGCCCTCGGCGGTGACGGAGAGCCGGTACTCGCCCTCCGGAACGGCCGCGGTGAAGCCGCCGTACGGATCGGTCTCGCCGCTGACGATGCGGCGGCCGATCGGGTCGGTCACCTCGAACTTGGCCTGCCGGACCGGCTGGTGCACGGTGTCGAGGACACGGCAGCTGAGCAGCCGCGCCGTATGGGGCAGCGTCAGCGTGGCGGATGTGTGCGAACCGGCGCTTCCGGCCGTCTCCGTCCCTCTTCGGCGACTGAACATGGTTGGGGCACCCCCGTGCTCTGTGGACTTGTGCCGCTCTGGCGACGACGCATTCGATCATGCTGTCGGGTTGTGGGCAAACAGAAAGACCCTGTCCGGTATGCCCGTGTCGGAGACGGCGCCGCCGGAAGGGGAACGCCCGCATCCGCGGGCCGCTCCCGGCGACCGCGATCGAGCCGTCGGTGTCGGTGCGCAGGACGGTCGCGCCCAGGGCCCGCAGGCGGGCGAGGGTGCCCGGAGCGGGGTGCCCGTAGCGGTTGCCCTCTCCGACGGGGACGATCGCGAGCCGGGGCCGCACCCGGGCCTGGAGGCCGGGGTCCTGGTGGGCCGAGCCGTGGTGGGCCACCTTCAGGACGTCGACCGGCCCCAGTTCCGGATGTGCCCTCAGAAGGGCTTCCTGGGACGGTGGTTCGAGGTCCCCGAGCAGCAGCAGGGTCAGGCCCGCCGCTCGGACCAGCAGGGCGACGCTCGCGTCGTTGGGCCCCTCCGGCCGCGGGCCGTCGGGCGCGGGCCACAGCACCTGCCACTCCAGGGGCCCGGCCCGGCGCCGCTCGCCCGCCGCTGCCGCCACGACGGGTACGTGCGCCGCCGCCGCGGTCCGCCGGACGAACCCGGCCTGGGCGGCCGGCTCTTCCAGCGTGGTGGTCTGAATCACACCCACCGCCCGGCCGCGCAGCACCCCGGACAGGCCTCCGACGTGGTCGGCGTGAAAGTGCGTCAGCAGGAGCAGCGGCACCCGGCGCACCCCCAGGGCACGCAGGCACGTGTCCACCGGGCCCGGTTCGGGACCCGCGTCCACCACGACGGCCGTGTCCGGGCCGGCGGCGAGTACTGCGGCGTCGCCCTGGCCCACCGCGCACTGGACGTAGCTCCAGTCGGGCGGCGGCCAGCGGGTGAGCGTACGGATGAGCTGCGGCGGCCGCAGGACGGCCAGGAGCAGCAGTACGGCGAGCACGCAGCACACCCACGGCCGGTACCGGATCCGCGCGCCGGCGACCACGAGGGCCAGGGTGGCGGCGGCCAGCAGCAGTCCGCCGGTGAGCCCGCCGGGCCAGGCCAGTTCCGCGCCCGGCAGCCGTGCCCCGGTCCGGGCCACGGCGGCGATCCACCCGGCCGGGACCCCCGCGCACCGCGCGATCAGCTCCGCGACGGGCATGGACAGCGGGGCCGCCGCGAGCGCGGCGAAGCCGAGCACGGTCGCGGGACCCGCCCCGAGTTCGGCGAGCAGGTTGCAGGGCACCGCCACGAGGCTCACCCGGGCCGAGAGCACCGCGACCACCGGCGCACAGACGGCCTGCGCGGCCGCGGCGGCGCCCAGCGCCTCGGCGAGCCGGGGACGCACCCCGCGCCGCCGCAGGGCTTCGCTCCACCGCGGGCCGAGCGTGAGCAGGGACCCGGTGGCCAGGACCGAGAGCAGGAAGCCGGGACTGCGGGCGAGCCAGGGGTCACCGAGCACCAGCAGCAGAACGGCGGCCGCCAGGGCGGGGACCAGGGACCTGCGCCGCCCGGTGGCGAGGGCCAGCAGGGTGATCGCCCCGCAGGCCGCGGCCCGCAGCACGCTCGGCTCCGGCCGGCACACCACGACGAACGCCAGGGTCAGCGCCGTCCCGCACAGGGCCGTCGCCCGCAGGGACAGCCCGAGCCGGGGTGCGAGACCGCCCCGCTCGGCGCGCTGCGCGGCGGCGGGCGGACCGATGAGCAGGAACAGCACCACGGTCAGGTTGGACCCGGACACGGCCAGCAGGTGCAACAGGTCGGTGGCCCGGAACGCCTCGTCGAGATCGGGCGGCACCCGGGAGGTGTCCCCGACCACCAGCCCCGGCAGCAGGGCCCGGGCGTCGGGCGCGAGCCCCTCGGTCGCCCCGCGCAGCCCGGCCCGCAGCCTCCCTGCGACCCGCCGGACGGTGTCGGGGCCGCCGGTCACCCGCGGCGGGCCGTCCCCGGCCGGGCGGAGCAGCGCCACGGCCCGCTCCCCGGACCGGCCCGGGGCCAGCCGCGCGACGACCGCGACCCGGGTGGAGGGCTGGAGCCGGGCCCACCCCGGACCTCCGGCCAGCACCCGCACGGGGGTCTCGACCCGGGTCTGCGCGCCGTCGGGTCCGGTCACCCGGTTCAGCACCGCGTCCAGGACCACCACGGGCGGGCCGTTCCCGCCGCGGGAGCCGTGCGGGTCCGAGCCGACGGTCAGCTCGGCGAGGACCCGGGCGTGGTCCCCGGCCAGCCCGACGACCGGCCCGGCCCGCGCCTCGGCCCGCTGGAGGCCCGCAACCCCGGCTCCGGCGGCCGCGCAGAGCAGGGCGGCGGCCCCGGCGGTGGCGACCCTCCACAGGGACTGCGGACGCCGGCAGCCGGCCACGAGCAGCAGCCCCGCTCCGAGCACCGCCAGCGCGGCCCCCGCGGCGGTCGCGCCGGCCGGTGCGTCGAGGGCGAGGGCGGCCGCCGCCCACGCGGCCAGCGCCGGTACCGCGAGGCGCAGATCCACCGGGCCCGGCCCCTCGGGGCGCTTCACGGCCGGACCAGCTTGCGCAGATCGGCGAAGCGACGCTCGCCGATGCCGTCGACCTGGCGGAGCTCCTCCACCGAACGGAAGCCGCCGCGGGCGGTCCGGAACTCCACGATGTGCTGCGCCAGGACCGGGCCGACCCCGGGCAGGCCGTCCAGCTGCTCCACGGTGGCCGTGCCGAGGCTCAAGGGCCCGGCGCCGCCACCGGGCCCCGGGCCTGCCGGGGCGGGCTGCCCCGGCAGGGGCTGCGCCGGGGCGCCCACCACCACCTGCTCGCCGTCCACCAGCACCCGGGCCCGGTTGAGCCCGGTGGTGTCCGTACCGGGCCGCACTCCCCCGGCGGCGGCCAGCGCGTCCTCGACCCGCGACCCGGCGGGCAGCCTCCGCACACCGGGGTCACGGACCTTGCCGCTGACGTCGACCACGATCCTCGGGCCGGACCCCCCGGGGGTGACCGGCGGGCCGGGGCTCGGTGCCGCCGCCGGTGCCGCGGCCGGGGTGACCACCGGGGGCGCGGCCACCGGCTGCGGCCGGGCCGTCCAGTACTGCTGGGCGGCGAACGCGACCGCGGCGGTGAGCACCACCGCGACGGCGGCCACCGTCCGCGGCTCCACCGCGCACCGGGCCTGCAGCCAGAGGGGCAGCCGCTCCCGCACGGCGAGCCGGAGCGCGGTTCCCCTGGCCAACGGGATCTCCCCGGACGGCGGATCGGCCACGGAGGCGATCCCGGACCCGGGGCCCGGCACCGCCTCCGGTGGCGGGGGCTGGGGTGGCGGGGGCTGGGGTGGCGGCTCGGGTGACGGCGTCTGCGGCGGGCCGCCCCCGAGCAGGGCTTCGGCCCGGCGGCGCACCGCCGCGGGCTCGGGGTGGTGCGGGCGGGCGCGGCCCCGGCGAGGGCGCAGCCGCCCGTCGGAGAGGCGGGTGCGGCCCAGTCCGTCGGTGGCTGTGGCGGAGTGCGCAGTGCGTGTACGGGAACTGCGTGTACGAAGAGTCATGGCACGACGGTAGGGACGAATCCCGACCGCAGTCCGGATTTATCAATTCCGGTGGATATCCCGCCCGTTGTGGATAACCCCGCCACCCTTTCCGGTGATCAGCGCGGCGAGACGACGGCCGCCAGCAGCCCCGGGCCCGTGTGCGCGCCGATCACCGCGCCGACCTCGCTGACGTGGAGTTCGACCAGGCCGGGGATGCGCTCGCGCAGCCGTTCCGCGAGCTTCTCGGCCCGCTCGGGGGCCGCGAGGTGGTGCACGGCCACGTCGACGCCGCCCGCCCCGGCGCGTTCGACGGCCAGCTCCTCCAGGCGGGCGATGGCCTTGGAGGCCGTCCGCACCTTCTCCAGCATCTCGATCCGACCACCCTCCAGCGTGAGCAGCGGCTTGACGGCGAGGGCCGAGCCGAGGAGGGCCTGTGCGGCTCCGATGCGGCCGCCGCGGCGCAGGTAGTCCAGGGTGTCGACGTAGAAGTACGCCGACATGTCCGCGGCGCGCTTCTCGGCGGCGGCCACGGCCTCGTCCACGGAACCGCCCGCTTCGGCCGTTTCCGCGGCGGCGAGGGCGCAGAACCCGAGGGCCATCGCGACCATGCCGGTGTCGACGACGCGCACGGGGACGGGGGCGGTCTTGGCGGCGACCACGGCGGCGTCGTAGGTGCCGGAGAACTCGGCGGACAGGTGCAGGCTGACGATGCCCGTCGCGCCGGCCTCCGCGGCCGCCCGGTAGGCCCGTACGAACTCCTCCGGGCTGGGGCGGGAGGTCGTGACCGAGCGGCGCTTCTGCAGGGCCAGGGCGAGGCTGCGGGCCGAGATCTCGGTGCCCTCCTCGAGTGCCTCGTCCCCGAGGACCACGGTCAGCGGGACGGAGATGATTCCGTGCCGCGTCATGGCCGGCGGGGGCAGGTAGGCCGTGGAATCGGTGACGATCGCGACATGGCGGGACATGAGCCGGAGGTTACCGCCAGCAGGGGCCCTGTGGCAGCCCAGCCCCTGGTCGGGGGACGGCCGCGGTCGCATCCTGGCCTCGCCCGGGCCCATTCGCCCGCCCTCGGGAGCCGCTCGGCCAAAGGCGAAGCAGGCGGCGCGCCCGGCGCCGGAACCGGTGTCGGCACCCCTCGACGCACGGGAACCGGTGCCGGCACGCCTCGACGCACGGGAACCGGTGCCGGCAGCGCTTCGGTGGCGTCCGGGACTCGGTTTCTGTGTCAGCGCCCCCCAGCAGCGCGTCCGGGACCCGGGACGTGTGCCAGCCCCCTCGGCAACGCCCGCGCGGCGCCGCTGCTGGCCGCCCTCCGGCTCATCGGGCCCGGGGCCGCTGCCGACCGCCCTCCTGGCTGCTGCCGGCCGACCGCCCGCTCCGGCTCAGTACCCGGCGCCCCGGAGCAGGGCGGGGCGGTCTTCCCGTCAGGTCGTCAGGTCGTCGCTTCCGGCCTCGGGGTCTTCTGCCAGGGGTGGCGGACCGGCGGCGGCGTGGGGTTCAGGGCCGCCGGCTGGGGCGGGGTGTGGCCCGGGCGGCCCGACGGGGGTTGCGTGCCGCGCCCTGCGGGCCCGGACGGGGACTGCTGCGCGTCCCAGGCCTCTGCCGCCGCCGCGAGGTCGTCGACCGTCTCCCGGGACCAGTCCCGCAGTGCCCCCGACTCGACGTCGATCTGCGCCGACAGCGCCGACAGGTCGTCTTCCGCGAAGCGCCGGGCCCGGTCGCGGGCGGCCCAGCGCAGCGAGTCCGACGCCTGCGTGATCTTGGCGGTCCGTTCCCTGAGGTCGGGCAGCATCCCGGCGATCCGCGCCCGGTCCGGCTCCTGCTCCAGCCGCTTCAGCTCGTCGTCCAGCTCGTGCCCGTGCGCGCTCAGCCGCTCGAACAGCCCGATCGACTCCTTCAGCGAGGCGTCCGTCTGCACCCCCTGGTACAGCGCCTGCTGCGTGGCCCGCATCGACGTCCGCAGGTCCAGCCGCAGCTGCGCCAGCGTCCCGGGTACGCCCACCTGCCCGAAGCTCTTCGCCTTCAGCGCGGTGTCCTCCACGGTGCGGCGGGCCTGCGTGATCGTGCGGTCCACGCCGCGCTTCGCCGCCCCGACCGCCTTCACGGCGGCCCAGGCGCCCAGCCCCAGGAAGGCGAACAGCACCAACAGGGTAAAGATTATGATCAACGCGCCCGCCTCCATGAGAGGCTCCCTTCCCCTGCCGTTTCCGTCCCCTCCACCGTAAACGCCACGGGCAGGCAAGGGGTTCCCAGCGAACCCCCAACCTGCCCGTACGGGTATCCCCCTAGACCGGGGGAACGGCGTCTCAGACGACGATGTTGACCAGCTTCGGCGCGCGCACGATCACCTTGCGGATCTCGGCCCCGCCCAGCGCCGCCACGACCGCCTCGTCGGCCAGCGCCAGCTGCTCCAGGTCACCCTCGGAGATCGTCGGCGGGACCTCCAGACGGGCCTTGACCTTGCCCTTGATCTGAACGACGCAGGTCACGCTCTCGTCCACCACGTACGCCGGGTCCGCGACCGGGAAGTCCTGGTGGACCACCGAGTCGGTGTGGCCCAGGCGGTGCCACAGCTCCTCCGCGATGTGCGGGGCCAGCGGGGCGACCAGCAGGACCAGCCGCTCCGCGACCGAGCGCTCCAGCGGGCGGCCGGCCTTGGTCAGCGCGTTGTTCAGCTCGGTGATCTTCGCGATGGCGGTGTTGAACCGCAGGCCCGCCATGTCCGCGCCGGCCCCGTCGATGGCCTTGTGCAGCGCGCGCAGGGTGTCCTCGCCCGGCTCGCCGTCGACGACGGTGACCGCACCGGTCTCCTCGTCCACGATGTTGCGCCACAGGCGCTGCAGCAGCCGGTACTGGCCCACCACGGCCCGGGTGTCCCACGGGCGCGAGACGTCCAGCGGGCCCATCGCCATCTCGTACAGGCGCAGGGTGTCCGCGCCGTACTCCTCGCAGATCTCGTCCGGGGTGACGGCGTTCTTCAGGGACTTGCCCATCTTGCCGTGCTCGCGCTTGACCTGCTTGCCCTCGAAGAAGTACGCCCCGTCGCGCTCCTCGACCTCGGCGGCCGGCACGTACACACCGCGCTCGTCGGTGTACGCGTACGCCTGGATCATGCCCTGGTTGAACAGCTTGTGGAACGGCTCGGCCGAGGAGACGTGACCCAGGTCGAACAGGACCTTCGACCAGAAGCGCGCGTACAGCAGGTGCAGCACGGCGTGCTCGGCGCCGCCGACGTACAGGTCGACACCGCCGTGCGGCGCGCTCTCGCGCGGACCCATCCAGTACTGCTCGATCTCCGGGTCCACCAGGGCCGACGCGTTGTTCGGGTCCAGGTAGCGCAGCTCGTACCAGCAGGAACCGGCCCAGTTGGGCATCGTGTTGGTCTCGCGGCGGTACGAGCGCACCCCGCGCCCGTCGCCCAGGTCCAGCTCGACGTTGACCCACTCTTCGTTGCGCGACAGCGGGGTCTCGGGCTTGGAGGCGGCGTCGTCCGGCTCGAACGTGCGCGGCGAGTAGTCCTCGACCTCGGGCAGTTCCAGCGGCAGCATCGACTCGGGCAGCGGGTGTGCGACGCCGTCCTCGTCGTAGACGATCGGGAAGGGCTCGCCCCAGTAGCGCTGGCGGCTGAACAGCCAGTCGCGCAGCCGGAAGTTGACGGTCCCCTCGCCGATGCCCTGCTCGGCCAGCCACGCCGTGATGGCCGCCTTGGCCTCGACGACGCCCAGGCCGTCCAGGGAGATGCCCTCGCCGGTCGAGTTCACGATGGTGCCGTCGTACGAGGAGAACGCGTCCTCCCACTCCGCCGGGTCGGCGTCGCGGTCGTCCGAGGGCTCCACGACGCAGCGCATCGGCAGCTCGAAGGCGCGCGCGAACTCGAAGTCGCGGCCGTCGTGCGCCGGGACGGCCATGATCGCGCCGGTGCCGTAGCCCATCAGCACGTAGTCCGCGATGAAGACGGGGACGCGGTCGCCGCTGACCGGGTTGACCGCGTACGCGCCGGTGAAGACGCCGGTCTTGTCCTTGGCCTCGGCCTGACGCTCGACGTCCGACTTGGCGGCGGCCTGCTTGCGGTACGCGTCCACGGCCTCGCCGGGGGTCGCGGCGCCGCCGGTCCACACCTGGTGGGTGCCCTCGGGCCACTCGGCCGGGACGATCTTCTCGACCAGACCGTGCTCGGGCGCCAGCACCATGTAGGTGGCGCCGAACAGGGTGTCGGGGCGGGTGGTGAACACGGTGATGGCGTCGTCGCCGACGGCGAAGTCGACGCGCGCGCCCTCGCTGCGGCCGATCCAGTTGCGCTGCTGCAGCTTGATGGCCTCGGGCCAGTCCAGCGCGTCCAGGTCGTCCAGCAGCCGGTCCGCGTAGGCGGTGATCCGCATGTTCCACTGGCTCAGCTTGGCCTTGAAGACCGGGAAGTTGCCGCGCTCGGAGCGGCCGTCCGCGGTGACCTCCTCGTTGGCCAGTACGGTGCCCAGCCCGGGGCACCAGTTCACGGGCGCGTCGGAGGCGTAGGCCAGGCGGTGCTCGTTCAGCACGTCGGCCCGCTCGCCCGCGGTCAGCGCGGCCCAGGAGCGGCCACCGGGGACCTCACGGGAGCCGTCCTCGAAGGCGGCGACCAGCTCGGCGATGGGACGGGCCTTCGCCGCGTCCGCGTCGTACCAGGAGTTGTAGATCTGCAGGAAGATCCACTGGGTCCACTTGTAGTAGTCCGGGTCGATCGTCGCGAACGAGCGGCGCTTGTCGTGGCCCAGGCCCAGGCGGCGCAGCTGGGCCTTCATGTTCTCGATGTTGGCCTCGGTGGACACGCGGGGGTGCGTGCCGGTCTGCACGGCGTACTGCTCGGCCGGCAGGCCGAAGGCGTCGAAGCCCAGGGTGTGCAGGACGTTGTGGCCGCTCATCCGCTGGTGGCGGGCGAAGACGTCGGTGGCGATGTACCCGAGCGGGTGGCCGACGTGCAGGCCCGCACCGGACGGGTACGGGAACATGTCCATGATGAACTTCTTGGGCCGCGCGACGACTGCCGCGTCACCCGCCAGGTCGCCCGTCGGGTTCGGGGCCTCGTAGGTGCCCTCCGCGTCCCATACGTCCTGCCAGCGTGCCTCGATGTCGGCGGCCATGGCAGCCGTGTAGCGGTGCGCCTCGGCCGCCTCGGGGGCCGGGGTGTTCGTCTCGCTCATGATTTCTGAAGCTCCATCGATCGTCTCTGCCGTCTCTGCCTGCCCAAACGAAAAAACCCCTCGCACAGGAGGGGGCGCCGCGCCGATGCCGACCGTGTCGAAGGTCGGTACTGATCAGCGCGGCTCGGTAAGCAGAAGGCGTACGGCACGCATGGCGCCAGGGTACCGCAGCGGCCTCGGCCGCCGCTCGACCGTTCCGCACAACGAGAAACGGGCCACCCGATCCGGGTGGCCCGCTTCTCTTCTGTGGAGCTAAGGAGAATTGAACTCCTGACCTCCTGCATGCCATGCAGGCGCTCTACCAACTGAGCTATAGCCCCTTGCTTCTCTGCCGCCGGGCCCCTGCTCGGTTTCCCTTGCCGGTTCCCCCTGGCGACATCGAGAACATTACACGGTCATGGCCCAGGTCCAAAAATCGGTTTCGAGGTGCTGCGATTTGCCCGTTTCGCCCCGTTCCGCAGACCTGTCGGCCATGCCCGTTCCCCACGTGGTCCTGCCGCGGTCCTACGCTCTGGCGAACTGGTAGAACCGCTTGAGCGTGCAGTGCTCGTCGAGCAGCCGACCGTAGATCGGCTCCCCTTCCAGCTCGCGGTACGTCTCGATCGGGTCGCCTTTTATGATCAGCGCCCGCGCGCATTCCTCGCACCAGTACTGGTAGTCGGGGTTGACCGGGTCCATGTCCCGCACGATCGGCGTGCCGTTGTTGCACCAGTCGCACCGCCGCCGGTGTGCACCCATCCGTCAGCGACTCCCTCCCGCATCGGGCCGTCGACTCCCCCTCCGGCGGTCCGATTCTGCCACGCGGGTGCGGGGCAGGTCAGCAGGCGCCGAAGGTACAAACGGAAGGATCCCGCCCCCTAGTTGGGGACGGGATCCTGATTGTGGAGCTAAGGAGAATTGAACTCCTGACCTCCTGCATGCCATGCAGGCGCTCTACCAACTGAGCTATAGCCCCGCTCTCCGCCGCGCTCCCCCCGTTTCCGGTGTTCTGCGCTGCGAACAAGAAGAACTCTAGCCTGTGACCAGCCGGAAAGTGAAATCCGGGTGGGAGCCGCCCTGAGGCGGGCTCAGTCGTCGTCGCCGAGCACCGGTTCCGGCAGCGTGCCGGCGTTGTGCTCCATCAGACGCCAGCCGCGCGCGCCCTCGCCGAGTACGGACCAGCAGCAGTTGGAGAGCCCGCCCAGGCTCTCCCAGTCGCGGGCCTCCAGGCCCAGCAGCCGGCCGATGGTCGTACGGATCGTCCCGCCGTGGCTGACCACGACGAGCGTGCCGCCCTCCGGCAGCCGGCCGGCGTGCTCCAGCACCAGCGGCGCCGCCCGGTCGGCGACCTCGGTCTCCAGTTCGCCGCCGCCGCGGCGGACGGGCTCGCCGCGCTTCCACGCCGCGTACTGCTCGCCGTACTTCTCGATGATCTCGTCGTGCGTGAGGCCCTGCCACTCACCGGCGTACGTCTCGCGCAGCGCGGCGTCCTGCGCCACGGTCAGGCCCGTGACGGCAGCCAGCTCGGAGGCCGTCGCGGAGGCCCGCCGCAGGTCGGAGGCCACGATGGCGTCGGGCTTCAGGGAGGCGAGCAGCCGGGCGGCGCGGCGCGCCTGCGCCACACCCGTCTCGGTCAGCTCGATGTCCGTGGAGCCCTGGAAGCGGCGCTCCAGGTTCCACGAGGTCTGGCCGTGCCGCCACAGGACGATCTTCCGGCCGGTCTTGCGGTGGGCGGTCGTGCTCAGAACAGATCACCGTCCAGGTCCTCGTCGCCCGCCGCCTCGCGCAGCTTGGCGTGCTCCTCCGCCTTGCCCTTCGTGAGCTTGGCGTCCTCGGGCAGGTCGATCTCGGGGCAGTCCTTCCACAGGCGCTCCAGCGCGTAGAAGACCCGCTCCTCGCTGTGCTGCACGTGGACGACGATGTCGATGTAGTCGAGCAGGATCCAGCGGGCGTCGCGGTCGCCCTCGCGGCGCACCGGCTTGGCGCCGAGTTCCTTGAGCAGGCGCTCCTCGATCTCGTCGACGATCGACTTGACCTGGCGGTCGTTGGGCGCCGAGGCGAGCAGGAAGGCGTCGGTGATCGACAGCACGTCGCTGACGTCGTACGCGATGATGTCGTGCGCGAGCCGGTCGGCCGCGGCCTGGGCGGCGGCGGTGATGAGCTCGATGGAGCGGTCCGTGGCGGTCACTGGCCATGCTTTCGGGTTGGCGGGCAGATCCTTACAAGGGTCTCATGTACCGCCGACCCCGCCCGCGCGGAACGTCCCGCGCGGGCCGGGCACCTGCCAAGAGCCTGATCAGGCCAGGTCAGGACGGTTTGTAGTCCTTGCCCAGGGTCACCACGATGTCGGCGTTCACCGCGTTCTCGCCCTTCTTCACGGCGGTCTCGGGCAGGCCCAGCGTCTTGGCCACCTCGACGGCCTTGGCCCGCTGGGCGTCGTCCTGGTACGTGATCTGCGTGGCGGGCAGGGTCTTGTCGGCCTTGCCGCCGTCCACGAAGGTGTAGCCGCCGTTGAGCAGGGTCGCCTTCGCCGCGAGCTGCGTCTTGTCGTCGCCGGTGGCGTCCCTGAGGCCGACCCGGGGCGCGGCCCCGGCCTGGGCCGCCGTGAAGCTGCCGCCGAGCACCTCCCTGACGACGGTCTTGTTGGCGTCGTCGGTGAGCGCGCCGTCGGGCTTCACCGCGAGGAGGTCCGTGCGGTACGCGCCTTGCTTGGCGTGTTCGCCGAGCTTGGACAGCAGGGTGCCGAGCGTCTGCGCGTTCAGGGAGGGGTCCAGGATCTGGCCCATGCTCTCGACGGTGACGGTCGCCGACTTGGGGTCGCCGGGGACCTTGCGCAGCACCCCGTAGAGCACCTTGCCGAAGCGGTCCAGCTGCTTGGCCTCGGGTTCGCCCTGGGCGCGGTGGGTGGCGTACGCCACGGCCATCGCACCGCTGAGGTGCTGCTTGGCGCCCTGGGCGACGGCCGGGGTCTTGGCGGCGTCGTCGGCGGGGACGGCGGTGTCGGTGTCGATCTCGATGCCGCCGACCAGCTCGACCAGGTTCTCCAGGAAGGGGGTGTCCAGGCGCCAGGTGCCGCCGATGTGGGTGCCGAGCACCGAGTCGAGGGAGTCCCGCACGCCGCCGCCGCGCTCCTCGACCGCCTTGCCGAGGGCCGTGCCGGTGCCGTCGTCCTTGGGGACGCCCAGCGTGTTCGGCAGCAGGACGGTGGCGCCCTTGGCGGTGGTGACGTTGTCGACGAGCAGCGCCGTCGAGGTGCCGCCCTTCTTGGTGTTGTACAGGTGCACGACGATCATGTCGCGCTTCTGCGCCCCGCCGGCGGCGGTGGCGGTCTTCTTCTGCCCGGGGCCGTCGAGGAACGGCAGTTTGCCCGCGTACCAGAGGTAGCCGAGGCCGCCCACGACGAACAGGGCGAGGACGACGACGAGCGCGACCACGCGGTTGCGGCCGCGGCGGCGGGCCTCCTCACGGCGCTCGGTGCGGCTCTCGGTGAACTTGAGCCAGTCGATGACGTCTTCGGAGTTCTCGTCCGGCTGGTCGATGAACGCGAACTGCTCGGTGCGGTAGTCCGGGGCGGGCTGCCCGTCGTCGGAGCGGCGGGGTTCGGGGACCCGGTCGGGGCGCGGCGGCTCCGGTTCGGCCGCGGGGGCCGGGGCGGGGGACTCGGGGGCGGCCTGCTGCGGGATCCACTGCCGGCCCTGCTGCGCGTGCCGGGTGTCGTACCCGTAGGCGGGGGCCTGGGCCTGGGTGTACTCCTGCTGCCCGTACTCCGGGGCGGCCGGCTGGTGCGACTGCTGCTGCGACTGCTGCGGGTAGTACGCCTGCTGTGGCTGCCGGCCGTAGCCCTGCTGGTCGTAGCCGTACTGCTGCTCGTACTGCTGCGCGGGCGCCTGGCCGTACACCGGCTGCCCGTACGGGTCGTAGCCGAGGAGCTGCTGCTCCTGTGCGGCGTACGGGTCGTACGGCTCCTGTCGGTCGTTCACCGCGGGGCCCCTCTCTCCGGAAGCTCAGGCTCCCCGGTACAGCTCACGCTTGTCGATGTAGCGCACCACACCGTCGGGCACCAAATACCAGACAGGATCCCCCTGGGCGACCCGGGTGCGGCAGTCCGTGGACGAAATCGCCAGCGCGGGCACCTGCACCAGGGAGACGCCGTCCGCGGGGAGCCCGTCGTCGGTGAGTACGTGGCCCGGCCGGGTCACTCCGATGAAGTGGGCGAGCGAGAAGAGCTCGTCGGCGTTGCGCCAGGTCAGGATCTGGGCGAGGGCGTCGGCACCGGTGATGAAGAACAGGTCGGCGTCTTCGTTGAGCGCGCTCAGATCACGCAGGGTGTCGATCGTGTACGTCGGGCCGCCGCGGTCGATGTCGATGCGGCTCACCGAGAACTGGGGGTTCGAGGCCGTCGCGATGACCGTCATCAGATAGCGGTCCTCGGCGGGGGACACGGCACGCTGCGACTTCTGCCACGGCTGGCCGGTCGGTACGAACACCACCTCGTCGAGGTGGAACAGGGCGGCCACTTCACTGGCGGCCACCAGGTGTCCGTGGTGGATCGGGTCGAATGTCCCGCCCATCACGCCGAGCCGGCGCTTGACCGGGCCGGTAGGCATCTCCTGCTCTCCCATGAGCGCAGAGCCTACTGGCCCGGCGGAGCGGTGCGGACCCGCATGCGGGCGCGTGCGCGGGCGCCGGCTCAGCGGTCGCGGTTCAGGCGCGTGGTCACCCAGAGCATCAGCAGCAGGATGCACAGCGCGCCGCCACCGGTCAGGAACGGGTTCAGGCTGTCGTGGTTGCCGCCGTGCTGCTCGGCGCCCTCCGACGCGAGAACGACCAGGTTGTGGGCGGTGGAGGAGAGGCTCATCAGGCAGATACCTATCGAGTCGGGGAGCGAGCGGAGACTTCGCTCACATCGTATGCGGGGGCCTGGGGCACGCTCACGCCGACTCAGGCGTTGGAGAGGATAGACGCAGCAGCACTCAGGCCGATCAAGGGGGAGGGCGTCATGACGGAGACCGGTTTCGAGAAGGTTCCGGCGAGGGACCGCAGGAGGTTCCCCGGTATTTCCTCACGCGCGTACGAACACCCGGCGGACCGTTCGGCGCTGGTCGCGCTGCGCAAGCTGAGCGGGTTCGACACCGTGTTCAAGGCCCTGAGCGGTCTCCTCCCGGAGCGGAGCCTGCGCCTGCTCTTCCTCTCGGATTCCGTCCGGGTGGGCGAGACACAGTTCCGGCACCTGCACGAGATGCTGCGGGACGCCTGTTACATCCTGGACCTGGAGAAGGTCCCGCAGATGTACGTGCAGCAGGACCCGCGGCCGAACGCCATGTGCATCGGGCTGGACGAGCCGATCATCGTGGTGACGACGGGCCTGGTCGAGCTGCTCGACGAGGAGGAGATGCGGGCGGCCGTGGGCCACGAGGTGGGGCACGCGCTGTCGGGGCACGCGGTGTACCGCACGGTCCTGCTGTTCCTGACGGGTCTGGCGCTGAAGGTGGCGTGGATCCCGCTGGGCAACGTGGCGATCACGGCGCTCGTGACCGCGCTGCGGGAGTGGTTCCGCAAGTCGGAACTGTCGGCGGACCGGGCCGGTCTGCTGGTCGGGCAGGACCTGCAGGCCTCGATGCGGGGCCTGATGAAGCTCGCGGGCGGCAACCACCTCCACGAGATGAACGTGGACTCCTTCCTGGCCCAGGCCGAGGAGTACGAGGCCGGCGGCGACCTGCGCGACTCCGTGCTGAAGATCCTCAACATGCTGCCGCGGACGCATCCCTTCGCCACCGTGCGGGCGGCCGAGCTGAAGAAGTGGTCGCAGAACCGGGACTACCAGCGGATCATGGACGGCCACTACCCGCGGCGGGACGAGGACAAGGACACCTCGGTGTCGGACTCCTTCCGCGAGTCGGCCTCGCACTACGCGGACGCGGTGCGCAGCAGCAAGGACCCACTGTTCAAGCTGGTCGGCGACATCGCGGGCGGCGCGGCCGATGTCGGCGGCAAGCTGCGGGACAGGTTCACGGGTGCGGGCCCGGGCGGCGGGAACAAGGGCGGCGAGGCTACGGAGCAGGGCTGACGGGGGCGCTCCCGGCGGGCGTGGGCGGCGCCAGTACGCCGCACAGCCCGGCGGTGCGCCGCGGGGTGCCACTGGCGTACGGGTCGCTGGCGGCCGGGCCCACGGTGGCCGGTCCGCCTCCGGCCAGGACCGGGCGGAAGCCGTCGGCGGGCTCGGTGGAGCAGTCCTGCGGGCCGGCCATCACGTAGGCGGAGAGCAGCTCCGCCCGCCGGGTCGTGAGGTCCTCCTGGTCGAAGCGCAGCCGCAGCTCGCGCCGGACGGTGAAGAGCGAGGCGCCGTCCTCCGCGGCCGGGGATCCGGTGGCGGGACGTACGGCGTACACGAAGGTGTGGTCGGTGGTCACTTCGAGGACGTCCGCGGAGATCTCCTCGAAGGCGAGGGTTCCGCTGACCCGGACCCGGGTGTCGGCCAGGGCGGCGGTGCCGGGGTCGAAGCGGACCAGCCAGCCGGTGGCGGCGTGCCGCCCGTCGCCGGAGGGCGAGGTCATGCTGCGGTCGAACTGTGCCAGCTGGTCGGGGTCGAGCAGGACCCGAACGGGCCGGGTGGCGGCGCCGGCCAGCACGTCCGGGTCCAGCGAGGACTGCACCAGGTAGTCCTTGGCGATGGACAGCGCGGTGACGACCTGCGCTTCGGCGAAGTGGTGGGTGCGGCGCACGGCGGGCAGGGTGATCCCGGCCGCCCCGACGCGGTAGTCGGCCGCCGGGCTCTTCGCGAAGAGGTCGACGGGCCGCCCGCCGGGCACCACGGTGGCGGGTGCCAGGGGCACGACGGTGCTGGCCAGGGGTTCGGTGCGGCTGCTGTACGGGGGCACCGTCGGATTGCTCAGGCCCATGTAGACGGCCGCGGCGAAGGCCACCGCGATGAGCAGCACGAGCAGCATGCCCTGGCGGGCGCCCCGGCCGGGGGTGCTGGTCCGGGGCCGGGCGGGGCCGCTGCCGGACCAGATGGACCGGCTGCGTACGGCCCGGGCGTGTTCACCCATGCGCTCCTGCGCGGAGAACTCCTGGAGCCGGGCAGCCCGGACGAAGTCCTCGTCGAACACCACCGACCGGTACTCGTCCGACCGGTACTCGTCCGACCGGAACTCCTCGTCGCCCCCGCCGATGCCCTCGGGGGTGCCGTCGGGTGGATCTCCTGGAACGGCCATTGCTTCTCCCCGCTGTCCCCGCTTCAGAGAAGCCCCCAGCTGCGGCGGACGCGAGTGGGGTCGTTACCTTCAGGGTTGGCGGCCGACGGGGTACATAAACGCTCCGGCGCCGGTGACTTCCGTCAGCGGTGTCCTGGTGGGCGCGGGAGTGTGGTCGGCGCCGCTCGACGCGCTGCGGTAGACCGCGCTGAAGGCGAGGGCGACCATGCCGAGACCCATCACGAAGGCGAGCACCCAGGCGACCGGCCGCAGCCACGGCGCGCGGCCCCGGTAGGGCCGCAGGGCGCCGCCGTAGGCCCCGTAGGGGCCTTCCGGGTAGCTGGGGCCGTACTCCCAGCCGGGCTCGTCGATGCCGTACCCGTCGGGGCGGCCGTAGGCGTGGCCGTCGTAGTCGTCGTCGGACGTCCAGCCTCCGGCGACGGCCCGGGCCGCCTCCGCCTCGGCGCGCGCCCGGTCGGCGGCCCGCTGGCGCTCCGCGGCACTCGGTTCATGGATTTCGGCGCTCCGGACGAAGTCCTCGTCGAACACCACGGAGGCGAAGTCGTGATCCGCGCCTCCGCGGTCGTCGTTGTCGGGCTCCCCGTCGTCCGGGATCTTGCCCCCCACGTCGTCCGGCACAGGCACAGCCTAGACCTGGGGGGCTGCTTTGGGCAGGGTGTGAGCGGAATTCCGGCCACCCGGTGTTTGGTGTCCGACTACCGAACGTGACCGTCGCCGGTGACGATGTACTTGGTGGAGGTGAGCTCCGGAAGGCCCATCGGGCCACGGGCGTGCAGCTTCTGGGTGGAGATGCCGATCTCGGCGCCGAAGCCGAACTGACCACCGTCGGTGAACCGGGTGGACGCATTCACGGCGACGGTGGTCGAGTCGACCAGCTGGGTGAAGCGGCGGGCGGCGGCCTGCGAAGTGGTGACGATCGCCTCGGTGTGCCCGGAGGTCCAGCGGCGGATGTGGGCGACGGCGTCGTCGAGCGAGTCCACGACGCCGGCGGCGATGTCGTACGAGAGGTACTCGGCGGCCCAGTCCTCGTCGGTGGCGGGCAGCGCGGTGACCTTGGAGTCCTCGGCGGCCGCGAGGACGCGCGCGTCACCGTGGACGGTGACGCCTGCCTCGGCCAGCGCGTCGAGGGCGCGCGGCAGGAAGGCGCCGGCGATGTCCCGGTGGACGAGGAGGGTCTCCGCGGAGTTGCAGACGGAGGGCCGCTGGGCCTTGGAGTTGACGAGAATGTCCACGGCCATGTCGAGGTCGGCCTGGGCGTCCACGTAGACGTGGCAGTTGCCGGTGCCGGTCTCGATGACCGGGACGATGGACTCCTCGACGACCGTCTTGATGAGGGAGGCGCCGCCGCGCGGGATGAGGACGTCGACGAGGCCGCGGGCGCGCATCAGCTCGCGGACGGAGTCGCGGGACTCGCCCGGGACGAGCTGGATCGCGTCCGCGGGCAGACCGGCGCTCTCGACGGCGTCGCGGAGGATGGCGACGAGGGCGGTGTTGGAGGCATAGGCGGAGGAGCTGCCGCGCAGGAGGACCGCGTTGCCGGACTTGAGACAGAGGGCGGCCGCGTCGACGGTGACGTTGGGGCGCGCCTCGTAGATGATGCCGACGACGCCGAGCGGGACGCGGATCTGCCGGAGGTCGATCCCGTTGGGCAGGGTGGAGCCGCGGACGACCTCGCCCACCGGGTCGGGGAGGGCCGCGACGTCGCGCACGTCGGAGGCGATGGCCGCGACGCGCTCCGGGGTGAGGGTGAGGCGGTCGATGACGGTCTCGCTGGTGCCGGCGGCGCGGGCCTTGTCGGTGTCGACGGCGTTGGCGGCGACGATCTCGGCGGTACGGGCCTCCAGGGCGTCCGCGATGGCCAGGAGCGCGGTGTCCTTGGCGGACCGCGGGAGCGGGGCGATGGCCGCGGCGGCGGTGCGGGCCGCTTGCGCGGTGGCGATCACGGGCGAGACGGTGGCGTCGAGCGAGGTCATGCCGCCCAGGGTAGTCCCCGGCCCTCCGGTTCCGGCCGGGCTTCCCACCCCGCGAGACGCCTGGGCCCGGATCCCGCGCAGCGGCGCGGAGCCCGGGAGGCCGCCCGCGGCCGAGCCGCGCGAGCGGGGCGCCGAGAAGGACGCGTCAGTACGGGTGGACCCCGACCGGGTGTGCCGGGGGCGGGCCGTAGCCCTCTGCCACGCGGAGGTGGTACGTGGCGCGGTCGATGACCTCCAGGCCGACGATCTCCCACGGCGGGAGCTGCGCCGAGGAGCGGTGTTCGCCCCACAGGCGCAGGGCGACGGCCGCGGCGTCGTGGAGGTCGCGGGCCTCCTCCCAGTACCGGATCTCCGCGTGGTCGTCGGCGTACCTGCTGGTCAGCAGAAAGGGGTGGTCATGGGCCAGCTGCTCCAGCCCGCGCCGGACCTCGGACAGCGGCGCCGGCTTGCCCGAGACGCTCAGGGTGACGTGCCAGAGGCGCGAGGCTTCTTCCTGCTCGTCCCCGCCGCCGCTGATGCTGGTCAGCGCTCGTCTCACCAGCCGCCTCCTGTCTGCGCCATGCTGCCTGTCCGCCCCTCACAGTTGACCAGTCCCCGGCCCGCCGTGCGGCGGTTTTACCGAACCTCAGCCCTCCAGCAGGACCAGATCGTCGCGGTGTACGACCTCCCGCTCGTACTCCGGACCGAGTTCCCTCGCGAGCTCACGGGTGGAGCGCCCGAGGAGCTGCGGGAGCTCCTTGGCGTCGAAGTTGACGAGCCCGCGGGCCACGGCGCGGCCGTCGGGCCCGCGCAGTTCCACGGGGTCGCCGGCGACGAATTCGCCCTCGACGGCCGCGATCCCGGCGGGCAGCAGGGAGCTGCCGCGTTCGGTCACGGCGCGTACGGCGCCCTCGTCCAGCACCAGGTGCCCCTGCGGGGTCGAGGCGTGCTGGAGCCAGAGCAGCCGGTCCGCGGAGCGGCGGCCGGTGGCGTGGAAGTGCGTGCCGGTCACCCGTCCGGCCAGGGCGTCGGCGGCCTGGCTGGCGGAGGTGAGGACGACCGGGATGCCGGCCGCGGCCGCGATCCGGGCCGCCTCGACCTTGGTGACCATGCCGCCGGTGCCGACGCCCGCTTTGCCGGCGCTGCCGATAGAGACGTGCGCGATGTCCTCGGGTCCGTGCACCTCGTCGATGCGGGTGGTGCCGGGGAGCGACGGGTCGCCGTCGTAGAGGCCGTCCACGTCGGACAGCAGGACGAGGAGGTCGGCGCGGACCAGGTGGGCGACGAGGGCCGCGAGCCGGTCGTTGTCGCCGAAGCGGATCTCGTCCGTGGCCACGGTGTCGTTCTCGTTGACCACGGGCAGGGCGCCCATGGCCAGCAGCTGGTCCAGGGTCCGGTACGCGTTGCGGTAGTGGGCCCTGCGGCTGGTGTCGTCGCCGGTCAGCAGCACCTGGCCGACGCGGACGCCGTACCGGGCGAAGGAGGCGGTGTACCGGGCGACGAGCAGCCCCTGCCCGACGCTGGCGGCCGCCTGCTGGCGGGCCAGGTCGGTGGGGCGCCGGCGCAGGCCGAGCGGGGACAGGCCCGCCGCGATGGCTCCGCTGGAGACGAGGACGATCTCCTTCTCGCCGCCGCTGCGGGCCTTGGCCAGTACGTCGACCAGGGCGTCCACCCGGTCCGCGTCGAGCCCGCCGGCCGCGGTGGTCAGGGAGGAGGATCCGACCTTGACCACGATCCTGCGGGCGTCCACGACACCTTGCCTAGCCGCTGACACGTCTGTCCCCTTGCCCCTTGCCGGTACGTCTGCCACCTCAATCTACGGGGTGGTGCGCGGCGCCCGCGCAGGGGTTTCAGCCGGTGGACCCGGACGGCGCACCGGACGGCGGCTCAGCCCGCGGACCCGCTGCGGGCCGGCTGGGGCTCCTCCGCCTGCGCGGCGGCGCCCGGGACGAGGATCTTGCGGGACAGCAGGAACGTGAACGGGATGGCCACGACGGCGGCGACGAGCGGCGCGATCCGGGTGTCCAGCCCGGCCCAGGTCACCAGGGCGTACAGCCCGGCGGACTGGATCACGTAGTTCGTGATGTTGGTCAGCGGGAAGAGGAGGAACTTCTTCCAGGTGGGCTTGGTCCGGTAGGTGAAGTAGGTGTTCATGAAGAACGAGCCGACCATCGCCAGCAGGAAGGCGAGGGTGTAGGCGAGGAAGTACGGCATCCACGGGTGCAGCAGCAGGTAGATGACGAAGAAGGTGCCGGTGTTGACGGCCCCGACGAGGCCGAAGCGGAGGATCTGGCCGAGCTGGCTGCGCATGGCTCAGCGCACCTCGTGCTCGGCGGTGACCGTCAGGCGCGAGGCGGACAGCCCGCCGCGTTCACGCTCGCCCGTGCGGACCCCTGCGGCGTCGGGCCGGGCCTGCGGGTCCGCGCCGTGCGCCTCCTTCACCAGGAAGTGCGGACGGCGCTTGGTCTCGTAGTAGATGCGCCCGATGTACTCGCCGATCAGACCCAGCATGATCATCTGGACGCCGCCGATGCCGACGATGATCGCGACGAGGGTCACGTAGCCGGGAGCGGTGACGCCGTGGGTCATGGCCATGACGGCGATCCAGACCGCGTACAGGGCGGCCAGCCCCACCAGCGACACGCCCGCCCAGATGCCGATGCGCAGCGGCCGGTTGTTGAAGGAGATCAGGCCGTCCATGGCGTAGTTCAGCAGGGAGCCGAACTTCCACTTCGTCTCGCCGGCCTCGCGCTGGGCGTTGCGGTAGTCGAAGTGGACGGTGTCGAAGCCGATCCAGGAGAAGAGGCCCTTGGAGAAGCGGTTGTACTCGGGCAGCGACAGCAGCGCGTCCACGGCCGGCCGGGACAGCATCCGGAAGTCGCCGACGCCGTCGGTGAGCTCCACGTCGACCCAGCGGTTGACGCCGCGGTAGTAGAGGCGGCTGAGGGCGGAGCGGACCTTCTTGTCGCCCTCGCGGGTGCGGCGGGCGATGATCTGGTCGTGGCCCTGCCGGTGGTAGTCGAGCATGGTGGCGATGAGCTCCGGCGGGTGCTGGAGATCGGCGTCCATGATCACGACGGCGTCGCCGGTGGCCTCGCGCAGGCCGGCGAGCATGCCGGCCTCCTTGCCGAAGTTGCGGCTGAAGGAGACGTACCGGGTCTGGTCCCCGTACTCGGCGGCGATCTTCCGGAGCTTGGTGAGGGTTCCGTCACGGCTGCCGTCGTCGACGTAGCAGACCTCGTACTCGACGGGCAGGGAGTCCAGGACCCTGCGGATCTCCGCGTCGAAGCTGTCGATCACGGCTTCTTCGTTGTAGCAAGGGACTACTACGGACAGCTTCGTCATGAACACTTCCTGCTGGGTCCGAACGGGTGATTGTCGGCGACCGGACCCGCCACACACCTCTTCCTAAGAAGTATGCACGCCGAGGGTCGGCCTGCCGGATCCGCGCGCGGCACACGGTAGCTTTGACGGGTTAAGCGGAATGGAACGAAGGGATCGAGGTGCACGTGCCTGACGTCTCCGTGGTCGTCATCGTCTACAACGACGCAGAGCGTCTGCCGACAGCCGTCCGGTCGGTTTTGGACCAGACCCTGCACGGGGTCGAAGTCGTGATCGTCGACGACTGCAGCAAGGACCGGTCGTACGCGATCGCCAAGGAGCTCGAAGCGGCGCACCCGGGAAGAGTGCGCGCCTTCCAGCTGCCGGAGAACAGCGGCGGCTGCGGCGCGCCGCGCAACCACGGGATCCGGCAGGCCACCGGCACGTACGTCATGTTCCTGGACAGCGACGACGTGCTGGAACGAAACGCCTGCCGGAACATGCTGGCCGCCGCCGAGCGGACCGGCTCCGACCTGGTCTCGGGCATGTGCGTGCGCGTGCACCTCGACAACCGGTGGGGCAAGACCACCGAGTGGTACCCCTGGATCTACTCGCGCACCCGGACGCTGGAGTCGATCACCGAGTACCCCGACCTGCTGGTGTACGACACCCTCTCCACGAACAAGTGCTACCGGCGCGCGTTCCTGCTGGAGCAGGGCCTGGAGTTCCCGGTCGGCATCCACTACGAGGACCTGCTGTTCTCCGCGCAGGCCTACGTCGCCGCCCGCCGGATCACGCTGATCCCGAACCACGTGTACTACTGGAACGTGGTCGAGAAGGCCGCGTCGAAGTCGATCAGCAACCGGCGCCACGAGATCGCGAACTTCGTCCACCGGATGGAGATCCACCGCCGGGTCGACGAGCTGCTGGCCGCCAAGGGCCACACGGACATCAAGTCCGCGAAGGACGCCAAGTTCCTCAAGCACGACCTGGTGCTGCACCTGCGCGACCTGCCCCTGCTGGGCGACGCGTACCGGCAGGAGTTCGCCCGGCTCGCCAACGGCTACCTGGCCGGCATCGACCCGGCCGCGTACGAGAACGTCACGTTCCTCCAGGCGATCTGCGCCTATCTGCTCGGCAAGGAGGACTGGGACAACCTGATCCCGGCCGCCGACGCCATGACCAACAAGGGCCGCCTGACCTCTCCGCTCGCGGAGCGCGACGGGCGCGTCTACTGGTGCGCCGCGCACATCGACGGCCCGGACGGAGCCGAGGCCCGCCGGATACTGGACGTCACCGACCAGGGCTTCCACACCACCCCGCTCGGCTCGCTCGCCCTGGGCAACCGCCTGACCTCGTACGAGGACGACGGGCGCGGCACCGTCACGCTGTCGGGCACCATGGTCAACCCGCTGGGGCGGATCGGCCCGGAGGCGGCGCTGGGCGCCACGCTGGAGTTCCGGGCCCGCCGGCAGATCGGTGTGCGCTCCTTCAGCTTCCCGGTGGCAACCGTGCGCCACGCCGGTGACACGATCGAGTGGACCGCCACGGCCGACATCGGCAGCACCGTCCGCCCCCTCGGCATCATCGACGCCGTCTGGGACGTCCGGCTGAAGCTGACCGCCGGCGGCGACCGCGTCACCACGCGCGTCTCCGTCGGCGGGGTCGACCTGGACTCGGCGGCCCGCCTGCGCGTGCGTCCGCGGCTGACGAGGCTGGTCTCCGACCGCTTCGAGCCGGAGGTCACCAAGAAGGGCAACCTCTCCTACGTCCTGACCGCCGAGGGCGCCGCCGCCGTCCGCACCCAGACGCTGATCAGCAGCGCGATGCACGGCAAGGCCGCCAACGTGGTCAAGCGGGGCCTGCGCAAGGCGCTGCGCGCCCGCCGCAACCTCGGCTCGGGCGAGCAGAAGGTGAAGGTCTACCACGAGGTCTTCTCGAAGCTGCCGGTCAAGAAGGGCACGGTCGTCTTCGAGAGCCACATGGGCAAGCAGTACAGCGACAGCCCGAAGGCGATCTACGAGGAGATGGTCCGCCAGGGCGTCCCGTTCGAGGCGATCTGGTCGTACGCGGGCGGCAAGCCCACGGGCTTCCCCAAGGAGGCCACCCTGGTGCGCCGCTGGAGCTGGCCGTACCTGCGCGCGCTGGCGCAGGCCGAGTTCTGGGTCGACAACCAGGGCTTCCCCCTCGCCCTGGCCAAGCGCGACGGAACCACGTACATCCAGACCTGGCACGGCTCCGCGCTCAAGCGCATGGGCTTCCACGAGCCCCGCACCAAGGCGCAGGGCAAGGCCGGCCAGGACAAGTTCCAGGCGGCCGTCAACCGCTTCGACCACTTCCTGATCCGCTCCGAGCACGACGCCCGCACCCTCGCCAAGGGCTTCCGGCTGCGCGACGAGGTGCTGCTGCGCAGCGGATACCCGCGCAACGACGCCCTCGTCGAGGCGCAGCGCGCGGAGGCGCAGAGCGGGGAGCGGGTGCGCGGGCCGCTCGCCGCCGAGCTGGGCCTCGACCCGGACAAGAAGGTGCTGCTGTACGCGCCGACGTTCCGGGCGAGCGCGGACGGCGCGGTGGAGGGCTTCGAGTTCCCCTTCGACGTCGAGGAGTTCGCCGAGCGGCTCGGCGACCGCTTCACGCTGCTGGTGCGCACCCACTACCTCAACAGCGTCTCGCTGCCGCCGTCGGTCGCGGGCCGGGTCGTCGACGTGTCCCGGCTCCACGACATCACCCCGCTGCTGGCGCTCGCCGACGGGCTGATCACCGACTACTCGTCCGTGATGTTCGACTACGCGGTCCTGGACCGGCCGATGCTGTTCTTCGCGTACGACTACGAGAAGTACGCGACCGACATCCGCGGCACGTACTTCGACCTGAAGGAGAAGGCGCCCGGTCCGGTGGTGGCCACGGCCGACGAACTCCTCCAGGCCCTCGCCGCCTTCGACGAGGCCGACGCGAAGTACGCCGAGGCCCGCCAGCGATTCCTCACCGAGTTCGGCGAGTACGACCGCGGGGACGCGGCCCGCCAGATCGTCGAGAAGTTCTTCACCGGGAGCGGCAAGTGAGCCGGGACATCTTCATCGTCTCCAACAGCGTCGACGAGCTGGGCGGCGTGACGACCTGGTCGCACCAGATGGCCCGGCTGTTCACCGACCGCGGGCACCGGGTGCACATCGTCGGCATCGCCCCGGTCGCCGAGGAGATCCGGCAGACGCTGCCGCAGGACCTGCCGTACGCGATGACCACCCTGTACGAGGCGCACCCGCCGAAGGCCCGCCGCCTGCGCGGCATCAAGGGCCGCCTCAACGCCCCCGAGCGGCGCCGCCAGGCGGCCCGGCGGGCGAAGATGCGGGCGAAGGCGGAGGAGCTGAGCGAGCTCTTCCGCGCGGCGGGCCCCGGCGCCGTCGTGATCGTCACGCAGGTCTGGGCGATGGAGTGGGTGGCGCTCGCCGACACCAAGGGGCTCACCCTCATCGGCATGAGCCACGAGTCGTTCGAGGCCAGCCAGAAGTCCACCCGCGGCGACCGGGTCCGGCGCCACTACTCCGAGGTCGACCGGCTGCTGGTGCTGACCCCGGAGGACGCGGACCTGTGGATCCGGGCGGGCATGGAGAACGTGGGCAGCATGCCGAACCCGCTGCCGTTCATGCCGGACTCCCCCGCCCCCCGCACGGAGAAGGTCGTCGCCAGCGTCGGCCGCCTCGCGTTCGAGAAGGGCGTGGACCTGCTGCTCGACGCGTGGGCCGACGCCGCCCCGCACCACCCCGACTGGGTCCTGCGGATCTACGGGGCGGGCGTGGAGGAGGCGACGCTGCGGGCCCACGCCGCCGGTCTCGGTCTGACCGACTCGGTGCAGTGGATGGGCAGCACCGACGACGTGCTGGGCGCGCTGCGCGGGGCCTCGGTCTTCGCGCAGGCCTCGCGGGCCGAGGGCTTCCCGATCACCCTGCTGGAGGCGATGGCCGCGGGCCTTCCGGTGGCCGCGTTCGACTGCGCGCCGGGCGTACGGGCGATCGTCGAGGACGGCGAGGACGGGCTGCTGGCCCGACTGGGCAACACGATGGAGCTGGCCGGGCACCTGCGCGTGCTGATGGCGGACCGCGAACTGCGCGACCGGCTCGGCGACAACGCCTTCCGCAGCGTGAAGCGCTACTCCAGTGCCGAGATCACCGACCGCTGGGAAGAGCTGTTCGCGTTTTTGGAGCGCTGAGCCCCGGAACGCCGGCCCCGGGGGCGCCGAGCCCCTCCCCCGCGTACGAAGCCGCCCGCCCCGGACACGATCCGGAGCGGGCGGCTTCGTCCGTACGGCTCAGCGCTCGACGTGGGGCAGTTCGCCCTTGCGGTTGGCCTCCCAGCCCGCCCAGGCCGAGGTGATCATCTCGCGGACGTCGTGCCGGGCCTTCCAGCCCAGCTCCGCGGCGATCTTGTCGGCGGAGGCGACGACCTTCGCCGGGTCGCCGGGGCGCCGCGGGACGACGACGGGCTCGTGGGTGTGCCCGGTGCCCTCGTTCAGCAGCTGCGCCATCTCCCGTACGGAGACGCCCTCGCCACGGCCGATGTTGACCGTGAGGTCCTTGTACTCACCGGCCGCACCCCACTCGGCGAGCTTGCGGGCCGCCGCCACGTGGGCCTCGGCCAGGTCCTCGACGTGGATGTAGTCGCGGATGCAGGTGCCGTCCGGGGTCGGGTAGTCGTCGCCGAAGATGCGGGCGCCCTCGCCCTTGTCGAAACGCTCGAAGACCATCGGGACCAGGTTGAAGACCCCGGTGTCCGCGAGCTCGGGGGCGGCCGCGCCCGCCACGTTGAAGTAGCGCAGGCAGGCGGTGGAGATGCCGTGCGCCTTGCCCGCGGCGCGCACCAGCCACTCGCCGGCCAGCTTCGTCTCGCCGTACGGGCTCAGCGGCGCGCACGGGGTCTCCTCGGTGACCAGCTCCACGTCGGGCATGCCGTACACAGAGGCGGACGAGGAGAAGAGGAAGTTGCGGACGCCGGCTTCGGCCACGGCGCCCAGCAGGACCTGAAGGCCCTCGACGTTCTCGTGGTAGTAGAACAGCGGCTTCTCGACGGACTCGCCGACCTGCTTCTTGCCGGCCAGGTGCACCACGCCGGTGATCTTGTACCGGCGCAGGGTCTCGTCCAGGTTCAGCCGGTCCAGGACCGAGCCGATCACCAGCGGGACGCCCTCCGGGACGCGGTCCTCGTTGCCCGTGGAGAGGTCGTCGTAGACGACGACGCCCTCACCCGCGGCGATCATCGCGCGGACGACGTGGGAACCGATGTAGCCGGCGCCACCAGTGATCAGAAAAGTCATGCGTACCTCCCTGAGGTCCCCGGAGTGCGTCCGGGGGGCCTGTCCCAATTATCGGGCGACCTGACGATCGCCGGCTGTCTCACTCCGATCCGCGGCCTGCCCTGGCCCGGTGGAGACGGTTGCGTACGAGGCTCAGCGCACCCGCGGCACCCGGTGCGAGCCGCAGGGCCAGCGATCCTCCGCCCGTACGGAACGGCTGCGCCAGCAGAACACCGTACCTGCTGCTCGGCAGCGCCCGGCGGCGCAGGAGATCGTCGAGGGGGCGCGGAGAGGTGACCAGGGAGCTCCCGTCCGCGAAGTCCACGCCCACCTGGACGCCCCAGGACTGCATTCCGCGGCGGCCCCGGCGGCGCCCGGCGGCGGCCACGGCCGTCAGCCGGAACGGCAGTTCGGCGGTCCAGCCGTCACCGTCGGCGGCGGCGTGCAGCTCCACCGGCCTGTCCGGGATCGGCTCGCCGCCCGAGCGGGGCACGAAACTCAGCCGGGCCGTGCGCGGCCCGGCCATGGCGAGGCGCCCGTACAGCTCGCGCACCCGGATCCGCAGCCGGGCCGGACCGAGGGGTTCGGCGTCGATGCTGACGGGCAGTTCGGCCACCGGCAGCGCGCCCAGCCCGTCCAGGACCACCGGGAGCTCCTCGCTCCACACGGGCAGCCCGCCGGGACCGGTCGCGTACGGGGGCAGCAGCCGCGGCGGCTCGGCAGCGAAGCGGGTGAGCCGCTCCACGTCGGAGGGCGGGGCCGGGACGGCCCGCAGCAGCCGGACGATCCAGCGGGCGTGCGCCCCGGCGGCCTCGACCGCGGCCGCGTCGAACCCGGCGACGTAGTCGCGGGTCAGCGTCCACCAGGCGGCCTGGTACTCGGGGTCCTTGCCGAGCTCGCGCAGGTACATCCGCAGGTCGTACTCCAGGAACTTCACCTGGCAGGCCAGACCGAGCTCCGGGGAGGACTCGGTGATGATCCGGCGGGCCGAGCGGTGGGCCTCGATCCGGGAGCGCCAGTTGCCCACGTCCTTGCGGTCCAGGGAGATCGACACCTGGGCGGCGCTGCGGCGCACGTGCCAGACGTAGACGAGGTCGCCGATGACGGCGATGCGGGGCGCGGCGGCCAGGACGCGCGCGGTGAAGACGAAGTCCTCGTAGACGAACCGGCCGTCGGGGAAGCGGATCGCGTGCGCGTCCAGGAAGGCCCGCTCGTAGAGCTTGTTGACGCAGAGGGTGTCGCGGACCAGCTCGGGCCGGTCGGCGGGCCGCTCGATCACGTCGCCCGCCGTGTAGAGGCCGGGCATCCAGGGCACGTCGTGGTACTGCGGCAGTTCCCGCCGTACGCACGCGCCGACGGTCACCGGCGCGCGGTGCTCCTCGGCGGCGCGCACGAGGGCGTCGGCAGCCCCCGGGGGCAGGACGTCGTCGCTGTCGAGGAAGAGGACGTACGGCGAGGTCGCGAGCGCGATCCCGTCGTTGCGCGGCGTACCGCACCCGCCGCTGTTCTCCGTGCGGTGCACGACCTTCAGGCGGGGATGGACGGCGGCCAGCTCGTCCAGCACCGCCGCGGTGCCGTCGGCCGAGGCGTCGTTGACGGCGATCACCTCGGCGACGACCGGGCCCTGGGCGAGGGCCGAGGCCACGGCCTCGCCCACGAGCACGGCGTCGTTGTACGCGATCACCACGACGGAAACGCTGGGAGTGTTGGTGCTGCTCACCCGTGGATCCTAGGCGACCGGCGTAAACATCACTTCAACTCCGACGTCCGGACCGGCCGAACGGCGAAACAGCAGATCAGAAGGGCCGGAACTCGTCGTACTCCTTCTGCGCCGAGTCCCCGCGCTGGGCTTCCTTGTCCTTGCGGCGGGTGGTGGCCGGACGCGGGGCGTCCAGGCGGTGGTCCTCGCCGCGGCGGCCCAGCATCTCGGCGCCGGCCATCACGGTCGGCTCCCAGTCGAAGACGACCGCGTTCTCGGCGGATCCGATGGCCACGCCGTCGCCGGCCCGGGCACCGGCCTTCTTCAGCGCGTCCTCGACACCGAGGCGGTTGAGGCGGTCGGCCAGGTAGCCCACGGCCTCGTCGTTGTTGAAGTCGGTCTGGCGGACCCAGCGCTCCGGCTTCTCGCCACGCACGATGTAGACGTCCTCGACCTCGTCGTACGTGACGGTGAAGCCGGCGTCGTCCACGGCCTTCGGGCGGATGACGATACGGGTCGCCTCCTGCTTCGGCTTGCGGGAGCGGGCCTTGGCGACGACCTCGGCGAGGAAGTACGAGAGCTCCTTGAGGCCCGTACGGGCGACCGCGGAGACCTCGAAGACCTTGTAGCCGCGGGCCTCCAGGTCCGGGCGGACCATCTCGGCGAGGTCCTGGCCGTCGGGGATGTCGACCTTGTTGAGGACGACGAGGCGCGGGCGCTTCTCCAGGCCGCCGCCGTAGATCCTGAGCTCTTCCTCGATCACGTCGAGGTCGGCCACCGGATCGCGGTCGGACTCCAGGGTGGCGGTGTCCAGGACGTGCACGAGGACCGAGCAGCGCTCGACGTGACGCAGGAACTCCAGGCCGAGGCCCTTGCCCTGGCTGGCGCCCGGGATCAGGCCGGGGACGTCGGCGATCGTGTAGACGGTCGAGCCGGCGGTGACGACGCCCAGGTTCGGGACGAGGGTGGTGAAGGGGTAGTCCGCGATCTTCGGCTTGGCGGCGGAGAGCACCGAGATCAGCGAGGACTTGCCGGCGCTGGGGAAGCCGACCAGGGCCACGTCGGCCACGGTCTTGAGCTCCAGGACGATGTCGCCCGTGGTGCCGGGGACGCCGAGCAGCGCGAAGCCGGGGGCCTTGCGGCGGGCGGAGGACAGCGCGGCGTTGCCGAGGCCGCCGCGGCCGCCCTCGGCGGCCACGTACGTGGTGCCCTGGCCGACGAGGTCGGCGAGGACGTTGCCCTCCTTGTCGAGGACGACGGTGCCGTCCGGCACGGGCAGGACCAGGTCCTGCCCGTCCTTGCCGGAGCGGTTGCCGCCCTCGCCGGGCTTGCCGTTGGTGGCCTTGCGGTGGGGGCTGTGGTGGTAGTCCAGCAGGGTGGTGACCGCCTGCTCCACCACCAGGATCACGTCGCCGCCACGGCCGCCGTTGCCGCCGTCGGGGCCGCCCAGCGGCTTGAACTTCTCCCGGTGAACGGAGGCGCAGCCGTGGCCCCCGTTACCCGCGGCGACATGCAGCTCGACGCGGTCCACGAAGGTGGTCATGGTTGTTCCTCCAGATACATACGGGAATGTCCCAGGCAGACCTTGCTGCCCATTAAACGTGTCTCTGTACCAACGCACCGAGGGCGGACCTCTCTTCCCGGCTGGTGCCGGGAAGAGCTGAGATCCGCCCTCGGGAAGTTACGTACCGCTGATCAGCAGGAGCTGGATCAGGCAGCCGGAACGATGTTGACGACCTTGCGGCCGCGGTGCGTGCCGAACTCGACCGAGCCCGCCTGCAGCGCGAACAGCGTGTCGTCGCCGCCACGGCCGACGCCCGCGCCCGGGTGGAAGTGCGTGCCGCGCTGGCGGACGAGGATCTCACCAGCGGAAACGACCTGACCGCCGAAGCGCTTCACGCCGAGCCGCTGGGCATTGGAGTCGCGCCCGTTCCGGGTGGACGATGCGCCCTTCTTGTGTGCCATGTCTCAGTCCCTCTTACTTCGCAGCCGTGGGGATACCGGTGACCTTGATCGCCGTGTACTGCTGACGGTGACCCTGGCGACGGCGGTAGCCGGTCTTGTTCTTGTAGCGCAGGATGTCGATCTTGGCGCCCTTGTGGTGGTCCACGACCTCGGCCTGGACCTTGATGCCGGCCAGGACCCACGGGTCGGAGGTCACGGCGTCGCCGTCGACAACGAGCAGGGTCGAGAGCTCGACCGTGTCGCCAACCTTGGCAGTGGAAATCTTGTCAACCTCAACGATGTCACCAACAGCAACCTTGTGCTGGCGACCACCGCTGCGCACGATGGCGTACACGCGGATCTCTCTCTCACTCGGGACGGATGCTCCTGAAGCCAGCCGCTCACACGGGCCGGGGCCCACGGTGATCCGGATTGGACGAGCGGCCTCTCCTGCATGTGGTGCTCAGCGGGAGGAAGGTGCTCAGGAGCGCGACGCGCACTAGACGTAAACCATCTAGGACATGCCGACGGTCTAGGTTACGGGGCCGGTTCCGGAGGGTCAAACCGGGCCCCGTGCGGCCGTGGGCCCCGCCGGGAGGCGGGGCCCACGGGCCGGGCGGATCAGGCCTCGGTCGGAGCCGAGACGGACGGCTGCGCCTGCTGCTCGGCCGCCGCGGTCTTCTTCGTCGCGCGCTTGGCCACGGTCTTCTTGGCCGTCGCCTTCTTCGCGACCGTCTTCTTGGCGGCCGTCGCCTTCTTGGCGGCGGTGGCCTTCTTCGCCGGGGCCTTCTTGGCGGCCGTCTTGCGGACCGCCTTCTTGGCCGGCTTCTCGGCGACCGCGTCGTCGGCCTCCGGAGCCTCCGGGGCCTGCGCAGCCTCGGCCGGGGCCGGGGCTGCCTCGGGCTCGGCGGCCGGGGTCTCGACGACCACCACGGCGGCCTCCGCCGCCCCTGCCGGGGAACCGGCGGGTGCGGTGGCCTTGCGGGTGGCACGCCGACGCGGACGGGCCGGGGCGGCCTCCTCGACGGGGGCCTCGGCGACCGGGGCGACGGGCTCGGGCTCCGCCTCGGCGACGGGCTCCGCGGCCGGCTCCGGCTGCGGCTCCGGCTGCGGCTCCGGCTCCGGTGCGGCCTCCGCCGCGGGCGCCGGGGCACCCGCCGGAGCGGTGGCCTTGCGGGTCGCCCGGCGGCGCGTGCGGCCCTTGGGCGCGGCCTCGACGGTCTCGGAGGCCTCCACCGCCTCGGCGACGACCTCGGCGGCCGGCTCCAGGACGGTCTCGGCCGGCTCGGTGACCGGCTCGTCCTCGACCTCGACCACGGGCTGCGCCACGGGCTCGGCCACCGGGGCCGGGGCCTGGGCGGCCCCACCGCGCGGGGCACCCGCCGGGGCGGTCGCCTTGCGGGTGGCGCGGCGACGGTTGCGACGGCCGCTCAGACCGGCCGCGGCCTCCGCCTCCGCCGCGCTGCTGTAGAGCTCCTCGTCCGCGACGAACGCCGGCTCGGGCAGCGCCACCGGCGCCGCCAGCTCGGCGGCCACCTCGGCCTCGGTCTCGGCTTCGAGGACCTCGGCCTCGACGGTCTCGACGCCCTCGATCTCGTGGTCGTGCTCGTGGCCACGGCCGCCACGGCGCTTGGCGCGCTTGCCGTTGCCACCGCCGCCGACCGCGGTCGGCGTCTCCATGTGCACGATGACACCGCGCCCGTTGCAGTGGACGCAGGTCTCGGAGAAGGACTCCAGCAGGCCCTGGCCCACCCGCTTGCGGGTCATCTGGACCAGGCCCAGCGAGGTCACCTCGGCGACCTGGTGCTTCGTACGGTCGCGGCCCAGGCACTCCAGCATGCGCCGTAGGACCAGGTCGCGGTTCGACTCCAGGACCATGTCGATGAAGTCGATGACGACGATGCCGCCGAGGTCGCGCAGCCGCAGCTGGCGCACGATCTCCTCGGCCGCCTCCAGGTTGTTCCGGGTGACGGTCTCTTCGAGGTTGCCGCCCTGACCGGTGAACTTGCCGGTGTTGACGTCGATGACGATCATCGCCTCGGTCTTGTCGATCACGAGGGAGCCGCCCGAGGGCAGCCACACCTTGCGGTCGAGCGCCTTGGCGAGCTGCTCGTCGATCCGGTACGTCGCGAAGACGTCGACCTCGGAGGTCCAGCGCGACAGCCGGTCGGCCAGGTCCGGGGCCACGTGCGAGACGTAGCCGTGGATGGTCTCCCAGGCGGTGTCACCGCTGACGATGACCTTCGAGAAGTCCTCGTTGAAGATGTCGCGCACGACGCGGACGGTCATGTCCGGCTCGCCGTACAGCAGGCTCGGCGAAGAGGTCGAGATCTGCTTCGACTTCTTCTGGATGTCCTCCCACTGGGCCTGCAGACGCTCGACGTCGCGGCGCAGCTCGTCCTCGCTCGCACCCTCGGCGGCGGTGCGCACGATGACGCCCGCGTCCTCGGGGACGATCTTCTTGAGGATGGTCTTCAGGCGCGCGCGCTCGGTGTCGGGCAGCTTGCGGCTGATACCGGTCATCGAGCCCTCGGGCACGTAGACCAGGTAGCGGCCGGGCAGGGACACCTGGCTGGTCAGGCGGGCGCCCTTGTGGCCGATCGGGTCCTTGGTGACCTGCACCAGGACCGACTGGCCGGACTTGAGGGCGGACTCGATGCGGCGCGGCCCGTTGGCCATGCCGAGCGCCTCGAAGTTGACCTCGCCGGCGTACAGGACGGCGTTGCGGCCCTTGCCGATGTCGATGAAGGCGGCCTCCATCGACGGCAGCACGTTCTGGACCTTGCCCAGGTAGACGTTGCCGACGTACGAGGTGGCTTCTTCCTTGTTGACGTAGTGCTCGACGAGCACGTTGTCCTCGAGGACGCCGATCTGGGTGCGCTCGCCGCTCTGGCGGACGACCATCACGCGCTCGACGGCCTCGCGGCGGGCCAGGAACTCGGCCTCGGTGATGATCGGGACGCGACGGCGGCCCTGCTCGCGGCCCTCGCGGCGGCGCTGCTTCTTCGCCTCCAGACGGGTCGAGCCCTTGATGGACTGCACCTCGTCGGACGGCTCGGCCTTCTCGCGCGCCGGGCGCGGCTCGCGGACCTTGACGACGGTGCGCACGCCGTCGTCCTCGCCCGCTTCGGCCCCGGACGTGACGTCGGCGGGCTCACCGCTGCGACGGCGGCGGCGCCGGCGGCGACGGCTGGAGCTGGAGCCCAGGGCGCCGGCCTCGTCGGCCTCGTCCTCTTCCTCGTCGAGCTCGGCGGCCTCCTGCCCGGCGGCCTCCGGCTCGGTCTCGTCCTCGGCGGACTCGTCCAGGTCGGCGGCCTCGCCGCGGCGACGGCGGCGGCCGCCGCGACGGCGACGGCGGGACGGGCGCTCGCCCGACTCGTCGCCCTCGTCGAACTCGGCGGACTCCTCGTCGAGCTCGGCGGCCTCGGCCTCGCCCTCCATCTGCTCGACGTCGGCCAGGGACACCGGCGCGGACTCGGCGGCCGGGGCGGCCTCGACCGCACCGCGGCCACGGCGGCGACGACGGCCGGCCGGCTGCGCGGCGGGGGCCTGGACGGCCTCGGCCTCGGTCTCGTCCTCCTCCTCGATCTCCTCCGCCTCGGCGGCTGCGGCGGCGGCCGCGGCGGCCATGGCGGCGGTCTCCGGCGTCTGGAACATCGGCTCGGTGAAGACCGGGGCCCGGAACACGGCAACGGCGGGACGAGTGGCGCGGCGCGCGGCCCGGGACGGGGCCGGGGCGGCGGGCTCCTCGGCCGCGGGCTGCACCGGGGCGGTGGCCTGGGCGGCCGGGGCGGAGGAGGCCGCGGAAGCGGCGGAGCGGGTGACGCGGCGGCGGCCGCCGCGCTTGGGCGAGTCCACGGCGTCGGCGACGGTGACGGTCGGCTTCGGGGCCTCGGCCTCCTCGACGACGGCCTCGGCGGCGGGGGCCTCGGCGGAGGTCACGGCGCGGGTGGCACGGCGACGGGCCCGCGGCGCGGGGGCCGCGGCCTCCTCGGCGGCCGGAGCAGCCGTGGCAGCGGGGGCGGCGGGGGCGGCGGTCTCGACCACGACCTCGGCGGCGGCCGGGGCCTCGGGCGCGGTCACGGCACGGGTCGCACGGCGACGGGCCCGCGGCGCCGGGGCGGCAGCCTCCTCGACGGCCTCGGCCTCGACGACGGGAGCGGCGGCGGGAGCGGCCTCGGCGGCGGCCGGGGCCTCCGGCGCGGTCACGGCACGGGTCGCACGACGACGGGCCCGCGGCGCCGGGGCAGCGGCCTCCTCGACGGCCTCGGCCTCGACGACGGGAGCGGCGGCGGGCGCGGCCTCGGCGGCGGCCGGGGCCTCCGGCGCGGTCACGGCACGGGTCGCACGGCGGCGGGCCCGCGGCGCGGGGGCAGCGGGCTCCTCGGCGACCGGAGCGGGCTGGGCGGCCGGGGCGGCGGCCTCGACCACGACCTCGGCGGCGGCAGCCTCGGGGGCGGCGACGGCGCGGGTCGCGCGGCGGCGGGTACGGGCCGGGGCGGCGGCCGGAGCGGCTTCCTCGGCGGGGGCGGCCGGAGCGGCCTCGGCGGTCTCGGTCACCGCGGCGGCCGGGGCGACGGCGGTCGCACCGGGCGGTCCCGCGGGCCGGGACGCGGCGCGGCGACGCCTGCGCGGAGGCAGGTTGTCGCTCGGGCTGCCGCTGTCGGCGCCACCGGTGGTGTTGTTGGTTTCGTTGTTGAGCATGCGGGCGGTTCTCCCGTCACGCTCCCGGGCGCCGCGGCTGACTTCCGGTCCGGCACGGTCCCGCGCGTTCGGCGCGGACCCGGCCTCCGGGGCGCGGTCGCCACACGGGAGCTCTAGTCCATGGCCGCCGGTTCCGTACGTCTTGTCCGTACGGCCTGGCGGAAGTCTTCAGGTCTGTGCGCGGCCCGACCCAGGTGGCTCCCGAGTCCCAGGGCTGCGCGACGACGACGATCCCTACGCGGCGGGACCTTCCGGCGCCTTCGCGTCGGCGGCCACGGCGGCCGTGGGTGGAGCGGCCGTGTCAGCCTCGCGGTCGGGCGCGAGCGGGTCGGTCACCGTGCCGGACTCCTCGTCGAAGAGCCCCTGCGCCAGCCTGGTCACCGCTGCGGGGACCGGCGGCGCCAGGTCGGCCACAGCTCGGAGACCGGACAGGACGTCGTCGGGTCGCACGGCAGGTGTCAGATGCCGAACAACCAGCCGCAGTATCGCACAGGCATTGTCCAGCGGCCTATCAGCCGGGGCAGGAACCGCCTCGAGGCTCACCACGGCCCCGCGGGTGTCGAAGGTGCGCATGCCGTTCTTGGTGCGGCGCTGCACCTCCACCGTCTCGGCGGCGAGGAAGGCCTCGACCGCGCGCTCGGCGTCGGCGCCCTCCACGCCCTCCAGCCGCAGCTCCCACACGGAGGCCGTCAGCCGGTCCGCGAGACCGGAGGTGCGGGCCTCGACGGCGTCGATGATGTCGAGCCCGACCGGCATCGACTCGTCGAGCAGCTCGCGGAGCTTCTCGGGGTCGCGGGGCTCGGCGAGGGCGATCTCCAGGTACTCGGCCTCGCTGCCGGTGCCGGTCGGCGCGGCGTTCGCGTACGAGACCCGGGGGTGCGGGGTGAAGCCGGCCGAGTACGCCATGGGCACCTCGGCGCGGCGCAGGGCCCGCTCGAACGCGCGCTGGAAGTCTCGGTGGCTGGTGAACCGGAGGCGGCCGCGCTTGGTGTAGCGCAGTCGGATGCGCTGCACCACCGGTGCGGGGGGCGGGCCTTCGGGCTGTCGCTTGCCCAGTGGTTCTTCTCCTTGTGCGGGGCTCCGCGGCTCGCGCGTCGCCCTGAGGTCTGGTGAGCCGGCGGACCACGCCGTGCCCTCCGGCTCACCCCTGCCGCTGGGGCAGGGGGCTCTCGGGGGCGGGCGTGTTGCTCACGGCTGTCGTACTACCCAGAGTACGCGCCCGTGACCTCGCCGGTTCCCGGCCGGGGCCCCCGAACAGCGCTTTCCGCACGTCGGCCCGGACCTGGCGGACGGTGGTGCGGACGGTTCGCCACACCTCTCGTACGACATGTCCGACCGGTGTCAGCACGTGCCGGTAGACCTGCGACACGGGCCATCCCACGACCACCCACCCGACCAGCCGGACCGCCCGCCACACGGCCCGCACGATCCGCCCGGCGACGTGCCAGGCCCAGACGAGCACCTGCCCGAGCGGCGCGAGCACGTACCGGTAGAGGGCTGCGGCCAGCCATGCGAGGCCGAGCCCGACGGGCCGCAGCAGGTACCGGTACAGGGCGGTCACGAGCCGGGCGAGACCCAGCCCGGCGGGCCGCAACAGGTACTGGAACACCGCGACCGCCAGCCATGCGAGGCCGTGCCCGACGGGGGTCAGCACGTACCGGTAAGCCGTCGCGGCGAGCCAGAGCGCTCCGCGGCCGACGGGCTCGAGCACGTAGCGCCACAGCCCGACCCACGGCCAGACGAACAGCGCCATGCCGAGAGCCCACCCCATCCAGGCGACGCCCTTGGCCAGGGGCGCGAGCAGGTAGCGCATGCCGCCGCGGGCGAGCCATGCCAGCGCCTCCCCGAGCGGACGCAGCACGTAGGCGGTCAGGAACCGCCCGGCCGGCGCCAGCACCTGGCCGTACAGGCCCCGCCACACGCGGGCCAGCCCCTGCCCGACCGGGACGAGCAGGTACCGCCACAGGCCGGCCCAGGGCCAGACGAACACCAGCTTGAGCAGCACGGTCAGCACCCGGCCGATGCCGCGCAGCACCGGCTGGAGGACGTACACGCACAGGGGCCCGAGCACGTGCCGCTGAACAGCCCGCCCGAAGGCGACGAGCAGATCCCAAACCACCCGTACGGGCAGTACGACGATCAGCGCCACGATCTTGACGGGCACCCGGATGACCCCCACGAGGCAGCCCTCACCGGGATCCGCGGCCTGCCGCTTGTCGAGTTCCATACCGGCTAGGACACCGAAAACCCCCCGACCGTTGCGGTCGGGGGGCCAGGTCGGGTCGGGCCGGGGTTACTTCACGACCGTCAGCGGGAGAAGCTTCTTGCCCGTGGGGCCGATCTGGATGTGCGTGTCCATCTGCGGGCAGACGCCGCAGTCGAAGCACGGGGTCCAGCGGCAGTCCTCGACCTCGGTCTCGTCGAGGGCGTCCTGCCAGTCCTCCCAGAGCCAGTCCTTGTCGAGGCCGGAGTCCAGGTGGTCCCAGGGCAGGACCTCCTCGTACGTGCGCTCGCGGGTCGTGTACCAGGCCACGTCGACGCCGTAGGCCGGGAGCGTCTTCTCGGCGGCCTCCATCCAGCGGTCGTACGAGAAGTGCTCGCGCCAGCCGTCGAAGCGGCCGCCCGACTCGTAGACGGCGCGGATGACGTCGCCGATGCGGCGGTCACCGCGCGAGAGGAGGCCCTCGACGATGCCCGGCTTGCCGTCGTGGTAGCGGAAGCCGATCGAGCGGCCGTACTTCTTGTCGCCGCGGATCTTGTCCCGCAGCTTCGTCAGGCGCGCGTCCGTCTCCTCCGCCGACAGCTGCGGCGCCCACTGGAAGGGGGTGTGCGGCTTCGGGACGAATCCGCCGATCGACACCGTGCAGCGGATGTCGTTCTGCCCGGAGACCTCGCGGCCCTTGGCGATGACGTTGACCGCCATGTCTCCGATCTGGAGGACGTCCTCGTCGGTCTCGGTCGGCAGGCCGCACATGAAGTACAGCTTCACCTGGCGCCAGCCGTTGCCGTACGCGGTGGCGACGGTGCGGATCAGGTCCTCTTCCGAGACCATCTTGTTGATGACCTTGCGCATGCGCTCGGAGCCGCCCTCGGGGGCGAAGGTCAGCCCGGAGCGGCGCCCGTTGCGGGTGAGCTCGTTCGCCAGGTCGACGTTGAACGCGTCCACGCGGGTCGACGGCAGGGACAGGCCCACCTTGTCGTCCGTGTAGCGGTCCGCCAGGCCCTTGGCGATGTCGGCGATCTCGGAGTGGTCCGCGGAGGACAGGGACAGGAGGCCGACCTCCTCGAAGCCCGTGGCCTTGAGACCCTTCTCCACCATCTCGCCGATGCCGGTGATGCTTCGCTCCCGCACGGGGCGCGTGATCATGCCGGCCTGGCAGAAACGGCAGCCGCGGGTGCAGCCGCGGAAGATCTCGACGGACATCCGCTCGTGGACGGTCTCGGCGAGCGGGACCAGCGGCTGCTTGGGGTACGGCCACTCGTCGAGGTCCATGACCGTGTGCTTGGAGACGCGGTACGGGACGCCCGACTTGTTCGGGGCGACGCGCGCGATGCGGCCGTCGGGCAGGTAGTCGACGTCGTAGAAGCCCGGCACGTAGACCTGGCCGGTCTTGGCCAGGCGGAAGAGGACCTCCTCGCGCCCGCCCGGGCGGCCCTCGGCCTTCCACGTGCGGATGATCTCCGTCATGTCGAGGACGGCCTGCTCGCCGTCGCCGATGACCGCGCAGTCGATGAACTCCGCGATCGGCTCGGGGTTGAAGGCCGCGTGGCCGCCCGCGAGGACGATGGGGTGGTCGACCGTACGGTTGCGGGCCTCCAGCGGGATGCCCGCCAGGTCCAGGGCCGTGAGCATGTTCGTGTAGCCCAGCTCCGTGGAGAAGGACAGGCCGAACACGTCGAAGGCGCCCACGGGGCGGTGGCTGTCCACGGTGAACTGGGGCACGTTGTGCTCGCGCATCAGCTCTTCGAGGTCGGGCCACACGCTGTACGTGCGCTCCGCGAGGACGCCCTCGCGCTCGTTCAGCACCTCGTACAGGATCATGACGCCCTGGTTGGGCAGCCCGACCTCGTACGCGTCCGGGTACATGAGCGCCCAGCGGACGTCACAGGCGTCCCAGTCCTTGACGGTGGAGTTCAGCTCACCGCCGACGTACTGGATCGGCTTCTGAACGTGCGGAAGCAGGGCCTCGAGCTGAGGAAAGACTGACTCGGCGGGCATAGCAACCTTCGTGAGCTGGCAGGGGGGCGACTATCAAGCGTAACCCGCTCTCAGCCACCCCCTGAATCCCGCAGCCTGCGGGGAGCGGAGCGCGCACCGGACGTCACGGGAGTCGCACGGCGGGTCACCCCCGTCGCGGCGGGGAAGGAAGGCGCTCGGCGGTTCAACGATCCGGATGTCCTACGGTCACACCCCCAGGGCGGACCGCAGCTCAGGGTCGGCGGCGCTCTCCCAGATCCGCGGGAGCTCCCGCTCGTTCCGCTCGGCCAGAGCTTCCTCGCGGGCGTAGAGGACGCCCCAGGTGAAAGCCGACTCGCCCGCTCCGGTCGCTTGGACGCCGAGGCCGTGCAGGGCTTGGCGGGCGACGACGCTGTCCTGGTGGTCGCCGAGCTGGCTCTGCACCGATTTCACGGCCTTGGCCAGGCGCTTCGCAGGTTTGCCGAGTGCCGGTGTGGCCGCCTCGGCCGCGTAGCGCGCGCGTTTGGCGGCCTTGCGGGCGCTGTGCAGGGCGAGGTCGCGCGCTTCGCCCGGTTCCCGGTCGAGGGCGGCCGCGACCCGGGTGGCGAGGCGCTCGAAGTCCTTGAGGACGGCCTTGGGCAGCACCTTGGCGGCGGGATCGGCCGCGGCGGGCAGCAGGGGCGGGTCGGCCAGCAGGGCGTCGAGGGCGTCGAGCAGGGCCGCGTACCGCTTGCCGTCGAGCGCGGCGAGTGCGCGGCGCCGGGTGCCGGAGCGACGGGTGTTGTTCCATACGCGCAGGCGGCCGCGGACGGGGCCGAGGACGAGGGTGCGCGGGAGGTCGGCGATGCCGGTCTGGATCCGGTCGAAGAGGACCTCCTGGTCGCGGTCGAGGCCGAGTTCGGCGCCCAGCCAGCGGAGCTCCTCGCCGAGGGGGTCGGTGGCGGCGCGGTCGAGGACCTTGCGGTGGGACTTGAAGGCGCTGCGCATCCGGCGGCAGGCGACCCGCATCTGGTGGACGGAGTCGGGCAGGTTGCGGCGGACGGCGGGGTCGTGGGCGACGAGGGAGTCGCGCTGTTCGCGCAGGTACGCGAGGACGTGCGCGCCGGCGGTGTCGTGGGCGGGGGCCGGGTCCGGCCGCCGCGGCGGTTCGTTGCCGGTCTCGGTGAGGGCCCGGGCGAGTTTGGAGGGGGCGTCGCAGACCCGGAGCCCGGCCTTGCGGAACTTCTTCTCGACGGCGTCGAGCAGGGCGGGGTCGACGCCGTCGGCGAGTTCCACCTCCACCTCGGTCCAGGACGCGGAGGCGTCGTCGCGTTCGGCGCGGACGGCGTCGGTGGAGAGTTCCGCGAGGAGTGCGCCGTCGGCGTCGAGGAGGTGGCTGACGCGGCGCGAGGACAGCAGCCGGACCTGCGGTTCCAGGGCGGCGTCGCGGACGCGGGAGCGGACGAGGGCGGCGAGTACCTGGGGGACGGTGTCGTCGAGCGGGGCGCCGACCTCGTCGCGGACGCCCGGCGAGACGGGCAGTTTGAGGTGCCAGCCCGCGTCGGCGCCGCCGGTGCGGCGTCTGAGGGTGAGGCCGTCGGCGGCGAGCCGCTGGTCGGGGGTGTCGTAGTAGACGGCGTCGAGGTCGACGGTGCCCTGGTCGGCGACGGCCGCGATCGCGGCCGTGCCGGTCAGGTCCGGGATTCCGCGGCGCGCGGCCTTGCTCGTCGTGAACTCGAACTTGCGCTCGATCTCGCGCTTCGTGTCCGCCATGGTTCGAACTTAGTCCTGAACGGACGACGACGTCAGGGGGAACGGGCAATCGGCGGCGGAAGCGACCGAAGATCGGCCCTAGGTCGTGTCGTCAAAGTCCCGTCTGGCCGGCGGGGCCTGGTACGCACGCTCGCCGCGTTGTCGTCGGTCACCGACGTCCCCCAGCTACCGCTGGGAGGTGCCCCCACCGCGTCGATTCCCTCCTCCGCCTTGCGATCGCACGCACCAGGCCCCGCCGGCCCCGCCCTTCGGGCGGCCGACGCTACTTTGACGACACTCCCTAGGCCGACATCGGCCGCTGTACCTTGATCGACTGGAGTAGTCCGACCGCCACCCAGACGGCGAACATCGATGATCCTCCGTAGGAGACGAACGGCAGCGGGAGTCCCGCCACCGGCATGATCCCGAGGGTCATCCCGATGTTCTCGAACGCCTGGAAGGCGAACCAGGCGATGATCCCGGCGCACACGATCGTCCCGTACAGCTCGGTGGTCTCGCGGGCGATCATGCAGGCCCGCCAGAGCACGATGCCGAGCAGGACCAGGATCAGCCCGGCACCGAGGAAGCCCAGCTCCTCCCCCGCCACCGTGAAGACGAAGTCGGTCTGCTGCTCGGGCACGAACTGGCCGGTGGTCTGCGAGCCCTTGAAGAGCCCGGAGCCGGTCAGGCCGCCGGAGCCGATCGCGATGCGTGCCTGGTTGGTGTTGTAGCCGACGCCGGCGGGGTCGAGGTCGGGGTTGGCGAAGGCCGCGAAGCGGTTGATCTGGTACTCGTCGAGCACGCCGAGCTGCCAGATCAGGATGGCGCCGGCCGCGCCGGAGCCGAGCAGCCCGAACACCCAGCGGTTGGAGGCGCCGGAGGCGAGCAGCACGCCGAGCACGATGATGACCATGACCATGACGGAGCCGAGGTCGGGCATCAGCATGACGATGCCCATCGGCGCGGCGGCCAGGCACAGCGCCTTGACGACGGTCCGGTGGTCCGGATGGGTGAGGTCGCCCGCGTCGACCCGGGTGGCCAGCAGCATGGCCATGACCAGGATGATCGTGATCTTCACGAACTCGGAGGGCTGGAGGGAGAAGCCGCCGCCGATCACGATCCACGCGTGGGCGCCGTTGATGGTGGCGCCGAGCGGGGTGAGCACGGCGAGGATGAGCACCAGTGAGATCCCGTACAGGATCGGCACGGCGCCGCGCAGGGTGCGGTGGCCGAGCCAGACGGTGCCGATCATCAGCACGAGGCCGATGCCGGTGTTCAGGGCGTGCCGGATCAGGAAGTAGTACGGGTCGCCCTGGTTGAGCTGGGTGCGGTTGCGGGTCGCCGACCACACCAGCAGCGAGCCGATGAAGGACAGGGCGAGCGCCGACAGGAGTATCGGCCAGTCGAGGCGGCGAAGCACCGAGTCGCGCGAGGTCAGTTTGGCCATCGTGCCGCGCTCGGGCGCGTACCGGGATACGGAGAACTTGTTCGCGGTCTGCATCGGGGTCTCAGTCCTGCCGCGCGGCGGGCGGGGCGGGGGGACCGGCGAGCGCGGGCACCGGTTCCTCCGGGGACGGGGGCACGTACGGCTTGATGTCGGGGGCGTCGATGGAGCCGTCGGGCTGGATGGTGGGCAGCTTCTTCTCCGGCTTGAGCAGGAAGGCCTTCTCGACGTCCTGCTTGCCGGTCATGTCGAGGCCGTAGATGGCGTTGTAGATGTTGCGGACGGCGGGGCCGGAGGCGCCCGAACCCGTACCGCCCTGGGAGATCGTCATCACGATCGTGAAGTCCTCGGTGTACGTGGCGAACCACGAGGTGGTCTGCTTGCCGTAGACCTCGGCGGTGCCGGTCTTGGCGTGCATGGGGATCTGCTTCTGCGGCCAGCCGCCGAAGCGCCAGGCGGCGGTGCCGCGGGTGGCGACGCCCTCCAGGGCCTCGCCGATCTGGCGGCGGGTGGTCTCCGTCATCGGGAGCCTGCCGTGGGCCTGCGGCTTGATCTCCTCGATCCGCTTGCCGTCGGCGCTGATGATGGCCTTGCCGATGGTCGGGTTCCACATGGTGCCGCCGTTGCAGATGGCAGCGTAGATGGTGGCCATCTGGATCGGGGTCACGAGGGTGTCGCCCTGGCCGATGGAGTAGTTGATGGCGTCACCGGCGCGCATGAGGTTGCCTTCGAGGCAGTTCTCGTAGGACAGCAGCTCGACGTAGGTGCCGCCCTTCTTTCCGGTCTTGCACCACATGTCCTTGTTGGCCTGCCAGAACGCCTGCTTCCACCGGCGGTCCGGGACCCGGCCCTTCTCCTCGCCTGGCAGGTCCACGTGGGTCTCGGCGCCGAGGCCGAACTGGTGGGCCGTCTTGTAGAAGATCTCGCGTGGGGGCTTCTTCGGATGGAGCCCGCCGTCCTTGAGCCACTCCTTGTGGCCGAGCGCGTAGAAGACGGTGTCGCAGGAGACTTCGAGGGCCCGGCCGAGGGTGATCGAGCCGTGGCCCTGGGACTCGAAGTTCTTGAAGACCTGGCCGCCGATCGAGTAGGAGCTGGGGCAGGGGTACTCGCCGTCGAACTTGTATCCGGCGTTGACCGCGGCCGCGGTCGGGATGACCTTGAAGATGGAGCCGGGGGCCGCCTGGCCCTGGATCGCCCGGTTCATCAGCGGGACGTTGGACTCCTTGGCGGTGAGCTTGGCGTAGTCCTTGGCGGAGATCCCGCCGACCCAGACGTTCGGGTCGTACGTGGGCATGGAGGCCATGGCGACGACCCGGCCGGTCTTGGACTCCAGGACGACGACGGCGCCGGCGTCGGCCTTGTAGGGGACGCCGGTGTTGCGGTCGATCTGCTTGCGGGCCTCGACCATGGCCGCGTTCAGCTCGAATTCGGCGACGCCCTGGACGCGGGCGTCGATGCTGGTGACGAGGTGGGCGCCGGGGATAGCCGGATCGTTCTTGGCCTGGCCCATGACCCGGCCGAGGTTGTCGACCTCGTAGCGGGTGACGCCGGACTTGCCGCGCAGGGTCCTGTCGTACGTGCGTTCCAGGCCGAAGCGGCCGACCTGGTCGGAGCGCAGCAGCGGCGAGTTGGTGTTCTTGGCCTTCTGGATCTCGTCGTCGGTGACCGGGGAGAGGTAGCCGAGGACCTGGCCGGTGTTGGCGCCGCCGGGCGCGGGGTAGCGGCGTACGGCGGTGGGCTCGGCGGTGATGCCGGGGAACTCCTCGGGGCGCTCGCGGATCTGGAGGGCCTGCTGGGTGGTGGCCTCGGTGGTGACCGGGATCGGCTGGTAGGGGGAGCCGTTCCAGCAGGGCTTGGGGGTCTGGGAGTCGCAGATGCGGACCTTGTTCATGACGTCCTGCGGCTTCATGTCCAGGACGTCGGAGAGCCGGCTGAGGACGCCCTTGCCCTTGTCCTTCATCTTCATCAGCGCCGTGCGGCTGGCGGAGACGACCAGACGGGTCTCGTTGTCGGCGAGCGGGACTCCGCGGGCGTCCAGGATCGAGCCGCGTACGGCCGGCTGGACGACCTGCTGGACGTGGTTGCTCTTGGCCTCGTGGTAGTACTCCGCGCCGTTGCGGATCTGGAGGTACCACAGGCGCCCGCCGAGGGTGAACAGGAAGGAGAAGACGAGCACCTGGAGGATGACGAGCCGGATCTGCACCCGGGAGGTGCGGCCGGTCTCGGGGACGTTGGTCACGGGAACTCCCCCCTCACAGCTTCTTGACGCTCTTCACACTCTTGATTCCCTTGACGCCCTTTATCCGGCCGGCCTTGTTGGCGCGGCTGCGTGCGGTCTTCAGGCGCAGGCCGCCGCGCTGGCTGCCGATGCGCAGGCCGGTGCCGCCGGAGAGCCATCCGGAGGACACGTCGGCGGTCTTGGCGGGGCCGCCGTTCGCGTCGACGGCCAACGGGTCGTTCTCGGCGCGCCGGGCCAGCGCCATGATGAACGGCACGGTGAACGGGGCGAGCAGCAGGTCGTAGAGGGTCGCGGTGAACAGCAGCCCGGTGAGCCCGACGTGGCGTGCGGCGGTGTCGCCGACGAGGGCGCCGACGCCTGCGTACAGGAGGGTGGAGCCGATGGCGGCGGCGACGACGGTCATCATCGGGCCCCAGGCGGAGCGGAAGCGCCCGTTGTCGGGCCGGGCCAGGCCGGCGGTGTACCCGATGACGCACAGCACGAGCGCGTACCGCCCGGCCGCGTGGTCGGCGGGCGGGGCCAGGTCGGCGAGGAGTCCGGCGGCGAAGCCGATGAACGCGCCGCTCAGGTGCCCGTAGACCAGGGCGAGGGCGACGACGGTGAGCAGGACCAGGTCGGGTACGGCGCCGGGCAGTTGCAGCCGGCCCAGGACGGAGACCTGGACGACGAGGGCGACCACGACGAGCGTGGCCGAAAGCAGGATCCGGTTGAAGCGCATGGGGTCAGCTCCTACTCGTCGGCCGGCTTGCCGGGCACACTGGCGGACGGTGACGGGGTGACCGTGACGGTGACCGTCGGGGTGGGCTTCACCTCGGGCTTGGGGGGCAGCACGGCGTCGCGCGGGTCCTCGCGCGGCGGCATGACGACGACGCCGACGATGTCCAGGCGCGAGAAGCCGACGAACGGCCGGACCCAGATGGTGCGGGTCAGGTCGCCGCGCGAGGGGTCGACCTTGACCACTTCGCCGATCGGGACGCCGGGCACGAACGGCTTGTTGCCGCGCGAGCCGAAGGTGACGAGCCGGTCGCCCGGGGCGACCTTGGCCTTGCCGTTGAGCATCTGGACGGACAGGGCGCGGTCGCCCTGGCCGTTGGCGAAGCCGAGTTCACCGGTCTTCTCCAGACGGGTGCCCACGGTGAAGTCGGGGTCGTTGGCGAGGACGACGGTGGCGGTGTCGGGGCCCACGGTGGCGACCCGGCCGACGAGTCCCTCCCCGTTGAGGACGGTCATGTCGCGCTCGATGCCGTCCTTGCTGCCGGCGTCGATGGTGACGGTCCAGGAGAAGCCCTGGGCCGCTCCTATGGCGATGACCTCGGCGCCCTTGATGCCGTACTGGCCGGCGCCGGCCCGCTTGAGCATCTCGTCGAGCTCGTGGATGCGGCTGCGGGTCTGGTCGTCGCTGCCCAGCTTGGCCTTCAGGGCGGCGTTCTCGCGCTCCAGCGTGGCGATCCGGTTGTGGCGCTCGCCGGAGTCCCGGACGGCCCCTATCGCGTTGGCGACGGGATCGACCGCGGTCGCCACGCCCTTCTCGACGGGGCCGAAGACCGCTGCGGCGGCCTGCCGGGCGCCGTCGACCGGTGACTCCTCGCCTGCCCTGATGTCCACCGTGATCAACGCGAACGCGATGGCGATCATGAGCACCAGGAGCAGCCGGCTTTCTCGTGTGTCCCTCACGTGCGGCGGCCGTGCCTTCCCATGTGTCGTGCCGGCGGAGCAGGCTCCGGTGGAGCCGGTGCCCGCGCCGGGGTTCTCGGTCTGTATATCAACGATCCGCCGCACGGGCGCGGCAGCACCCGTACGGCGGATCCTTGTCTTCCGCATGGCCCCCGAACGGGGGTCTCTATCAGCGCCGGGGCTGTGCGTCCAGTACCTGCTGGAGCGCCTCGAACTCCTCCACGCACTTGCCGGAGCCGAGGGCGACGGAGTCGAGCGGGTCCTCGGCGATGTGGATCGGCATGCCCGTCTCACGGCGCAGCCGCTCGTCGAGGCCGCGGAGCAGGGCGCCGCCGCCGGTCAGTACGATGCCGCGGTCCATGATGTCGCCGGAGAGCTCCGGCGGGCACTTGTCGAGGGTCGTCTTGACGGCGTCGACGATGGCGTTGACCGGCTCCTCGATGGCCTTGCGGACCTCGGCGGCGGAGATCACGACCGTCTTCGGGAGGCCGGAGACCAGGTCCCGGCCGCGGATCTCGGTGTGCTCGTCCTTGTCGAGGTCGTACGCCGAGCCGATGGTGATCTTGATCTGCTCGGCGGTGCGCTCACCGAGGAGGAGCGAGTACTCCTTCTTGATGTGCTGGATGATCGCGTTGTCGAGCTCGTCGCCGGCCACCCGGATGGACTGTGCCGTGACGATTCCGCCGAGGGAGATGACGGCGACCTCGGTGGTGCCGCCGCCGATGTCCACGACCATGTTGCCGGTGGCCTCGTGGACGGGCAGGCCCGAGCCGATGGCGGCGGCCATGGGCTCCTCGATGATGTGCACCTGGCGGGCGCCGGCCTGGGTGGACGCCTCGATGACGGCGCGGCGCTCCACTCCCGTGATGCCGGAGGGGACGCAGACCACGACGCGCGGACGGGCCAGGTAGCGGCGCTTGTGGATCTTGAGGATGAAGTACCGGAGCATGCGCTCGGTGATCTCGAAGTCGGCGATCACGCCGTCCTTGAGGGGCCTGACGGCGACGATGTTGCCGGGCGTCCGGCCGATCATCTTCTTCGCCTCGGAGCCGACCGCCAGGATGCCGCCGGTGTTCGTGTTGATGGCGACCACGGACGGCTCGTTCAGGACGATCCCCCGGCCCCTCACGTACACCAGCGTGTTGGCGGTCCCGAGGTCGATCGCCATGTCACGGCCGATGAACGACATGTTGTTCCCCTTGTTCCCCATGAGGAGCGTCTGGCCTTCCAGTTGATAGCGGCTGCTGTCAGGTCGGCGAGGTGGGTGTGTGGGTGGAGGCCCCATCGTAGTGCCGTAAGTACGAACACCGCGCGACGGGACTCCGGCAATCCCGCCGGAACGGAAACCCGCCCCCTTAGTGGTGACGACGTGTCCTGCACATGCGTTCCCGCAACCGCCCGGCAATACCGAAGGGCGACCGAAATTACTTCGGTCGCCCCAGGTCATGAGCGCTATTCGGCTGATGTTACGTCAGGAAGGACTCATCCCAGGGTGGGGAAGAACAGCTTGAGCTCGCGTTCGGCGGACTCCTCGGAGTCCGAGGCGTGGATCAGGTTCTCCCGGGTGACGGTGCCGAAATCCCCCCGGATGGACCCGGGTGCCGCGGCGATCGGGTCAGTGGGTCCGGCCAGCTGGCGGACACCCTCGATCACACGTTCCCCTTCCGCCACCAGGACGACGACGGGACCGCTGGCCATGAAGCCCATGAGGGGCTCGTAGAACGGCTTGCCCTTGTGCTCGCCGTAGTGGGCCTCCAGGGTCTCCTGGTCCAGCGTGCGCAGCTCCAGAGCGGGGATGGTCCAGCCGGCCTTCCGCTCGATGCGGCCGATGATCTCGCCCACCAGGCCGCGACGGACGGCGTCCGGCTTGAGGATGACGAGAGTGCGCTGGGTCATTTTCCAACTCCTTGCGGCAAACGGGTGCGGTTCCCCGAGGCTACAGGGGCCGGGGGTACGGCCCGCGCACGGACCCGGTCAGGCCTGTGCCTCGCTCTGGGCCGCCCAGCGGGCCTTGGCCGCGTCGATCTTGCCGCCGTAGTGCACCGAGCACCACCACAGCCCGGCGAACACCGCACCGAGGAAGAACATCATCGGGACGACGAACCCGCTCAGGATCAGCCCGACCTGCAGGGCCCAGCCGATCTGGACCGCACCCGGACGCGACAGCATCCCGCACAGCAGCACCGACAGCAGCATGGCGATCCCGCAGACCGTCCACACGGTGGCCTGGGTCAGATCCGGGTTCTTCATGGCGACCAGCCCGGCGAAACCGATCACGAAGAACTCGCCGATCAGCGTCGAGGCACACAGCGTGCGCATTCCTCAGCCCCTCTTCAGCAGCAGGCGGGCCTCGCCCACCGTGATCACGGAACCGGTCACCAGGACCCCGGCCCCTCCGTACTCGGCCTCTTCCTCCGCGAGGGTGATCGCCGCCTCCAGGGCGTCGTCCAGCCGCGGCTCCACCTGGACCCGGTCCGGCCCGAAGACCTCGACCGCGACCGCCGCCAGCTCGTCCGCGGACATCGCGCGATGGCTGGAGTTCTCCGTGACCACGACCTCCGCGAAGATCGGCTCGAAGGCCTCCAGCACCCCCTTGACGTCCTTGCCCTCACTCGCGGCCATGACTCCGATCAGCCGGCTGAAGCCGAACGCCTCGGTCACCGCCTCCGCCGTGACCTGGGCGCCCGCCGGGTTGTGCGCCGCGTCCAGGACCACCGTCGGGCTGCGCCGCACGACCTCCATGCGGCCCGGCGACGTCACCGAGGCGAAGGCCCTGCGCACGGTCTCCACGTCCAGTTCCCGCGACTGCTCCGCGCCGACGCCGAAGAAGGCCTCGACCGCCGCCAGCGCCACCGCCGCGTTGTGCGCCATGTGGGCCCCGTACAGCGGCAGGAAGATGCCGTCGTACTCGCCGCCCATGCCGCGCAGCGTCAGCATCTGCCCGCCGACGGCCACCTCGCGCGAGACGACGCCGAACTCCATGCCCTCGCGGGCCACCGTCGCGTCGACCTCGACGGCCTTCTTCAGCAGCACCTGCGCCGCGTCCACCGGCTGCTGCGCCAGGATCACGGTGGCGTCCTGCTTGATGACGCCGCCCTTCTCCAGGGCGATCTCGCCGGGCGTGGCACCGAGGCGGTCCGTGTGGTCCAGGCTGATCGGGGTGATCACCGCGACCGAGGCGTCGATCACGTTGGTGGCGTCCCAGGTGCCGCCCATGCCGACCTCGATGACGGCCGCGTCGACCGGGGCGTCCGCGAAGGCCGCGTACGCCATACCGGTGAGCACCTCGAAGAAGGACAGCCGGAACTCCTCGGAGGAGTCGACCATCTCCACGTACGGCTTGATGTCGTAGTACGTCTCGACGAAGCGCTCGGCGCTGATCGGCGCCCCGTCGAGGCTGATCCGCTCGGTGACCGACTGCACGTGCGGGCTGGTGTAGCGGCCCGTGCGCAGCTCGAAGGCGTTGAGCAGCGCCTCGATCATGCGCGCGGTGCTGGTCTTGCCGTTGGTGCCGGTGACGTGGATCGAGGGGTACGCGTGCTGCGGCTCGCCGAGCACGTCCATCAGGGCGGCGATCCGCGTGACGGACGGCTCCAGCTTGGTCTCGCCCCAGCGGGTGGACAGTTCCTGCTCCACCTCCTGGAGCGCCCGTGCCACCTCCGGGTCGAGGGGCTGCGCGGGTACCGGATCGCCCTGGGGCGGTCCGGCCTGGGCGCGCAGGGTGCGGCTGCCGGCCTCGATCACCGCCAGGTCGGGGTCGCGGTCGGACTCTTCGGCCACGATCCGGTCGAAGACCTCGGTGGTCTCGTCGCGGTCGTCGGGTCCGATGCTCTCGGGCTGCTGCTCACTCACGGGGCCAGTCTACGGACGGGGGGCCCGGGGACTTTCGACCCGGCCGTTTCGGGACGTTCGGCGCCCGTCGCGACCGGATCGTTATGCAAGCCTTGCGGACAGGAGATAGGGGAACAAATGCCGCAGGCCAGCACCGACAAGTCCGCTTCCAGCCGCGACATAGGCATCGATCTGGGGACCGCGAACACCCTGGTCTACGCCCGGGGGCACGGAATCGTCCTCAATGAGCCGTCCGTGGTGGCCGTGAGGGCGGGCACCACCACCGCGCTGGCCGTCGGGACCGAGGCCAAGGAGACCATCGGGCGCACCCCCGGCTCCATCACCGCGATCCGCCCCCTGAGGGACGGGGTGATCTGCGACTACGAGGCCGCCGAGGAGATGATCCGGCATTTCGTCCGCAAGGCCGTGCCGAGCCGCAGGCCCCGTACCCGGATGGTGATCTGCGTGCCGTCCGGGGTCACCCCGGTCGAGCGGCGGGCCATCGTCCACGCCTCGACCCGGGCCGGGGCCAGGGCCGTCCACCTGATCGAGGAGCCGATGGCGGCGGCGATCGGCGCGGGCCTGCCGGTGGCCGAGGCGCGCGGCTCGATGGTGGTGGACATCGGCGGCGGCACCACCGAGGTCGCCGTCATCTCCCTCGGCGGCATCGTCACGGCCCGGTCGCTGCGGGTCGGCGGGGACCGGCTGGACGCCGCGATCACCGACTACGTGCGCAAGCGGCACGGGCTGCTCATCGGGGAGCGAACCGCCGAGGACGTCAAGGTCGCCATCGGGTCGGCCTGGCCGGTGCCGGACCGGCCCGAACTGGAGGACCGGACGTTCACCGTGCGCGGCCGGGAGCGGGTCGGCGGCATGCCGAAGACGCTCTCGCTGAGCGCGGCGGACGTGAGGGCCGCGCTCGACGAGCCCGTCGAGGCGGTCATCGCCGCGGTGCGCGCCACCCTGGAGGAGTGCCCGCCCGAACTGTCGGGCGATGTGATGGAGCACGGCATCGTCCTGACTGGCGGCGGCGCACTGCTGCCGGGGCTGGATCTGCGGCTTGCCTCCGCGACGGGCATCCCGGTCTTCGTCGCCGACGCGCCGCTGGACTGCGTGGCCCTGGGCTCCGGCAAGTGCGTGGAGGACCTGGACACCCTGGGCGGCCTGCTGGTCCCGGCGAGGGCCTGAGCGGCGCGGGGGCGCGAGGCGTTGGGGGGCGCCGGGCGGTGGGGGCGCCGGGCGGTGGGGGCGCGAGGCGGTGGGGGCGCCCGGACGCAGGGCGCGTCAGCCGCGCGGGAGGGTGGCCACCACCGTGTACGCGTCCTGCGTGCGCGTCGCCGTCAGCGTTCCGCCCAGGCTGCGCACGCGCTCGGACATGCTCGCCGTGCCCGAACCCGACGAGACGGGGGCGCGGGCCGGGCCGGGGACGGCCAGGGCGTTGGTGACGGCGATCCGCAGCTGCGGGCCGTCCGCCTGGATCGACACGTCGACGGTCTCCCCGCAGGCGTGCTTGGCCGCGTTGGTCAGGCATTCCTGCACCACCCGGTAGACCGCGGCCTGGCGCAGCGGCGACAGCCCGTGCACCTGCGGATCCAGGGTCAGCCGGACGGCGGAACCGGCCCGTCGGCTCTCCTCCGCAAGGGCCGGCAGACCGTCCACCCCCGGGGTCGAAGCCCGTTCCCCGCGCTGCACGATGATCTCGTTGAGCACCAGATGGGCCCGGCGCGCGGTGTCGGCCAGCTCCTCGAAGTCCTTCGCGTGCGCCGTCTCCCGCGCCCGCACCGACAGGACTTCGGAGCGCACCGTCAGCAGCGTCAGCTCCCGGCCGACGAAGTCGTGGACGTCGCGGGCGACCGAGGTGCGCTCCTGCTGGACCGCCTGCAGGACGGCCGACTCGGCGCGCCGGGCGGCCAGTTCGCGCACCAGGTCGTGCCGGTAGGCGGCGATGCCGACGGCCGAGGCGAGGACCCCGATCGGCACGACGAGGCCGAGGAAGGAGCTGAGGGTCGCCGCGTGGGGCTCGGGCCAGCCGGGGACGCTGAAGACGATCAGCGAGAAGGCCACGTACCCCAGGGTGGCCAGGACCGCGGGGCGGCGCCCCCGGAAGCGGCCGACCGAGTAGAGCGCGAACTGGATCAGCGTCAGTTCGTGCAGCCAGCCGATGAAGAGGAGCGCGGTGACGTACGAGACCCAGGGCGCCCGGCGGCGCACCACCAGGCCGGAGCACCCGGCGGCGAGGACGACGGCGGCCATCGGGCCGTTGAGCGAGTTGTCCGCGGCGGCCAGGCCGGGCAGGTCCAGCGCCATCAGCCCCAGGCAGCTCAATGCGGTGAGCACGTCAAGCGCCCGGGGTGATCCGGCCCAGCTCTCGCCGAGCCGGCGGCCGGCGGCCGCGGCCCGGTGGAGCGCCGAGGCGACGGGCGGGACGTACATGCCTTCCATCATCCGTGCTCACCACGGGGTATCGGATCGGCCGGCCCGGCCGAAAACGTGACGTCCGACACTCCGGACAACTCAGGACAACCCCCACCGACCCCGGCTCCCCGCCCGCCGGCCCGCCCGGTCAGGGCGCGGCACCGGCGCCCGGGCCCGCGTAGTCGGAGCCGAAGCAGGACCGGATCTCCCGCTCGGTGTCCGGGCGGCCCGCGAAGTTGAGCCGGGACTCCTCCTCCCTGGGGGCGGCCCCGGGGTCGGAGTCGAAGTAGACCGACCACCAGTAGACGCCCGCCATCCTGCGCTCCCGGACGACCTGGCAGACCGCCTTGTACCAGTTGGCCTGGACGGCGGGGTTCAGCGTGCGCTTCGCGTAGAAGTCGCCGGGTGCGTGGTACGCCCCGTCCATGGCGCTGATGCCCGCCTCGGCCAGCACGATCCGCGGCAGTGCGCCCTTGCTCTTCTTGTCGAGCCAGCCGTTCCAGCCGGCGACGAGCTGCTCGACGGGTGCGTCGTCCGCGACCTTGACGGGGAAGTAGGCGTCGACGCCGAGCCGGCCCACGGGCACGTCGATGTGGCCGCCCACGTAGTTGTCCCAGTTCGCGTCGTACGACACCTCGCCCTTGAACCGCTTCTCGGCCGACGCGATCAGTGACTTCCAGCCCGGGTGGCCCTCCATCGAGTTCAGCTCGGTGCCGATCACGAACGTCGCCGCCTGCTGCCGCTGGGCCGCGTCGAGGTACGGGCCGAGCATGGCCTCGTACGACGCGAACCAGGCCTCCTTGTCGACCGGCTTGATGTTGCCGCGCCAGCCCTCCGGAGGCACCAGCGCCGCCTCGTCCAGGGTCGGGCGGACGGTGGTGCGCAGTCCCGCCTCGTGGAAGACGCGCAGAACCGTGTCGAGGTGCTCGGGCGTCGGGGTGCTCTTGCCGGCCGTGAGCTTCGTCGAGGTGCGGCCCTCCGTGTAGAAGGGGAAGGAGACGGCGACGGCGTTGGCCTTCAGCCCGACGAGGTACGCGGCCTGCTCGCGGGCCTTCTTCTCGACGTACGCGTCACTGTGCTCCTTCTTGTCCTCCCAGAAGATCTGGACGCCCCACTCGGGCATGCCGGTCTTCCAGGGCCTGTCCACCTTCGGTGCGGGCCGGGCGGGCTCGGCCGGTGCGTCGGCGACCGCGCCCCCGCCGGCGAGGACGGTGCCGCCGCCGCCCTTGGCCGGGGTGGAGTCGTGCAGGACCACGATCGGCTTGAGGGAGCCCGACGCCCAGCGCAGCGGGTGGTCGCCGATCACCCACGGCAGTCCGAGGACCAGGGAGGTCACGGTCACCGGGAGGATCGCGAGCAGGGGGACCTTGGAACGCTTCGTCTTCCGGTTCGCCCCCTCGCCGTTCGTCTCGCGGTTCGTCTCGCGGTTCGTCTTGCCGGCCGTCTCGCCGGTCGTCTCAGTCTGCGTCTCGCTGCTCACGAGGGGCTCTCGGTTCCTCTTGCGGGTGCTCATGCGGGCTTGGCGATGACGACGAACTTGTTCTCCTCGCGCTTGATGAACTTGATCAGCCCGCGCAGGCCGCCGAGTCCCTCCAGCACGGAGAACAGCGGGATGAGGCCGAGCACGGCGAACGGCTCCCACCAGTGGCGCTTGCCGTTCGCCGAGACCAGGGCGTTGAGCCGCAGCCCCTCCCAGTACGTCCAGATGACGTACGCGAAGCTGAGCGACCACATGATCACGACGGACTGGGTGACGGGCGAGGTGTTGAAGTCGCCGATGAACCAGGCGACCAGGAGCACGGTCGCGACGTGCTGGAGCGGGCCGAGGACCCAGCTGATCATGCAGAGCATCAGGAACCAGCGGTACCGGAACGGCACCGTGCGGTTGAAGCAGAGCGCGACCAGCCCCCACGCCCAGCGTTCGCGCTGCTTGATGAAGTCCCCGGTGGTGGCCGGGGAGGCGCCGTAGCAGCGGCCGTTGAACCAGTCGCTGCGGCCCGGGTACTTGCGGCAGAACGTCAGCGCCAGCTGCGCGTCCTCCACGATTGCCTTGGGCCCGAAGTCCCAGCCGATCGTCGCCTCGATGGAGGCACGGAGCAGCAGCAGCTCGCCGTGCACGCCGACGACCGGGGTGCCGAGTCCGGTGAAGGCCCGGAAACGGGCTATGTCGTCGGCGGGGCGGACCGCGTCGGCCAGCCAGGTGAACCGGTTCACGGCGTTCTCGCGCGGGTAGGCGAGGATGCCCTGCGCCATGTGCTTGCCCGCTTCGCCCTCCCGCCGCTGGCGGTTGACGAACTGGGCCATGGACGCGGCGGTGTCGGGGCCGACCCCCGTGTCGTCGTCCATGTGCAGCACCCAGACGTCGTCGAGGGCCTCGCCCTCGTCGATCCGCAGCTCGTGCGCGTAGTGGTTCGCGCGGGCCTTGAACCGGGTCCCGTTGGCCGTCTCGTACACCTTGGGCACGGTCACCACGCGGATCCGGGCGTTCATCGCGGCCAGGTCGTCGATCCGCTCGGCCGCCTCGCAGCCCTCCTCCGTGAGCACGTCGACCCGCATGCGCGGGAAGTACGGCGGGAGGTGCTCGACGTAGCTGAGGACCGAACGCTCCAGCGCCGGATACGTGTCGTGGCGGCCGATGGTCGGCACGAGCACGATGAGGAAGTCCTCCTCCACCGGCGCCGGCGGAACCATCTCGTGCGCCTTGCGCAGCCGGCGGCGGATCAGCAGGACGCCCTGGAAGCCGACCATGACGCCGATGGCGGGCAGCGACCAGATCACCGACAGCGTCCAGCCGAGCGGGGTCGGGTTCGGCTCGAACACCCACAGGCCGAAGCTGACGAGGACCAGGAAGGGCAGCAGGAAGGCCAGCACGCTGGGCTTCCAGTCGGCATGGCGCTGCACCAGTTTCGTATCGCGACGGGACGTCGTCACGACCTCTTGTAAGGGGGGAGCCAGGGTCATGGGAAGGGTCCTTCGAAGTTCCTACTGCTGTTGCGGCGGTAACGGTTGGGACTGCTGGGACTGCTGGGACTGCTGAGGCCAGGCGGGCCCGCTGCCGTAGGGCCCGGGCCCGTAACCGGGCTGCGGGTGCTGAGATTGCGGCTGCGGCTGCGGCTGCGGCTGGGGCTGCGCGTAGCCCGTCTGCGGCAGCTGGGGCCCGGGCTGCCCCGGGTAGGACGGCGGGGGCCCGTACCCGTGCGCCGGCTGCGGCGGTTGCGGCAGCTGCTGCTGGGGGAACTGCGGCGGCTGGGCCTGCTGGGCGGCGGCCGCACGCTGGGCCTGCTCGTGAGCCTGGCGGGCCTCGTGGGCCTGCTGGGTCCAGGGGTTCACCGGGGGCTGCCAGGGCTCGTACACGGCGAAGTCCCGCAGCAGCAGCACGATCAGTGCGCCGGTCACGAGGACCCCGACGGCGAACGTCGCCAGCTTCAGCCCGCCCTGGACGGTGGAGGTGAAGTAGTCGGTCTGCTTCTCGTCGAACAGCGCGCCCGTCAGGCTGCGCATCCGGTTGTAGCCCTCGATGGCGGCGCCGCCGATGATGACTCCCCGGCCCAGGGTGTTCCCGCGCAGGACGAGCAGGCCGCCCGCGACGTAGACGACGCCCCAGTTGAGGTTGAACGTCTCGGCGGCTCCGGAGCCGTCGCCGATGCCGTAGTAGACGATGCCCTGCAGGAAGTCGACGACGCCGACCTGCCAGAAGCAGTTGTACAGGGCCCACAGGAGCAGGACCCCTGCCCATCCCATGGCCACGAAGGCGGCCACGCGGTGGGCACGTGGCGTTGTCGCGCTCAACTTCACTCCTTCTCGGATGATCCGTCGTGCAGGGCGGGCCACTGCACTCCGGCGGGGCCCGGTTGACGGCCCCCGGTGATCGTCTTGGGGTCGTTGTAGGTCTGCTGCACGTCCGCCGGGGAGTTCTTCGCGGTGAGTCCGTCACCCCACACGGTCCACAGCACCCAGGGGGACTGGTCGAGCGTCGTGCGCTGCGCGGCGCCCAGCGGTACGTGGAAGGACTCCGCGAGGATCCGCGGCTTTCCGTAGTCCTTGAGGCCGCGGTGCCACGTCGACGTCCAGGCGGCCGGGTCGAAGGGCTGGTCCGGGCTTCCGCTGTAGTCGTCGACACCGACGACGTCCACGTACCCGGCGCCCGGATAGAAGTCCCACGGCTCGCCGCCGTGGACGCCGTCCCAGGCCGTGGGGGCCCAGACGAAGATCAGGTTGTGCAGTCCGCGGGAGCCGACCAGGTAGTGGTAGAGCAGCTCCCACAGGGCGGTGTACTGCCGGGGTTCGAGCCCCGCCCACCAGAAGCTCTGCTCCCCGCCGAGGGAGTTCATCTCGTGGTACGGGCGCAGCAGTACGGGTACGTCGTGCGCGGCCAGGTAGCCGAGGTGGTCGGCGAGGAACGACAGGTCGAGCAGGAGCGCCGCGTGCTCGGGGGTGCCGGGGGTGATCACCCGGTCGATCCAGCCCGGGTCCTTCGCCGAGGGGGCGTTGCGGCGCAGCGTCTGGTCGTAGCTCTTGACGGGGCTGCCGGGCCACGGCTGGTGGAACGACATTCCGACCAGGCCGGCGGGCGCTCCCCCGTTGGCCGGCAGTACGGTCCGGGTGCCGTTCCAGAGGCGTTCGGTGCCGCTCGGGTTGTACGAGCCGTCGTCCTTGCGTGGCAGTCCGTGCCAGACGCCCATGGCGAGGTCCACGACGTCGTTCGTGTAGGTCCAGTACTCGCGGTGGGCGGGCCACGCGGCGCGCGAGTAGTCCCGCGGCTCCCCCACGCCCCAGCTGTCCTGCTGGTAGCCGGGGCCCAGGTCCAGTTCGAGGAAGGCCGGCAGCTTCCCCGTGATGTCCTGGGGTTTGCGGTAGTAGTAGCCGGGTGGTTTGGGACCGCTGTGGTCTCCGTACTCGGGGTTGTACCGCTCGTTGTGCACCTCGGCGTGCTGGCCGAGGAGGGTGCCGCGTCGCCGGCCGGCCCGGGCGTCCGCCTCCAGTCCGGCGAGTAATCGGTACACGGCGCGAGCCGCCGTGGAGGCCTTCGGATCGCGTGACACCAGGTCCTGTTGGAGGCCGGCGGCGGGGGCGCGCGAGGTGCCGGCCGCCGCCACTGCGGCGACGGCGCCGCCCGTGGCCGCGGTGGCCGCCGCCCCGAGTAAGAGGTTGCGGCGCTTCAGCTCGAGCCCCGACAGCAGGCGGCCCGGCGCCCGTCGGCCCGGCGCATCCCGCTCCGGCGCCTCGCGCCCCACGTCACGACCCCACACTCCGAGACCCCCCTCGGTCGACAGCACGCCGCCAACGGCCCCGGCCGGTGGTGCGAAACCGCTGGGGCCGGTGTCACCCTACGCGTCGGCCCCCGAGCTGTGCGCTCGGGGGCCGAGGGTTCACCGTTTGTACGTGTTACGCAGCGGGCAGGGTCTCCAGCTGGGCCTGGATGCGGGCGATGTCCGCCTCCGCCTTGGCCAGCCGGCCCTTGATCTTGTCCACGACGTTGTCGGGGGCCTTGGCCAGGAAGGCCTCGTTCCCGAGCTTCGCCTCGGCCTGCTGCTTCTCCTTCTCGGCGGCGCCGAGGTCCTTCGTGAGGCGCTTGCGCTCGGCGGCCACGTCGATGGTGCCCGACAGGTCGAGTGCGACGGTGGCGCCGGCGACCGGCAGGGTCGCGGTGGCGCTGAACTCGTCGCCCTCCGGCTGGAGGCGCAGCACCTGGCGGATGGCCGCCTCGTGCGCGGCCAGCGGGGTGCCGGACAGGTCCAGGCGGGCCGGGACCTTCTGCTTGTCGTCGAGGCCCTGCTCCTTGCGGAACCGGCGGACCTCGCGGACGAGGGCCTGGACGCCCTCGATCTCGGCCTCGGCGGCCTCGTCGCGGAAGCCCGAGTCGTTCGGCCAGTCGGCGATCACGAGGGACTCGCCGCCCGTCAGCGTGGTCCACAGCGTCTCGGTGACGAAGGGGACCACCGGGTGCAGCAGCCGCAGCATGACGTCGATGACCTCGCCGAGGACCCGGCTGGAGACCTTGGCCTGCTCGCCGCCCGCGAAGAACGTCGTCTTCGACAGCTCGACGTACCAGTCGAAGACCTCGTCCCACGCGAAGTGGTACAGCGCCTCGCTGAGCTTGGAGAACTGGAAGTCCTCGTAGTACGCGTCGACCTGCGCGACCGTCTTGTTGAGGCGGGACAGGATCCAGCGGTCCGTGGCGGACAGCTGCTCGGCCGGCGGCAGTTCGCCCTCGATCGTGGCGCCGTTCATCAGCGCGAAGCGCGTGGCGTTCCAGATCTTGTTGGCGAACTTGCTGGAGGCCTGGACCCAGTCCTCGCCGATCGGCACGTCGGTGCCCGGGTTGGCGCCCTTGGCCAGGGTGAAGCGGACGGCGTCGGAGCCGTACTTGTCCATCCAGTCCAGCGGGTCGACGACGTTGCCGAAGGACTTCGACATCTTCTTGCCGCGCTCGTCGCGGACCAGGCCGGTCAGCGCGATCGTCTTGAACGGCGCCTCGCCGTCCATGGCGTACAGGCCGAACATCATCATCCGGGCGACCCAGAAGAAGATGATGTCGTGGCCGGTGACCAGGACGTCGGTGGAGTAGAACTTCGCCAGGTCCGGGGTCTTCTCCGGCCAGCCGAGCGTGGAGAACGGCCACAGGCCGGAGGAGAACCAGGTGTCGAGGACGTCGGTGTCCTGGTGCCAGCCCTCCCCGGTGGGCGCCTCGTCGTCCGGGCCGACGCAGACGATCTCGCCGTCCGGGCCGTACCAGACCGGGATCCGGTGGCCCCACCACAGCTGGCGCGAGATGCACCAGTCGTTGAGGTTGTCGACCCAGTCGAAGTAGCGCTTGGACATCTCCTCGGGGTGGATCGAGACCCGGCCGTCGCGGACGGCGTCGCCGGCGGCCTTGGCCAGCGTCTCGACCTTGACCCACCACTGCAGCGACAGGCGCGGCTCGACGGTGGTGGAGCAGCGGGAGCAGTGCCCGACGGAGTGCAGGTACGGGCGCTTCTCGGCGACGATCCGGCCCTGCTCGCGCAGCGCACCGACGACCGCGGAGCGGGCCTCGAAGCGGTCCAGGCCGAGGAAGGGGCCGTGGACGGTGATGTTGCCGTGCTCGTCCATGATCGTCATGGAGGGCAGGTCGTGGCGCTGGCCGATCGCGAAGTCGTTCGGGTCGTGCGCCGGGGTCACCTTGACGCAGCCGGTGCCGAACTCGGGGTCCACGTGCGTGTCCGCGACGACCGGGATGGAGCGGTCCGTGAGCGGCAGCTTGATGAGCTTGCCGACCAGGTGCTTGTAGCGCTCGTCGTCCGGGTGGACGGCGATGGCCGTGTCACCGAGCATCGTCTCGGCGCGCGTGGTGGCGACGACCAGGGTGTCCTCGCCCTCGCCGTACTTGATCGAGACGAGCTCGCCCGCGTCCTCCTGGTACTCCACCTCGATGTCGGAGATGGCCGTCAGACAGCGGGGGCACCAGTTGATGATGCGCTCGGCGCGGTAGATCAGCTCGTCGTCGTAGAGCTTCTTGAAGATCGTCTGGACGGCCTTGGACAGGCCCTCGTCCATGGTGAAACGCTCACGGGACCAGTCGACGCCGTCGCCGAGGCGGCGCATCTGGCCGAGGATCTTGCCGCCGTACTCTTCCTTCCACTGCCAGACGCGCTCGACGAACTCCTCGCGGCCCAGGTCGTGGCGGGACTTGCCCTCCTCGGCGAGCTGCTGCTCGACCTTGTTCTGGGTGGCGATGCCGGCGTGGTCCATGCCGGGCAGCCACAGCGACTCGTAGCCCTGCATCCGCTTGCGGCGGGTCAGGGCGTCCATGAGCGTGTGCTGGAAGGCGTGCCCCAGGTGCAGGGAGCCGGTGACGTTCGGCGGCGGGATGACGATGGTGTACGCGGGCTTCTCGCTCGCGGGATCGGCCGTGAAGTAGCCACGCTCTACCCAGCGCTCGTAGAGCTTCCCCTCTACCTCGGCCGGAGCGTACGCGGTCGGCAGTTCGGAGTTGGGGCTGCTGGGTGTCTGCGTGTTCTCGGTCACGAGGCACAGGATACGGGCGGGCCCGCCTCCGTTACGAATCCATACCACACCCGCGCACTCGTTGACCTGACCATGACGATCGGGCTCACTGTGACCATGAACGAGATCCCCGGGCAGGCCGTGGCGGCCCCTGCCGCCCCGCCCAGGAACAAGCGTGCGCTCAAGACGGCCGGGACGGTGCTCGGCCTCGCGGCGGGCGTGGTGCTGGGGCGCCTGGCCATGAACGCAGTCCTCGGCGACGGCGCCGCCGAGGACGCCGGCCGCTACCGGCTGGCGGCGCCGGCCTCCTTCCAGGGCCTGACGCTCCAGGACTCCGGTCCGCGCGTGGAGGCCGTCAGGAGCGGCCAGGGGCCGGCGAAGCAGGGCGTGACGAACGTCGCCGTGGTCTACGCCGACCCGTCGGGCACCGCGCATCTGGTGGTCAGCGGGGCGTACGGCCGGTTCGGCGACCAGGACCCGGGCGCGGCGCTGACCCGCAGCCTGCAGGACATGGGGACGGTCACGGGGATCACGACGCAGGAGGCCGGGACGCCGGCGGGCGGCGCCATGCGGTGCGGCACGCTCGACGTGGGCTCCGGTGCGGGGACGCTCCCGCTCTGCATGTGGGCCGATCACAGCACCCTGGTGACGGTCACCGTCCCGGTCGAGAACCAGCCCGTGGCGATGGACGTCCTCGCGTCGCAGGCCCGGGCGCTGCGGGAGGCGATGGAGGTCCCGGCGGCGTCGTAGTTCCGTAACGCCTGGGCCCCCGGCGGCCGGAGCTGCGCGGACTTCCGCCAAGATATGAGGAACATAAGAAAGTCCTAAAGGGGGACACGGGTATGAGTTACAACCAGCCGGGACCGTACGGACAGCAGCCCGGGCCGTACGGCGGTCAGCCGCCGCAGCAGCCGGGTCCGTACGGACAGCCCGCCCCGCAGCCCGGCTACGGCTACCCGCAGCAGCCCCCGCAGGGCTACCCCCAGCAGCCCCAGCCGCAGCCGGGCTACGGCTACCAGCAGCCGGGCATGCCGCCGCAGCAGCCCCCGTACGGCATGCAGCCGCCGAAGAAGTCGAAGGCGGGCGTCGTGATCGCGGTGATCGTCGCGGTCGCGGCGATCGCCGGCGCCGGCTGGTACTTCACAAAGGGCGGCGGCGCCTCGGGCTCGGTCTCGTCGGCGACGAAGGGCTACAAGCTGGTCGCCCCGGAGACGGTGAACGAGTTCAAGAAGAACCCGAATTACAAGGAGAAGCCCCTCGCCGACAAGGACCGTCAGGAGCTGGAGGCCATCGGCGTCAAGAACCCCACCAGGGTCGCCATGGACTACAGCGCCGGCGACCCGGCCAACCCGCTGACGACCAAGGGTGTGAGCTTCCAGGGACTGTACGGCGAACTCGCGGATCCGGAGAAGTCCGTGGACGCCTACTTCGCCACGGCCAAGCTCAACGCCGGCAAGGACAAGTCCGCGACGGTCGAGATGATCGGCAGCCCGAAGTCGATGTCCCCCTCGGGGTTCAGCGGCGCCGTGATGAAGTGCCAGGAAATGAAGATCACGGCCTCCAGCACCACGACGACCAAGGGACCGAAGGAGCTGACCCTCCCCATCTGCATCTGGGGCGACTACAGCACCCTGAGTCTGGTCAGCGCCTCCGACGCTGCCTCCATCCTGGCGGGCAAGCCGGGCTACACCCTGGAGCAGACCGCCGACCTGACGGCGAAGCTCTACAACACCGCCCGCGTCAAGAAGTAACCGCGAGCCACACGCGTAGGGGCGCCCGGCCGATAGCCGGGCGCCCCTACGCGTGCTTCGTGTCGGCTACGCCGACTTCTCCTGCGGGCCCTGGTCCTTCGGGACGATGCGGGGGACCAGCGTCGGGTTGACGTTCGAGCGGACGACGTCGGCCGTGATGACCACGCGGGCCACGTCCTTGCGGGACGGGACCTCGTACATCACCGACATGAGGACCTCTTCCATGATGGCGCGCAGACCGCGCGCGCCCGTCTGGCGCAGGATCGCCTGGTCCGCGATGGCCTCCAGCGCTTCGCGCTCGAAGTCCAGTTCCACGCCGTCGAGTTCGAAGAGGCGCTGGTACTGCTTCACGAGGGCGTTGCGCGGCTCGACCAGGATCTGGAGCAGGGCTTCCCGGTCCAGGTTGTGCACCGAGGTGATGACGGGCAGACGGCCGATGAACTCCGGGATCATCCCGAACTTCACCAGGTCCTCCGGCATGACCTCCTGGAACTGGTCGCTCGCCTCGATCTCGCGCTTCGAGCGGATCGTCGCCCCGAAGCCGATGCCCTTGGCGCCCGCGCGCGACTCGATGATCTTCTCCAGGCCGGCGAAGGCGCCGCCCACGATGAAGAGCACGTTCGTCGTGTCGATCTGGATGAACTCCTGGTGCGGGTGCTTGCGGCCGCCCTGCGGCGGGACCGAGGCCGTCGTCCCCTCCAGGATCTTCAGCAGGGCCTGCTGCACGCCCTCGCCGCTCACGTCGCGCGTGATCGACGGGTTCTCGCTCTTGCGGGCGACCTTGTCGATCTCGTCGATGTAGATGATCCCGGTCTCGGCCTTCTTGACGTCGTAGTCGGCCGCCTGGATCAGCTTGAGCAGGATGTTCTCGACGTCCTCGCCCACGTACCCGGCCTCCGTCAGCGCCGTCGCGTCGGCGATGGCGAACGGGACGTTGAGCATGCGCGCGAGCGTCTGGGCGAGCAGCGTCTTGCCGGAGCCCGTCGGGCCCAGCAGCAGGATGTTGGACTTCGCGAGCTCGATCGCGTCGTCCCGGCCCTGCGCGCCGCCGTTCTCGCCGGCCTGGACGCGCTTGTAGTGGTTGTAGACCGCCACCGAGAGGGCCTTCTTCGCCGGCTCCTGGCCGACGACGTAGCTCTCCAGGAACTCGTAGATCTCACGAGGCTTGGGGAGTTCCTCCCACCGGACCTCGGAGGTCTCCGCGAGCTCCTCCTCGATGATCTCGTTGCAGAGGTCGATGCACTCGTCGCAGATGTACACACCGGGTCCTGCGATGAGCTTCTTCACCTGCTTCTGGCTCTTTCCGCAGAACGAGCACTTGAGCAGGTCGCCGCCGTCACCGATGCGTGCCACGAGGTGCTTCCCCTTCGCCTGGGAGACGCCTGGTTCAGCGCTCCTGGTGCCTCATATCCGACGGTACCTTGCCGGGGGCCCCGTACGGGGCCCCCTTGACGTGGTTCACATCGCCGAATGTGACGACGTGCCCACGCCAACTGGCGGCAAGGGTCAGTGGGAGTTCTTGCGGGTCGAGACGATCTGGTCGATCAGGCCGTACGCGAGGGCGTCCTCGGCCGTCAGGATCTTGTCGCGCTCGATGTCCTCGCGGATCTTCTCGATCGGCGTGGTGGAGTGCTTGGCCAGCATGGTCTCCAGCTGGTCGCGCATGCGCAGGATCTCGTTGGCCGCGATCTCCAGGTCGGAGAGCTGCTCGCGGCCGGTGCCGCCGGACGGCTGGTGGATCAGCACGCGGGCGTTCGGCAGCGCCATGCGCTTGCCGGGCGTGCCGGCCGCCAGCAGGACCGCGGCGGCGGAGGCCGCCTGCCCCATGCAGACCGTCTGGATGTCCGGCTTCACGAACTGCATCGTGTCGTAGATGGCCGTCAGCGCGGTGAAGGAGCCGCCGGGGCTGTTGATGTAGATCGAGATGTCGCGGTCCGGGTCCATCGACTCCAGGCACAGCAGCTGCGCCATGACGTCGTTGGCGGAGGCGTCGTCGATCTGCACGCCGAGGAAGATCACGCGCTCCTCGAAGAGCTTCGCGTACGGGTCGTACTCGCGCACGCCCTGCGAGGTGCGCTCGACGAAGCGCGGGACGACGTACCGGTTGTCCACCTGCGGGCCGGTGTAGAGGCCGCTCGCGGGAGAGAGGTTGTTCATGTGCATCTGGGTGTTCACCATCCTGGTGGCGTTCTGCGGGCTGGGGCTTGCCGGGTGCGGGCGGGCGTACGGGCCCTCGTACGAGGTGACGAGGCCCCGCGCGCCGGGGCCGGGGTCAGGCCCCGGTGCCGCCGCCGCCCGGGACCAGCGACGCGGCGGAGATGATCTCGTCGATGAGGCCGTACTCCTTGGCCTCCTCCGCGGTGAACCAGCGGTCGCGGTCGCCGTCGCGGATGATCGCCTCCACGGTCTGGCCGGAGTGGTGGGCGGTGATCTCGGCCATGCGCTGCTTGGTGCGCAGCAGGTACTGGGCCTGGATCTTGATGTCAGAGGCGGTGCCGCCGATGCCGGCGGAACCCTGGTGCATCAGGATGTCGGTGTTCGGGAGCGCGAAGCGCTTGCCCGGGGCGCCGCCGGTGAGCAGGAACTGGCCCATGGAGGCCGCCATGCCCATGCCGATGGTGACGACGTCGTTCGGGATGTACTGCATGGTGTCGTAGACCGCCATGCCCGCCGTCACCGAGCCGCCCGGGCTGTTGATGTACAGGTAGATGTCCTTCTCCGGCTCCGCGGCCAGGAGGAGGAGCTGCGCCGTGATCTTGTTCGCGATTTCGTCGTCGACCTGCTGGCCGAGGAAGATGATGCGCTCGCCGAGCAGCCGGTTGTAGACATGGTCGCCGAGGCCGCCACCGATGGACGGCTCACCCGCGGCGTAAGGCTTCAGATTCGTCACGTATCCACCTGCTCGTCTCCGACGGCCACATGCCGTCTCAGCGTCTCGTTCTGGGGCGCGGACCGGTCGGCGGCCGTGGCCGCCGGCGTCCGGGTACTCCCGTGCCCTCGTATTCATGGACCCTAACGCGCAGGTCGGACAACGCCATCCCGCTTCCCGAACTGTTCGCTCGGAGCGCAAGGTCCGCGGCCCTTGCGGAGGCGGGGCACGGGCCCTGTGCGGGCCGCCGGGAGGGGCCTGTCGCAGGGCCTTGCGCCGGTGCGCCGAAGGGCCCGTACGCGGCTGCGTACGGGCCCTTCGGGTTGCTGCTGGGCGGGTGCCGCACGGGGCGGCACCCGGGGTGTTACTTGGCCTCTTCGGCGTCACCCTCGACAGCGGCCTCGACGGTCTCGGCGGCCGTCTCGACCTCGTCCTCGTCGTCCGAGAGGTCGATGACCTCACCGTTGGTGTCGACGACCTTGGCGGCCTCGACGACGACCGCGAGGGCCTTGCCGCGGGCGACCTCGCCGACGAGCATCGGGACCTGGCCACCCTCGACGACGGCCTGGGCGAACTGGTCGGGGGACATGCCGGAGGAGGCGGCACGGCGCATGAGGTGCTCGGTGAGCTCCTCCTGGTCGACGCCCAGCTTCTCCTTGTTGACCAGCGCGTCCAGGACGAACTGGGTCTTGATGCCCTTGATCGCCTGGTCCTTGGTCTCGGCGTCGAACTCCTCGACCGTCTTGCCCTGGAACTCCAGGTACTTCTCGATGGTCAGGCCCATCTGGCCGAGCTGGTGGTGCTCCAGGTTGTGCTTGCGGGTGTTGACCTCGTCCTCGAGCAGCTTCTCGGGGATCGGCACCTCGACGAGCTCCAGCAGCTTCTCCAGGACGCGCTCCTGGGCCTGCGTGGCCTGGTCGTACTGCTTCATGTTCTCGAGGCGCTTGCGGCTGTCCGCCTTGAGGTCCTCGAGGGTGTCGAACTCGCTCGCCATCTGCGCGAACTCGTCGTCCAGCTCCGGAAGCTCGCGGGCGGAGACCTTGGTGACCTTGACGGTGACCTCGGCGTCCTTGCCCTCGGCGGAGCCGCCCTTCAGCTGGGAGGTGAAGGTGGCCTCGCCACCGGCCTCCAGGCCCTTGACGGCCTCGTCGATGCCGTCGAGGAGCTCGCCCGAGCCGATGGTGTAGGAGACGTCGGAGGCGACGCCGTCCGGCAGCACCTCGCCGTCGACCTTGGCCTCGAGGTCGATGGTGACGACGTCGCCGTCCTGGGCGGCGCGCTCGACGTCCTTGGTGGACGCGAAGCGGCCGCGCAGCTGCTCGACCGACTTCTCGATGTCCTCGTCGGAGACCTCGACCGCGTCGACCTCGACCTCGATGCCGGAGTAGTCCGGGATCTCGATCTCGGGGCGGACGTCGACCTCGGCGGTGAAGGCCAGCAGCTCGCCGTCCTTCAGCTCCGTGATGTCGACCTCGGGCTGGCCCAGCGGGTTCAGGTCGGCCTCGTTGACGGCCTCGGTGTAGAACTTCGGGAGGGCGTCGTTGACGGCCTCCTCCAGCACCGCACCGCGACCGAAGCGCTGGTCGATGACCCGGGCGGGGATCTTGCCCTTGCGGAAGCCCTTCACCGTGACCTGCTGGTTGATCTTCTTGTACGCCGCGTCGAGGCTGTCCTTGAGCTCCTCGAAGGGCACCTCAACAGTGAGCCGAACCCGAGTCGGGTTCAGGGTCTCCACGGCGCTCTTCACGGTTCGGTCTCCTTGTGGCTGACTGCTTGGGGTTCTGCGTCCGCGCTGCGATTCAGCGGTTCGGCGGATTCGGCCCGGTACATCAGACACACGGGCACGCAGCTTGCATAGTAACCGCAAGCGGCAATCAGCCCACAACGCGATCTTGCGATGGCGGTGGTTGTGGTCGGGGTGGCCGGATTCGAACCGACGACCTTCCGCTCCCAAAGCGGACGCGCTACCAAGCTGCGCCACACCCCGTCGGTGCGACACGTAGGGTACATGCCCGGAGACCCTCTGATGCGCTGGGTTTTGAGCGAACGGTTCAGGACACCGATTCAGGACACCGCGCCGCGGGGGCGCAATGGGGTGTGCACTCCCCCGGCCCGACCCGCTAGGATGCTGTCCGTGCCGCGGTCCCCGGACCTGCGGCGCACGTGTTGCGGGCGTAGCTCAATGGTAGAGCCCTAGTCTTCCAAACTAGCTACGCGGGTTCGATTCCCGTCGCCCGCTCTGAAGCACGAAGGGCCAGGTCAGAGGATGTTTCCTCGACCTGGCCCTTGGTCGTTCCCGGGGCGCCGGTCAGCTCGGCGCGCCCCCGCCACACGGGCAGCGCCGCCGAGCGGTCGCGCATAGCGGCGTCAGGAGCCCGGAATGGGTGCCGGCCACCGGTTCGCCCGGCTCCCGCGCGGTACGGTCCTGCCAAGGGGGGTGTGGCCATGCGTGAGTGGGATCTGTCGGAGTATGCGGCGATGTGGACCACCGAGCGGGATCGGTGGGAACTGCATCGTGTCGGCGATGCCTACCTGCCGACCACGAAAGGTGATCGGCCGATGGTGCACCTGATCTGTGACGATGCACTGGCGGACGAGGTGACCATGCGGATGCTTCGAGCAGGAGTCACCGTGGTGGACGAGTCGTAGTGGACGAGCGTGCCCCTGACGCGCCCGATCGGGCGGCGGTGGGCCCCGAACAGCGGAAAGCGAGCGGGGGGACTGACGGGGAGGGTCTCAGTGGTGGACCTCGGTGCACGTGACCGTCGTCTTGCCGTCGGCCGTCTTGACCACGTACTTGCTTCCCGTGAGGCCGCCGAGGTCGAACCGCCCGGACTGATCGATGGGGACCGAGCCCGAGGTGGATCCGGAGTAGGTCACCGTCGTGCCGGCCGGGAACCCCTGACCCCACACGTGGTACTTGCCGGCCGAATCCACCTCGACGTTGCACTTCGCGGCGGCGGGGGCCGCGGTGGTCGAGGCGTGTGCGGCGACGACGGGGCCCACCGCGAGAGCGGGGGCCGCCAAGACTGCGAGTACTGCAAGACGACGTGTCCGGTTCATCGTTCAACCTGCCTTGGACGCTGACGGTGCGGCCGGTGAGGCGTGACGGTTGTGATCCCGCGGCAGCGGTCGCACGGGGCGCCGAGGGGGGAGGTCTCGCTCCGTTACGCCGTGCTGATGCCGTTTTTCATCGTATCGTCCGGCCTGTCGCACAGCATCTCGCGGACGGCCCGGGGCACCGGCGGTCGGCGGATGCGCCGGTCCCCGTGCGGGTGGGACCGGCTTCGGCTGACGGAACTAGAGCTTGATGCCCGCGATGGTGTCGGCGAGGGAGTTGAGGAAGCGGTTGACGTCGGGCGCGATGGAGCTGGACGCCAGGAAGAAGCCGAAGAGGACCGCGACGATCGCGGGGCCGGCCTTGATGTGGTTGCCGCGGACGAGCACCACCAGGATGACCGCCAACAGAACCACCACTGACAGCGAAATGGCCACTACTGATCACACCTTCGGTCGTCCCCTGGTCGGCCCGGGGCGCACGGCCGCGCGCGCCCCCACATGGTCCATCCTCCCACCAACGGGCCCCGGCTATCCGCCCCGTGGCGAATCGGCATCGAAGCGTTCCCGCCAACCGCTCGCGCACCGGGCACATTTCGTCCGGGGGGCCGGGGTCACGCCCCGGTTAGGCCGAGGAGGGAGCGGACATACGCGTACTTCGCGGACAGCCGTTCCCGGGTGGGGCCGTCCAGTACGGAGAGCCGTGCGGGATCCGCGTTGTGCGCCAGATCGGCCTCCTTGACGAGGAGGGCGCCCGGGGTGGCGAGGATCCGGGCCGCGTACTCCTCCAGTGGTTCGCCGGGGCGCTTGGTGACCGCCAGCACCATGTCCTTGACGGGCTGCGGAAGAGCCGCGGAATCCAGCCACTCCCGGCTCAGCGCCTCGTCCTCGACGGCGTCGTGCAGCCACGCCGCGGCCTGCTGCTCCGGGCTGCCACCGCGGGCACGCACTCCCTCGGCGACGGCCGCGAGGTGCTCGGCGTACGGCCGGCCGGCCTTGTCGGTCTGGCCCTCGTGCGCGGAGCGCGCCAGCGCCTCGACCTCGATCAGGGTCAGCGGTTGCTGCTGCGTCATGCGGTCCCCTTCGCAGTCGTCCCTGTCGTCCCTGTCGTACGTGTCGTAGGTGTCGCAGGTGTCGTACGTGTCGTCCCCGTCGCGTGTGCCCCCAGTGCCGCCGCCTTACGCAGGGCCTGCACGGCGCGGCGTACGTCGGCGTGCGTCGTACGCCAGTTGGAGAACGCCGCGCGCAGGGCGGGGGTTCCCGCGTAGACCGTGGGCGTGACGAAGACCTCCTCCTGTGCCGCCTCCCGAAGGGCCGTCAGACGGGCCGGTGCGGGGTCGTCGGCGAGGGTGAAGCAGACGACGTTCAGGCGGACGGGGGCGAGGACGCGGAAGGCGGGGTCCTCCTCCAGTGCGGCGGCGAGGGAGCGGGCGCAGGCGATGTCGCGCTCGACGATCTCGCGGTGGCCTTCGCGGCCGTACGCGCGGAGCGTGAACCAGGCGGCGAGGGCGCGCAGCCGGTGCGAGTTCTCGGGAGTGAGGTGGACCAGGTCGGGGCGCTCGCCCAGGGGGCCGAGGTAGGCGGCGGCGTTCTGGAAGACGCGGGCCTGGAGGTCCTGGCGTCGGGTGAACTGGACGGCGCTGTCGTAGGGGACGTTCAGCCACTTGTGCAGGTCGATGCAGACGGAGTCGGAGGCGTCGAGGCCGTCGACGAGGTGGGCGTGCTCCGGGGAGAGGGCGGCGAAGGCTCCGAAGGCGGCGTCGGTGTGGAGCCAGAACGCATGGCGTTCGCGCAGAGCGGAGATCGCGCGGAGGTCATCGAAGTCCACCGTGTTGACGGTGCCGGCGTTGGCGACGACCACGGCCGGTCCGGGGGTGTCGGCGAGGGCGCGGTCCAGGGCGGCGGGATCGACGGCCTCACGGCCGGGCAGGGTCGGGACGGGGACGAGGGAGCTACGGCCGAGGCCGAGGACGGACAGGGCCTTCGCGATGGAGGAGTGCGGGGCTCCGGACAGGACGCGGACCGGGCCGAGGGCTGCCGCGCCGTCCTCGGAGGGGGAGACGCCGAGGCGCTCGCCGAGCCACTCGCGGGCGATGGCGAGGCCGGTGGTGTTGGACATGGTGGCCCCGCTGACGAAGGTCCCGGCGTGCGCGTCGCTGAGGCCGAACAGGTCGCGGAGCCAGGTGATGGTTTCGCGTTCGAGGTCCTGACCGCCGGGGTCCAGGGCGGAGTTGGAGTTCTGGTCGTGGACGGAGGTCAGCCAGTCCCCGACGAGGGCGGCGGGAGTGGCTCCGCCGGTGACGAAGCCGAGGTAGCGGGGGCCGGCGGAGGCGGAGAGCCGGGGCGCCCAGCGCTGGGCGAAGGCGTCGAGGGCGGATGCGGTGCCGGTGGGGTGGACGGGCAGCGGCTCCGCTTGGTGCGAGGGCGCGGACGGCGGCGGGGGTACGACGGGACGGGCGTCCAGGGCTTCGAGGGTGTCGGCGGCGGTGCGGCGGGTGGCCTCCAGGAGTTCGGGGAGGCGGGCGAGATCGGTGGCGAGCGTGCGGTCCATGGGGGCACGGTAGGGACCCGCCGGGCGCGGCGGACCGGCCAATCCCCAGCGATTGGCCGGTCCGGTCATCCGGTCCGGTCCGGTCATCCGGCCCGATCCGCGGCACCGCCGCGCAAGCGACCCCGGGCGGAGCCCGGACGTCCGGGCTCCGCCCCGTGCCGCGCCTTACGCGGGCGGGGCTGTAAGGGGCGCCCCGCCCGCGCCCCGGGTCCCGCGCCCCGGGCGCGGGCGGGGCCGGACGGGCGGCCACCGCCCGGGGGCGTGCGCCGACGGGGCCGGGCAGGGGTGCGCCGACGGGGCCGGGCGGGGTGGGCCGCCGAGGCCGGACGGGCCCGCACCAGCGGCCGACTGGGCGCGCGCCAACGGGGTCAGGCGGCGGCGTGCTGGCAGGGCCGGGCGGGCGGACACGGGCGGCCACCGCCCGGCAGGGAAAGGGTGCGCGGCGGTGGGGCCGGGGAACGCACACCGGTGGGGCCGGGCGGGGGCGCCAGCCGGGCCGGGCGGGGGCACGCGCCAACGGACCACGCACGGGCGTGCCGGCCGGGCCGGACGGGCGCGCACCGGCGGCCGGCTAGCGGGCGCGCACCGGCGGCCGACTGGGGGTGTGCGGCGTCGGGGCCGGGCAGGGGGTGCCCAGGCCGGGCCGGAGGGGGGCGCATCGGCGGCCGGCTGGGAGCGCGCCGGCGGGGCCAGGCGGAGCGCGCCGGCGGGGCCAGGCGGGGCGCACCGAGGGCCGGCCAGGCGGCCACCGCCCGGCAGGGAAGGGGTGCGCCGTGGTGGGGCCGGGAAACGCACACCGGTGAACCCGGGCAGGAGTGTGCCGACGGGGCCGGGCGGGCGCGCACCGAGGGCCGGCCAGACGGCCACCGCCGGGCAGGGAAGCGGCCGCCGCCCCGCCGGGAAGGGGTGCGCGGCGGTGAGGCCGGGGCGCATGCCGACGGGGCCGGGCGGGGGCACACCGGCGGCCGACTGGGAGCGCGCCACAGGCCAGGCACGGGCCTGCCGACGGGGCCGGACGGGCGCACGTCGGCAGCCAACTGGGAGCGCGCCAACAGGCCGGGCACGGGCGTGCCGACGGGGCCGGACGGGCGCACGTCGGCAGCCAACTGCTGGCGCGCGCCAACGGGCAAGGCAGAGGAGCCGGCCGACTGGCAGCGCGCGCCAACGGGCCAGGCAGGGGCGTGCCGCCCGGGCCGGGCGGGGCGCACCGGCGGCCGGCTGGGGGCGCCGCGCCGACGGGGCCGGCTGGGCGGCCACCGCCCGGCAGGGAAGGGGCGCACCGAGGGGGCTGGGCTGCGAAGGGGGGCGGCGGTGGCCGGGAAGGGGGCGTTGGGGGTGGGGACTTGGGGCGGCGTAGGGTCGGGGGATGGTGGGGACTCGGTGGGCCGGTGGGGTTGTCGGAGGCGTGCTGTTGGCCGGGCTGGTGGTGGGGTGCGATACGCCGCCCCCGCCCGCGCCCGCGCCGGGGCCCAGCTGGGGCGGGGCCGCGCCCTCCCCCCGTACGTCGCGGCCGGTGCCCCCGGCGGTCGGTTCCCTGCAGCCGGACGCCTGCCCCGAGGGGGGCGTGCGGCTCCGGGAGGGCGGCGGGGATTCCGCGATGGGGCTCCGGGTGGCCGACATCCAGCTGGTCAACTGCGGTGCACAGCCGTACGTACTCGAGGGCTATCCGGAGATCCGGCTGCTGGACAGGAAACGGGCCCCGGTGGACGTGACGGTCGTGCACGGGACCGACGGGATCACCGGTGCGCTGACCGGCGTGGACGGTGCCCCGCAGCAGGTGGAGCTCCGGCCCGGACAGGCGGCCACGGTCGGGATGGTGTGGCGGAACCTGGTGACCGATACGACGGTGGCCGCCGTCGAGGGATGGGTGGTGGACGTGACTCCACGGCCCGGTGCGCCCCGGCTGCAGCTGGAGCTCGGCCATTCCGTCGACCTCGGGAACACCGGGAAGCTCGGGATCGGTCCCTGGAGGGCGCTGGCCGGGTGACCGCCCGGGCCTCCCCGACGGGCTAATGGCTGACGCCCTGACGGCTCGACGGACCTGCGGCCGGCGGCGCGCCCCGCGCGAGGCCGCGGGGCGCGCCGTCGCGTCCGCCCATCCGTACGGACGTACGGACGTACGGACGTACGGACGGACGGACGTACGGTTCCGGCTAGACCGTTGCGGTCCGGCTGTCGCGGCGGAGGGTCCAGCGGGCCGGGAGCGCGGTGGCCGCCAGGCCCAGGGCCAGGGCGGCGGCCGCGAAGGAGGCGTACAGCAGCGGCGGGATGTGCGGGGGCGCCCCGGTGACGGCCTTGGTCAGCGGGAACAGCGTGGCCAGGGCGATGGCGCTGCCGAGGCCGACGCCCGCGCCGCCGATCAGGAGGGCCTCCCAGCGGAGCATGCGCAGCACCTGGCGGCGGGTGGAGCCGACGAGGCGCAGCATCCGCAGCTCGCGGCGGCGGTCGAGGACGGTCATCACGAGGGTGTTCGCGGCGGTGACGGCGGCGAAGCCCCCGAGGACGGCCGCCATGGTGGTGTTGGCCCAGGCGTTGACCTCGCGGTCCGTGTTCCGGGCGGTGGTCCAGTCCGAGACGGACACCGCCGGGCCGATGCCTGCCGGGACGGGGCCGCGGATCAGGAGTTCGGTGGGGTGTCCGGCCGTGGTGCGGCCCGTGAGGTCGGCCGCCGGAAGGGTGACCTGGCCGAGGCCGAGGCCGCGGGTGTAGACGGCGACGATCTCGGGGGTGGCCGGGGTCCCGTCGGGGAGGCGGAGTTCGATGCGGTCGCCGACGCCGGCGTGCGCGGAGTCGGCGAGGGTGCGGTCCACGGCGACGGTGCCGGGCCGGAGTGCGGCGAGGCTGCCTTCGCGGACGCCCAGGTCCTGCACGGTGGTGACGTCGCCCGCGACGCCCTGCGCGGAGGCGGACCGGAGCGAGCGCTCCGCGCCGGTGCCGGTCATCGCGAGGACGGAGGTACGGGTGATCGCGACACCCGCGCGGGTGGCGTCGGAGGACGGGTCGGCGATCACGTGGTCGGCGATCAGGCCGGCCTCCTGCTGCTGCCGTACGGCCCGTTCCTCGCTGGTGTGCAGGAAGACCAGGGTCGAGGAGAAGGCCATGGCGAGCACGATCGGGGTGATCGCGGAGGCGAGCCTGCGGGCGTTGGTACGGGAGTTGGCGGCGGCGAGCGAGCCGGACGCGCTGCCGGCGCGCAGCGGGAGGCCGAGTACTGCGGCGCAGGCACGGGCGATCAGGGGGCCGAGCAGGGCCACGGCGAGCATGAAGAGCATGACGACGCCGAGCGCGGCGTTGGCGGCGTCCTCCCCGCGGCCGGTGGCGGCCAGGCCCGCGCAGGTGGCGCCGCCGGCGAGGGCGGCGATGCCCAGGGGCGTGCGGATCCACCCCGGGCGCAGGCGTTCCACGGCGGCTTCGGCGAGGGCCTGGCCGGGCCGGATCCGGGCGGGCCGACGGGCGGCGGCCCAGCCGGCGAGCAGTGCGGTGGCGAGTCCGGTGGCGGCGGCCGTGACGAGGGGGAGCCAGGAGACGGTGAGTTCGACGCCGGCGGGGATCGCACCCTTGGCCTGGAGCTGTCCGAACCACCAGGCGGCGAGGCCGATGCCGGGGATGCAGCCCAGTGCCCCGGCGGCCGGTGCGACGAGCAGGGCCTCGGTGGCGATGGTGCGGCGGATCTGGCGCGGGGTGGCTCCGACGGCTCGCAGCAGCGCGAACTCGCGGGAGCGCTGCCCGACGGACAGGGCCACGGTGGCGGCGGCGGTGAAGACGGCGACGAGGGTGGCGGTGCCGCCGAAGGAGCCCCCGAGGCCGATCAGCATTTCCCTGGCGCCGGCGAGCTGCGGGTCGACGGCGCGGTCGGCGCCGGTCAGCACCTGGGCGCGGCCGTCGACGGCAGCACGGACCCGGGCCGGGTCGGCGTCGAGGAGGACGACGGCGTCGAGGGCGCCCGGGTGCCCGGAGAGGGTGCGCGCTTCGGCGTCGGAGAACCAGACGCCGGTGCCGGCGGCGTGTCCCACGACGCGGAATTCCCGCTTTCCGACGGGGGTGTCGAGCGTGACCCGGTCGCCCGGGGCGTCCGCGCCGGTGCCCGCGGCCCGGCTCGCAGCGGCACCTGTACCCGTACCCACACCCAGGACGACCTCGCCCGCGTTCGCCGGGGCCCTGCCCCGGCCGAGCTGCACGCCGGTGAAGGCGGTGGATCCCCAGCCCGAGGCCTCGGCGGTGGTGCCCGCTGCGCCGCGTACGGGGAACACGACGTCCGGCACGGCCCGTCCGAGCGGGGCCAGTCCTGCCGCCAGGGCGGCGTCGACCCGGGCCCGCTCCGGCACCGGCACCGCTTCCTCGTAGGCGCCGTCTCCGCTGCCCACCCGGCGGTGGATCTGCTGGTCGGCGGCGACCACGACGGGGGCGTGGGCGTAGCGGGTCGGCGGGACGCCCGCCCGGGCGCCGCTCTCCAGCAGGATGCCGCAGGCGCAGACGATGGCGACGGTCATGAGCAGGGCGACGAAGGTGCCGGCGAAGGCGGCGGGGCGCAACCGCACCGCTGCACGGGCCAGGCCGTTCGGGTGCAGCGGCATCAGGCGGCCGCTCCCGCGTACGCCGGTGCGGTGAGGAGTGTCATCCGGGCGGCGATGTCGGTGGCGGAGCTGGGCGGCAGCCGGTCGGCGATCAGCCCGTCAGCGAGGAAGAGGACCTGGTCGGCGTGGGAGGCGGCGACGGGGTCGTGGGTGACCATGACGATGGTGGCGCCGAGGGAGTCGACGGCGGCCCGGAGCAGGCCGAGGACCTCGGCTGCGGTGGTGGTGTCGAGGGCGCCGGTGGGTTCGTCGGCGAAGACGACGTCGGGCCGGGTGACCAGGGCCCGCGCGATGGCGACGCGCTGCTGCTGGCCGCCGGAGAGCTCGGCGGGGCGGCGCCCGCCCTTGCCTTCGAGGCCGACGCGGGCGAGCAGGTCGCGGGCCCGGTCACGGACGGGGCCCGACGTTCCGGCGCCGGCGAGCCGCATCGGGAGCAGGACGTTCTGTTCCACGGTGAGAGAGGGCAGCAGGTTGAAGGCCTGGAAGACGAAGCCCAGCCGGCTGCGGCGCAGTTCGGTGAGCTCGTTCTCGTTCATGCCGGTGATCTCGGTGCCGCCGAGGCGGACGGAGCCCGCGCTGGGCAGATCGAGTCCGGCGGCGCACTGGAGGAAGGTGGACTTGCCGGACCCGGAGGGCCCCATGACGGCGGTGAAGCTGCCGCGGGGCAGGCTGAGGTCGATGCCGCGCAGGGCGTGCACGGTGGCGGCGCCCCGCCCGTACTCGCGCCGCACACCGCGCAGTTCGACGGCGGCCGCGCCGCCGTGCGGCTGCTGCCCGACGCCCTCGTACGCCTCGTACGCCTCCTGCCCGGTCCCGCGCTGGCGCCTGCTCCGCCGGATCCCCATGATGTGCCGCCTTCCGTGTCCACCGTCGATCGTGGTCACGACGCTACGGAGGCTCAGGGGCCCGGAACCATGGCGGAAGCCGGTCGGCCCGGGGTGGGGAAAACCCCACCCCGGGCCGGCCTGTGGGCGCTGGATCAGCCCTGCTCGTTGTCACCGGACTTGAAGTGGCCGAGCTCCGAGCCGTCGGCCGCGTGCAGCACGAGGGTCGAGTCCATGCCGTACGTGAGGTAGGCACCGGGGTTGCCCCACGACTCGGTGTTCCAGATGGCGCCGCCCTTGCCCTCGCCGCCGTTCTTCGAGTAGATGACGAAGTTGCCGTCCCTCTGCATCCGGGCGTACGCGCCGGGGCTGTAGGAGCCGGCCGCGATACGGACGTTGCCCGTGCTGCGGTCGAAGACCGCGAAGTAGCCGCGGTTGTCCATGGCAAGGACCGTGTTGGTGGCGGCCATCCACGTGCCGCGGTCCAGGTTCTCGCCACCGGTCAGCGTGTGGTCCGGGACCTCCCAGGTGCGCGTCGACCAGGCGGCCGACCCGTCCTGGCGGTAGACGACCAGGTTGGCGTCGTCCTGGAAGTCGATGCGGGCGTTCGCGTTGCCCCACGTGGCGCTGTTCCAGACGGCCGCGCCCTTGACCCCGTTGACGTCCTTCTTGTAGACGACGAAGTTGCCGTCGGCCTGGAACTCGGCGTAGGCGCCGGGGTTGCCGTACGTGCCGGAGGCCCACAGCTCGGCGCCGGCCTTGTGGTCGAGGACCAGGTTGCCGTCGGGCTGCATGTACAGGACGCCGTTGGCGGTCGCGATGTACTCGTCGGACTTGAGCACCTCGCCCGGCTTCAGCGAGACGGTGCCCGCGGCGGCGACCCCGGCCGCCTGGCTCGACGCCCTGGCCTCGGCCTTGGCCTTGGGCGTGGCGGCGGCCGCGGTCGTGGCCTTGGCCTTGGCGGTCGCGGGCAGTCTCTTGGGCTGGATCTTGTCGGCCACCGGCTTGATGGTCTTGCCCTCGGCGGCCTGCGCCGGGGCGCCCACGGCGCCGGCCGTGACGACGGCGGCGACGAGGGCGCCGGTCCAGGCGGCGCGCTTGCGGTTGAGAGTCATACGGTCCCCCCACAGAAGTGGCATGAAAAAAGTTGAACCCGTTCGAATGATTCAACGGCGATCAGTCTGCACCGCGTTCGCCCCAAACACAAAGGTGTTTGCGCCCGGCGGCCGGCAGCGCCCTGCGATGCTGCCACCGGCCACTGACAGTCCGCTTACGGCTCCGCTCGCAGGCCCCGCCCACAGGCCCCCTGACGGGTCCGATCACAGGCCCGCCCACACGCCGCCGATGGGTCCGCCGACGGGTACCGACGGCTCGTCGGCGACTCAGGGCGAACGGCGGATGAGCAGCAGGGCCCGGTCGTCGTTGACGTCCTTGGCGACCTTTTCGATCAGGTGCCAGGCGGCGCCCTCCCAGCCGGCGGCGACGTAGCGGTCGGCTTCGCCGGTGAGCCGGTCGATGCCCTCGCTGATGTCTCGGTCGGCGGTTTCGACCAGGCCGTCCGTGAAGAGCATGAGGACGTCGCCGCGGCGGAGGTTGCCGCGGGCGGGTTCGAACTCGGCGCCGTCGTACACGCCGAGCAGCGGGCCCTCGCCGGACTTCTCCTGCCAGCGGCCGGTGCCCGCGGAGAGCTGGAGGGCGGGCAGGTGGCCGGCGGAGAGGAGTTCGTAGTCGCCGGTCTCCAGGTCCAGGACGAGGTGGATGGAGGTGGCGAAGCCCTCGTCCCAGTCCTGGCGGAGCAGGTAGCCGTTGGCGGCGGGCAGGAAGCCGTGCGGCGGCAGGGCGCCGAGCAGGCCGCCGAACGCGCCGGACAGCAGCAGTGCCCGGGAGCCGGCCTCCATGCCCTTGCCGGAGACGTCGGTCAGGACGATCTCCAGGGTGCGGCCGCCGTTCGTGCGGGCGGCGACGACGAAGTCGCCGGAGAAGGACTGGCCCCCGGCCGGGCGCAGGGCCATCTCGCGGTGCCAGCCGCGCGGCAGGGCGGGCAGCTTGCTCTGGACCCGGATGCGTTCGCGGAGGTCGAAGAGCATGGTGCCGCCGCGCCGCCAGGGCACGCCGACGCGGCTGCGGAACTGTGCGATGGCGAGCCCGAAGAAGCCGCAGGCGGCCACGACCAGGACCGTGCCCGGGGTGACCCGCGCCGGGCCCTGGGTGTACGGCCCGAGGACCAGGGCTTCGACGATGAGGGCCGCCGCGGAGGCCGCGTACAGGGCGAGCAGGCTCGCGGGGCGCAGCAGCAGGCCGCCGGCGACGATCGGCAGGACGAGGGCGGACGGCGAGAACCAGACGGGCAGCATGAGCGTGCCGCAGGCGATCGCGGGCACGGTCAGGAGGAGTCCGGCGAAGGCCAGCCAGTCGGAGGCGTCGCCGCGGAAGTAGTCCACGGCGGATTTGCGCAGCGTGGTGCGGGCCCGGTGCGACAGCATGCGCGACCGGGCCATGAGCGATTCCCTGCGTGCTCCGGCCATTGCTCCGGGACCCTATCCATCATGGCTGTGCGCGCGCAGGGGGACCCCCGGACCCGGGGCTCCCGGCTGGTCGAAAATCCGTCGACTGGGACGGAATGCCCTGGTAAGGATGGCCGTATGGCTCTTGAGATGCGCGTATTGCAGGCTGATGAGTGGGATGTCTGGTACGACCACCTGGAACTGGCGTTCGGCGGGGTGCCGGAATCCCGTCAGGAGAGAGATCTCTACCGGTCCCTGACGGAGCCCGGGCGCTCGCTGGGCGTCTGGGACGGCGGTACCTGCGTCGGCTCGGCCGGCGCCTTCTCCTTCCGCCTGTCGGTGCCGGGCGGGGCACTGGTGCCGGCCGCCGGGGTCACGATGGTGGGGGGTCGCGCCCACGCACCGCCGGCGCGGGGTGCTCACGTCGATGATGCGCCGTCAGCTGGACGACGTCCGGGCGGGTGGCGAGCCGCTCGCCGTGCTGACGGCCTCGGAGCCGGCGATCTACGGGCGTTTCGGCTACGGCACGGCGACGTACGCGCTGTCCGTGACCGTCGACACCACGCGCGTACGGCTCTCGCTGCCGCCGGGGACGGACGAGGTCCGGCTGCGGCTCGTCGATCCGCAGAAGGCGCTGCCGGACTGCGAGCAGGTGTACGCGCAGCTGGTCGCGCGGCGGCCCGGCATGCCGGCGCGGCAGCCCGGGTGGGAGCAGTTGGCGGTGCTCGACCCGGAGGCGGCGCGCGAGGGCGCTTCGCCGCTGAAGTGCGTGGTGGCGGAGCGGGCGGACGGCGAGGTGGCCGGGTACGCCCGCTACCGGGTCAGGGCCGACTGGGCGCCGCAGGGCCCGGAGGGCAAGGTCGAGGTGGCCGATCTCGACGCGCTGGACCCGGCGGTGACGGCCGCGCTGTGGCGCTACCTCTTCGAGCTCGACCTGACGTCCACGGTACGGGCGGGCAGGCGGCCGGTGGACGATCCACTGCTCCACCTGGTCAGCGACATCAGGCGGTCGCGGCCGAGCCCGCGCGACTCCCTGCACCTGAGGCTGGTGGACCTGCCGGCGGCCTTGGAGGCACGGACGTACGCGGGCCCGCTGGACGTGGTGATGGAGGTCGAGGACGCGTTCTGCCCGTGGAACGAGGGCCGGTGGCGGCTCGTCGCGGACGGACGGGGCGACGCCCGCTGTACGCGGACCGCGGACCCGGCGGAGCTGGAGCTGTCGGTCCGGGAACTGGGCTCGGCGTACCTCGGCGGGATCACCCTGAGCTCGCTGGCGGCGGCCGGCCGGGTGCGCGAGCTGGGCCCGGGCGCCCTGACGGCGGCCTCGCGGGCCTTCACGTCCGACGTCTCCCCCTGGCTCCCCCACGGCTTCTAGCCGAACCCGCGGCCGGCTTTCCCCGGTCGGCCTCCCCGGCCGCGGCCCGGCCCCGGCCTCCCGGAGACGGGGCCGGGCCACGGCCGGGGCCGTCGCGTTCCGCGCGGCTAGCGCTGTTGGCAGGTCGGGCACCAGAAGAGGTTGCGGGCCGCGAGGTCGGCGCTGCGGACTTCGGCCCCGCAGATGTGGCACGGCATGTTCGCCCTGCGGTACACGTACACCTCGCCGCCGTGGTCGTCCACGCGGGGCGGGCGGCCCATCGCCCCGGGCAGGTGCTCGTCGCGGACGGTGTCGATCCGGTTGTTCCGCACGCCCTCGCGCATGAGCACCGCCAGGTCGGCCCACAGGGCGTCCCATTCGCCGCGCGTGAGGTCCTTGCCCAGCCGGTACGGGTCGATGCCGTGCCGGAAGAGCACCTCGGCCCGGTAGACGTTGCCGACGCCCGCGATCACTTTCTGGTCCATCAGCAGCGCGGCGACGGTGGTGCGGGAGCGGGAGATCCGCTTCCAGGCGCGGTCCGGGTCGTCGGCCGGGCGCAGCGGGTCGGGGCCGAGCCGTTCGTGTATCGCCTTCTTCTCGGCTTCGCCGATCAGGGCGCAGGCGGTGGGGCCCCGCAGGTCGGCCCAGTGTTCCGGGTTGAGCAGGCGCAGCCGGACCGTGTCGGTGGCCGGGGGCGCCGGGGCGGGGCCGAAGCCGAGCTTGCCGAACAGCCCGAGGTGGATGTGGATCCAGGCGTCGCCGAGTTCCAGGAAGAGGTGCTTGCCGTGCGCCTCGGCGCTCTCCAGGTGCCGCCCGTCGAGCAGGGCCGCGCTCTCCGCGAACCGGCCCTGCGGGCTGCTCACCCGGACCGGCCGTCCGGCGAAGCGCTCGGTGTGGTCCTGGGCGAGGCGGTGGATCGTATGCCCCTCGGGCACGGCACTGCTCCTACGTCTGGAAACGGCCGTGCCGCCGGGGGCTCCGGCGGCACGGCGAGGCGGAAGGTCAGCCCTGCGGGTGGTGGGCCGGAATCGGGGGGAGCTCGCCGGTCTGCTCGTACGCGGAGAGCATCTCGATGCGGCGGGTGTGGCGCTCCTCGCCGGAGTACGGGGTCGCGAGGAAGGCCTCGATGAAGGAGACGGCCTCGTCCTGCGTGTGCATCCGGCCGCCGACGGAGATCACGTTGGCGTTGTTGTGCTCACGGCCGAGCTTCGCGGTCTCGACGCTCCAGGCCAGGATGGCGCGGACGCCCTTGACCTTGTTCGCGGCGATCTGCTCGCCGTTGCCGGAGCCGCCGATGACGATGCCGAGGCTGTCGGCGTCCGCGGCGGTCTTCTCCGCGGCGCGCAGGCAGAACGGCGGGTAGTCGTCCACCGCGTCGTAGATGTGGGGCCCGCAGTCGACGGGCTCGTGGCCGTTGTTCTTGAGCCAGTCCACCAGGTGGTTCTTGAGCTCAAAGCCGGCATGGTCGGATCCGAGGTACACGCGCATGGCACGAGTGTGGCACGGGCACCCCCCGCAGACCGCGGCAGGGTGTCGCGTAAGTCACTTCTAAAGCTCAAGTAAACCCAAAGAACGCAGATGGGACAGGGCGGGACCCCGGTCCTGGATGTTCGTCCTAAAGCAACGATCCGGACTGAGGTCTTCCGTCCCGCGTTCATCTCAGGTTTGAATGCCCGGGCTCGCAACCCGAGAACCTAAGGATCCGTCCATGAGCTCCACGACGACCCTTCAGAAGGCAGGCGACCCGTCCGGTAACTCCGGCGACACGCAGCCCTCAGACGGTCTGAAGGCCGGTCTCAAGAACCGCCACCTGTCCATGATCGCCATTGGCGGCGTCATCGGCGCCGGCCTCTTCGTCGGCTCCGGTGGCGGCATCGCCAAGGCCGGCCCCGCCATCCTGATCTCGTACCTCCTCGTCGGCGCCATGGTCGTCTTCGTGATGCGGATGCTGGGCGAGATGGCAGCCGCCAGCCCGAACTCCGGCTCCTTCTCCGCGTACGCCGACCGCGCGCTCGGCCGCTGGGCCGGCTTCTCCATCGGCTGGCTGTACTGGTTCTTCTGGGTCGTCGTGCTCGCCGTGGAGGCGACCGCCGGTGCGAAGATCCTCGAGGGCTGGGTCCCGGCCGTCCCGCAGTGGGGCTGGGCCCTGATCGTGATGGTGGTCCTGACGATCACCAACCTCGGGTCCGTCTCCTCCTACGGCGAGTTTGAGTTCTGGTTCGCCGGCATCAAGGTCGTCGCCATCGGCGCCTTCGTCATCGTCGGCATGCTCGCCGTCTTCGGCGTGCTGCCGGGTTCGGACAACCCGGGTGCGGGCTTCGCCCACCTCACCGACGCCGGCGGATTCATGCCGAACGGCTGGGGCTCCATCCTCACCGGTGTGCTGATGGTTGTCTTCTCCTTCATGGGCAGCGAGATCGTCACCCTGGCGGCCGGCGAGTCCGAGGACCCGCGCCGCGCGGTCACCAAGGCCACCAACTCGGTGATCTGGCGCATCGGCGTCTTCTACCTGGGCTCGATCTTCATCGTCCTCACCCTGCTGCCGTGGAACGACAAGTCGATCGTCGACAAGGGCTCGTACGTCGCCGCCCTCGACTCCATCGGCATCGCGCACGCCGGCCAGATCATGAACGTGATCGTCCTGACCGCCGTGCTGTCCTGCCTGAACTCGGGCATGTACACGGCCTCCCGCATGGCGTTCTCGCTGGGCGAGCGCGGTGACGCGCCCAAGGTCTTCGCCAAGGTCAACAAGAAGGGCGTGCCCACGGCCGCGATCCTGGGCTCGGTGGTCTTCGGCTTCGCCGCCGTCTACTTCAACTACACCTCCCCGGACACGGTCTTCAGCTTCCTGCTGAACTCCTCGGGTGCGATCGCGCTCTTCGTGTGGCTGGTCATCTGCCTGACCCAGCTGCGGATGCGCAAGATCCTGGTGCGCGAGGCGCCGGAGAAGCTCACGGTCAAGATGTGGCTCTTCCCGTACCTGACGTGGGCCACCGCCGCGATGATCACCTTCGTCCTGGGCTACATGGTCTACGACAAGGACAACCGCGAGACGGTCATGCTGTCGCTGCTGGTCGCCGCCGTCGTGCTGGTCATCGGCGTGGTGCGCGACATACGCCGCAAGGCCGCCGCACGCGCCTAGGCCACGATGCACGGCAGCCCCGGACCACGTGGTGGTCCGGGGCTGCCGTGCTTGCCGCTGGCGCGGGCCGCGCACCTGCGTGCCGCTGCGGCCGTACGGGGCTACTTGCGGCCGACGAGCTTCCAGGTCGCGGGCAGCAGGCCCATCGCCAGCGCCGCCTTGAGCGCGTCGCCGATCAGGAACGGGGTCAGGCCCGCCGCGACGGCCGCGCCGAAGGACATCCCGGTCGACAGGGCCAGGTACGGCACGCCGACCGCGTAGATCAGCGCGGAGCCCAGCACCATCGTGCCCGCCGTACGGAGGACGGAACGGTCGGCGCCACGGCGGGCCAGGGCGCCCACGACGGTGGCGGCGAGCAGCATGCCGAGCACGTACCCGAAGGAGGCGCCGCCCGCGCCGGAGGTGCCGCCCGCGAACCACGGCATGCCCGCCATGCCGGCGAGCGCGTAGAGGGCGAGCGAGAGGAAGCCGCGGCGGGCGCCGAACGCGGTGCCCACCAGCAGGGCCGCGAAGGTCTGGCCCGTGACCGGGACCGGGGAGCCGGGGACGGGCACGGAGATCTGCGCGGCGAGGCCGGTCAGTGCGGCTCCGCCGACGACGAGCGCGATATCGCGGACGCGGCTCGCGGGCAGCAGGTCGGCGAGGACGGCGCCGGGGCGGAAGGAGACGGAAGCAGTGCTCATCGGAGGCTCCGCGGAGTGAGGGTGACGGGACGATCACCGACGCTAGTGCGCGGCCGCGCGCCGCCCCGCCTCCGGCCGGGACAAAGCCCTACTCACCGGTTTGGTGGGGAGTGCACAAAGGGGCCGGTTCACACCTGACAGGGAGTGATCCGCGTCACGAGCCAGATTCAGACAACACGTCCGTTTTGCGCGGATGGGCGCCGTCCGGCGAGACTGTAGGGTCCCGCCAATCCAATGCGGAGCCCCCACCGCCGCTGCCGAGCACGAGAGTACGAGCATCCACTCATGCGCGACCGCTTGCCCACCACTCCTCCAACCGGCCCCGTCGGTCCCGACCTGCCGGTGGAACCCCTCAGCCACAGCCTCAAGCAGCGCCACCTGACCATGCTGGGCCTCGGCGGCGTGATCGGCGCCGGGCTGTTCGTCGGCTCCGGCGCCGGCATCGGCATCGCCGGGCCCGCGATCATCTGCTCCTACCTGCTCGCGGGCGCCCTGGCCATGCTGGTGATGCGCGCGCTCGGCGAGATGTCGGCGGCGATGCCCGCCTCCGGGTCGTTCTCCGTGTACGCGGAGCGGGCGCTGGGCCGCTGGGCCGGGTTCTCGGCGGGCTGGCTCTACTGGTTCCTGCTGGTCGTGGTGCTGGCGGTGGAGGCCACCGGTGCAGCGAAGATCGCGAACGGCTGGCTGCCCGCCGTGGACCAGTGGGTGTGGGTGCTGATCTTCATGGTGGTCTTCACCGTGAGCAACCTGGCCGCCGTGAAGAACTTCGGCGAGTTCGAGTTCTGGTTCGCGGCCCTCAAGGTCGGCGCGATCGTCCTGTTCCTGGTCCTCGGCACCCTCGCCGTCTTCGGCTTGCTCCCCGACACCGATCCGGTCGGCATGGCCAACCTCACCGGCCACGGCGGCTTCTTCCCCGAGGGCTTCGGCGGGGTGGTCGCCGGCATGCTCGCCGTGATCTTCGCCTTCGGCGGCCTGGAGGTCGTCACCATCGCGGCCGCCGAGTCCGACGACCCGGCCAAGTCCGTGGCCCGCGCGGTGCGCAGCGCGGTGTGGCGCATCCTCTTCTTCTACGTCGGCTCGATGCTGGTCATCGTGACCCTGCTGCCGTGGGACTCGCTGGAGCCGGGGCAGAGCCCGTACGTGGCGGTCCTGGACTCGATCGGGATCCCTGCGGCCGGCCAGATCATGAACATCGTGGTGTTCGTGGCGCTGCTCTCCGCGCTCAACGCCAACCTGTACGGGTCCTCGCGCATGGTGTTCTCGCTGGCCGAGCGCGGCGAGGCGCCCGGGGCGCTGCTGAAGGTGTCCGGCGGCGGGGTGCCGCGACGGGCCGTGTTCGCCTCGGTGGCCTTCGGATTCGTCTCGGTGGTGCTGAACCTGCTGTGGCCGGACACGGTCTTCCTCTACATGCTCAACGCGGTCGGCGCGGTGCTGCTGTTCGTGTGGGCGCTGATCGCGGTCTCGCAGCTGAGGCTGCGCCGCATGCTGGAGCGGGACATGCCGGAGCGCCTCACGCTGCGGATGTGGTGCTTCCCGTACCTGACGTGGACGGCGCTGCTCGGCATGGCGGCGGTGCTGGTGCTGATGCTGTTCGACGACTCGGCGCGGCCGCAGCTGCTGTGGTCCGCGGGCGCGGCCGCCGCCGTGCTGGTGGTGGCGTGGGTGCGCGAGATCCGGGCGCCGAAGGCGTGATCCCGCGTCGGCGGTGAAGGAGCGGGCCCCTGCGCCGGAAGCGCGGGGCCGTTGCCTGTCGCGCCTGCGGCGTCCTGCCGCGAGAGTACGGGGACGATCACCGGCGGTCATCCCGCTGTCCGGATAACGGACATTGCGGGTCCGTTGATCGGACACGGGTGAGACTGGGGCACTTCCTCCCGTCCACCCGCACACCGGACAGGCACCACCTTCATGAGTCAGACATCCACCGCGCCGCGCGTCCAGGACGCTCCCCCCTCGGGCGGCGCGGGGTCCCCCCTCGGCAACGGCCTCAAACAGCGTCACCTCTCGATGATCGCCCTCGGCGGAGTCATCGGCGCCGGGCTCTTCGTCGGCTCCGGCGCCGGCATCGCCGCCGCGGGTCCCTCGATCGTGATCGCGTACGCCGTGTCCGGACTGCTCGTGATGTTCGTGATGCGGATGCTCGGCGAGATGTCCGCCGCGAACCCCGCTTCCGGGTCCTTCTCCGTCCATGCGGACCGGGCCATCGGCCCGTGGGCCGGGTTCACCGCCGGCTGGATGTTCTGGACGCTGCTGTGCGTGGGCGTGGCGATCGAGGCGATCGGCGCGGCGCACATCATGACCGGCTGGTTCCCCGGCACCCCGTCGTGGATGTGGGTGCTGGCCTTCATGGCGCTGTTCTGCGGCACCAACCTGGCCGCCGTCTCCCACTTCGGCGAGTTCGAGTTCTGGTTCGCCGCGCTCAAGATCGGTGCGATCGCGCTGTTCCTGGGCCTGGGCGTACTGGCCGTGCTCGGCCTGCTGCCCGGCACGTCCGCCCCCGGCGCCGCGCACCTGGTGCACGACGGCGGGTTCCTGCCGGGCGGCACGGACGGCCTGCTGGTCGGGCTGCTGGCGTCGGTCGTCGCGTACGGCGGCCTGGAGACGGTGACCATCGCGGCCGCCGAGTCGGACGACCCCGTCAAGGGCGTGGCCCGGGCCGTGAAGACCACCATGTGGCGGATCGCGATCGTCTACGTCGGCTCCATGCTGGTCATCGTCACGCTGCTGCCGTGGAACGACCCGGCGGTGACCGAGCAGGGCCCGTACGCGGCCACCCTGGACCGCCTGGGCATCCCGGCCGCCGGCGAGATCATGAACGTGGTCATCCTGATCGCCCTGCTCTCGGCGATGAACGCCAACATCTACGGCTCCTCCCGCATGGCCTACTCGCTCGTCGCACGCGGCCAGGGCCCCAAGGCGCTGGGCAAGGTCAGCGGCCGGGTGCCGCGGCGCGCGGTGCTCGCCTCCTGCGGGTTCGGCTTCGTCACCGTGCTGCTGTCCTACTGGTACCCGGACACCCTGTTCGCCTGGCTGCTGAACATGGTCGGCGGGGTCATCCTCGTCGTCTGGGGCTTCATCGCCGTCTCGCAGTTCACGCTGCGGCGCCGGCTGGAGCGGGAGGCCCCCGGGAAGCTCGTCGTGAAGATGTGGGGCTTCCCCTACCTGACCTGGGTGGCGCTGGCCGGAGTGGCCGGGGTCCTGGTCCTGATGGTCCTGGGCGAGGACACCCGGGTCCAGGTGGTCTTCACCGGCGGCCTCACGCTGGCCCTCGCGGCGACCGGCTACGTGATGCAGCGCCGGGCGGCGACCGCCCGCTGACACACCCCCGTTCCCCAGGTGGGCCCCGTGCGTTCGCACGGGGCCCACCCGCGTTTCACGGATTCGGGACCCACCCGCGTTTCGCAGAGGTGACCCTTACGTGATCTCCGGAATAGATACTGCTAGCGTGCAGTTGCGCATTGATTGCAATAAGCAGTTGGCACGCTGAGGGGACCGGATAACACGCATGGCCATCTACACGCTTCCTGAGCTTCCGTACGACTACGCGGCCCTGGAGCCGGTGATCAACCCGCAGATCATCGAGCTGCACCACGACAAGCACCACGCGGCTTACGTCACGGGCGCCAACACCACGCTGGAGCAGCTGGAGGAGGCGCGCGACAAGGAGAACTGGGGCGCGCTGAACGGCCTGGAGAAGAACCTGGCCTTCCACCTCTCCGGCCACATCCTGCACAGCATCTACTGGCACAACATGGCCAGCCCGAAGACCGGCGAGGGCGGCGGCGAGCCCACCGCTGCGGACGGCGTCGGCGAGCTCGCGGACGCCATCACCGAGTCCTTCGGCTCCTTCGCCAAGTTCAAGAAGCAGCTGACCTTCGCGTCCTCCGCGACGCAGGGCTCCGGCTGGGGCGTGCTCGCGTACGAGCCCGTCAGCGGTCGCCTGGTCGTCGAGCAGGTCTACGACCACCAGGGCAACGTCGGTGTCGCCAGCACCCCGATCCTCGTCTTCGACGCCTGGGAGCACGCCTTCTACCTGCAGTACAAGAACCAGAAGGTGGACTTCATCGAGGCCATGTGGAACGTCGTCAACTGGCAGGACGTGGCCAGGCGCTACGCCGACGCCAAGGCGAACACCCCGCTGCTGATCCCCGTCAAGGGCTGATCCCGGCCCCACCGAGCCCTCCCCCAGCCTTCGGCCGGGAGGCGCCCCCGCCTCGTGATCGTCTTCTCAACCTTCGCGTAGGGGGCGTTCGACGGAAGACCCCCGCACGGACGTGACGTGCGGGGGTCTTCTGCGTGTGCGGGCGGACCGGCAGACCTACTCGAAGGACGGGCCCTTGGTGCGGGTGCGCTTGATCTCGTAGAAGCCGGGGGTGGAGGCGACCAGCAGGGTGCCGTCCCACAGCCGGGCGGCGGCCTCGCCGCGCGGGGTGGGCGTGACGACCGGTCCGAAGAACGCCACGTCGTCGCCCTCGGCGCCGGGTACGGAGATCACCGGGGTGCCGACCTCCTGGCCGACGCGCTCGATGCCGTCGTTGTGGGAGTCGCGCAGCACCTGGTCGTACTCGTCGGAGTCGGCGTAGGCGAGCAGCTCGGCCGGCAGGCCGACCTCCGCCAGCGCCTCGGCGATGACCTCGCGGGTCGCGCCCTTGTCCTCGTTGTGGATCCGGGTGCCGAGCGCGGTGTACAGCTTGCCGGTGACCTCTTCACCGTGCTTCTGCTGGGCCGCGATGACGACGCGGACCGGGGCCCAGCCCTTGGGACCGAGGATCTCGCGGTAGCGCTCGGGCAGCTCTTCGAGCTTGTTCTCGTTGAGGACGGCGAGGCTCATCACGTGCCAGCGCACCTCGACGTCGCGGACCTTCTCGACCTCCAGCATCCAGCGGGACGTCATCCAGGCCCAGGGGCAGAGCGGGTCGAACCAGAAGTCGACCGGGGTCTTCTCGCGCACCTGGGTGTCGGCCATGTCTCTCCTCGGGTCACGTGGGCATCGGTGGTCGTGTTCCCCCTCCCCAACCAGGCCAGGACCTCGCGCATTCCCCCGTGCGAGGATTCGATCAGGTATCGCGATCACGCACGAAGGAGTGCACGTGCCCGGAGAGAATCTGTCCCGTGACGAGGCCCGCGAGCGGGCGGAGCTGCTGTCCGTCGACGGGTACGAGGTCGCCCTCGACCTGACGTCCGCCGTGGACGAGGCGGAACCGGCCGAAGGCCCCCGGACCTTCCGCTCGGTGACCACGATCCGCTTCCGGGCGGCGACCCCCGGCTCGGCCACCTTCGCGGACCTCGTCGCCCCGTCGGTGAACTCCGTGACCCTCAACGGGCGCGCCCTGGACCCGGCCGCCGTCTTCGACGGGGCACGGATCGCCCTGACCGGGCTGGACTCCGAGAACGTCCTGGTGGTGGACGCGAACTGCGCGTACAGCCGGACGGGCGAGGGCATGCACCGCTTCGTCGACCCCGAGGACGGCGAGGTCTACCTCTACACGCAGTACGAGCCGGCCGACGCCCGCCGGGTGTACGCGAACTTCGAGCAGCCCGACCTGAAGGCGCCCTACCGCTTCGAGGTGACGGCGCCGGAGGGCTGGCACGTCTGGAGCAACGGCGCCGAGGAGTCCCGCGAGGGCCTGACCCGCCGCTTCGCCGAGACCGCGCCGATCTCCACGTACATCACCTGTGTGGTGGCGGGCCCGTACCACTACGTGACGGACACCTACACGCGCGGGGACCTGACGATCCCGCTGGGCGCGATGTGCCGCAAGGGGCTGGCGAAGCACTTCGACGCGGACGACGTCTTCCTGGTCACCAAGCAGGGCTTCGACTTCTTCCACGAGCACTTCGACTACCCGTACCCCTTCGGGAAGTACGACCAGGCGTTCGTGCCCGAGTACAACCTGGGCGCGATGGAGAACCCGGGGATGGTGACCTTCCGCGAGGAGTACATCTTCCGCGGCAAGGTGACGCGGGCCGCGTACGAGCGGCGCTGCAACACGATCCTCCACGAGATGGCCCACATGTGGTTCGGCGACCTCGTCACCATGAAGTGGTGGGACGACCTGTGGCTGAAGGAGTCCTTCGCGGACTTCATGGGCTCGTTCTCCCAGGTGGAGGCGACCCGCTTCGACCAGGCGTGGGTGACGTTCGCCAACAACCGCAAGGCGTGGGCGTACCGGGCCGACCAGCTGCCCTCCACGCACCCGATCACGGCCGACATCCGCGATCTGGAGGACGCGAAGCTCAACTTCGACGGCATCACGTACGCCAAGGGCGCGGCGGTGCTCAAGCAGCTCGTCGCGTACGTCGGGCGGGACGCGTTCCTGGAGGGCGCGCGGCGCTACTTCAAGGCCAACGCGTACGGGAACACCACGCTCGACGACCTGCTGTCGGTCCTCGCGGAGGTCTCCGGGCGGGACATGGCCGAGTGGTCGCGGGCGTGGCTGCAGACGGCCGGCGTGAACGTGCTGACTCCGGTGCTGACGTACGACGCGGGCGGCCGGGTGACCGAGCTGGCCGTGGTCCAGGAGGCCGACGCCCTGCCCGGCCAGCCGACGCCGTCGGCGGGGCGCCCGCACCGCGTCGCGGTCGGCCTGTACCGGCTGGAGGGCGGCTCGCTGGTGCGCTACGCCCGGGCCGAGGCGGACGTGGCGGGCGTGCGGACGGCCGTGCCGGAGCTGGCCGGGCAGGAGCGGCCCGACCTGGTGCTGGTCAACGACGACGACCTCACGTACTGCAAGATGCGCTTCGACGAGGGCTCGCTGGAGACGCTGCGCCGGCGGCTCGGGGACGTGGCCGATCCGCTGGCGCGGGCGCTGTGCTGGTCGGCGCTGTGGAACCTGACGCGCGACGGCCTGATGCCGGCGCGCGACTTCGTCGCCCTGGTGCTGGCCCACTCCGGCCGTGAGACGGACGTCGGCGTGCTCCAGATGCTGCACTCGCAGGCGCTGACCGCGGTAACGCACTACGCGGCGGCCGACTGGCGCGAGGAGGGCGGCCGGGTGCTGTCGGCGGTCGCGCTCCAGGAGCTGCGCCGGGCGGAGCCGGGTTCGGAGCACCAGCTGACCTGGGCCCGCTTCTTCGCGGCGAGCGCGGCGACGGAGGGCGACTTCCAGCTGCTGCTGGGGCTGCTGGACGGGTCGGCGCGGATCGACGGGCTGGAGGTGGACCAGGAGCTGCGGTGGGACTTCCTGCTGCCGCTGGCCGCGCACGGCGCGGTGGACGAGGCCGTACTGACGGCCGAGCTGGTGCGCGACGACACGGCGTCGGGCAAGCGGCACCAGGTGCGGTGCCTGGCGGCGCGGCCGTCCGGTGCGGTCAAGGACCAGGCGTGGGCGGCGGTCGTCGAGTCGGACGCACTGTCGAACGCGCTGGTGGAGGCGACGATCGCCGGTATGCAGCAGTCCTCGCAGCGGGCGCTGCTGGCGCCGTACGCGGGGCGCTACTTCGAGGTGATCGAGCGGATCTGGACGCAGCGGTCCATCCAGATCGCCATGCACGTGGTGAAGGGGCTGTACCCGTCGCTGGAGGACTCCGAGGCGACGCTCGCCGCCACGGACGCCTGGCTGTCCGCGCACGCCGACGCCGCTCCGGCGCTGCGCCGCCTGGTGCTGGAGGCCCGTGACGACCTGGCCCGCGCGCTGCGTGCGCAGGCCTGTGACGCGGCCTCCGGCGGGGCCTCCGCGGCGGTTTAGGGGCTGTCCGGCGGGGTCGGGCCGACCGGCCCCGCCGGGGGAGGCGAACGACGGTATCGGCTTTCGAACGGCCGTACTTTAGTGCGGGCTTGTCCGGATTTGTCGACGAGAACGTAACAGGGGTTAGCGGGGCCGGGGCGAGCGGGAATCTCCGCCGCATGAACCACAACGCGCCCCTCCCCCTCGCCCACCTCACCGGCAGCAGCCCCCGCGTGATGAGCCTCGCCCAGCTCCGCGAGCACGGCGTCAGCGCCTCCGAAGCCGCCGGGCGGCCCTGGCAGGAGATCCTGCCGGGGGTGTTCCTCCTCCACCCCGGCGCCGCGACCAGTGAGGAACGCCTGCACGCGGCCCTGCTGTACGCCGGCCGCCGCGGCGGGGAGGCCATGATCACCGGCCTCGCGGCCCTCGCGCTGTACCGGTTCGCCTCGGCGCCCGCGCTGCTCGCGCTCACGCGGATCGACGTGCTGGTGCCGCACACCCGGCGGCTGCGCTCCGTCGGCACCGTACGGATCGTGCGCACGCACACCCCGCCCCACCCGCAGGAGCTGACCGGGCTGCCCGTCGCCCCCGTGGCCCGGGCCCTGGCGGACGCGGTCGGGCAGCTCGCCGACGCCGGCACCGTACGCCGCCTGCTCAGCGAGGCGGTGCGCGGCGGGCACTGCGAACCCGCCGCCGTCGTACGGGAGCTGACGGTGGCCCGGCTGCTGAACCGTCCCCACGTCGTGGACGCCGTCGAGTCGCTGCTCGCGGAGGGCCGGGCCCTCGCCGAGGACCGGCTGTACCAGCTCGTACGGGGCTACGGGCTCCCCGAGCCGGTCTGGAACGTCGATCTGCGGCTGCCGGGCGGCCCGCACCTGGGCGGCGTCGACGCGTTCTGGCCGGAGCAGTCCGTCGCGCTGGAGATCGACACCCGCGCGCCGCGGCAGGGCGAGGACGAGGAGTTCTCGGAGGCCGTCCGCAAGCGGGAGACCCTGGAGCGGCTCGGGGTGACCGTCCTGCACATCACCCCGCGCAAGCTCCGCGACTGGCCCGAGCAGCAGGCCGCGGTCGTCCGGACCGCCCTGACGGCCTCCGCGGACCGCGAGCCCGCCGCCTACCTGGTCGTACTCCCGCGGTGATGCGGCAGCGCCGGGTTGGCCGGCGAGTACTCCGGGGCGCTCCAGCGCAGCCGCCCGGGGTGCAGCGCCTCCACCACGGCCTCGACGCGGAAGCGGACGCTCCGGCTGCCGTCGGGGCCGAACTCGGTCCGGGCCCGCCCGCTGAGCTGGAGCACCGCCCCGCTCTCCCAGTCGGGGAACAGCAGCCCGGCCCGCGGATCGGCGGCCAGGTTCCCCAGGGTCAGGAACATGGCGTTGCCCGGATAGTCCGGCCAGGACAGCTCGACCGGCGAGAGCACCTCGACGAAGCCCGGCATGCCGCCTCGGTGGCTGGCATCGGTCCCGCCCTCGGCGGTGGTGGCGACGAAGAAGGTGTCGGCGGCCCGAACGGCCCGCTCCTGGCCGGGGGTGAGCGCACCCCCGAGCCGCACGACACCGGCCCCTTCGGTGATCACCTCCAGCGGCTGCCGCCTCTGCAGGTACTTGGGGCAGTTGGCGAAGACCCGTTCGGCCGCGACCGCGAACCCGCCCGCCGTCACCTCCACGGTCCCGTTCAGCCGCATCCGGCGCCGGGTGCGCGGATCGAGGGCGATGGTCCCGACCCGGGTGCCCTCGGTGGCCAGCGCCTCGGCGAGGGGGTCCCCGGCCGGTGGTCCGCCGCGGACCGCCATCCGGTGCGGACCGGTGGCCCGGACGAAGCCGGGCGGGCCGGTGAGCAGCGAGGCCCACAGCCGTCCCGCCCCGTCGGCGGCGCCGACGACCAGGTGGGGCTGGAGCTCGAGGAAGGCCGCGGCGACGTCCTTGATGCCCGTGCCGATCGAACGGCCGACGTGATCCGCGAGGGCGCGCACGCCGACGCGTTCCTGCACGGCCAGCGAGCCCTGGTGGTACCGGTCCATAATGCCGCCTCCTGTCGGAGCGTCTAGAAGAACCCGCAGGTCGGAGCCCCCGAGGTGGGAGCAGGCGACGCTTCGGCGCCGGCCGGTGCGGAGATCTCCAGACGGGTGCCGTCGGGGTCGTGGAAGAAGATCCCGCCGGAGGCCCTGCCCTCGCCGTGGGCGACGACCCCGTCGTACGCGAACTCCACCCCCAGCCCGCGCAGCCGCTCCTCGTACGCCCGGACCTCCTCGATGGTCGCGGCGGCGAGCGCCAGGTGGTGCAGTCCGGCCGCAGCCGTGGCGTACCCGCTGTCGGCCTGCTGCCAGAGCGTGAGGACGAGTTCGCCGTCCTGTCCGAGGAAGGCGAAGCGGCGGTCCTCCTCCTTGCCCTCACCCAGCAGCTCGAAGCCGAGTGCGTCCTGGTAGAAGGCGAGGGAGCGGGTGAGGTCGGTGACGTTCAGGCCCACGTGCCCGGTGCGCAGCTTGCTGATGACAGCCGTCACGGCTGCCCCCTTTCATCGGTTCCACTCATCGGTTCGAACTCAAATCTAACCTTCTAAATCAAAGTAAAGGGTTAGAGCCGACGGTGTCAACCGGCCACGTACCCTTGAGGGGTTAGCAGGCGCGCACGAAGGAGCGGCGACATGGCGACAGAGGCGGCGGACCCCCGCCCCCTGACGGGCGAGCCGGTCTCCCTGGACCTGCTGAACACGCGCTGGATGCGGGACGGCCAGATCACCGACCTCTTCGCCGGCGCCTTCGGGCTGACCCGCCTCGAGGGGCTCGCGGTATGGCTGCGCAGCACCGGGCTGGCCGACCGCTTCCGCGCCGACGCGGCGACGCTCGTCCACCTGCTGACCGCCCGCGAGGCACTCGCCCGCGCGGTCGCGGACCCGGCCGACGAGAGCGCGCGCGCCCTGATCGACGCCGTCCTGGAACACGGACGGATCCGGGCCACCCTGACCGCCGAAGGCCCCGGCGAGCGCGCCGAGTTCGCGGATCCGGCCTGGGGGCCGGCCTGGACGGCCGCCCGCGATTACCTGGAACTGCTGGGCACGACGCCCGAACGGATCCGCAAGTGCGCCTCCGAGACGTGCGTGCTGCACTTCCACGACACCTCGCGCAACGGCACCCGGCGCTGGTGCTCGATGTCCGTGTGCGGAAACCGGGCGAAGGCCTCGCGGCACTACGCGCGCACGCGCGTGCGCTGACAGCCCGGAAGTTGTCACACCCGATCTGACACCGAGCACCGCAACATCCTCGCAATGAGGTCGGGAAGTCGATAAATCAACTCTTCACCCCCTGCGATTCGCACCCCTACGCCCCGGTACGGCCTCGATGGCGCATGCTCCGATCTGGCGAGAGTCCGCCATGTCAGGTCTCGGTCAATGACAACGCTCCCCAAACAGCTGTCACTTGCGCAAAGCTGACCGGTCATCCGGCACCGAAATCCGGACCGTATCTTTCACTTATCCAGGGATGCTGATGACCCTCGAATCCCCCAGCTCCATATCCGGGGCCAGACGCGTCGCGCGCGTCGCGGCCGCGGCCGGCCTGGTCGCCGCGCTGGCGACCGCGGGCGCGATGCCCGTGTTCGCGGCGACCGGCACCGGAGGCGGCACCCCGGGCACCGGCCCGGCCGTCAAGTCCGCCGAGCAGAAGATGGGTTCGGCGGACGCCGAGCTGCTTCAGGAGGCCAAGGCCAAGGGTGACGCGACCGTCACCGTCATGGTGGCCACCGCCCCGGGCCAGACCAAGCAGGTCGCGGACCAGCTGACCGCGGTCCAGGGTGCTTCGGTCGGCCAGACCAACGACAAGCTCGGCTACGTGCGGGCCACGCTGCCCACCGGCAAGGCCGAGGCCGCGCTGAAGGCGGCCGCCAAGCTGTCCTCGGTGCACGCCATGGACCTCAAGCACGAGATCCAGCTGTCGGACCCGCGCCCCGACGGCGGGAAGGACTCGGGCTCGGCGAAGAGGACCGCCGCCGAGACCTACCCCGGGCCGGACAAGAACACCCCCGCGAAGAACCCGTACAACCCGTCCTTCGAGACCGGCGCGGTGGACTTCGTCGCCAAGAACCCGCAGGCCGACGGCCGCGGCGTGACCATCGGCATCCTGGACTCGGGCGTCGACCTCGGCCACCCGGCGCTCCAGAAGACCACCACCGGCGAGCGCAAGATCGTCGACTGGGTCACCGCGACCGACCCGATCACGGACAACGACGCCACGTGGCGGGCCCAGATCACCCCGGTCACGGCCACGGGCGGCACCTTCACCGCGGGCGGCCAGAGCTGGAAGGCCCCGGAGGGGTCGTACCAGTGGAGCCGCTTCAGCGAGTCGATCACCGCCACCGGTGACGCGAAGGGCGACGTCAACCGGGACGGGGACACCACCGACCGGTTCGGCATGCTCTACGACCCCGCCGCCGGCACCGTCCGCGTCGACACCGACCAGGACGGCGACTTCACGAACAACGAGCCGATGAAGCCGTACAAGGACGGCTACCAGATCGGCTACTTCGGCACGGACAACCCGGCGACCGACGTCGCCGAGCGCATCCCGTTCGTGATCCAGATCCGCAAGGACGTCCCGATGGACCCGCTGGGCGGGGACTGGGTCGGCAAGAAGGCCGACTTCGTCAACATCGGCATCATCGAGTCCGAGCACGGCACGCACGTCGCCGGCATCACCGCCGCCAACAGCCTCTTCGGCGGCAAGATGAACGGCGAGGCGCCCGGCGCGAAGATCGTCTCCTCGCGCGCCTGCTCCTGGTCCGGCGGCTGCACCAACGTCGCGCTGACCGAGGGCATGATCGACCTCGTCGTCAACCGCGGCGTGGACATCGTCAACATGTCCATCGGCGGCCTGCCGGCGCTGAACGACGGCAACAACGCCCGCGCCGAGCTCTACAAGAACCTCATCGACACCTACGGTGTCCAGCTCGTCATCTCGGCGGGCAACGAGGGCCCCGGTGTCAACACCATCGGCGACCCCGGTCTCGCGGACAAGGTCATCTCCGTGGGTGCCGCGGTCTCCAAGGAGACCTGGGCCGCGAACTACGGCTCCGGCGTGACCAAGCAGTACAACATGTTCCCGTTCTCCTCGCGCGGTCCGCGTGAGGACGGCGGCTTCACGCCGACCATCACCGCCCCCGGCGCGGCCATCAACACCACGCAGACCTGGCTGCCCGGCTCCCCGGTGAAGGAGGCCGGCTACAGCCTGCCGGCCGGTTACTCGATGCTGCAGGGCACCTCGATGTCCTCGCCGCAGGCGACGGGCGCCAGCGCCCTGCTGCTCTCGGCCGCCAAGCAGCAGCACGTCGCGGTCACCCCGGCGAGCCTGCGCGTGGCGCTCACCAGCACCGCGAAGAAGATCGCCGACGTCCCGGCGCACGCCCAGGGCGCGGGTCTGATCAACATCGTCGACGCGTGGGAGTCCCTCCAGCGCGGCGCCAAGGCCAACGAGTTCACCGTCAAGGCCCCGGTCGACACCGCGATCGACCAGTTCCTCAAGACCCCGGGCTTCGGCACCGGCCTCTACGACCGCGAGGGCGGCCTGAAGGTCGGCCAGAAGAAGGTCTACGACGTCGTCGTCACCCGCACCACGGGCGTCAAGTACGGCACCCGTCACGACCTGACCTGGCGCAACAACGACGGCACGTTCAAGGTCGTCGGCGGCTACGACTACGTCACGCTGCCGCTGAACAAGCCGGTCACCATCAAGGTCGAGGCCAACCCCAAGTCGGCCGGCGTCCACAGCGGCATCCTGCAGCTGGACGACGAGACCAGCGAGGGCATCGACAAGCAGATCCTGACCACGGTCGTCGCCTCCACCCCGCTGGCGAAGCCGTCGTTCACGCTGTCGGACACCTCGTCCGTCCAGCGCAACAGCCACAAGTCGTACTTCGTCACCGTTCCGCAGGGCGCGAAGTCCCTCGAGGTCGCCCTCGGCGGTCTCGCGGCGGGCAGCCAGACGCGCTTCATCTCGATCCACCCCTACGGTGTGGGCGTCGAGGACAGCGCGACCACCCAGTGCTACCCGAACTACGACAACCCGGCCAACAAGTGCCGCCCCGACCTGCGTTCGTACGACAACCCGCAGCCGGGCGTCTGGGAGATCGAGGTCGAGTCGCGCCGTACGTCGCCGCTGCTCGACAACCCGTTCAAGCTGGACGTCTCCGTCCTCGGTGCGGCCTTCGACCCGGCGGTCAAGGTCCTGCCCGAGGTGAAGCAGGGCACCCCCGCCCCGGTCCAGTGGACGATCAAGAACGAGGCCGCGGCCATCTCCGGCGGCAAGCTCCAGGGCGGCCCGCTCGGCTCCGCCAAGGTCGCCAAGCCGACCATCGCCAACGGCGAGACCCAGACCAGCACCGTCACCATCGGTGAGGGCGTCTCCCGTCTGGACGTGGCCATCGGCGGTGTCTCCGACACCGGTGCCGACCTCGACCTCACCGTCCTCAAGGACGGCGTGAAGGTGGGCTCCTCCGCCGACGGCGACTCCGAGGAGGCCGTGACCCTGCTCAACCCGGCCGCCGGCACCTACACCATCGAGGTCGCCGGTTACGCGGTTCCGTCCGGCTCCACCACGTACAACTACCGCGACGTGTACTTCTCCTCCGCCCTGGGCTCCGTCCAGGTCGACGGGGCCGCCGCGGTGAACCTCGCCAACGGCGCCTCGGCGTCCGTCACGGCGAACGTCCTCGCCGCCGCCCCGGCCCCCGAGGGCCGTCAGTTCTTCGGCGAGGTCAAGCTGCTCAACGGCCGCGGCACCGCCGCCGGCACCGGCAGCGTCCAGATCGAGAAGGTCACCCCGTAATCCCACGGAGTGAACACCGGAGGGGCGGCGCTCACCGAGCACCGCCCCTCCGGGCTTTTCCCCCACGGGGGCCAGGGGCTACCTGCCCAGCGAGCTCAGGTCCTGGGCGTACGTGCCGACCGCGTGGGCGATGACGTCCAGGTTGGTGTCGAAGGCCTTCAGGTCCAGGTTCTTCAGCGTGTCGCCCGCCCCGTGGTAGTTGGGGTCGTACGGGGCCCCGGCCGTGCCGCCGTACCGCAGGGCCTGCTCGGCGGTCTTGACGCCCTCGGCGCCGGTGAAGGTGCCGCCGGCCGGGATGCCGTTCGCGATGAACGGGCCGTAGTCGGAGCGTCCGTCGAAGTCGCTGCCCTCGTGCGGCTTGCCCTTCTTGTCGAGGAAGCCGTTGATGAGCGCCTCGATCTGCGCCGACCCGGCCGGTCCGGCGCCCTCACCGGTCCTGTCCGAGTCGTCGCCGTCGTAGACGAACTGCACCGGGTTCGGCGAGGCGATCATGTCGAAGTTCAGGTAGAGCGCGATGTCCTTCTTCTGCCGGGCGGACAGCTGCGCCACATAGTGCTCGGAGCCCAGCAGGCCGAGCTCCTCCGCCGACCACCAGGCGAACCGGACCTTGTTCGCCGGGCCCTTGCCCTTCGTGTTCGCGCCCTCCCGGGCGAGTTGGAGGGCCACCTCCAGCAGGCCGGCCGAGCCGGAGCCGTTGTCGTTGATGCCCGGGCCCTCGGGGACCGAGTCCAGGTGGGCGCCGACCGTGACGACGCGGTCGGAGCGGCCGCCCTTCGTCTCGGCGATCACGTTGCGGGTGGTCCTCTTCACGTGCTCCTGGTCCAGCTCCAGGCGTACGGTCACCTCGCCCCCGGCGGCGGCCGCGGCCAGCGCCTCCCCGTCGGCGAGGGTGATCCCGGCGCTCGGGATGACCCCCTCGGCGGGCGAGGAGAACCCGCTGCGGACCGGGGTGGTGCCGCTGTGGTTGTAGACGATCACGCCGGCCGCACCCGCGGCGGCGGCCGCCTTCTGCTTCTCCACGAAGGTGCACGCACCCCGCTTGACCAAGGCGATCTTCCCGGTGAAGGCCCCGGCCGGATAGTCGGCGGCGTCGCAGCCCGGGGTCTCGTCGACCCGGGCGAGGGCGAGCGGGGCGGTCAGCCCGCCGGCCGGCGTCGACGGGGTGAAGGTGAAGGCCGCGGTGGGCAGCTCCCGCGGGGCCGCACCGAGGACGGTGGCCCGCTCCGTCCTCGTGTGCGCCTCGAAGACGTCGAAGTCCTGGTACGAGACCTGGTACCCGGCCTCCTCCAGCGTGTCGTGGACGTAGGCGGCCGAGGCGGCGTGCCCGGGCGTGCCGGCGGCGCGGTTGCCCCCGTTGGCGTCGGCGATCTGCTGGAACTTCGCCAGGTGGCGGTAGGCGCCGCGGGCGGTGACATCCGTCACCAGTTCCCTGGCCAGCCTGCCCTCGCGGGGGTGGGCGGCCGCCGGGGTGGCGGCGAGCAGGACGGGTGCGGCGACGGCGGTGGCCGCGAGGGCGGCGAGTGCCGGTATGGACCGGCGGCGGTGGCGGATGGCGCGCACGGTGGTTCTCCCCGAGTTCGATGTACGGAACATCCGTCCGGATAACGGACGCGACGGAACGGACCGTAACCGGCCGCGACCGGACGAACCGGGCGCTCGGAGGGGGTGCAACACGCCCGCCACGAACGTGTCACGGGGGTTCACATCCGGGACACCGTCCGTTCCTCGGACAATGGATTGGACAAGCCTCGTGGGGTCGAACGCATGATGGCTTCACGCGCCCGCGTCGTACGTACCAGAAGGAGTCACCGTGAGGGTCGGAATCGTCGGAGCCACCGGACAGGTCGGCGGAGTCATGCGCGGCATCCTCGCCGAGCGCAAGTTCCCGGTGGACGAGCTGCGGCTGTTCGCCTCGGCCCGTTCCGCGGGCTCGACCCTCGCCTGGGAGGGCACGGAGATCACCATCGAGGACGCCTCCACGGCCGACTACTCCGGCCTCGACATCGTGCTCTTCTCCGCGGGCGGCGCGACGTCCAAGGCCCTCGCCGAGAAGGTCGCCGCCCAGGGCGCCGTCGTGATCGACAACTCCTCCGCCTGGCGCCGCGACCCCGAGGTGCCGCTCGTCGTCTCCGAGGTCAACCCGCACGCGATCAAGGACCGCCCCAAGGGCATCATCGCGAACCCGAACTGCACCACCATGGCCGCGATGCCCGTGCTGCGCCCGCTGCACGAGGAGGCCGGCCTGACCGCTATGGTCGCCACCACCTACCAGGCCGTCTCCGGCTCCGGCCTGGCCGGTGTCGCCGAGCTCAAGGGCCAGGCCTGCGCGGTCTCCGAGGCCGCCGACCAGCTGACCTTCGACGGCGGCGCGGTGGACTTCCCCGAGCCGGCCGTCTACAAGCGCCCGATCGCGTACAACGTGGTGCCGCTCGCGGGCAACCTGGTCGACGACGGCTCCTTCGAGACCGACGAGGAGCAGAAGCTCCGCAACGAGTCCCGCAAGATCCTGGAGATCCCGGAGCTCAAGGTCTCCGGGACCTGCGTGCGCGTACCGGTCTTCTCCGGCCACTCCCTCCAGGTCAACGCCCGCTTCGCGAACCCGATCAGCGTGGAGCGCGCGTACGAGCTGCTGAAGGACGCCCCGGGCGTCGAGCTCTCGGAGATCCCGACCCCCCTCCAGGCTGCGGGCCGGGACGCCTCGTACGTGGGCCGCATCCGCGTGGACGAGACCGTCGAGAACGGCCTCGCGCTGTTCCTCTCGAACGACAACCTCCGCAAGGGCGCGGCGCTGAACGCGGTCCAGATCGCGGAGCTCGTCGCGCAGGAGCTCCGCGGCTGATCCGGCGGACCCGCGGACACGGCGGAGGGGGGGGCCCCGCCGGGGGCCCCCCCCCCCCCCGGCCCCGGCCCCGGCCGCCCGCCAACCCGCAAAACAAAAAACACACCC
>NZ_JBIVAL010000001.1:570386-624547 GCF_044745505.1 Streptomyces sp. NPDC086989
GGGTGTGTTTTTTGTTTTGCGGGTTGGCGGGCGGCCGGGGCCGGGGCCGGGGGGGGGGGGGGCCCCCGGCGGGGCCCCCCCCTCCGCCGTGTCCGGGCCCGGTCAGTACGGCCTGCGGACCTCGAACAGGAAGCAGCCGAACTCGGTGGCGCGCACGTGCACGAGCGCGGCTCCGGGCTCGGCGAAGGCCTCCGCCAGGGCTTCTTCCAGGTCCGCGTCCGGCTCCTGCCCGAGCAACAGGGCACGTCCGCCGAGGATGCGCCCGCCGGCGTCGTAGCGGCGCACCGTGCGCAGGGCCCCGGGCTCGGCGAAGGGATGGCCGGGGCCGGCGGTCCCGTCCGGGCCTGCGCAGTCGGCGGCGTGGACGAACACCGGGCCCTGCTCGTCGTAGGCGCCCGGGTCGGCGCCGGTCTCGGCGGCCCAGCGGCGCAGCGGCGCGTAGGAGACGAGTGCGATCCGCTCCCCGGGGCGGCTGCGGCGCAGGCAGCAGCGCAGGGGCGCTCCGCCCTCGGGGTCCTCGTAGGGCCGGCAGGGCCGGCCGGCGTCGTCCAGGATCCGCAGGGCGGCGAGGGCGTCGGGGGCGACGGGGCGTACGGCGTGGAGCGCCGGTCGGGGCGCCGGGTGGGTGGTCATGCCGTCCAGGGTGCGGGCCGGGACCGGATCAAGCTGGCGGAAATCGGACGTCGCGTTTCGCCCGTGGATTACTCCGCCCCCCGGATCGGCCCCGCGTGGAAGGATGGCCGGGCAACGTCACCATCAAAGGAGATGACCGCGTGCCTGGCACGAATCTCACCCGTGAAGAGGCTCAGCAGCGGGCGAAGCTGCTCACCGTCGACTCGTACGAGATCGAACTCGATCTCAGCGGTGCGCAGGAGGGCGGCACGTACCCCTCAGTGACCACCGTGCGGTTCCGGTCGGCCGAGGCCGGTGCCGAGACCTTCATCGACCTGGTCGCGCCCGCCGTGCGCGAGGTCGTCCTGAACGGTACGGCGCTGGACGCGGCCGAGGTCTTCCGGGACTCGCGCATCGCGCTGAAGCACCTGGCGGCCGGCGCCAACGAGCTCCGCGTCGTCGCGGACTGCGCCTACACCAACACGGGCGAGGGCCTGCACCGCTTCGTCGACCCGGTCGACCAGCAGGCCTACCTGTACACCCAGTTCGAGGTGCCGGACGCGCGGCGCGTGTTCGCCAGCTTCGAGCAGCCCGACCTGAAGGCGACGTTCCAGTTCACCGTGACGGCCCCCGAGGGCTGGACGGTCATCTCGAACTCCCCGACGCCCGAGGCTGCGGATGTCAAGGACAACGTCTGGCGCTTCGAGCCGACGCCGCGGATCTCCACGTACATCACGGCGCTGATCGTCGGCCCGTACCACGCGGTGCACAGCTCGTACGAGGGCCCGGACGGGCAGTCGGTGCCGCTCGGCATCTACTGCCGGCCGTCGCTGGCCGAGTTCCTGGACGCCGACGCGATCTTCGACGTCACGCGCCAGGGCTTCGACTGGTTCCAGGAGAAGTTCGCGTACGACTACCCGTTCGCCAAGTACGACCAGCTCTTCGTCCCCGAGTTCAACGCGGGCGCGATGGAGAACGCGGGCGCGGTCACCATCCGCGACCAGTACGTCTTCCGCTCCAAGGTGACCGACGCGGCGTACGAGGTGCGCGCGGAGACGATCCTGCACGAGCTGGCGCACATGTGGTTCGGCGACCTGGTCACCATGGAGTGGTGGAACGACCTGTGGCTGAACGAGTCCTTCGCCACCTACACGTCGATCGCCTGCCAGGCGTACGCGGAGGGCTCGAAGTGGCCGCACGCGTGGACCACGTTCGCCAACTCCATGAAGACCTGGGCGTACCGGCAGGACCAGCTGCCGTCCACCCACCCGATCATGGCCGACATCCGTGACCTGGACGACGTCCTGGTCAACTTCGACGGCATCACGTACGCCAAGGGCGCCTCGGTGCTCAAGCAGCTCGTGGCCTACGTCGGCATGGAGGCCTTCTTCAAGGGCGTGCAGGCGTACTTCAAGGCGCACGCGTTCGGCAACACGCGCCTGTCGGACCTGCTGGGCGCCCTGGAGGAGACCTCGGGCCGCGACCTGACCGCCTGGTCGAAGGCGTGGCTGGAGACGGCCGGCATCAACATCCTGCGCCCCGCCGTCGAGACGGACGCGGCCGGCGTCATCACCGCGTTCGCGGTCCGCCAGGAGGCCCCGGCGCTGCCCGCGGGCGCCAAGGGCGAGCCCACGCTGCGCCCCCACCGGATCGCGATCGGCCTGTACGACCTGGACGGCGGCAAGCTCGTCCGTACGGACCGGATCGAGCTGGACATCGACGGCGAGCTGACCGAGGTGCCGGAGCTGCTCGGCCGCGCCCGGCCGGCCGTCGTGCTGCTGAACGACGACGACCTGTCGTACGCCAAGGTCCGTCTGGACGAGGTCTCCCTCGCCAACGTCACCGCGCACCTCGGCGACTTCACGGAATCCCTGCCGCGCGCGCTGTGCTGGGCCTCGGCGTGGGACATGACCCGCGACGGCGAACTGGCCACGCGCGACTACCTCGCCCTCGTCCTGGCCGGCATCGGCAAGGAGTCGGACATCGGCGTCGTCCAGTCGCTGCACCGGCAGGTGAAGCTGGCCGTGGACCTGTACGCCGACCCGGCGTGGCGGGAGCAGGGCCTGGCGGCCTGGACCGAGGCCACGCTGGAGCACCTGCGCGGCGCCGAGCCCGGCAGCGACCACCAGCTGGCGTGGGCCCGCGCGTTCGCGGCGACCGCCCGCACCGAGGGGCAGCTGACCTACCTGGCCGCGCTGCTGGACGGAAAGGCCGTGATCGAGGGCCTGGTCGTGGACACCGAGCTGCGGTGGGCGTTCCTGGAGCGCCTCGTCGCCACCGGTGTCCTGGACGAGCCGGCCATCGCGGCGGAGCTGGAGCGCGACCGGACGGCGGCGGGCGAGCGCCACGCGGCCACGGCGCGGGCCGCGCGTCCGACGGCGGAGGCCAAGGCCGAGGCGTGGGCCTCGGTGGTGGAGTCCGCGGACCTGCCCAACGCGGTGCAGGAGGCCGTGATCGGCGGCTTCGTCCAGACCGACCAGCGCGAGCTGCTGGCCCCGTACACCGAGAAGTACTTCGCGGTGGTCAAGGACATCTGGGAGAACCGCAGCCACGAGATCGCCCAGCAGATCGCGGTGGGCCTCTACCCGTCGCTCCAGGTCTCCGAGCAGACCCTCGCGGCGACGGACGCCTGGCTGGTGTCGGCCGAGCCGAACGCGGCCCTGCGCCGGCTGGTCTCGGAGTCCCGGTCGGGCGTGGAGCGCGCCCTGAAGGCCCAGGCCGCGGACGCCGCCTCCGCCTGACCCGCAGGCCCCCGGCCTCCGGCCTCCGGCTTCCGGCCCCCGGACCGTTGCGGCGGGCCGGGGGCCTGACCGGGCCCGCCGGAGGCGACGGCCTACCGAGCGGCGGCGGCGTGACGCAGGGCCGCCAGGGCGTGGGCCACCGCCGGTGCGGATTCCGAGCCGCGGCGGGTGGCCGCGATGACGTGCCGCGTGGGCCGGTCGCGGGTCAGGACCCGCACCGTCACCCCCGAGGCCCGGCTCGACACCATGCGCGGCACCAGCGCCACGCCCATCCCCGCCTCGACCATCGCCAGGATCGCCGTCCACCCGGCCGCCGCGTGCGCCTGCTCCGGCACGAACCCCGCGGCCTCGCACGCCGTACGGGCGATCTCCTGCCACGGCCCGCTGCCCCCGTAGATCCACGGGTCCCCGGACAGGTCCGCCAGCCGCAGCTCCGCCGCGCCCGCCAGCGGATGCCCCGGGGGCAGGGCCACGTCGAGCGGGTCCTCCATCAGCACCAGCCGGGTGAACCGCGGGTCCCGGGCGCTCGGGGCGTGCGCGGCCAGCGAGAGGGCCAGGTCGACGGCCCCGGCCGACAGCAGTTCGTACGACTGCGCCGCCTCGGTCTCCCGTACCCGTACCTCCACGCCCGGGTGGCTGCGCCGCAGCGCCGCCACCGCCGGGACCACCAGGACCGGAACGGCCGTGGAGAACGCCCCGATCCGGACCTCACCCGCGTCGCCGGCCAGGTATCCGGCCAGTTCGGCGTCCGCCCGCTCCAGCTGCGCGAACACGGCCTCCGCGTGCCGCAGTACGAGGTGTGCGGCGTCCGTGAGCCGGACCCGGCGCCCCTGCGCCTCCAGCAGCGGCACTCCCAGCTGCCGGGCGAGATTGGTCAGCTGCTGCGAAACGGCCGAGGGCGTCATGTGCAGCGCCTCGGCCGTCGCGGTCACGGTCCCCCGGTCGGCCAGGGTCCGCAGGATCCGCAGCTTCTTGATGTCCCACTCGGTCATGGGAGCGAACCTACCGCCGGGCCCCCAGGCTCACGCCGCCCAGGATCAGCGCCATGCACAGCAGCTGGGCCGGGCCCGTCCGCTCGCCCAGCAGCAGGAGCCCGAGGCCGGCGACGCACACCGGCTGGAGGTAGTAGACGACACCCGCGCGGGCCGCGCCGATGAGCGAGACGGCCTTGTTCCAGGCGAAGAAGGCGACCGCGGAGGACATGACACCGACGTACAGCAGCATGCCGGCGGTGCCCGCGGTGACCTCGAAGCCGCCCTGGACGGTGACGGACACGGCGTACGCGGGGGCCAGCATCAGCGCGCCGAGCACGAAGGTGGTGATGAGGAAGGCCGGTCCGCCGAGCTCGGCGGGCTTGCGCCTGAGCAGCGCGCTGTACGTGGCGAACGACAGGGCGGCGGCGAGCATCCACAGGTCGCCGGCGCCGAAGTCGAAGCCGAGCGAGCCGTCCCCGACGAGCAGCAGCACCCCGAACGCGGCGAGCACCAGGCCGAAGGTGCGCCGGGCGCCGAGCCGTTCGCCGCCGAGGCGGGCGTAGAGCGCCATCACGACCGGCGAGGCGGCCATGATCATGCCCATGTTGGAGGCGGAGGTGGTCAGTCCGGCCTGGTGCACCAGGGTGTTGTAGAGGGCGACGCCGAACAGCGAGGCGAGGGCGGTGAAGCCGAGGTGCTTGCGGATCAGCGCCCGCTGCCGCCAGGCCTGGCGGGCCGCGAAGGGGGCGACGGCGAGGGCGGCGATGATCCAGCGCCAGAACACGGCCTGGACGGGCGGCACGGTGTCTGCCATGCCCCGGGTGGCGACGAAGCTGCCGGACCAGACGACGGTGGCGACCAGGGCGAGCAGGACGCCGAGTCCCGCGGGTCCCCTCGCGGCCTGGCTGCCGCTCTGGTGCTGCGCAACGGTGCGGACCCTGTCCATGACGGCCACGGTGTGTTCTCCCCTTCGGGTGCCGGTGTGAAGTGGGTCTACCGTCGCACTTCGCCATCCGTCAGGTCCATCGAAACATTTCGATCATTCTCTTCAGTGGAACTGAACGGTTCCACCGCGGCGGGGGCGGGGGTGCGGGCGGCGAACAGCTGGCCCGCCACGGTGGCCCCGAAGGCGATCGCCATGCCCACCAGCTGGATCGGCGACAGGGACTGGCCGAGGGCCGCCCAGCCGATGACGGCGGCGGTGAGCGGGGAGAGCGGGCCGAGCAGGGTGACCGAGGTGGCGGTGAGCCGGCCGATGCCGCGGAACCAGAGCCAGTACGCGATACCGGTGTTGATCAGCATCATGTAGCCGTAGCCGAGGAAGGCCTTGCCGTCGAGCGCGGGCGGCGCCCCCTCGACCAGGGCCGCGACGGGGATGATGACCAGCCCGCCCGCGGTGAGCTGCCAGCCGGTCACGGCCAGCGGGCCGACCCCCTCGGGGCGCCCCCAGCGCTTGGTCATGACCGTGCCGGCGGCCATGGAGGCCGAGGAGACGACACCGGCGACGATCCCGACGAGGTCCAGCCGGGCCGCGGCGGTCAGGACGACCATGCTCACACCGAACGCGCCGACGACGGCGGCGAGTACGGTCCGCAGCCGGGCCCGCTCCCCCAGGACGAGGGCGGCGAGTCCGACGACGAACAGCGGGCCGGCGGAGCCGAGGACGGCCGCCACGCCGCCGGGGAGCCGGTACGCGGAGAGGAACAGCAGCGGGAAGAAGGCGCCGATGTTGAGCGTGCCGAGGACGGCGGACTTCCACCACCACGCGCCGGTCGGGAGTCTGCGGGCCAGGGCCGTGAGCAGGAGTCCGGCGGGCAGGGCCCGCATCACGCCGGTGAACAGGGGCCGGTCGGGCGGGAGCAGTTCTGTGGCCACGGCGTAGGTCGAACCCCAGGAGATCGGGGCGAGGGCGGTCAGGGCGACGGTGGCGAAGCGCTTCATGGCAGGTGACTCCTCGGACGGGTGAGGAACGCGGGACGGAAGTCGGGGGGAAGGGAAGTCGGGGGGAAGGGAAGTCGGGCGGTGGGACGCGGCGGGACCGGAGCCGGGCCGGCCGGGCGGCTCAGACCGCGGGAGCCGGAGCCGCAGCCGGAGCCGGCATCGGCGCCGGGGTCCGCGGCGCCGAGGCGGCCGCCACGACCGACGGCTGGGGGTACACGGCCTCGGCGGGCAGCCGGCGCTCCAGCCGGACCAGCGCCAGGGCGGCCCCGGCCGCGGCGACGGCGAGGACGGCCCAGGGCAGTCGGCCGTCGACGGCGAGCAGGGCGGTGAAGAGTGAGGGGGCCACGGCGGTGGCGAGCGAGTAGGACACCTGGTAGGTGGCCAGGTAGCGGCCGCGCACGGCCTCCGGGGCGGCGGAGACCGACAGGGCGCCGCCGGAGGGGCTGTGCACCAGCTCGCCGAGGGTGTAGACGACGACGATGACCATCAGGGCGACCAGGGTGGCGGTCTGCCCGGGGCGCACGGTGCCGAGCACGATCTGGCCGACGAAGGCGCCGGCGAAGAGCAGGGCGCCGAGCGCGGCGGAGCGGGTGCGGCGGGCTCCGGAGCGGCGGACCCGGCCCGCGACGAGCACGCCGATCCCGGCGCACAGGGCGGTGTTGAGGGTGAAGGCGGCTCCGGTGAGGGAGTCGGGCCCGTGCAGCCAGGTGGCGATGTAGAGCGGGAAGAGCACGGACAGGGCGGCGTAGCCCAGCGCGGTCAGGAAGTTCGCGGCGGTCAGGGCGAGGAAGGGCCGGTCGTGCAGGACCATCCGGTAGCCGGCGGCGGGCCGTCCGGCGCGGGCCCTCGGCGCGTCGTGCACCGCGCGGACCCGGCGGACGAGCAGTCCGGCGAGCGCGAAGGCCAGCGCGTTGCCCCAGACCGTGTACGTGAAGGCGGCGGTCCCCCACAGCGCGAGCACTCCGGAGACGATCAGGGCCCCGGCGCCCATCCCGGCGTTCTGCAGGGCGCGCAGCGAGGCCTGGAGCCGGTCCCGGTCGGCGCCGCGCGCGACCTCGCCGATCAGGGACTGCTGGACGACGGGGAAGGACCGGTCGGCCAGGGCGGTGACGAGGGCGACGGCGGCGAAGGCGGGCAGCGAGCCGGCGAAGGGGTAGAGCGCGAAACCGAGGGCGCGGACCCCGTAGAGGGCGAGGACGACCGGCTTGGCGCCGAACCGGTCGACGGCCGCGCCGGCCAGCGGCAGGGCCGCCAGCCCCACCAGGCCGGTGACGGTCATCACCAGGCCGACGAGAGCGAAGGAGAGGCCGGTGACGTGGTGGAAGAAGACGAGCGAGAACGGGACGTACATGCCGGTCCCCACCGCGCTGATACCGGCGCCGACGAGCAGGGCCCGCTCCCCCGCCACCGCTGTTCCCCTTGCCTTGCCCATCGCTTCCCCCCAAGTAGGTTGATGGGAAGTAGCTTACCTCTAAGCTACTTTTCGTCAAGCAACTTTCTTGCGAACAACTGGAGGGACACTTGATACTGCGTGCATGACCGAGGCCAACAAGGACGCCGTCGACGCGATCATCGACCAGTGGCACGCAGTGCGACCGGACCTGGAAACCGCCCCCATGGCCGTCTTCGGCCGTATCTACCGGATCTCCCGGAGCATGGGGGACGCGATGGAACGGGCCTACGCCCGCTACGGGATCTCGCGCGGCGAGTTCGACGTCGTCGCCACGCTGCGGCGCTCCGGCGCCCCGTACACGCTCTCGCCGCGCCAGCTGTCGGCCACGCTCATGCTCACGACGGGCGGCATGACCGGGCGCCTGGACAAGCTGGAGAAGGCCGGGCTGCTCTCCCGCAAGCCCGATCCGCACGACCGGCGCGGACTACAGGTGACGATCACCGACCGCGGGCTCTCCGTCATCGACGAGGCCGTCGCCGCCGGGCTGGAGGTGCAGCGTGCCGCCCTCACCGGCCTCGACGACGAGGAGGTCGCCGCCCTGACGGGCCTCCTGCGCAAGCTGATGGCCGGCGTCTAGTCCGCCCCGCGGGCGGGGCACGCGGCGCCCGGCTGGGGGCGCCGACGGGGGCCGTCTACCGGGCTGCGGAACGCACAACGGGGCGCCCGGGGTCCGCACCGGAGCCGCAAAGGCGTCGGCGTGCGGACCCCCGGCGCCCCGGAAGTCTGTCGGGTGCTGCCCCGCGGGGTCAGCCCCGGGTCTGCTGCTTGCGCGACTTGTCGGTCACGATCACCAGGCCCGCAATGATCGCGAACAGCGCGATCGGCGTGAAAACGTACAGGCCGAGCGTCTGGGCAATGCTCAGGCCCGGGCCCGGGTCGTCGCCGTCGTCGCGGGTCACCGCGAGGGCGGGAGACGTCATCAGCAGCATCATCAGCGTCGATCCGGCCGTGACGGCGCCGGCGCGCAGAGCGTTCTTCTTGTCCACGGTGCAAACGTAGCGAACACCTAAACGCGGCGCGCGCCCGGGGGTGCCGTACGGGCGCGCACCCCCTCCCGCACCGCTCCCAGCAGGGCGTTCGCCCGGGGAGAGGCGATCAGGGCCTCCAGCGTCAGCGGCCGGCCCGCCGGGTCCGCCACCGGCAGCCGCCAATTGGGGTACTGGTCCCAGGTCCCCGGCAGGTTCTGCGGCCGCCGGTCACCCACCGCGTCGGGCAGCCATACGCCGACCAGCCGGGCGGGGGTGCGCAGCAGGAAGCCGTACAGGGCCCGTACGGCCGCCTCCTCGCCCTTGGTGTCCAGGCCGAGCCCCTCCAGGGCGTCCAGCCACTGGGCGGTGTCGGCGGCGTCCTCGGCCCGCTCCCGCTCCGGCGGGCGGGTCAGCAGGCCGAGCCGCTCGCGCAGTTCCACATGGGCGCCGGCCAGCTTGGCGGCGGTGGGCGGCAGGTCGTGGGTGGTGGCGGTGGCCAGGCAGTCGGACCGCCACGCCTCGGGGGCGAGCGGCTGCCCGTCGCCCGCCCAGTCCCGCTCGAACCACAGCACGGAGGTGCCGAGCACCCCGCGCCGGGCCAGCGCCCGGCGGACCCGCGGCTCCACCGTCCCGAGGTCCTCGCCGATGACGGGGGCGCCGGCCCGGTGGGCCTCCAGCACCAGGATCGCGAGCATCGCCTCGCCGTCGTACGAGACGTACGCGCCCTCGGCGGGCGGGGCGCCCTCCGGGATCCACCAGAGCCGGAACAGGCCCATGACGTGGTCGATGCGCAGCGCCCCGGCGAAGCGGAACACCCCGCGCAGCAGGGCCCGGAACGGCGCGTACCCGCTGTCCGCGAGCAGGTCGGGCCGCCACGGCGGCAGGCTCCAGTCCTGGCCGCGGGCGTTGAACGCGTCGGGCGGGGCGCCGACGCTGACGTGCTTCGCGTAGAGGGGCAGGCCGAAGGTGTCCGAGCCCTTCGGGTGCACCCCGACGGCCAGGTCGTGCACGATGCCGACCGCCATCCCCGCGTCGCGGGCGGCCCGCTGGGCCGCACGGAGCTGGGTGTCCGTCAGCCAGACCAGCCAGCGGTGGAAGTCGGCCCCCGCTCTCGGGTCGTCGCCGGCGTGCCCGGCGCACCACGTGGCGTGCAGGTCCAGCTCCGCGCCCTGTTCGGCGCAGAACTCCCGGTAGTCGGCCTCGCGTTCGGGTGTGCGCGGAGCCGCGTACAGCAGCTCCAGTGCGGCGCGCTTGAGGGCCCAGACGGCGTCGCGGTCGATCAGCGCGCCCTTCTCCAGGACCTCGCGGCGCAGTTCGCCGCCCCGGGCGGCGAGTTCGGCGAGGGCCTCGGGGTCGGGGCAGGTGGCGTGCTCGGGGACGTCCTCGATCCGCAGGTGCACCGGGTCGGGGAACCGGCGCGAGGAGGGCCGGTACGGGGAGGGGTCGGTCGGGGTCCCGGGCACGGCCGCGTGCAGCGGGTTGACCTGGATGAACCCGATGTCGTGGGTGCGGCCCGCCCAGCGGGCGAGCGCGGCCAGGTCGCCGAGGTCGCCCATGCCCCAGGACTGCTCGGAGAGCAGGGAGTACAGCTGGACGAGCAGCCCGTGGGCCCGGTCGGGCGCGGCGGGGGCCCGCTCCGGGGCGACGATCAGGGTGGCGGCCCCGGTCCGGCCGTCGGGGGCCTCGGCGCTGAGCCGGTGCACACCGAGCGGCGGCACCCCGCCCGGCGAGCCGCCCGGGCCCCCGGCCGCATCCCCGCCCGGGTCCCCGCCCGGCGACCAGCCGCCGGCCTCGTCGCCCTCCAGCCTGATCCGCGTCCCGGGCGGCAGATCGGCCAGCCCGGCGGGCGGCGGTGAGCCCGCCCACCACACCAGCACCGGCGGCAACAGCCGGTGCGCCGCCTCCCAGTCGGCCTCGGCCAGGTGCCCCCGTACGGCCTGCGGGGTGTCACAGTCCACGCCCAGCTCCCGCAACACGGCCCTGACGGTGGCCTCCGGGACCCGGACCGTGACGCCCTCGGCGGGCTGGTAGGTGGTGGCGACGCCGTGCAGGGCCGCGAGCCGGGCGAGGTCGTCCATGTGAATACCCGTGTCCTTGTGTCTAGTCGCCTGCGGCGGCTGCCGCGGCGGGCGTGGTCGGTTCGCTCGTCAGCGGAGCCTCGTCGGTGAGCGGGGGCTCGCTGGTCAGGGGCGTGTGGGCAAAACCGGCGAGCGGGGGCTCGCTGGTGAGGGGCCCTTCGGCGGGCCCGGCCTGCGCGGGCAGGTGGGCGAGCGGCGGGGCGGCGGGGGCGGGTCGGCTGCCGGGTGCGGTGTTCACGGCGTTGCTCCTTGGTCCGTAAGGGCTCTGAAGGTGGGTCAGTGACATGGAACACCGCCGGGACACCGCAGCCATACCCCGTGGGCAGCGGTGCATTCCTGGCGTATCCAGGTCAGAACACCCGCCCGCATTGACACTCCGGGCGCACGGGTGGTGGGCTCGGGGTCATTCGTACGACCGCGGGACGACACGGGACGAGGGGGCTTCGTGCAGCTCAGGGGCAGGAAGCGGACGACGGCCGCGGCGGTGGCGGTCATCGGGACGCTGCTGGGCGGCGGGGTGTTCGTCATGGCGCCCAGCGCGTTCGAGCTGCCGGGCTCGCCGGCCGTCCCCGGACCGGACCACGGCTCCGGAGCTGCCGCCGGAGCCGGCGGTTCGCGTACGCCCGGACCGGCATCCGCCACCGCGGCGGGGGGCGCCGGGCCCGTCCTCGACCCGGGCGCCGACACCCCGCGGGCGGCCTCCGAGGGGCCGGCCGTGTATCCGCGCCCGCAGTCGATGACCGCCGACACGGCGCGCGAGGTCCCGCTGGGCACCGAGGCCGTTCTGGTGGCGGCGCCGGACGCCGATCCGTACGCGGTCGGGCTGGTCCGCACCGCCCTGCGCGCGGCGGGCGTACGGACCCTGCACGAACCGGCCCCCGGGGCGCCGCTGCCCGAGCGGGGCACCGTCGTACGGCTCCAGGGGCCCCAGGCGCAGGAGGCCCTGCGGGCGCTCGGCGCGTACGGGGCCGGGCCCGGAGCCGGGGCCACCGCCGCGGAGCTGCCCAACGGCGGCTACCGGCTGGCCGTGGGCAGGGCCGCGGGCCGGGACACGGTCGCGCTGGCCGGCGTGGGCGAGGACGGCCTGTTCCACGCGGCGCAGACGCTGCGCCAGGTGCTGGCCTCGGTCGCCCCGGGCACCGGGAAGGTGCCCGGCGTCCTGGTGCGGGACTGGCCGACCGCGCCCGTGCGCGGGACCACCGAGGGGTTCTACGGACAGCCGTGGACCCAGGACCAGCGGCTCGCGCAGCTGGACTTCATGGGCCGGACCAAGCAGAACCGGCTGCTGCTCGCGCCCGGCGACGACCCGTACCGGACGACCGACTGGCGCGAGGAGTACCCGGCCGCGCAGCAGGCGGAGTTCCGGGCCCTGGCCGATCGGGCCCGCGCCAACCGGGTGGTGCTGGCCTGGGCGGTGAACCCCGGGCAGTCGATGTGCCTGGCCTCGGCGGCCGACCGGGCGGCGCTGGCGGCCAAGCTGGACGCGATGTGGGACCTGGGGTTCCGGGCTTTCCAGGTGCAGTTCCAGGACGTGAGTTACACCGAATGGGGCTGCCGGGCCGACCGGGTGCGGTACGGGACGGGCCCGGCGGCGGCCGCGAAGGCGCACGCGGAGGTCGCGGGCGAACTGGCGGCGCACCTCGCCGCACGGCACCCGGGCGCGGCACCGCTGTCGCTGATGCCGACGGAGTACCACCAGAAGGGCGCGACCACGTACCGGACCGCCCTGGCGAGCCGCCTCGACGAGCGGGTGGAGGTCGCCTGGACGGGTGTGGGCGTGGTGCCGCGCACCATCACCGGCACGGAACTGGCGGGGGCCCGCGGCGCCTTCGGCCAGCATCCCCTCGTGACCATGGACAACTACCCGGTCAACGACTGGGACCCGGGCCGCGTCTTCCTCGGCCCGTACACGGGCCGGGAGCCGGCGGTGGCGAGCGGCTCGGCGGCCCTGCTGGCCAATGCGATGCCGCAGGCCTCCCTGTCACGGATCCCGCTGTTCACGGCGGCGGACTTCGCGTGGAACCCGAACGGCTACCGGCCGGGCGAGTCCTGGGCGGCGGCGGTCTCCGACCTGGCCGGGCCGGACCAGGCGGCCCGTCGCTCGCTGGCCGCACTGGCCGGGAACTCGGCCTCCTCGGGCCTCGGTCAGCAGGAGTCGGCGTACCTGCGCCCGCTGGTGGACGAGTTCTGGCGCAGCCGCGCCTCGGGTGACCAGGCGGCCGGGGACAGGCTGCGGGCGGCCTTCACGGCCCTGCGGGAGGCGCCTGCGCGGCTGCCCGGGCTGTCGGCCGAGGCGGGGCCGTGGCTGGAGCGGCTGTCGGCGTACGGAACGGCGGGCGAGCTGGCGGTGGACCTCCTGCGGGCCCAGTCCCGCGGGGACGGGACGGCGGCGTGGAAGGCCTCCCAGGCGCTGGCGGCGGCGCGCAGGGCACTGGCGGACCCGGGCGCCGCCCGGATCGACAAGGCCGTGCTGGACCCCTTCCTGGCGCAGGCCGCGGCGGAGGCGGACGCGTGGACGGGGGCGGCCCGCCAGACGGGCACGGTGTCCCGGGAGACCGACGCCTTCACGGTCACGCTCGACGCGGTGCGGCCGGTGTCGGTGGTGACGGTGATGACGGACCCCTTTGCGCCCGGGAGCCGGGGCGCGGCGGTGGAAGTGCATGTTCCGGGCGAGGGCTGGCGCAAGATCGCGGACGCGGCGGCCTCGGGCTGGACCCAGGCGGACGCCGGCGGCGTGCGCGCGGACGCGGTGCGGCTGTCGTGGGCGGGGCTGCCGGCCCCGGTCGTGCACCAGGTGGTGCCCTGGCTGGCGGACGGTCCGGAGGCCGGGTTCGAGCTGGCGCACGCGGTGGACGTGGAGATCGGCGGGGGTGCGCAGGTGATACCGGCGGAGCTGTCGGCGCTGCGCCCGGCCGGGGTCCACGGGCCGCTGACGGCCGCTGCGCCGCCGGGGATCGAGGTGAGGCTCCCGGCGGAGGCGACGGCTCCGCGGGGTACGCGGGTCACGGTCCCGGTGTCGGTGACGGTCCCGGCGGGAACCCCGGCGGGCAGCTACCCGGTGTCGGTCACCTTCGCGGGGCAGACCCGGACGCTGACCGTCCGCGCGGTCCCGCGGACGGGCGGGCCGGACCTGTTCCGCTCGGCGCGGGCCTCCTCGTCGGGGAACGAGACCCCGGCGTTCCCGGCCTCGGCGGCGGTGGACGGCTCCGCGACGACGCGCTGGTCGTCCCCGCCCGTGGACGGCGCGTGGTGGCAGGCGGAGCTCCCGGCTGCGGCCCGGATCGGCAAGCTGGTGCTGCACTGGCAGGACGCGTACCCGTCGGCATACCGGGTGGAGACCTCCGCGGACGGCGCGAGCTGGCGGCCGGCGGCTGCGGTCTCGGGGTCCCGGGGAGGTCTGGAGACGGTCCGCCTGGACGCGTCGGCGCCGGCCCGGTTCGTCCGCGTCACCTGCGACGAGCGCGCCACCAAGTTCGGCTGCAGCCTCTTCTCGGCGGAGGCCTACGCCACCGTCCCCTAGCAGCCGGCAGCCCGCAGCCGGCTGTCCGTAGCCGGCAGCCCGCGGCCGGGGTACTGCACGGCACGGCACGGCACGGCAACGGCACAGACGCCCCGGTGCGGAACCCGTCGGCGCCCCGGACCCGCGGAAACCCCGGTCCGGGGTTCCGCGGGCCGGCTCCGGGCCCGGGCGGTCAGGGTCAGGAGGCCGCCGCCGCTCCGATGCGGTCCAGGGCGTCCTCCGCGCCGTAGGGCTGGAGGTAGGGCATCCAGCGCGGGTCCCGGTGCCCCGTCCCGATGATCCGCCAGGCCAGACCGGAGGGCGGGGCCGGCTGGTGCCGCAGCCTCCAGCCCAGTTCCAGCAGGTGCCGGTCCGCTTTGACGTGGTTGCACCGCCGGCATGCGGCGACCACGTTGTCCCACACGTGCTGCCCGCCGCGGCTGCGCGGGATCACGTGGTCGACGCTCGTCGCGACGCCGCCGCAGTACATGCAGCGGCCGCCGTCCCGGGCGAACAGGGCGCGGCGGGTGAGTGGAACGGGCCCCCGGTAGGGGACCCGTACGAAGCGCTTGAGCCGGACCACGCTGGGCGCGGGGACGACTCTCGTCGCGCTGTGCAGAAAGGCGCCGGATTCCTCCAGGGAGACGGCTTTGTTCTCCAGGACGAGGACGAGCGCGCGGCGGAGCGGTACGACGCCGAGCGGCTCGTACGACGCATTGAGGACCAGGACGTGCGGCACGGACTGCCTCCTTGTACGTCGGCGGCGCGTGGCTCGCGCCGGGACGATCTGCTCTCCAGTCTCTCCTTACGGCTGGTCGAAGCGCCACCACGCGCCCGTAACGGGTCGGAGGTGTTTTCAACCACACCCGGTTCATCCCCGGGTGAGCCTGGTCTCTCCCTCGAACACGGCAACGGGGTCACTGGAATGCCCCGTTAGTGTGGATGGCCTGCCCCGCACACCCCTCTTTGAGGGCAGACCGCTACACCTGGAGGTTCCCGTCATGCCCTGGCATGCCGCCCTGCTGCCCCTGGCAGCCGACACCCCGGACCCGGCCGCTTCGGTCAAGGAGGCCCACGAGAGCGTCACGAACGCCGCCAGTTTCATCGAGGAGAACTGGGCCGGATGGCTGTACCTGGGCCTGAAGATCCTGCTGATCCTGGTGATAGCGGCCGCGTTCCGCTCTCTGGTCCGCAAGTCGCTGACCAAGCTGATAACGAGGATGAACCGGGGCGCCGAGGCCGTCGAGGGCATGGCGCTCGGCGGGCTGCTGGTCAATGCGGAACGGCGTCGGCAGCGCTCCGAGGCGATCGGTTCGGTCCTGCGTTCGGTGGCTTCGTTCCTGATCCTGGGCACGGCGGGACTGATGGTGCTCGGCGCCCTGGGCATCAACCTGGGCCCGCTGCTCGCGAGCGCCGGTGTGGCCGGTGTGGCGATCGGTTTCGGTGCGCGGAACCTGGTGACGGACTTCCTGTCCGGCGTGTTCATGATCCTCGAGGACCAGTACGGCGTCGGTGACAAGATCGACGCGGGGGTGGCCTCAGGCGAGGTCGTCGAGGTCGGTCTGCGCGTCACCAAGCTGCGCGGTGACAACGGTGAGATCTGGTACGTCCGCAACGGCGAGATCAAGCGCATCGGCAACCTCAGCCAGGGCTGGGCGACCGCGGGCGTGGCCGTCCAGGTCAAGCCGTCGGAGAGCCTGACCCGGATCCGCGAGGTGGTCAAGCACGTCGCGGAGAACATGGCGAAGGAGTCCCCTTGGGACGAGCGCCTGTGGGGCCCGGTGGAGGTGCTGGGCCTGGACGAGGTGCTGCTGGCCTCCATGACGGTGAAGGTGTCGGCGCGGACGATGCCCGGCCAGCAGTTCGCCGTGGAGCGCGAGCTGCGCTGGCGGATCAAGGAGGCCTTCGACGAGGCCGGCATCCGGATCATCGGCGGCCAGCCGGCCGTCGACGGCGACGAGGGCGAGGCCCCGGCCGACCCGTCGGCCTCCGTGGCCCCGCCGTCGGCGCTCGCGAACCCGGCCTCCCCGCAGTCCCTGGCCACCAACCCGATCCCGTCGCCCGCCGTCGGCAGCCCCCGGATCACCAAGTAGCGCTCCCTGCCCTCTGCTCCTCCGCTTCACGCCGCTGCCCCCGCAGGTTCATTTCTGCGGGGGCAGCGGCATTGACAGGGCTCGAACACCGATAGGAAACTTACCTAACAGTTCCTGGCCACCGGCGTGAGCCGATGACGGAGAGAGCGCTCATGACCGGCACCACCCCCGGAACGCCCAGTCTGCTCCGTGTCATGAACGACCGGGCGGCACTGGACCTGCTGCTGGAGCACGGGCCCCTGTCCCGCACCCGGATCGGCCGGCTCACCGGGCTCTCCAAGCCCACCGCCTCCCAGTTGCTGGCCCGCCTCGAAGCGGCCGGGCTGGTCGTGGCCTCCGGGACCTCCGGCGGCCGCCCCGGGCCCAGCGCCCAGCTGTACGGGGTCAACCCGCGCGCCGCCCACGTCGCCGGGCTGGACGTCACCCCGGGCGGCATCGTCGCGGCCGTCGCCGACCTCACCGGCGAGGTGACCGGCCGCCACGAGCTCCCGTACGCCGAGGGCACCACGGCCGTCGACCGGGTCACCCGGGCACTCGGCGAGGCCGTCAAGGACGCGGGGCTCCAGCGCTCCGACATCCACCGGGTCGTCATCGCCACCCCGGGCTCCTTCGACCCGGGCACCGGGGCCCTGCGGTACGCCGACCACCTCCCCGGCTGGCACTCCCCCACCCTCCTGGAGGAGCTGGCGGCGGCGCTGCCGATGCCGGTGGGGTACGAGAACGACGTGAACCTGGCCGCCGTCGCCGAGCAGCGGCTCGGCGCCGCCCGCGGGCACGACGACTTCGTCCTGCTGTGGAACGAGGAGGGCCTCGGCGCCGCCCTGGTGCTCGGCGGCCGGCTGCACCGCGGCTGGACCGGCGGCGCGGGCGAGGTCGGGTTCCTGCCCGTGCCCGGCCATCCCCTGGTCCGTCAGGTCACGCGGGTCAACTCCGGGGGCTACCAGGGGCTGGCCGGCGCCCAGGTGGTACCCGCGATGGCGGCCGCCCTCGGCATCGCGGCACCGCCCGGTACCGCTCCCGGCCCGGGGCACGGGGCCGGACACGGAGCCGCGGACGACGCGGGGGGCGGGGCCGGGCACGGGGCCGGCCACGACGCCGGGGCCGCGCTGGCCGCCGCCGCGGTCGCGCTGCTCGCGCAGGCCGCCGGGCACCCCGAGGGGGCGAACCTGCGGCTCCTGCGGCAGTACGCCACCGCTCTCGCCACCGGACTCGCCTCGCTGGTCGCCGTACTCGACCCGGAGATCGTGGTCCTGTCCGGCGCGGTGACCGCCGCCGGCGGGGACGTGCTGCGCGAACTCATCGGGGCCGAACTCGCCGATCTCGCCCCCTCCCGGCCGCGCCTGGTGTCCGGCACCGTGCGCGAGCGGCCCGTGCTGCGCGGCGCGCTGGAGAGCGCCCTCGCCGCCACGCGCGACGAGGTCTTCGACACCTCCCGCCGCTGACGGGCCCCCGCCCCCCGGCGCCCGTACGAGCAGCACCTCCACCGGCACCACCCGACGCGACGCCGCACCCCTGGCACACCCCTGGCACACCCCTGGCACCCCCCCGGAAGTTCCTCCCGCAGAGAGCGAGCACCGCCATGTCCGGAAACCGCCGTCTGACCGCCGCGGCCGCAGCCGTCGCCGCGATATCCGTCCTCGCCACCGCGTGTACCGGCCAGAGCGGCGGCGCGGCCGCCGACGATCCGGACAAGGACGTCACGCTCAACCTCTGGCACGGCTGGTCCGCCCCGAGCGAGGTCAAGGCGATCGAGGCGAACATCGCCCGCTTCGAGAAGGCCCACCCGAACATCAAGGTCAAGGTCACGGGCAACATGACCGACGACAAGATCAACCAGGCGCTGCGCGCCGGCGGGGACAAGGCCCCCGACGTGGTCTCCTCCTTCACCACCGACAGCGTCGGCAAGTTCTGCAACTCCGGCGCCTTCGCCGACCTGAACCCGTTCCTGCACAAGTCCGGGGTCGACAAGGCGAAGGTCTTCCCCAGGACCCTGCTGGAGTACACCCAGTTCAACGGCAACCAGTGCACGCTGCCACTGCTGAACGACGCGTACGGCCTCGTCTACAACAAGGACGCGTTCAAGGCCGCGGGGATCACCGAACCCCCCAAGACCTGGAGCCAGTTCGCCGAGTACGCGCAGCGGCTGACCAAGCCGAACGGGGACTCGTACGACCAGCTGGGCGTCATGCCGACCTTCCACGGCTACGAGACCACCCCCGTGCGCCTGGCCGCGCAGTGGAGCCCCACGTACTTCGGCGCCGACGGCACGTCCAACCTGGCCAAGGACCCGGCCTTCGCGAACATGCTGACCGCGCAGAAGGACCTGGTGGCCAAGCTCGGCGGCTACGAGAGGCTGGAGAAGTTCCGCAGCACCTTCGGGGACGAGTGGAGCGCCGAGCACCCCTTCCACAAGGGGCAGGTCGCCATGCAGGTCGACGGCGAGTGGCGGGCCGCGATGGCCAAGGAGGCCGGGGTCACGTTCGAGATCGGGACCGCGCCGCTGCCCGTCCCGGACGACCAGCTCGCCGACTACGGCAAGGGCTACCTCTCCGGCACGGTCATGGGCATCGCCGCGGGCAGCAGGAAGCAGAACGCGTCCTGGGAGCTGGTGAGGTACATGACCACCGACACGGAGGCGGTCGTGGCGTTCGCCAACGCCATCCACAACGTGCCCTCCACCCTGGCCGCCCTGGAGTCCCCGGACCTGGAGGTCACCCCGGAGTTCAAGACCTTCCTCGACATCGCCCGGCACCCGAAGTCGAACACCACCCCGGCCCGGGCCGACGGCGGCACCTACCAGCTCACCTTCCAGGACTTCGCCTACGCGGTCGAGAAGGGCGACGTCACCGACATCCCGGCCGGTCTCGCCAAGACCGGCCGGCAGATCGACACGGACATCGCGAAGGCGAAGTAGCCGCGATGACCGCCACCGTGCCCGGCCCCGCCGCGCCCGCGCTGCGGGCCAAGCGCCGGCGGTCCGCCCTGCGGACCGCGGCCTTCATGTCGCCCTGGCTGATCGGGTTCTCCGTCTTCTTCGCGTACCCGCTCGTGTCCACCGTGTACTTCTCCTTCACGAAGTACGACGGCTTCCGCCCGCCCGTCTTCAACGGCCTGGACAACTGGACGTACGTCTTCACCGACTATCCGCTGTTCTGGCCGGCCATGCGCAACACCCTGTGGCTGGTCGTGGTGATGGTGGGCTGCCGTGTCGTGTTCGGCCTCGGCACCGGCCTGCTCATCACCCGGATCAAGACGGGGGCCGGAATCTTCCGGACCCTGTTCTACCTGCCCTACCTGGCCCCGCCGGTGGCCGCGACCCTGGCCTTCGTCTTCCTGCTCAACCCCGGCACCGGCCCGGTCAACACCCTGCTGGAAGCGGCCGGCCTGCCCGCCCCCGGCTGGTTCACGGACGCCGACTGGTCGAAGCCGGCACTGACCGTGCTCGCCGTCTGGGGGGTCGGCGACCTGATGGTCATCTTCATGGCCGCGCTGCTCGACGTACCGAAGGAGCAGTACGAGGCCGCCGAGCTGGACGGGGCCGGCGCCTGGCAGCGGTTCCGGCACATCACCCTGCCGAACATCTCGCCGATCATCCTGTTCGCCGTGGTCACCGGGGTCATCCAGGCCATGCAGTGCTACACGCAGCCCCTGGTCGCCGGCAAGGTCGCCGCGGGGGTCATCGGCGGCTCGGGCCAGCAGTTCGAGCCGGGCTACCCCGACAAGTCCACGCTGACCCTCCCCCAGGTCATCTACAACGTCGGCTTCCAGCGCTTCGACTACGGCTCCGCGTGCGTCGTGGCGCTGGTCCTCTTCGCCCTCTCCATGGCCTTCACCGCACTCCTGATGCGCCGCCGTGGCGGACTGATCGGATCCGGTGACTGACATGGCCCAGCTGACCGACACGACGAACGGAACCGGCACGACGGGCGGGAAGGCCGGAAAGGGCGGCAGGCCCCGGACGGGCACCGCGTCCCGGAGCGCCACCGGCGACCTCGGCACAAGCGGCCGCGGCGACGGTCACAGCGCCCGCCGCAGGGCCCTCCTGCACTGGATCGGCGTGCACGCCCTAGGCGTCGCCGCCGCCCTGTTCTTCGTCCTCCCGTTCGTCTTCCTCCTCCTGACCTCCCTGATGAGCGACCAGCAGGCGCTGACCCGCGACCTGGTGCCCCGCACCTGGGAATGGGGCAACTACGCCGAGGTGTGGCACACCCCCGGCTTTCTGACCTGGTGGCGCAACACGCTCCTGTACGCCGGGCTGGGCACACTGCTGACCGTGGTCTCCTCGGTCCCCGTCGCGTACGCCCTCGCCAAGTTCCGCTTCCGCGGGCGGCGGCTGTCGCTGCTGCTGGTGATCGCCACGATGATGCTGCCGCCGCAGGTGGTGGTCATCCCGATGTACCTGTTCTGGGCCAGGCAGCTCGACCTGTCCGGCACCCTGTGGCCGCTGATCGTCCCGATGGCGTTCGGCGACGCCTTCTCCGTCTTCCTGCTCCGCCAGTTCCTCCTGACGATCCCCGACGAATACCTCGACGCGGCCAAGGTCGACGGCTGCGGCGAGCTGCGCACCCTGCTGCGCGTCGTCGTGCCGATGGCCAGGCCCGGCATCGCCGCCGTGGCGCTGTTCCAGTTCTTCTCCGCCTGGAACGACTACTTCGGCCCGCAGATCTACGCCTCGGACAACCCCGCCGCCTGGACCCTCAGTTACGGACTGGAGTCCTTCAAGGGCGCGCACCACACCAACTGGAACCTCACCATGGCCGCGACCGTGCTGGTCATGGCGCCGGTGATCGTCCTCTTCTTCTTCGCCCAGAAGGCGTTCGTCGAGGGCGTCACCCTGACCGGAGTGAAAGGCTAGTGCCCATGAAACTCGCAGTGGTGGGTGGCGGTTCCACCTACACCCCCGAGTTGATCGACGGCTTCGCACGGCTGCGCGACACCCTGCCCGTCGGCGAGCTGGTGCTGATCGACCCCGCGACCGAGCGGCTGGAGCTGATCGGCGCACTGGCCCGGAGGATCTTCGCCAAACAGGGGCATCCGGGGCGGGTCACCACCACCGCCGATCTCGACGCGGGCGTCGAGGGGGCCGACGCGGTCCTGGTCCAGCTGCGCGTCGGCGGACAGGCGGCCCGGCTCCGGGACGAGACCTGGCCGCTGGAGTGCGGCTGCATCGGGCAGGAGACCACCGGCGCGGGCGGGCTCGCCAAGGCGCTGCGGACCGTGCCGGTGGTGCTGGACATCGCCGAGCGGGTCCGGCGGGCCAATCCGGACGCCTGGATCATCGACTTCACCAACCCGGTCGGGATCGTCACCCGCGCCCTGCTGCGGGCCGGGCACAAGGCCGTCGGCCTGTGCAACGTCGCCATCGGCTTCCAGCGGAAGTTCGCCGCGCTGCTGGATCTGGCGCCGGCCGACATCCACCTCGACCACGTGGGGCTCAACCACCTCACCTGGGAGCTGGGGGTGCGCAAGGGCGGCCCCGACGGCGAGGACCTGCTGCCCGGGCTGCTCGCCGAACACGGCGCGGCCGTCGCCGAGGACCTGCGCCTGCCCCGTGCGGTGCTGGACCGCCTCGGCGTCGTCCCGTCGTACTACCTGCGGTACTTCTACGCGCACGACGCGGTGGTGCGCGAGCTGGGCACGAAGCCCTCGCGGGCCGCCGAGGTGGCCGCCATGGAGAAGGAGCTGCTCGGCCTGTACGCCGATCCGGCGCTGGACGAGAAACCGGAGCTGCTGGCCAGGCGGGGCGGGGCCTTCTACTCGGAGGCGGCGGTGGACCTGGCGGCCGCGCTGCTGGGCGACGGGACGAGCGCCGTGCAGGTCGTCAACACGCTCAACCGCGGCACCCTGCCGTTCCTCCCGGACGACGCGGTGGTGGAGGTGCAGGCCCGGGTGGACCGCTCCGGCCCGGTGCCGCTGGCCACGGCGAGGCTGGACCCGCTGTACGCCGGACTGGTCGCGCAGGTCACGGCGTACGAGGACCTGGCGCTCGACGCGGCCGTACGGGGCGGTCGCGAGCGGGTCTTCAAGGCGCTGCTGGCGCACCCGCTGGTGGGCCAGTTCGACCTCGCCGAGGGGCTGACCGACCGGCTCCTCGCGCACAACAAGGAGCATCTGCCATGGGCGTGAGCGGTGGCGCCCGGATGACGGAGCGGCTCTCCCGGCCCGCCGTCCTGGCCATCGACGCGGGCAACAGCAAGACGGACGCGGCCCTGATCGCCGCGGACGGCACGGTCCTCGGCACCGGGCGCTCCGGCGGCTTCCAGCCGCAGCGGACCGGTGTCGGGGCGGCGCTCGACGTGCTGGAGCGGGCGGTCGCGGAGGCGGCCGAGGCGGCCGCGGTTCCCCGGTCCGCGCCCGGTGCACCGTACGCCGACCGGGTCTCGGCCTGCCTGGCCAACGCCGATCTCCCGGTGGAGGAGCGGCGGCTCGCCGAGGCGATCGGCGCGCGGGGCTGGGGCGCGGCCACGGCGGTGTACAACGACACCTTCGCGATCCTGCGGGCCGGGCTCTCCGGGACCGAGCCGCCGCGCGGGGTCGCGGTGGTGTGCGGGGCCGGCATCAACTGCGTGGGGATGCGGCCCGACGGGCGCACGGCCCGCTTCCCGGCGCTCGGCCAGCTCTCGGGGGACTGGGGCGGCGGGGGCGGGCTGGCCGCGGAGGCCCTGTGGTGGGCGGCGCGGGCCGAGGACGGCCGCGGCGGCCCGACGGAGCTGGCGGCGGCGCTGCCGGCGTACTTCGGGCTCGCCTCGATGGCAGAGCTGATCGAAGCGCTGCACCTGGGGGCCCTGGCGCAGCGGCGGACCCACGAGCTGGTGCCGGTGCTGTTCGCGGTGGCCGCGGCGGGCGATCCGGTGGCTTCGGCGCTGGTGGAGCGGCAGGCGGACGAGGTGGTGGCGCTGGCGTCGGTGGCGCTGGCCCGGCTGGACCTGCTGGACGAGGAGGCTCCGGTGCTGCTCGGCGGGGGCGTGCTCACCGCCGGTCACGAGCAGCTGGACGGACGGATCGCGGCGCAACTGGCGCGGCGGGCGCCGCGTGCCCGTCCGTCGGTGGTCTCGGCGCCGCCGGTGCTGGGGTCGGGGCTCCTGGGGCTGGACGCCCTCGGGGCGCTGCCCGGGGCACAGGAGAAACTCCGTGCCCATTTCGGGTGAACCCGCCCCCGCGGGCCCCGGGTCTGGAACCGTGGCGGCCGTGGGGACGTATTCACGGTGAAGGGGTGGGGTCGGCGCACACAGGGGTGGATCACCGGGATCCGCGACCGGGTGCTGTGGTTGACCGCCACTAAGGCCATACTGCTGCGGAGCAGAGGACCGAGGGGGAGGTCAGGTGGCCATCACATCACGCGCGCCCGCGCCCGGGGGCGCCGTCGCCGTGCCGCCCGCCGGTCCGCCGGACGGGCCTCCCCGGCGCGGCACGGCCTGGGCCGAGGGCGTGGAGCGGCTGCGTGCGGCGGCGACGACCGAACCCGGCCGGCTGCGGATCATCGGTGCTGTCCTGGCCGCGCTGGTGCTGCTGTTCGGCGCCGTGACCGTGTGGGAGATCTCCGACCGGGTCGGCGCCGCCGACGACGTGGTGGGCCGCAGCCAGCCGCTGAGCGCGGACGCGGCGAGCATCTACCGCTCGCTCGCGGATGCCGACACGGCCTCCTCCAGCGGGTTCCTGGCCGGCGGCGACGAGCCGCGCGAGGTGCGCCAGCGGTACGAGAAGGACATCTCCAACGCCTCGAAGCTGCTGGTCAGCGCGGCCGCGAACACCGGGGCGAACGAGGACTCGCGCCGGCAGATCGCGTTGCTGGGCGAGCAGCTGCCGCGCTACACGGGCCTGATCGAACAGGCGCGGGCCACGAACAAGCAGGGCCTGCCGCTGGGCGGCGCCTATCTGCGGTATGCCAACGAGCAGATGAGCACGCAGCTGCTGCCCGCCGCGCAGCGCCTGTACGAGGCGGAGACGGACCGGCTCTACACGGACTACGACGACGCCCGGTCGCTGCCGCTGGCCTCGCTGGGCACGGGTCTGCTCGCGCTGGCGGCGCTGGCGTGGGCGCAGCGCCGCAACTACCTCCGGACGAACCGGGTCTTCAACCACGGTCTCGTGGCGGCGACGGCCGCCTCGCTGGTGGTGCTGATGTGGCTGGCCGTGGGGCACACGGTCGCCCGGTCGGGGCTGGCCGAGGCCAGGTCGGACGGGCAGGAGTCGCTGAAGGTGCTCAACGACGCGCGGATCGCCTCGCTCCAGGCGCGCGCCAGTGAGAACCTGACCCTGATCGCGCGGGGCGCCGTACTGGCCTCGGACAACAAGTCCGACAAGTACGACGTGGACTTCACGAACGAGATGAAGGAGCTGGACGCCGGGCTGGCGACGGCGCTCGGGCTCGCCGACGACAGCAGCGGGCGCGAGCCGGTCGCCCGCGCCGCGGACGGGGTCAAGCAGTGGAAGCAGCGGCACGCGGCGGCCCGGGAGACCGATCTGCGCGGCGACTACCAGGACGCCCTGCCCCAGGTCATCGGGGACAAGGACCACAAGGACAGCAGCGGGGCCTCGTTCGACACGGTGGACGCGTCCCTGGAGCAGGCTGTGGCCCATGAGCAGAAGGAGTTCACCCGGGCTGCCCGGGGCGGGCTCGACGCGCTGGGCGGTTTGGTGACGGGTTCGGCGGCCCTGGCGGTCGTCGGCGCCGCGGCGGCACTGCTCGGCATCGGGCGCCGGCTTTCGGAGTACAGGTGACGGCGATGCGGATACGCGTGAAGTCCCATGACGAGGGCCGCGACGGCACCTGGGTGCGCCGTGCGGGGGCCCGGCTGCGCGGCTGGGGCGGGGTCACCGCGATGGCCGCCGCCTGCGCGGTGACGGCCGCGGCCGTCCTGCTGCCGCTGGCCCAGGCGGCCCCGGAGGGCGGCAGCCACCCGGCCGTGGTCCGCGAACCCGCCTCGATGGCGGCCGCCCCGGCGCCCTGGACCCTCACCGACACCTGCCAGACCCCGGAGGCCAGCCTGAGCCCGTCCGCCGGGGACGGGCCGACGATCGAGCGGATCCGCAAGGCGGGCAAGCTCGTTGCGGGCGTGGACCAGAACAGCTTCAAGTGGGGCTACCGCAACCCGGTCGACGGCCGCCTCGACGGGTTCGACATCGCCCTGGTCAAGGCCATCGCCAAGGACATCCTGGGTGACGAGAACGCGGTCATCTACCGGGCCATCCCCACGAGCCAGCGCGTCCCGGCGCTCCAGGACGGCCGCGTCGACGTCGTCGTGCGCACCATGACGATCAACTGCAAGCGCCTGGAGGACGTCGCGTTCTCGACGGCGTACTTCGAGGCCGGCCAGCAGGTCCTGGCGCCCAAGGGCTCGCCGATCACCGGGTACGACGCCTCGCTGAAGGGCCGCCGGATCTGCACCGCCGCCGGCTCCACGGCCGAGGCCGCGCTCAAGGCCCAGCCGTACGGCTCGGTTCCGGTCAGCGTGCCCAACCAGCTCGACTGCCTGGTCCGGCTCCAGCTGGGCGAGGTGGACGGCATCATCACGGACAACGCGCTCGCGGCCGGCCAGGCCGCGCAGGACCCGTCGGTGCGCCTCGTCGGCTCCCCGTTCACCAAGGAGTTCTATGGGGTGGCCATGAAGAAGGACGCCTCCGACCTGGTGCGCCGGGTGAACAAGGTGCTGGAGAACTACCGCGCCGGCGGTGACAACAGCCCCTGGATGCAGGCCTACGTCACGCACCTCAAGCCCGTTCTGCCCGGGGTCGCCGGACCGCCCGCGCCGAAGTACCGGGACGGCTGAGGCCGGTGGTGGGGGTACCTCCCGCTCGCGGGGGAGAGTCGGAGCCCGATGTCAGGAAAGCGGAGGCGGGGTCTGTGGAGGCGCAGTCGGCAGTGATGGACCGGGACGACGTCGACCGTGCCCTGGCCCGGCTCGGCGCGGAGCACGAGGCCGTGGAGACCTCGCTGCTCGCCCTCCAGGACCATGCCGGGCGCCGGCTGCTGGAAGGGGCCGGGCTGACCGGCGTCACCAAGGAGCGGTGGGCGGCGGCCGACGCCGCCATCACCCGGCTGTGGACGTACTTCGACGCCTACAGCGGGGCGCTGGAGGCTGCCCGGGAGATCCGCGAGCGGCGCCGCTGGCCCGGCCGCGACGAGCTGGTCGAGCTGACCGAGCGGCTGCGCGGGCCCGGGGTGCTGATCGCGGGGGCCGCGGCGGAGGGCGCGGCGCTGGCGGAGCGGCTCTCGCTGGCCGAGCTGGTGGCCCGGATGAACGAGCTGTACGCGAGTTCGCTGGACGTGGTGGTGGCCGCCGACTCGGTGTGGTCGGCGCTGCCCGCCCGCATCGACCTGCTCGCCGCCGAACTGCACCGCACGCGTTCGCTGGCCCACTCGGTGGGGGTGCGGCCCGGGGAACACCCCTCGGGCGACGACCTGGAGGCCATCACCGCCGAGCTGACGGCCCTGCGGGAGCAGGTGATCGCGGATCCGCTGGCGTTCTGGCAGCCGGTCTCGGGGAGCTCGGCGCCCGGCGGCGGCCGTCCGGACACCACCCGCTACGACCGGGCCGCGGTCGCGCTGGAGGACGTACGGCGCGAGATCGAGGCGGTCCTGGCGGTACGCCAGGACGCCGAGCAGCGGCTGATCGCCCTGCGGGACGTGCTCTCGCGGGCCGACCGGACCCTGGCGGAGGCGCGGACCGCGCGCGGCGAGGTGCTGGCGAAGATCGCGGCTTCGGAGGTGCCGGTCGTGAGCGGGCCGCCCACGGCGCTCCAGGAGCAGCTGGCGGCGGCGGCCGAGTACCGGCGCCAGGCCCGGTGGCACCGGCTCTCGCCGCTGCTGGACTCGCTGGAGGAGCGGGCCGAGGAGGAACTGCGCCGGGCCCGCGAATCGTTGACGGCGGTGACGGCGCCCCTGGCGGTACGGGCGGAACTGCGCGGGCGGCTGGACGCGTACAAGGCGAAGGTGGCCCGGCACGGCATGGCGGAGGATCCGCTCCTGATCGAGCGGTACGACACGGCGCGGCGGATGCTGTGGAGCGCGCCCTGCGACCTGCGGGCCGCGGAGCAGGCCGTGCTGCGCTACCAGCAGGCCGTGGCCGAGTCACTGGCACCGCCGCAGCCGCAGTACCGGCCCGAGGGGCCGGGGAAGGAGGACGCATGAGTCCGGTCGGAACCGCGTGCGTTCGCCCCGGCTGCCCGGGGTCGTACGAGGACATGGGCGGTGGCGAGCTGTACTGCGACACCTGCGGTCTGGCGCCGGTCGGGGCCGTCGCGGCGGGTGCGCAGGAGCTGGTCTCGCCGCCCACGGGCATGACGAGCGCGGCCCGGAACGGGGATTCGCACGGCTCCCGGGGTTCGCACGGCTCGGACCGGTCGGGCCGGTCGGGGTCGGCGCGGTCCTCGCGGTCCTCGCGTTCGTCGTCCTCGCGGCGCTCGGTGTCGGGCCGGCTCTCCCGCTCGCTGCCGGGGGCCTCGTCCACGCGCTCGGTGTCGGTGCGCAGTTCGGGTTCGGCGGCCGGCCCCTCGGGGCGCAGCCGGCTGGGCGCCGGGCTGGTCAACATCCCGGAAGTGCCGCGTCCCGACCCTGCGGCGGCGGTGCTGGAGAACCCGGAGGTGCCCGAGCGCAAGCGGTTCTGCTCGCGTTCGGACTGCGGGGCTCCGGTGGGCCGCTCCCGCGGTGACCGGCCGGGCCGGACCGAGGGCTTCTGCACCAAGTGCGGGCACCCGTACTCCTTCGTGCCCAAGCTGCGCGCCGGGGAGGTCGTCCACGGCCAGTACGAGGTGGCCGGCTGCCTGGCGCACGGCGGCCTCGGCTGGGTGTACCTGGCGGTGGACCGGGCGGTGTCGGACCGGTGGGTGGTCCTCAAGGGCCTGCTGGACACCGGGGACCAGGACGCGATGGCCGCGGCGATCTCGGAGCGGCGTTTCCTCGCGGAGATCGAGCACTCCAACATCGTGCGGATCTACAACTTCGTGGAGCACCTGGACCAGCGGACGGGTTCGCTGGACGGGTACATCGTCATGGAGTACGTGGGCGGCAAATCGCTGAAGGAGATAGCGAACGAGCGGCGGCGGCCCGACGGCCGGCGCGATCCGCTGCCGGTCGAGCAGGCCTGCGCGTACGGGATCGAGGCGCTGGAGGCGCTCGGGCACCTGCACAGCAGGAACCTGCTGTACTGCGACTTCAAGGTCGACAACGCGATCCAGCAGCAGGACCAGTTGAAGCTGATCGACATGGGCGCGGTGCGCCGGATGGACGACGACGAGTCGGCCATCTACGGCACCGTGGGCTACCAGGCGCCGGAGGTGGCCGAGCTCGGCCCCTCGGTCGCCTCCGACCTGTACACGGTGGCGCGCACGCTGGCCGTCCTGACCTTCGACTTCCAGGGCTACACGAACGTGTTCGTGGATTCGCTGCCGGACCCGGAGCACATCGAGGTGTTCGGGCGGTACGAGTCCTTCTACCGGCTGTTGGTCCGGGCGACCGACCCGGATCCGGACCGGCGGTTCTCGTCCGCCCAGGAGATGGCGGACCAGCTGACGGGCGTGCTGCGGGAGGTCGTCGCGCTGCAGACGGGCCGGCCGCGGCCGCAGCTGTCGACGCTCTTCGGGCCGGAGATCAGGGTTCCGGACACCCGGCTGTTCACCGAAGGGGCCGGGGCCGAGGTGTCCCGGCTGGGCGCGCGGGCGGTGCCGGGGCGCGCCGTGGGCGGTCTGCGGCTCGGGCGCAGGCCCGGGGCCCCGGCGACCGGGCCCGCTCCGGCGCTCGCGGGTGCGCCGGTGCCCCCGGTGCCCGCCGGGCCTCCGGGGGCGGCGGCCCTCTCGGCGCCGCTGGGGACGACGGCCACGCACAAGGCCGGCGCCGCCGCGCTCGCCTCGGCCGGTCGCCGGGCCCCGGTGCCGGCGGCCCGGCAGGCACCTCCGGCGACTGCGGCCGCACCCGCGGCTGCACCGGGGGCGGGGCCGGTGCCGGTGCCGGCGGTGCGGCCCATCGAGCTCGCCGCGCTCGACGCCCGGGGCATGGCGCTGGCCCTGCCGGTACCGCTGGTGGACTCCGGTGACCCCAACGCCGGCTTCCTGGCCGGACTGCTGGCCACGGCACCGGGTGACCTGCTGGGCGCCCTGCGCTCGGCGCCCGCGGACTCGGCCGAGCTGCGGCTGCGCGAGCTGCGGGCCCGGCTGGAGCTCGGTGAACTCGCGGCGGCCGGTGCCGCCCTGGCCGATCTGGAGGGCCGGCATCCCGACGACTGGCGGGTGGTGTGGGCCCGCGGGGTCGCCTCGCTGGCCAGCGGGGACGACGAGACGGCGGCCCTGTCGTTCGACGCCATCTACGACGCCTTCCCGGGCGAGCCCGCGCCGAAGCTGGCGCTCGGCCTGTGCGCTGAGGTCCTGGGGCAGTTGGACAACGCCGCCGAGTACTACCGGCTGGTCTGGATCACCGACCCCGGGTTCGTCAGCGCGGCCTTCGGACTGGCGCGCGTCCAACTCGCCGCGGGCGACCGGCCCGGGGCGGTGCGCACCCTGGAATCCGTGCCGGAGGCGTCGATCCACTACACCGCCGCACGGGTGGCGGCGGTACGGGCACGCCTGCGCGACCGGTCTCCCGAGGAGGCCCTGCTGCCCGATCTCGTGGCGGCTGCCGCGCAGGTGGAGGCCCTGGAGCGGTTCGGCCTGGACGCGGTGCGCCACGAACGGCTGTCGACGGAGGTTCTGGGCTCGGCCCTGGACTGGGTACTGTCGGGTAGCCGGGGTTCCGACCCCGGCCGGACCTCGCTGCTCGGCAGTCAACTGGACGAGCGGGGCCTGCGCTTCGGCCTGGAGCGCTCGTACCGCGTCCTCGCGCGGCTGGCGCAGCGGGGCGAGGACAGGATCGAACTGGTGGAGCGGGCAAACCGTTTCCGCCCCCGGACGTGGGTGTGAGTGATGTCGATGCATCGGCCGTCTGGCTGCCCCAGCTGTGCGGAGCCCCTTGAGGAGGGTGACCGTTTCTGCGGCGTCTGCGGCTCGCCCGTGTCCGCCGCTCCCCCGCCCGTGTCCCGGGACAATCCGACGCTCCCGATCCCGACGCTCCCGCCCGCCCCGGCGGGCCCGACGGGGGGCTACGCCCTCGCGGAGCCCGCGCCCGGGTGGGGCAGCGTCGCGGCCGGGGCGGCGCCCACGCTGGTCGGCGACACCGCCGGATGGCAGGGGCAGGCGGAACCGGCCGACGACCCCGCCGCGGAGCCGGCGGCCCGGCCCGGTCCGGTCCCGCCCCCCGCCGCCGCGGCCCGGCCCCTGCCACCGCCGCCGCCGGCCGCCGCGCCCGCCCCCGTACCGCCGCAGGGCTCCTCGTACGGCACGCCCGATCCGGCGGCGGGCGGCGAGATCCGCCACGACCGGCCGGGCAGCACCCCCACCCCGCCCGACGGGACCCCGTGGGGCTCGCCCGAGGCCCCGTACGGCGGTGCCGGCCCCGGGCACGAGGACCCGTACGCCGCAGCGAGCGCGCAGGCGGGCGGTTCCGCGGACGGCGGGAAGACCTGCGTGGCCTGCCGGGCCGGGCGGGTCGACACCGACGGGTACTGCGAGCACTGCGGGCACGCCCAGCCGCGCGAGCGCGACCACCTGGAGGAGGAGCTCGGCAGCGTCGCCGCCGTCAGCGACCGGGGGCTGCGCCACCACCGCAACGAGGACTCGTTCGCGGTGGCCGCCACGGCCCTGCCCGACGGCTCGGCCGCCACGGTGGCCGTCGTCTGCGACGGCGTCTCCTCCGCCAGCCGCCCCGACGACGCGTCGGCCGCCGCGGCCGCCGCCGCCAACGAGGCCCTGCTCGAAGCCCTCCCGCGCGGCACCCACCCCCAGGAGGCCATGCACGGCGCGATCCTGGCCGCGGCCGCCGCCGTGAACGCCCTGGCCCCGGAGGTCCCGGGCGCGCAGAACGCCCCCGCCTGCACCCTGGTCGGAGCCGTGGTCAGCGGCGGCCTGCTGACCATCGGCTGGGTCGGCGACAGCCGCGCGTACTGGATCCCGGACGACCGCGAGGCGCTGCCGCGCCGCCTCACCGAGGACGACTCGTGGGCGGCCCAGATGGTCGCGGCCGGGCTGATGGGCGAGGCCGAGGCGTACGCCGACGTCCGCGCCCACGCCATCACGGGCTGGCTCGGGGCGGACGCGTACGACCTGGAGCCGCACACCGCCACGTTCAAGCCGGACCACGCGGGAGTGGTGGTCGTCTGCACCGACGGCCTGTGGAACTACGCCGAGTCCGCACAGGACATGGCCCAGGTGCTGCCCGCCGACGCAGCCGCCCGCCCCCTGCACAGCGCGCAGGTCCTGGTGGGGCACGCCCTCGACGGGGGCGGCCACGACAACGTCACGGTGGCCGTCGTACCGTTCGCCGCGCCCGCCGTCACGGCGACGGAGGCCGCACCGGGGCCGCAACAGCCGCAAGCGGAACCGGAAACGGAGGCGGAAGCACCCCCTCAGCCCTGATCCACCCGCCCCGCACCCCGTCCCTCTCCCAGGAGTCCAGTCGATGGCGAACTTCGCCAAGCCGAGCGCCCCGCGCTTCAGCGTCGAGGTGTACCAGAACGAGTTCCTGCCCGAGGGCGGTCGGGACGTCCACGCCATCGTCACGGTCACCTCCTCGGGCGGCGCCACCGCCACCCGTGCGGCGGCCGCCCACGGCTCGGCCGCCGTCGTGATCATGGTGGACTGTTCGGGGTCCATGGAGTACCCGCCGGACAAGATGCGCGGAGCCCGGGAGGCGACCGCCGCCGCGATCGACACCCTGCGCGACGGCACCGCGTTCGCCGTCGTCGCGGGCACGCACGTGGCCAAGGAGGTCTACCCCGGCCAGGGCCGCCTCGCCGTCGCCGACCCGGCGACCCGGGCCCAGGCCAAGGAGGCCCTGCGCGGCCTGAGCTCCGGCGGCGGCACCGCCATCGGCACCTGGCTCCGCCTCGCCGACGGCCTGCTGCGCCAGTCCTCCGCCACCATCCGGCACGGCATCCTGCTCACCGACGGCCGCAACGAGCACGAGGATCCGGCCGTGCTGCGCGCCACCCTCGACGCCTGCGCGGGCCGTTTCACCTGCGACGCGCGCGGGGTGGGGACGGACTGGGAGGTCAAGGAGGTGACCGGCATCGCGAGCGCCCTGCTCGGGTCGGCCGACATCGTGGCCGACCCGGCGCACCTCACCGAGGACTTCACGCTCATGATGGAGAACGTCATGGGCAAGGAGGTCGCGGACGTCGCGCTGCGCCTGTGGACCCCGGTCGGCGTGGAGATCCAGTACGTCAAGCAGGTCGCGCCCACCGTCCAGGACCTCAGCGACCGCCGCACCGGGGCGGGCCCGCGCGCCGGCGACTACCCGACCGGGTCCTGGGGCGACGAGTCCCGCGAGTACCACGTGTGCGTCCGGGTCCCCGTCGCGTCCGTCGGGCAGGAGATGCTCGCCGCCCGGGTCACGCTCCTGCTGCCCGGCGCACCGGGCGAACCGCCGGCCACCCTCGCGCAGGGCCTGGTCCGCGCGGTGTGGACGGACGATCTGGCCGCCTCCACCGCCATCAATCCCCAAGTCGCCCACTACACGGGGCAGGCGGAGCTCGCGCAGGCTATCCAACAGGGGCTGGAAGCGCGCAAACTGGGCGATGTCGACGGCGCCACGGCCAAGCTCGGCCGCGCCGTGCAACTGGCGAGCTTCTCCGGAAACGCAGACACGGCCAAATTGCTGGCGAAGGTGGTGGATGTCGTCGATGCGGCGGCGGGTACTGTGCGGCTGAAGGCGAAGGTCGCGGACGCCGACGAGATGACCCTCGAAACGCGTTCGATCCAGACCGTCCGAGTGAAGAAGTCCTGAGCAACCTGAGAAGACCTGACGCGAAGACGCAGGCTGAAGGGGGAAGAGCCGCCATGCCGACCTGCCCGAACGGGCACCAGTCCGCCTCCGACGACTGGTGCGAGGTCTGCGGCCACCGCATGGCTGCCGCCGCTGCGGCGCCCGCGGCGCCCTCCTACGGCTACGGCTACCCTCCCACGACCGGTGAGCCGACCGCCCAGGCGGAGCTCTGCCCGCAGTGCCGGACCCCGCGCGAGGCCATGGCCCCGTTCTGCGAGGAGTGCCGGTACAACTTCCTGACGCGCTCGGCGACCTCGTACACCCCGCTCGGGACGGACGCGGGAGCCGCCGGCGGTAACGGCGCCGGGGCCATCCCGCCGCCTCCTCCGCCGCCGCCCGCACCGCCGGCTCCCGCACCGGCGGCTGCCGCAGCGGCGCCCTTCGCGCAGGACCACTTCGACTACCAGGGTTCCCGGCCGTCCCGGGTCAACCGGCCGGCCGAGCCGCTGCAGGGCGAGGACGACTGGCTGCTGCCGCCGCCGGCGCACGAGCAGCCGCAGCAGGTTCAGGCCCCGGCCCCGGCCCCGCAGCAGTACCGGCAGCCCGAGTACCAGCAGCCCGAGTACCAGCAGCAGAACGAGTACCAGCAGCCGCAGCCGGCTCACCAGGCGCAGCAGCAGGTGCCCCCGCAGCCGTTCCCGCCCCAGAGCACGGGCGCCTGGAGCGCGACGATCGGCCCCGACCGCTCGTACTTCATGGCGATGATGCAGCGCAGCGGCCCCGAGGCGGCCGCGCTCAACCTGCCCGCGTACTCCCCGGAGCAGCACCTTCCGCTGTCCGGCGGCCAGATCACCATCGGCCGCCGCCGCGCTTCCACGGGCGAGTCCCCGGACATCGACCTGTCGGTGCCCCCGGAGGACCCGGGCGTCTCCCACCAGCACGCGGTGCTCGTCCAGCAGCCCGACCTCAGCTGGGCGGTGGTGGACCAGAACTCCACCAACGGCACCACGATCAACGGCGGCGAGGAGCCGATCCAGCCCTACGTCCCGGTCCCGCTCTCCGACGGCGACCGGGTCCACGTGGGCGCCTGGACCACGATCACCATCCGCCGGAGCTGATCCCGGCCCGCTCCGCTACTCCCCCAGGGGCCATACGTAGGGGCCCTGGGGGTCGTCGAGCCATGCCCACTGCCCCTCCGCGCTGACGGTCACCCCGAACCGCTCGCGGCCGGGCCGGCCCTCGCCGCGCCACAGGTCCAGGGCCTCGCGCGGATGCAGGGCGCCCGCGGTCAGCACGAGCATGAACTGGAACCGCTCGTTCTCCACCAGCTCGTACGGGAGCCCGTACGGCAGCCCGGGCGCGGCCGGCGAGGCCGTGGCCCCGCGCAGCGGGACGAAGTACGCCGGGGTGTGCAGGAAGCGGCCCTCCGCGAGGTCGGCGTCCTGGACGCGCAGCGCGATCAGGCCGGTCGACAGCGGGGCCAGGATCCGCGCCCCGGGCCGGCACTGGCCGAGCCAGGCGTGCGGGACGAGCGGCAGCGTGCAGGTCACCAGGATCCGGTCGAACGGCGCCCGGGCCGGGCAGCCGCGCGCGCCGTCCCCGGTGACCACGGCCGGCCGGTAGCCGAGCCGGGCCAGGTGCGCCCGCGCGGACTCGGTGATCTCCTCGTCCAGGTCGACGGTGGTGACGTGCTCGTCGCCGAGCCGGTGGCACAGCAGCGCGGCGGTGTAGCCGGTGCCGGCGCCGATCTCCAGCACGTCGTCCCCGTCGCGGACGTCCAGCGCCTCCAGCATCTTCGCCATCAGGGACGGCTGACTGCTGGAGGAGACCAGCTCGCCGTCGCGCAGCCGGGTGGCGAGCGGGGTGTCCGTGTAGACCCCGCGCAGCCAGCGCGCCCGGCGGGCCGGGTCCGGGTCCTCGCCCCACAGCCGTTCGTGGCCGGCGCCCCGGCCGGTGAAGAAGTACGGGACGAAGACGTGCCGGGGCACCGCCGCGAAGGCGGCCCGCCAGGCGGGGTCCTCCAGCACCCCGGCGGCGGTCAGCTCCCGCACCTGCGCGGCGTGGGCGGCGTCCCGCAGGTCCCGCGTCTCGCCCTCCGCGCCGTGCGGGGGGCGCGCGGTGCGCGTCGAGCGTCCCGGATGTGCACCCATGGCTCCACTGTCCTGCCGACGGGCGCCGGAGGCGAGCGGGGGTCCGGGGGCGGTCCTAAGTCCCCGGTCCTCCGTCCGGGCGTCTGAGACGATGGTCGGGTGAATGAGATTCCGCGGGGCACGCTTCAGGAGCAGACGTTTTACGAGCAGGTGGGCGGCGAGGAGACGTTCCGCCGCCTGGTGCGGCGCTTCTACCAGGGGGTCGCGGAGGACCCGCTGCTGCGCCCGATGTACCCGGAGGAGGACCTCGGACCGGCCGAGGAGCGGTTCGCCCTGTTCCTGATGCAGTACTGGGGCGGCCCGAACACGTACAGCGAGAACCGCGGGCACCCGCGCCTGCGGATGCGGCACGCCCCGTTCCAGGTGGACGCCGCGGCGCACGACGCGTGGCTGGGACACATGCGCGTGGCGGTGGACGAGCTGGGCCTGTCGCCCGAGCACGAGGCGCAGCTGTGGCGGTACCTGACGTACGCCGCTGCCTCGATGATCAACACCGCGGGGTAGCAGGAGGCCTCACCGTACGCACCCACGTACGCGGAACCCGGACCGGAACGCCGGGGCGGCCCGGCCGGCCGGAGGCCACGCCGACCGCCGCCCGGGCCGACGGGAGCCCGGGTCGGCGGGAGGTCAGGCCGACCGGAGCCCGGGCCGGCGGGAATTCGGGCCGACCGGAGGCCGGACCGGCGGAGGCTAGAGCGGCGGAGGCCGGAGGCGCGGAGGCTAGAGCGGCCGGACCTGGAGGGCGCCCAGGCCGCCGGCGCCGCCGGGGCGGCGCACCGCGATCGAGCCGTACGGGGTGCGCAGCCGCAGCCAGCCCCCGGAGGCGAGCAGGGCCACGGGGGCGGGGGCTTCGGGTGCGCCGGCGCCGCTGGCGACGGCCGACCGGACGGGCCGCAGGAAGCCCAGGGACTGCGCGGCGTGCACGGCGCGCAGCGGGAGTTCGGTGTCGCCGAGCGTCCGCGACCAGATCTCGCGGCCGATGCGGTCCCGCTCCGCCCGGGTCCGGTGCTGCGGGGGCAGGGCTTCGTCACGGGCCCGGAATTCGGCGACGGACGCGCTCACCGCGGCCCGCACCTGCTCGGGGCCGGGCAGCCCGGGCAGCTGCTGCCAGCCACCGCGGGGCGGGAGCACCCCGGTCCAGGGCGGGCCGGTGACCGGCCCGGGGACGACGGCGCTCGCGGCGTCCTCGTCGACGGATTCCAGCAGCTCACCGGCGGACACGGTCACGTCCAGCGGTCCGGGGACGGGCACGGCGAGGCGCACCGTGCGGATGGCCAGCACCTCGAAGGAGGCCGGCCGTCCGAAGACGGCGACCGCGCCGCCACCCGCCTGGAGGCGGACGGCGGCGGCCCGGTCGTAGTGCAGCAGCCGGCCCAGGAAGGCGGCGAGGTCCGCCGCCTCCCCGGAGTCGGCGAAGCACAGCCGTTCGGTCATGCGGCGATGCGGCCTTCCGAGCGCGGGCCCACGGGCTCGTCGAGGTACTTCTCCAGGAAGTGCTTCTCCTCGGCCGTGATGCGGCGGGGCCGGCCCTCGGCGAGGTTGTACGGCACGACCACGGTCGAGGCCCGTACGTAGACCTTCTCCGGTGCGTCCTCGGTCGCCTCGTCCTTGACCTCGTAGCCGATGGTCAGCGACGCGGCACCGATGCGGGTCACCCAGGACTCGATCAGGACGGGCTCGTGACGGTGCACGAGGGGCAGCTTGTAGTCGATCTCGTGGCGGGCCACGACGGACCCGCCCGTGAAGGACTCGCTGCCCTCCCCCGGCGCCAGCCGGAACATGAAGTCGATCCTCGCCTCCTCCAGGTAGCGGAGGAAGACCACGTTGTTCACGTGGCCGAAGGAGTCCATGTCCGACCAGCGCAGCGGGCACCGGTAGTGATGTCTGGCCATGATGAAGGTCGCAGCCTCAGCCTCGGGTGAGCTTCTTGTACGTGGCGCGGTGCGGACGGGTGGCGTCCGGGCCGAGCCGCTCGATCTTGTTCTTCTCGTAGGACTCGAAGTTGCCCTCGAACCAGAACCACTTCGAGTCGCCCTCGTACGCGAGGATGTGCGTGGCGACGCGGTCCAGGAACCAGCGGTCGTGGGAGACGACCACGGCCGCACCGGGGAACTCGAGCAGTGCGTTCTCCAGGGAGCCCAGGGTCTCGACGTCGAGGTCGTTGGTGGGCTCGTCGAGGAGCAGCAGGTTGCCGCCCTGCTTCAGGGTGAGCGCGAGGTTCAGGCGGTTGCGCTCACCGCCGGAGAGCACGCCGGCCGGCTTCTGCTGGTCCGGGCCCTTGAAGCCGAAGGCGCTGACGTACGCGCGGGACGGCATCTCGACGTTGCCGACGTTGATGTAGTCCAGCTCGTCCGACACGACCGCCCAGAGGGTCTTCTTGGGGTCGATGTTGGCGCGGCCCTGGTCGACGTACGAGATCTTGACGGTCTCGCCGACCTTGATCTCGCCGGAGTCCGGCTTCTCCAGGCCCTGGATCATCTTGAAGAGCGTGGTCTTGCCGGCGCCGTTCGGGCCGATGATGCCGACGATGCCGTTGCGCGGCAGCGTGAACGACAGGTCGTCGATGAGGACCTTGTCGCCGAAGGCCTTCGAGAGGTTGTTGACCTCGACCACGATCGAGCCCAGACGCGGGCCCGGCGGGATCTGGATCTCCTCGAAGTCCAGCTTGCGCATCTTGTCGGCCTCGGCCGCCATCTCCTCGTAACGGGCGAGGCGGGCCTTGGACTTGGCCTGGCGACCCTTGGCGTTGGAGCGGACCCACTCCAGCTCTTCCTTGAGGCGCTTGGCGCGCTTCTCGTCCTTCTTGCCCTCGACCTTGAGGCGCTCGGCCTTCTTCTCCAGGTAGGTGGAGTAGTTGCCCTCGTAGGGGTGGGCGCGGCCGCGGTCGAGCTCCAGGATCCACTCGGCGACGTTGTCGAGGAAGTAGCGGTCGTGGGTGACCGCCACGACGGCGCCCTTGTACTGGGCCAGGTGCTGCTCCAGCCAGTTCACGGACTCGGCGTCGAGGTGGTTGGTGGGCTCGTCGAGGAGCAGCAGGTCGGGGGCCTCCAGCAGCAGCTTGCAGAGGGCCACGCGACGCTTCTCACCACCGGAGAGGTTGGTGACGGGCCAGTCGCCGGGCGGGCAGCCCAGGGCGTCCATGGCCTGCTCCAGCTGGGCGTCGAGGTCCCACGCGTTGGCGTGGTCCAGGTCGTCCTGGAGCTTGCCCATCTCCTCCATCAGCTCGTCGGTGTAGTTCGTCGCCATTTCCTCGGCGATCGCGTTGAACCGGTTGAGCTTCTGCTTGATCGGGCCGACGCCGTCCTCGACGTTCTCCAGGACGGTCTTGGACTCGTCGAGCTTCGGCTCCTGCATGAGGATGCCGACGGAGTAGCCGGGCGAGAGGAAGGCGTCACCGTTCGACGGCTGCTCGATGCCCGCCATGATCTTCAGAACGGTGGACTTACCGGCACCGTTCGGGCCGACCACACCGATCTTCGCGCCGGGCAGGAAGTTCAGGAAGACGTCGTCAAGGATCACCTTGTCGCCGTGTGCCTTGCGCGTCTTGCGCATGGTGTAGATGAACTCAGCCAAGAGAAACCGTCCGGCAGATCGATGGTGGGCAGATACACCCCATCTTGCCAGTCGTCCACCCCTACGGGCGAATGGGTAGGTCACCCCCGGGGTCAGCGCAGGCGCAGGGCGCCCGGGCCCGGCCCCCGATGATCTCCCCCAGGACGTCGAGCAGGGTCGGGCCACGGCGGCTGCCCGCCTGCACGAGCTCTCTGGCCGCGCGACCGCCGTTCGTCGGGTGGCAGCGCGCGGGCCCGCCCTCCGGAGGGCGGGCCGTCCCAGGGGTGGCCGAGCGCTGGGCGGGACAGCTCGTGATCGCGCCACTCGACCTGCGGCCCCCGAGCCCAGGCCACCGCCCCGGCTGGCCGGGCGGTCGGGCGGCCAGGGCGGCTGGGCGGCCGGAGCGGCCGGGCCGGGCGGAGCGGTCGGGCCGGCTGGGGCGGCCGGGCCGGCTGGGGCGGCCGGAGCGGTCATTACGGGCGGTAGACGGTCAGGGCGTCCGGGAGGGTGTCGAGGACGAGCGCGACCGGGGCCCGGCTGTACTCGCCGTCGTAGGCGAGCGGGGTGCCCGGCGGGATCTCCCCGATCCGCAGGCTGCGCAGCCGCGTGGCCGTGTGGACGGGGCTGCGGCTCAGCGGTCCCGCGAAGGCGGCGGCGAGCAGACGGGGGCCCGGGCGGCCGCCGCCGTGCACGAGGCGGAGGTCGAGCAGGCCCTCTCCGAGGCTCTCGCGGCGGCGGGGGGTGGGGCCGGTGCCGTGGTAGGTGCCGTTCCCGGCGAACAGCAGCCAGACACTGCGCGGACGCCCGGCCAGCAGGAGCCGTACGGGCCGCTCCGCGCGCAGGACCCGCCAGGCGGCCAGCAGCGCGGCGGGACCGCCGCCGATACGGGGCCCCCAGCGCAGCCGGTGCCGCAGCAGTTCGGGGTAGGCGCCGATGCTGAAGGTGTTCAGGAAGTAGCCGGGCCGGCCGTCCTCGGGGTCCGGGCCGGGGGTGAAGCGGCCCACGCCGACCCGCACCGCACGGCCGGCGGCGAGGGCGCGGCAGGTGTCCTCGGCCCCGCCCAGTCCGAGGTCCAGCGCGAAGTGGTTGAGCGTGCCGCCGGGGAACACGGCCAGCGGAATCCCGGCGCGCAGAGCGGCGGTGGCGGCGGCGTTTATCGTGCCGTCGCCACCGCACACGCCGAGCACGGTGGACCGGGCGGCCGCGGCCGCCAGTTCCGCGGGCAGGTCGGCGCCCGCGCAGTGGACCACCTCGGCCTTGGGCAGCCGGGTGCGCAGGATGTCGAGGCCCGCCTCGGCGGCCGTGCCGGACCCGGTGTTGACGACCACGGTGAGCCCGGACCCGTCCGGCAGTGCGGGTGCGTCGCCGGCCGTCCTTTCGGCGCCGGGCGACAGCCGGGCCTCCTCCAGGCGGCGCACGACACGGCGTACGGCGAAGCCCGCGGCCACGCCCAGCGCCGCGCCCGTGACCACGTCGGAGGGGTAGTGGACCCCCGTGTAGACGCGGGAGAACGCCACCGACGCGGCCACCGGCGCCAGTGCGGCGCCCCACCCGGGCGCCTGCAGCGCCAGCCCGGTGGCGAAGGCGAACGCGGACGCCGAGTGGCCGGACGGGAAGGAGGTGGTCGTCGGCTGCTTCACGAGCCGGCGCACCTCGGGGACCCCTTCCAGCAGCGGCCGGGGCCTGCGTACGGACCACTTGCCGATGGTGTTGACGGTCGCCGAGGCCAGCGCCAGGGAGGCGGCTCCGCACAGCGCCGCCTTGCGCGCCCGGGCCGAGCCGACGACCGCGATCACCGCGGCGGCCCCACCCCACAGCACCCCGTGGTTCGCGGCCCGCCCCAGTCCGGGCAGCACCCGGTCGGCCGCGGGCCAGTGCCGGCGGGCCACCTCGTCGAACAGCTTCCGGTCCCAACGCGCGGCGGCGCCCCGCCAGGTCAGCTCTTGATCAACCATTTCGAGCGCTTACCCGCAGCACCCGCCCCGGAATCAGCCCTCTTTGCCCAACCATCCCGAGGAAGCGTCCCGCCAGCCGAATGCCGGAGCGGCCCCGGTGAACAGGTCCCGGTCGTGTCGTCGACGTCCCGTCCCGCCGGCGGGGCCGGCCCCGCCCTTCCGGCGGCCGACGCTACTTCGACGACGCTCCCCTAGGCCTGGTCCTCTTCCTCGTCCAGCGGGCGCTTGCGCAGCAGGAGGACCACCAGGCCGCCCAGCACCACCAGGCCCACCGCCAGCGAGGCGATGACGGGGGTGGCGGCCGAGCTGCCGCTGGTGGCGAGCCGTTCCTCGTCCGGGCTGGACTCCGACGCCGCCGCGGCCGCGGCGGCAGCCGCTGCCGATGCCTGCGTCGGGGACGGCGCCTCCCCGGCGGCCGGTGCCTGCGCCACGACGGGCTGCGGCCAGACCGCGTTCGCCGTCACCGCCGACGCGGACTCGCTGGAGCCGGCCACGATCTGCGCCTGGGCCGGCAGCTCACCGGTGAAGACCCGCCCGACCGGCACCTTCGTGGATCCCTGGACGGTGACCGAGGCCGTGCCGTCAGGGGTGCCCGCAGGCACCTCGAAGTACAGCCGGCTGCCGTTGCCGGCGGTGGTCAGCGGCCGCCCCTCGGCGTCCACCACCCGCACCCCCATCGCCACGGCCGCCGCGTCCGGGGTGACCGTCACGCTCTGCGCGCCGGTGCGCACGGTGACCGGCCCGAGGCGGGAGCCCACGGGGCCCGACACGCTGCCGGGATCCAGCCCCAGCGAGGCCGGCGGCTCCGGGAGCCTGCCCGCCGACCGCTGGAGGTAGTCGGCCAGCTTCTCCGCCGCCGGGTCGGCGGCCTCCACCTGTGCCCCGTCCGCCAGCCGCCAGATCGCGACCTGGGTGCCGGCCGCGGCGCTCTCCGCGGTCAGCGCTCCGGCCCCGGCCGCCTTGGCCAGTCCGGCGAGGTCGTTCAGCTGCGGATAGGAGTGTTCGAGGACCCAGCGGATCCGGCCGGCCTCGCCGTTGCCGGCGAGCAGGCTGCCGTTCCAGCCGGTCTCCGTGTACCGGGTCTGCGGCAGGGCGTTGCCCGCCACGCCGACTCCGTAGGTCTGGAGCATCCCGCCGCCGTCGACCCGCATCTCGTACAGCCCGGCGGGAATCTGCCGGACCGACCCGTCCTTGGCGCGCAGGACCGCCTGCCCGTACGTCTTGAGTCCGTCCAGCACCGCGCTGGCGCCCTCGCTCATCCGGGGCGTGGATCCCCCGGTGTCGGCGGCCGCCCGCGCTCCGGGGGCGGCGGCCAGGGCCGCGGCCAGCAGCGCGGCCGCCAGCGGTCGCCGCCCGGCACCCCGCGGGGACGACGGACGAACGGAATCCGGAACCGATTCGATGAACGAAGCAGGTACCGGACCAGGTACCGGACCAGAATCGGAATCAGGAGCGGAGGATGCGGGAACGGCAATCGACACAGTCTTCCCCTTCGGGCCGGCAGCGGCCCAGGTGCCCGTGAGTACCGGGGAATCCTAACCGCCACGAACACTCAGACCACCGCCGCCTTCTGAGTGGCCATCAGTGGGGGTTCCGCCTTGACGACCCGCCGGAACGCCGCCGTCCCCCGGTTCAGGTCGTGTCCGACGGCGGTCGCGTCGATCTCCGCCGAGATCCACCGGTTGCCGTCGCCGTCGGGTGGGTCCTCCCGCACCCGCAGCCTCCCGTGCACCACCAGCGGCTCCCCCACCGCGACGGATCCGGCCAGGTTCACCGCGAGCGTGCGTCGCGCCCACACGGTGTAGAAACTGGTGGACCCGTCCGTCCAGGCGTCCTTGCGCCGGTCGAAGTACCGCGGCGTGACGGCGAACCGGAACCGCGCCGACGGCCCGTTCACCGTCTCCTTGTAGTCGATCTGCGTGGCCACATGGCCGACCAGCGTCACCAGGGTGTCGTTCATCCCGGCAGCCCTCCCCCGTTTCCGTACCCGTGTCCGCATCCGCGTCGGGCCCCGCACGGACCATCCGCACGAGCTGCGCACCATGCTGGCGGGACCCCACGCTTCCCGCTCGGGCCTGTGGACTACTGGCGGGTTGTGGACAACCTCGTCCCCCCTGCGGACACCGTCGCGTACTGCTCGCGCACCTCGCGGTAGCGCAACAGCTCCGCCGCCACCGGCTCCAGCACCCGGGCCCGCCCGCAGCCCGCCGCGGCCTGCCTCAGCCGGCGCTCCGCGTCCTGCCCGTACCGTCGCGCCGGGCCCCGGGCCGCGATCGAGCAGGCCCACTCCACGAGCGGCCCGCCGACGATGCCCGCCGCCATCAGCAGCACCGGCGGCATCAGGCGCGGCCCCAGCACCCCGGCGATCTGCCCGACCAGCCACAGCCCGCCGTAGATCTGCACCAGGGTCATCGCGGCCTGGGCGAGCACCGCCGCCGGCCACCACCTTGGCCGCGGCGGCTTGACGCTGGGCACCGCGACCGCGGACCCGAGCGTCACCGCGATCTCGTCCAGCGCCTCCGGGAGCTGCTCGGCCCCGCGCACCGCGGTCTCCCGTACCGCCTGCGCCCAGGCGTCGGGCAGCCCTTCGGCCGCCGCGTCGGCGACCGTCCGTACGGCCTGTTCCACGCGCTGGCGGGCCGTCACCTCCTCCTCGGCGGGGGGCTGCGCCGCTGCCGGGCCGCGGCCGCCGATCACCGCCAGTGCGGCCAGCCCGGCCAGTGTGCGCGGGGCGCGCCGGTTCTCGTACCAGCGCCACAGCCGCAGCCACGGGGTGCCGCAGGCCTTCCCGGCGTTGCGGCGCCAGGCCCGCTCGGCGGCGAGCCCGGCCGCGTACGCGCCGACCGCCTCCGCGAGGCGGTCCTCGAACTCGGCGCGCGCCGCCTCCCCGATCTCCGGCCCCGGGTGGCCGTCGGCCACGTACAGCGGGCGCAGGCGCAGGGCGGCCCGGTCGACGTCGGCGGAGATCCGGCGGGTCGCGGCTCCCTTCTCCTGGGTGAACTGGGCGAGGAGCTCCCGCAGTTCCCCGACACCCTCGCCCGTCAGCGCGGACAGCCCGAGGACGGTGGCGCCGGGTTCGTCGTGCTCGCCGAGGGCCATGCCGTCGTCGTCCAGCAGCCGCCGCAGGTCGTCCAGTACGAGGTCGGCGGACTCCCCGGGCAGCCGGTCGATCTGGTTCAGGACGACGAACGTCACCTCGGCGTGTCCGGCCAGCGGCCGCAGGTACCGCTCGTGCAGGACCGCGTCGGCGTACTTCTCCGGGTCGACGACCCAGACGACGGCGTCGACGAGGGCGAGCACCCGGTCGACGTGCTCGCGGTGGGCACCGAGCGCGGAGTCCAGGTCCGGCAGGTCCACCAGGACCATCCCGCGCAGCGCCCCGGCCTCGGAGGTCTCGCGCGGCCGACGGCGCAGCCGGCCCGGGATCTCCAGCCGGTCGAGCAGCCCGGCCGCGCCGTCGGACCAGCTGCAGGCGATGGGTGCGGCGGTCGTCGGCCGGCGCAGTCCCGTCTCGGAGATCTGCACTCCCGCCAGTGCGTTGAAGAGTGTGGACTTGCCGCTTCCGGTGGCTCCGGCGATCGCGACGACGGTGTGCTGCGGGGACAGGCCGCGCCGCGCGGCCGCCTCGTCCAGCACCCGGCCGGCCTCGGCGAGGGTCTTGCCGTCGAGCCGGGTCCGGGAGAGCCCGACCAGCTGGCGCAGCGCTTCGAGGCGGGTGCGCAGGGCCTGCCCTTCGGGGCTGAGCGGCGGCGAGGGCACCTTGCCCCCGTCGCTGCCGACACCGGAGACGGCACGGACCAGCGCGTCGTCGCCCTCGTCGCCCCCGTCCTCGACGTCGGTCTCGCCGGTGCGGCGCGAGCGTGCGATGAAGCCGTCGTCCCAGCGGTCGTCGGTGCGGTCGGTCACGGTGGTCACCGCGTCACCTCTCCTTCTGCAGTAGGGACAGCGCGGCGATCAGCTCGGCCTGCGGTTCGGGCGTCACCTCGAGCGCCTCCAACGGGGCCAGCCGGCGGTCCCGTTCGGCGCGCAGCACCTGTTCCAGGTGTTCGGCGACCAGTTCGCCGCCGCGGTCGCGCAGCCGTACGGCGGCCTGTACGCCGATCCGCTCGGCGAGCTTCTCCCCGGCGGGCCGGGCCCGTTTGCCGCCGAGGAGGGCCGCGACGAGCAGGGCGGCGATCCCGTCGGGGTCGGGCGCGGGCTGCTTGTCGAGCCGGGCGACCTCCTCCTCGGCGAGTTCCTCCAGTACGCGCCGCCAGCGCCGTACGGCCACGCCGATACGTTCCGCCGCCACGGGGTCGGGCCCGGGCAGCCGCACCGCCCCGGCGGCCGGCTCGCGCCGCCAGGCCTGGGCGATGCGCTCGTCGGCGGCGGCCACCGCGCACTGGAGCAGCGCGGCGAGCGACTCGGCGAGGGAGTCGAGCAGTTCGTCGGCGCTGGTGTCGAGGGGGTAGCCGCGCCAGCGGGTCAGGGCGTCCCCGGCCAGTACGGCGCCCTGGTCCAGCCGGTTGCGCACCCGCTTGCCCTCCCTCCTGTACGCGTCCTCCACGGCCGCGGTCAGCCGTACGGCGGCGGCGTGCTGGGCGGCGACGGCGGACGCCAGCTCCGGCATCCGGCGCCCGAGGGAGTCCAGCGCGCCGAGCGCGGTCCGCCCGACGGCGTACTGCCGGGCGGCCGGGTCCTGGGCGTGGTGGGCGAGCCACGCGAACAGCGGGGCGACGGCGCTGGCGGGCAGCAGTCCGCCCCCGCCGGCCGATTCGGGCAGCTCGGGCACCGTGAACCGCGGTACGTCGCCCAGCCCGGCCCGGGTGAGCAGGGCCCCGTACTGCCGCGAGACCTCGGCGAGCACCTGGTGCGGGACCCGGTCGAGGACGATGCCCAGGGTGGCCTTGTACTGCTTGGCGGTGCGCAGCAGGTGCCAGGGGACGGCGTCGGCGTACCGCGAGGCGGTGGTCACCATGACCCAGACGTCGGCGGCGCAGATGAGCTGGGCGGCGAGTGTCCGGTTCTCGACCACGAGGGAGTCGATGTCGGGGGAGTCGAGGATGGCGAGTCCGCGCGGCAGGCCGGCGACGGTCTCGATGCGCAGCTCGCGGGTGGCCGCGGTGTTCTTGTGCCCGCGGTGGGAGCCGCGGTGGGGGCCGGGGAGGGGGTCGTCCTCGCCGGGCGGCGCCCAGACGCGCATCAGGTCGGGCAGCACCCGCATGCCTGCGAACCAGTGGTGGTCGTCCGGATGGCAGACCAGGACGGGGATCCGGGTGGTGGGGCGCAGTACGCCCGCCTCACTCACCTGGCGTCCCACGAGCGAGTTGACGAGCGTGGACTTACCGGCCCCGGTGGACCCGCCGACGACGGCGAGCAGCGGCGCCTCGGGCGCCTTCAGCCGGGGTACGAGGTAGTCGTCGAGCTGCGCGAGCAGCTCGGCTCTGGTCTGACGGGCGCGCGGGGCGCCGGGCAGGGGCAGCGGCAGACGCACGGACGCGACCCGGTCGCGCAGGGCGGACAGGGCATCGAGCAGCTGAGGCCGAACATCCAAGGTCACCACATGCGAAGAATGCCCAATTTAGGACCATTTTTGAAGCTTATACGCCCTCTGCGCGCCGACCGCGACTCCAGCGGGACCTTCTGGACACAGCGGACGAGTGGGGCGCAGGCATAACGAGTGCACAACACCAGGGGCGCCGCGGCGCAAAAGCGGTGCGAGAATCGCACCTGCCTGCGATTATCGGGACCGCTTCACCGAACCTCCACATCGTGGCACGCGGGTGAAGCAACCGGGACAAGGCAACCGGAGCCCTATCCTTGACCCGGCACGGACGACAGTCCCACCCCCACCCCGGGGCTCCAGGCCACCACGGCCACCTTCCGGCCCCCGTAGCTCAGTGGATAGAGCAGGTGCCTTCTAAGCACTTGGCCGCAGGTTCGAGTCCTGCCGGGGGCACTCTCCACGTCCCACCTCCAGCCCTCCCCCCGGGGAGGGCTTTCGTGCAGGTCAGGGGCTTGCTGGGGGCCTGGTGAGGGGCCGGCCGAGGGGGCGGGGGCGGGGCGACTCCACCTACTCGGGGCGCGTTCGGTGCCGTTCGGGGGTGCCTGCGGGAGGATGGGGGGATGACGGACGGATCCCGGGAGCGGGCGCGGTCGTTCAGTTCCGCGGCGCAGCGGTACGCCGAGCACCGGCCCTCGTATCCGGACGCGCTCCTCGATGCCGTGGAGGAGCTCGCCGGGTTCGCGCTGGCCGGGGCGCGCGTCGCCGATGTGGGGGCCGGGACCGGGATCGCGACCGCCCTGCTGCACGCCCGCGGGGCTCGGGTCGTCGCCGTCGAGCCGGGCGGGGGGATGGCCGCGGAGCTGCGCCGGCGCAACCCGGACGTACCCCTCGTACGCGGGGACGGGGACCGGCTGCCGTTCGCCTCCGGTTCCCTCGACCTCCTCACGTACGCGCAGTCCTGGCACTGGACCGACCCGGCGCGCTCGGTCCCCGAGGCCCTGCGCGTGCTGCGGCCCGGCGGGGCGCTGGCCGTCTGGTCCAACGACCCGGACACCGGCGTGGGGTGGATCGCCGACCAGCAGGCGCGCATCGAGAAGAGCTTCGGCCCGGGCTGGTACATCAACGACCATCCCCGGTCGCAGGGCGGCCTGGAGTTCACCACCCGGCTGCTGCACTGGTCGCGCCGGATCCCGGTCGAGGCCCACCTCGCCAAGCTGGCGACGCACTCCCTCTTCCTGATCGGCGCGCCGGGCACCGGCGAGTTCCTCGCCGCCGAACGCGATCGGCTCCGCGCGCTGTTCCCCGGGGGGACGGTCGAGGAGCACTACGTGGTGGACCTCAGGCTCGCCCCTGCGCCGGGGGTCTGAGGAGTGTCGTCAAACTCCCCTCGTCGCCCGCGGAGCAGAAGGGACTCCGACGACCCGACCTAGGCTGCGGGCGCGCCGTGGGCGACGTCCTGCGGGACGTCCTGCGGGACGTCCTGCGGTGCGACGCCGAAGGCCTTGACGGCCTGGTAGTAGGTCCAGGCCGTGCTGTCGCAGGAGCCCTTCTTCACACCCGAGTAGGCGGAGCAGACCCGCTTCAGGTCCGCGTAGAGGGCGTCGTCCAAGCGGGCCTTGTTGGCCGGGAACGCGCCTGCGGCCTTGTAATTGCGGTAGCCGAAGTCGTGGCGGGCACAGGACGTCTGGAAGGGGAACCCGAAGGGGTTGTCGGGCGAGGAGGAGCAGTAGTCCGTCGACCAGTCGAACTTGTACGCCGCCCACTTGCCCTGGTCGCCGCGTGCCGCGACCCAGGCGTTGTGGCTGGCGGCGCTGGTCTGCGTCCAACTGCCGAGGAGCTGCGGCTTGTCGGCGGGGACGGCCGACGCGGGGGACGCGACGACCAGCACGACGGCCGCGGCCGCCGGTGCGAGGAGAGGAGCGAGACGACGGCGCATGGCATTCCTCCGGGACGGGGGTGGGGGACCGCGCCGGGTAACCCCCCGGTACGGCGTGGGATCCACCGTCGGGGCACGTCCTATCGCCGCCCCTTAACGCCGCTATAACGGCCGCTCAGAGGCCCGGGTGGCGGGCGGGAAGGGGGAGGTCGCACATCCCGGCCGTAGCCGGACCGGCCCTCAGGTATGAGGCGGCATCAGACTTCCGGCAGACATCGGGTTCGTCCTGCGGAGGGACGCGCCGGAAGGCCCCGGCGGCCGAGACTGGATCACATGAAACGCCGTCCCCTCGTCATCGCCGCCACCACCGTGGGAGTCGTCGCCGCCGCTGCCCTCGCGCTGCCCAACCTCCCGCCCAACCCGTTGACCGACTCCATCAACGACCAGGTGTTCAAGGAGAAGAGCAAGCACTTCGCGACCACCGCCGACGCGCCGACCCGCGGCAACCCGGCCTTCACGCTGCCGTCCTGGGTGCCCAAGGACGCCACGGACATACGCATACGTGCGCGCACCACCGGCGAGGCCAGGCTGATCCGCTTCACGCTCGGAGCGACCCCGCTGGACGGCCCGCAGTGCACGGCCGGCGCGCCGAGGGACCTGGGCGGCCGGCGGATGGACGCCAAGTGGTGGCCGCACGGCACCCGGGCCGAGGAGCGGCCCGACTGCCGGGACTACTACCAGTACCAGGTCGCGGTACGGGGCAAGCGGGTCTACGCCTGGACCGACGGCACCCCGTCACCGGTCGCGAAGACGGCGGACGGCGCCCCGGCGCAGGCCCACGCCCGCAGCCGCGGCTAGGGCCTGGCCTGGCGCCCCGGCCGGGCCCGGACCGGCCCCGGTCCTAGGCGGTGAGGGCGGCTGCGGTCGCCCGGGCGAAGGCCTCCGGGTTGTCGAGCATGATGTTGTGCCCGCAGTCCGGGACGGGGACCACGGACACCCCCGCGGCCTCCAGGGCCTCCGCTCCGGCGAGGGGTCCGTCGGCCGCGGGCAGCAGGTAGGTGCGCGGGACCTTCAGCCCCAGCAGCAGCTCGCGCATGGTCGGCGTGGTGCCGGCCGCGAGGTGAACGGCGCTGCGGTGCAGGGCCGTACGGTCCGCCAGGCGCATGGTGGACCACCAGTGCGCGCCGACGCGGTCGCGCACCTCGGCCCAGCCGCCGGCGAGGAACTCCTCCTCGGTGTAGGAGGCGATCCCGCTGCTGCCGGCGACGCGGGGGACGACCGGTACCGGGTCCAGGTTGGCGTCGACCAGGACCAGCCGGGACACCAGGCGGGGGTGCCGGTGGGCGAGGACGACGGCCACGGCTCCGCCCATGCTGTGGGCGATCACCTCGGCGCCGGTGACGTCCGCCGCGTCGAGGGCGGCGGCGAGGGTGTCGGCGTGCGCCTCCAGGGTGTACGGGAAGTCCTCGGGACGGTCGCTGTGCCCGTGTCCCAGCAGGTCGACCAGCAGGGAGCGGCGGCCCGCCAGCAGCGGGTGCACGGCACTCGCGGCGAAGTAGGCGGGCGAGGTCGACCCCAGCCCGTGCACGTACACGCGGGCGGGCTCCGCGCCCGGCAGCTCCACCCAGCGGATCCGGTCATCTCCCGGCGTGACGGCGGCACTTCGCACCATGGGCTCCTTGATCGACGAGAGAGCGAGAGGACGAGGGTAACCGGGGTGGCGGCGGGCGCCTCGACTACCCTCATGGCGTGAGCACGCACGTGAACCGACTCGGCGAGGACATCCCGCGGACCGGCCTGCCCCCGACGGGGACCGGCGTGGCGGTGTGGTCCCTGGACACCACCCTCGACGTGGTCGGCGGTCACCGGGTGGAGGACGCGCTGCCGGTCCTGGACGCCGACGAGCGGGACCGGGCCGGGCGGCTGCTGCGGGCCGGGGACCGGCACCGGTACCTCGCCTCCCACGTGGGGCTGCGGGTGCTGCTCGGCGGCTACCTCGGGGTGGCCCCGCAGGAGGTCTCCCTGGTCCGGGAGGACTGCCCGTGCTGCGACGGGCCGCACGGGCGGCCGGCGGTGGCGGGAGGCGCGGTGCAGTTCTCGCTCTCGCACAGCGACGACCTGGCGTACCTCGCGTTCGCGGCGGTGCCGGTCGGGGTCGACGTGGAGGCGCTGCCGAGCGCGGCGGCGGTGGCGGACGTGCTGAACGCCCTGCATCCGGCGGAGACCGCGGAGCTCTCCGCGCTGCCCGCGGAGCGGCGGCCGCAGGCGCTGGCCCGCCTGTGGTCGCGCAAGGAGGCCTACTTCAAGGGCACGGGCACCGGCCTGGCCGAGGGCCTGGCCGAGCCGTACGTGGGCTCGGGCCCCGGCCCGGCCCCCGTCCCCGGCTGGGACCTCAGGGACCTCCCGGCCCCGCCGGCCTACGCGGCGGCCCTGGCCCTGCGCCTCTGACCCCGCCCGCCGCGCCGGGGGGAAATCCCGGTCGCCGCAGGCCGGGCACGCTTATCGTGGCCGCCATGGACATCCGCGCCGCCCGCACCGTCGCCGAACTCCAGGCCGCGGAGGGTCTCTTCGACGGCCCCGCCCCGCTCGACCGGTCCGAGCGCTTCCTCGCCGCGCCGGGACACCTGATGCTCATCGCCTACGTCGACGGCATCCCCGCCGGCATGGTCTCCGGGGTCGAGATGAGCCACCCCGACAAGGGCACCGAGATGTGCCTGTACGAGCTCTCCGTCGACGAGGGCTACCGGCGCCGCGGCATCGGCCGGGCCCTGACCCGGGCCCTCGCCGACGAGGCCAGGGCGCGCGGCTGCTACGGCATGTGGGTGGGGGTCGACACCGACAACGAGGCCGCACTGGCCACGTACGCCTCCGCCGGAGCCCGCGACGAGGGCGTCTTCGCCATGCGCGGCTGGCCGCTGTCGGGCTAATCAGTCCGGCGGCGTGTCGTGCGGCCAGTCGGCGCACCCTCCGCGCGCCCGGCCCGCGGCTCGCCGAGCATCGGGCGCATGACCGCATTCACCGCGCTGCTCCCGGCCGCCGCCCTGCTGGCGGCGGCCACCGCCCTGCCGCCGCACCCCGCACTCGCCGCCACAGACCGGGCCGCCGACCGGGCCGCCGCCGTCACCGACCGGGCCTCCGCCGTCGCCGACGACCGGGTCGCCGCCACCGCCCCGTATGTCGTGGTCCTCAAGGACACCTCCTCCCGCGCCCCGGCCCGCGCCGCGCTGGCCGCCGAGGCCACGGCTGCCGGTGACCGGGTCGGCACCGTCTACGACACCGTCGTCAGCGGTTTCGCCGTCCGCACCACCGCCGCCCGGGCCGCCGCACTCGCCGCCGATCCCCGGGTCGCCTCGGTGGAGCCGGACTCCGAGTTCCGGATCAGCGACGCGCAGAGCCCGGCGCCCTGGCCCCTGGACCGGATCGACCAGAGCGAGCTCCCGCTCGACGGCTCGTACACGTACGCCACCACCGCGCGGGGGGTCACCGCGTACGTCGTGGACACCGGGATCAACACCGCCCACCAGGAGTTCGGGGGCCGGGCCCGGACCGGCTACAACGGGGTGTTCATGGAGACCTCCGGTGACTGCAACGGCCACGGCACGCATGTCGCGGGCACCCTGGGCGGGGCGACGTACGGGGTCGCGAAGGGGGTCTCCCTCGTCGGGGTCAAGGTCGCCAACTGCAAGGGGTCGGCGAGCCTGACGTCCATCCTGGGCGGCCTGGAGTGGATGGTGAAGGACGCCGCCAAGGCTCCGGGCACCCCCGCCGTCGCCAACATGAGCATGGGCGGCACCCGCAGCTACTCCCTCGACGCGGCGGTGACCCGGGCGGTCGCCGCCGGGATCACGTTCACCGTGGCCGCGGGCAACGCCGCCGACGACGCCTGCACGGGCTCCCCCGCCGCCGTGCCGGCCGCGGTCACGGTCGGCGCGGTCGACGCCGCGGACCAGTGGGCTCCGTTCTCCAGTCACGGCCGCTGCGTGGACCTCGCCGCGCCGGGCGTGGCCGTCACCTCGGCCTGGAAGGGCTCGACGACCGCCCTCGCGCGCGCCTCCGGCACCTCCATGGCCGCCCCGCACGCGGCGGGCGTCGCCGCACTCATCCTCGCCGAGGGCCTCGCGGCGGGCGGGCTCGCGAAGACTCCCGCGGAAGTCTCCGACGCGCTGGTGCGGGGCGCCGTGGCGGGCCGCCTCACCGGCGTTCCGGCCGGCACCGCGAACCTCCTCCTGCACGCCCCGACGGCCGCCGGCCCGCTGCTCCGGCCGTAGGGCGACACCCGGCGGCCCGCTGCTCCGGCCGTAGGGCGAGACCCGCCGGCCGGCAACTCCGGCCGTAGGGCGAGACCCGGCGGCCCGCTGCCGGGTCGGCACCCGCCGGCACCCCTCCCATCCCATCCGCCCCGCACCCCGAAGACCCGGCCTGATGGGACATCAATTTCTGTGTGCTTCGGGCGAAAGCAAGTCATTGACTTCTCAACACCGCGACGCGTCAATGTCGGCCACCGCACCGGCTCGGCCTCCCCCACACAGCGGGTGGGGGGAGGGTTCGTCTGACGAAGGAGTCGCGACCCAGTGAGTACAACGTTCCGACGAAGAGTCCTGGCCGGGGCGGGCGCCCTGTCCCTCGCGCTGGCGGGCGGCGTCGTGGGCCTGACCGGCACCGCTCAGGCGGCGACCGTGACCACCCCCGTCTTCGAGAACTGCGATGCGCCGGCTCCGCAGCCGGACGGTTCGGGCAACCAGAACTACACGATCACGGTGCCCGACGGGGCCAAGGCCGGCGACGTCGTGCCGATCACGATCGACCCTGGTGCGAGCCCGCTGATCCCCGGCTTCTCCGTCACGACGGTGAACACCACCAAGATCACCCTCAAGGTGGGGACGACCACCCAGGTGGTCACCAGCCCGCCCGAGACCGTCAGTGTCGTCGCCGGCACCCCGCTCGACCCGAAGGCCTTCTCCGGAACGATCAAGATCCCGGACGGCACCGAGGGCACCAAGGTCGACGTCCGACTCGACCTGGCGGTGACCGACGCGGACCTCAGCGGTTCGGTGTTCACCACCACCTGCACCCCGGCGCCCCGGCCCAGCGCCACCCTCGGTTCGGTCGCGGTCGAGGCCCTGCCGAAGGACCCGGTCACCACGAAGCTGACGCCCAACAGCGGCAAGGCCGGCACGGCCGTCGTCGTCAACGGCGCGAACTTCCCGGCCGGCCCGGTCACCTGTTCCGCCCTGCTCGCGGGCGCGGCGACCGGTGACACCGGCACCGGTACGGCGGACGCGACCGGCGCCGCCACCTGCAACATCACCGTCAGCAAGAAGGCCGACGCCATCAAGATCGACGGCTCGGTCACCCCGTACAAGTCCTTCGTGTACCTGGAGGACCAGGCGGGCGTGAAGAACCCGGTGAACATCGAGGTCCTCCCCGGCCCGCTGGCGCTCGGCCCGAAGGACGGCCAGCCGGCCGTCTCCTTCCCCTCGGTCACCATCAACGGCAAGGCCCAGTCGGTGGTCGGCATGTTCAACGCCGCGACCGTCCAGGACTTCCGCGGCGGCTCGCTCGGCTGGGACGTGACGGCCACCCGTACGCCGTTCCTGAACCAGGCGACCGGCCACTCGATGGCGAAGGCGCAGATCGGCATCCAGCCGTCCTGCACCGTGACCAACCCGGACAGCCCGAGCACCTGCACCGCGGGCACCCCCGGCGCGATCTCCGAGACCCCGATGAAGGTGGCCTCGCAGGCCGCCGGCGGGGACGAGCTGACCGGCGGTGAGTTCGCCGTCGGGGGCGCCGGGATGATCCAGCTCCCGCCGTTCATGTTCGCCGACACCTACCAGACGGTCGTCACCTTCTCGATCGCCTGATCCGGCAGGAGCAGCGCAACCCCGGGTGGTGGGGGGGGCCCGCGGCGCCCCCCCCCCCCCCCCCCCCCCCCCCCCCCCCCCCCCCCCCGCCCCCCCGCGCCCCCCCCCCGTCCGGAGTTGCCCGATATATC